>ONAJ01000020.1 GCA_900315775.1 uncultured Prevotella sp.
GTCTCAATGCGAGTTCCTGTAACTCTGATAATTCTAAAACTTCTTTTGTCTCCATCTTAAAACGCTGTTTTTTATTCAACGTTTTTCAGGGTAAGACACAACGAAAACCAGTAAAATGCAGTAAAAGTAGGCTTGTTACGACTTCAGCACCAAAGCACTTTACACCAAAAGTAGCCTACTTTTACCCCAAAAGTGGCGTACTTTTACCTTGGAGTATATATAATGTAGTGGAGAGAGGAGAGAGGAGAGAGATATGCTTTATGCGCTTCTGAACTCCCCTCCCTTTGGAGGGGTTGGGGGAGGCTGTTACTATTCTCATCCCTCGCACCCTCGAAATTTGCGGCAGAAGTTGAAATAAAATAAGGAAATTATTTTGTGGTTTCCAAAATCTTTTGTAACTTTGTCCCATAGAAATGTGATAATTTATGAAACAATTAGAGGTTATTGATAAAATTAGGGATGTAGGTCGTATGGTTCTGCCTTCTGGTAGCAATCTTCTACTCTATGGCTCAAGAGCAAGAGGTGAATCAAAAGAAACTTCTGATTGGGACCTTCTGATTTTACTTGATAAACCAAAACTCGTTGCTGACGACTATGATATTACCTACCCGTTTCGAGAATTAGGATGGGAGATGGGTGAAGAAATCACCCCTCATATTTACACAAAGAAGCAGTGGGCGGAATGGAGTTTTTTACCTTTCTACAAGAATGTTGAACGCGATAAGAAGGTGTTATTATGAGTCTGACAACAGAAGAACGCGCAACCTTGGTCTCCTTGGAGCTTCTGCCAAACGTTTAATAGAGGATGTTGAAAGGATTGTTACACCAATTCAGTAAATAAAAAAGTTAGGAAATTGTTTTGCTGTTTCCCAAATGTTTTGTAACTTTGTACCGATATTTGAATACTAACTACTAAAATAATAACAATTAAAACTTAAAACAACATGAAAAAACTTTTATCTATTTTAACTTTGCTCGTCGTGGCTGTGACCGGGGCGTGGGCGGATGCTACCTATTATATGGTAGATCGAACTGGTGATACACCAACATTGACATCAGATTTCCGTGTAGAACAGAATTTAGTTTTAGATGGAAGTAATAATCCGATAGTATTTGAAGGAAATTCATTATTGGGTTATGTGAGAAACAGCGGAACTCAGTCTGCAATTACTGGAACAGTAGATTTTAAAAAACACTTCGCGTATGACGTCAAATCTACCGCAACAAAAATAAAGTTATATGTGTATAATACAAATAATAGTGAAAAGAAATTATACATTAGTGAAGTAAAGGAAGGCGAAACGAGCGAATCACATATAACGACCAAAAACGTAGCTTCCAAAACTGCAACCATTTTAGAATATGAAACAACTAACACGAAAAATAGTACTATTTTCTTTTATGTAAATTCAACAAATATTCAATATTATCAGATAGAAGCAGTTGAGTCTGGGACTCCTCTTCCAACTGCGGGTGAACCGGGCTACGAACTAAACTTTAATAAGGGAAGAGCTTGTGCGAAGTCTAATACTTTAGCCAAACTGGATGGTATTGAACTTCTTTTAAATTCAGACTATAAACCTTGTTCTAATACAGAAGCAAGAATAAAAAGTAAGGGAACGCAATATATTAAGTTTACAACGACAGTTGCCACGGAAGTTTCGGTAAATGTTTCTACCGATAAAACATATTACATATCATCTACAATAGATGCTTCAGAAGCGGGGGTTTCTTCATACACAGCAAATGCAACAAAGATAATCCCTGCCGGAACATGGTATATCGTTCCAAATGAATCTGAAGTTAAAGTGACAAAATTATCATTTGCTGCAAGCGGTCTCTCTATCAAGACTCAGCCAGTATCTGCAGAGTATATTCTTAATGCGACTGCAACTCCTTTAACTGTTGTGGCACAGGGCGGAACAGAACCTTATACTTACCAGTGGTATTCTTGCAGCGATGCTGAGAAGACAAATCCACAGGCTGTTGGTACAAATTCAGCTTCTTATACACCTTCTACGGCAGCGACCGGTTACTACTATTGTAAAGTAACAGATAGCGCAACTCCAACTCCTGCTTCTGTAGAATCAGACGTTGCAACAATTACCATTTCTGCAGCAGCAGCTCCTACATTCACTTCTGTAACTCCGAGCGCAACAAACGTCGTAAGGGGTACTGCTTCAACAATAACAGCAGTGGTAGAGGGTAATCCCGACCCGACAGTTACCTGGTATTCATGTGACGATGCAGAAAAGACAAATCCTGTAGAAGCAGGTACAGGACTTGTATTGAACCTTACAAACGATGCTATGGGAACATTCTACTACTATGCAGTAGCAACTAATGGAGTTAGTCCCGACGCAGAAAGTGCTGTTCAGACAATAACTGTAACAGGTAAGAAAGATTGCGAACTGACTAATATTAAGTTCTCGAATGGTGCTTATGGTGCTATCGGTACATTGTCTGAGGGCGCAGCTACGGTTACCGTTCCATATCTGGATGGTGAGAGCGAACCAACAATTAACGAAAGTTCAATAGTAATTTCTTCAGATGCTACATACGCTATTGTTGGTGACGTACTCACTGTGACAGCTGAGGACGGAATAACAAAGGGCGTCTATACTATTACAAAGAGTGCAATTCCTCCTCTTACAGTTACCGGTGATATAGCAACTACGATCTTTGATGCTGTTCCTATTTGGGCATTTAACCCATATGGTTTCGATGCAGAGAAAGGTGTTAAGATTGCGAAGAAGGTTGATGAAGCAAGCAATAGGCGTATTGCAAAGGGTAATACTCGTATGTATTTCTTTATTGGACCAGCGGTTAAGTTGACTCTCACATCCGGCTCTACAGGAGCAAGAGACATAAAGGTATATCGTAACGGTGTGCAACTTGCTAAGCCAACAAAATCAGCAGCCGAAAATGAGTCAATTGATATTGAACTCAATGCGACAGCTCCTTGTATGATTATGATTGAAAGTAATCAGACAGGTGGTGATACAGGCTTTACAAAGTATGCTGTAACAGCCGTTTCTAAGGTAGAAGTCACCTCTGCCGAGTGGGCAACGACAACTACTCCGAATTATCCCGTAACTTTTGACGCTAATGCTAAAGTCTATGTGGTAACAAGTGCTGAGAGTAGCATCCAGCTGACTCAGATTACTGAGGCTCCTGCTAACACTCCTGTCGTTGTTAATGCTCCTACAGGTTCTTACACAATGACACCGAAGTCTGAGGCTGCAGCTATTGAGACAAACATGTTGAAGTCTAAGACTGCTAACGATGAGACAGCTGCTGTTGGTGACTATGCATTAGGAACATGGATTGATGGCGGTAACACCGTTGTTGGTTTTGGAAAACTCAATGCTGCAGGTGTTGCTAATATGACAGACGACAAGGCGTTCATTCCTGCATCTTTATTGGCTAACGCTGTTGACTTCCTCCCATTCGTTATCGGTGACGAGGAGAACGAAACAACTTCAATCAAGGCTGTTGAGACAGCAGAAGTTAGCGGTACCGTATATAACCTCGCTGGTCAGAAGGTTGGCAAGGACTATAAGGGTATTGTAATTGTGAATGGTAAAAAGTTCGTGAGAAAATAAAAACCCCTCCCCAGCCCCTCCCGAGGGAGGGGTTACAGGAAGCTGATTAACAAATTAAGAATTTACAAAAATGAAAAAATATATTAAGCCAAATACTGACGTGCAGGCAATAGAACTGCAGCAGATGATAGCAGCAAGTCTTCAGAAGACCGACGAACCTATCACCAACCCACTGAGTAAGGGTGAGTACATCATGGAAGATGTGGACATCTTCGGAACGAAGAAAGACAAGTGGGCTGTTGAGGAAGAAGAGGAGTAAAAACTCCGGGAATTTTCTCAGACTAAGACTATACGAATTGAGGGGCGTCAATAATAGATGCCCCTCATTCTTTTTTCTAAAAAGAAAATTTGGCAGTGTTATACTAAATGATTACCTTTGCAACCACAATTGATGGGAGATAACAAGTAACAAAAAATACTATGTCAGAGAAGAAAAGAATCAAGACTGCATTGGTGTCTGTATTCCACAAGGACGGACTAGAAGAACTGCTGAAGAAGTTGAACGACGAGGGGGTGAAATTCCTCTCTACTGGTGGTACCCAGTCGTTTATTGAGTCGTTAGGCTATGAGTGCCAGACGGTAGAGAGTGTGACAACATACCCTTCAATACTTGGAGGACGCGTGAAGACGCTTCACCCGAAGGTGTTCGGAGGAATACTGGCACGTCGCGACAACGAGGGCGACAAGAAACAAATGGCGGAATACGAAATTCCTGAAATTGACCTCGTCGTTGTTGACCTCTATCCCTTTGAGCAGACCGTTGCTAACCCCGACAGCTCTGAACAGGACATAATAGAGAAGATAGACATCGGCGGCATATCGCTGATACGTGCAGCAGCAAAGAACTTCAATGACGTGGTGATAGTACCCAGCAAGAAGGAGTACGGCGTACTGCTCGACATTCTTAATGCTCAAGGCGCAGAGACTACACGCGAACAGCGCAAGATGTTTGCAAAGCGCGCTTTCGGAGTAAGCAGTCATTACGATACTGCTATTGAGCAGTGGTTTTAAGAAAAACTAAAAAAACGAAAGAAAAATGGGATTTTTTTCATTACAGCAAGAAATTGCAATGGACTTAGGCACCGCCAATACTATCATTATGAGTGATGATAAGATAGCTGTTGACGAGCCTTCGGTAGTGGCTATTGATGCCCGCACAGAGAAAGTTGTCGCTGTTGGAAGCGAGGCTAAAATGATGTACGAGAAGACTAACGACAACATCAGAGCTATACGTCCGTTGAGAGACGGTGTGATAGCCGACTTCTCTGCCTGCGAGCAGATGATGCGCGGCATGATAAAGAAGGTGCACACAGGAAGCCGCCTCTTCTCACCGTCGCTGCGTATGGTTATCGGTGTTCCTTCGGGAAGTACCGAAGTGGAGCTCCGTGCCGTTCGTGACTCTGCAGAGCACGCCGGCGGACGCGACGTATATCTTATCTTCGAACCTATGGCTGCCGCTGTGGGTATTGGTCTTGACGTTGAGGCTCCGGAGGGTAACATGATTGTCGATATAGGTGGCGGTACAACAGAGATTGCCGTAGTATCACTCGGAGGCATCGTGACAAACCACTCTATAAAGGTGGCTGGCGACGACCTTACTGCCGACATCCAGGAGTATATGGGACGTCAGCACAACGTGAAGGTCAGCGAACGTATGGCAGAACGTATAAAGATTAATGTAGGTTCTGCACTTACAGACCTTGGCGACGAGGCTCCCGAGGACTATACCGTTCACGGACCAAACAAGATTACTGCACTGCCTATGGAGGTGCCTGTATGCTACCAGGAGATAGCACACTGCTTAGACCGCACCATAGCACGTATAGAGTCAGCAGTACTCTCAACACTCGAAGATACTCCTCCAGAGCTCTATGCCGACATCGTAAGAAACGGCATCTGGCTCACTGGTGGTGGTGCGCTGCTGAGAGGTCTTAGCACAAGACTCCAGGAGAAGATACACATCCCCGTCCACGTGGCTGAGGAGCCGCTGCTCTGTGTTGCCAAAGGTGCAGGAATAGCTCTTAATAACGTAAACCGCTTCTCGTTCCTGATGCGATAAATGCAGAGCCTGTTAGCATTCCTGTCAAAATACAACCATTGGTTACTATTCGTATTCCTTGAAGTGGTTAGTATGGTGCTGTTGTTCCGTTTTAACAGCTACCAGGGGAGTGTCTATTTTACTGCAGCAAATGCCGTCAGCGGACAGGTGCTCGAGTGGAACAGCGGGGTAGAAAAGTTCTTGTATCAGTCGGAACTGAACGAACAGCTGACAAAGCGTAACGTACAGTTAGAACTGCAGAACCGACAGTTGATGGCAATGCTTAACAAACGTGAGGCGCCCATACCCAAGGACGTCGTAGGATATAAAGTTATCAGCGCTAAGGTGGTGAGCAACTCGCTCGGCAAGCGCGATAACTTTATTGTCATTGATAAGGGTTCTGCCGACGGAGTGAGACGCGATATGGGTGTGACAAGCGGTACAGGAATAGTAGGAACGGTGTATCTCACCTCTGCCCACCACAGTCTGGTGATACCCGTGCTGAACTCACGTTCAAACATCAGCGTGGCGATAAGCAAACGCGGGTACTTCGGATACCTGCAGTGGAGCGGTGGCGACAGCAGGACAGCAGACGTCAACGACGTTCCGCGACACGCACACTTCAGACTTTACGACAAGGTGGTGACAAGCGGCTATTCGTCGATATTCCCTCCGGGACTGATGGTAGGAAAAGTGTTGCACGTATATAACTCCGACGACGGAATGTCATACCGACTGAAGGTGCAGCTATCTACAGACTTCGGACGTCTGCGCGATGTCTGCGTCATTGACAACGCTCCTATGGAGGAACGCATAAACTTAATAAGGGCAGCACAAGACTCGTTAGGAATACAAGCACAATGAGCGTAGCAACGATAAGAAAGACGATGTTGCTGGTGCTGACAATAATATGTCAGGCACTGGTGTTCAACCGGATACAACTGTTCGGGTGCGTGACACCGATGATTTATCTGTACTTCCCGATGCGCTTCAGAGGCAACAAACCAAAGTGGACAATACTGCTGTGGTGCTTCGCGCTGGGACTGGGAGTGGATATATTCTCGAACACTCCGGGAATGTCGGCTGCCTCGATGACACTAATAGGACTGGTGCAGCCCTACCTCGCAGTAATCTTCAAACCCCGTGACAGCGAGGAAGAGGACGCTCCGACAATGAAACTCATGGGAACGGCGTCGTTCGTTTACTACACCTTGATCTGTGTGTTTATACATAACGTGGTGTATTTCTCGTTAGAGTGGTTCAGCTTCTTCGAACCGCTGCTGTGGCTGCTCAGCATCGTTGGCAGTACCGTACTTACCGTTGTTCTTATCCTCATCATAGAACACTATCGTAAACGATGAGGATAGGAAAAGACTTAGACAACAGACGACTCGTAATAGGAGGTATAGCCATCATCATCGTGGTGGTGTATATAATGCGTCTCTTCGTATTACAGATACTCTCCGACAGCTATAAGATGTCGGCAGACAGTAATGCCTTCCTGAGGAAGGTGGAATTCCCAGCACGAGGCGCAATATACGACAGAAACGGAAAGCTGATGGTGTATAACCAACACTCGTACGACATCCTTGTGGTGATGAACGAACAGAAGGGCAGACTGGACACTACGGAGTTCTGTAACACTCTGGGAATAACACGTCAGGCGTTTGAACAGAGAATGGCGGACATTAAAAACCCTTACAAGAACCCGGGATATTCGCGCTACACACAACAGATATTCATGACACAGCTGGACGAACAGGAGTTCAGCATCTTCCAAGAGAAGCTATACCGCTTTCCGGGATTCTACGTACAGCGACGCAGCGTAAGACAGTATAACTACCCATACGCGGCACACGTGCTGGGCGACGTTGCTGAGGTGTCGCCGTCAGACATTGAGGAGGACGAGTACTACCAGCCCGGCGACTACATAGGAAAACTGGGTGTGGAACGTTCGTACGAGAAACAGTTGCGTGGAGAGAAAGGACTGCAGATAATACTGCGCGATGCCCACGGAAGACTGCACGGAAAATATATGAACGGCGCCTACGACAGGAAGGCGGTGCCAGGAAAAGACCTCACGCTGAGTATAGACATAAAGGTACAGGAGCTGGGAGAACGACTCATGGAGGGAAAGATAGGCAGCATAGTAGCCATAGAGCCGGCTACGGGAGAGGTGCTCTGTATGGTGTCGTCACCAACGTACGACCCGCGTATTATGGTGGGAAGAAAACGCGGAAAGATGCACCGACTGCTGGCGCAGAACGCCTGGAAACCTCTTCTGAACCGCAGTATCATGGGACTCTATCCTCCGGGCTCTACCTTCAAGACGTCACAGGGACTGACATTCCTCTCGGAAGGTATCATAACACCTTCAACACCATACCCCTGTGCCCACGGATTCAACTTCAAAGGACTCCACGTAGGATGTCACGGACACGCTGCTCCGCTGCCTTTGGTGCCCGCGCTGAGCACGTCGTGCAACGGCTTCTTCTGCTGGGGACTGTACCACATGATAAATACCAACATCTCGAAGTACGGCAGTGTGCAGAATGCTATGAACAAGTGGCGCGACTACATGGTGTCTATGGGATTCGGATATAAGTTAGGCATTGACCTGCCTGGCGAGAAACGCGGTCTTATACCTAACGCACAGTTCTACGACAAAGCATATAAGGGCTCGTGGAACGGACTCACCATAATATCAATATCGATAGGACAGGGTGAGGTGCTGCTGACACCTCTGCAGATAGCCAACCTGGGAGCTACCATAGCCAACAGAGGCTACTACTACGTGCCGCACGTAGTGAAGAAGGTACAGGGAGAACCACTCGACACCACCTTCACACGTAAACACATGTCGCTGGCTGGTCGCAGCGCATACGAGTATGTGGTACAGGGAATGAGGGCGTCGGCACTGGGCGGAACATGTCACGAACTGTCACGCTACGACTTCATGGCGTGCGGAAAGACGGGAACGGCACAGAACCGCGGACACGACCACTCGGTATTTATGGGCTTCGCACCAATGGACAACCCCAAGATTGCTGTCGCCGTATATGTGGAAAACGGCGGATGGGGTGCTACCTACGGTGTGCCCATAGGCGGACTAATCATGGAACAGTATCTTAAGGGAGAGCTCTCGCCAGCATCGGAGGCGAAGGCTACCTCAATACAAAACAGACGAATAGAATATGGAACCATCAGCAGATAAATCAACAGGACTGTTTCGCAGCATAGACTGGTGGACGGTAGGCATATATCTCTTGCTTGTCGCCTTCGGATGGGTTAGTGTGTGCGGAGCAAGTTACAGCTACGGCGACGTGGATCTGTTCAGTCTGAGCAGTCGCTCGGGAATGCAGATAGTATGGATAGGCACATCGGTAGTGCTTGCCATAGTGATACTGCTGCTCGACGACAGGATATATGAGAAGTTCGGCTTCCTGATATACGGCTTTATGTTGCTGCTGCTGTTCCTGACAATATTCAATCCGCACGAGATAAAAGGCTCCCGTTCGTGGCTCGTCATAGGACCGCTGCGACTGCAACCGGCGGAGTTTGCGAAGTTTGCTACGGCGCTGGCGGTGGCGAAGGTGATGAATGTATATGGCTTCGACGTAAGGAAATGGAAGGACTTTGCTATCGTCGCTGCTGTGGTGATGCTGCCTATGCTGTTCATCGTGATGCAGAAGGAAACGGGTTCGGCACTCGTATATCTTGCTTTCTTCCTGATGTTCTATCGCGAAGGAATGCCCGGAGCAATACTGTTTACGGGATTCGCTATGGTGGTGTATTTCGTAGTGGGAATAAAATACCGCGACGTTATGCTGCTATCGACATCCACATCGGTGGGAGTCTTCGTGGTGCTGCTGCTCATACAGATATTCTCTGTGGCTATGGTGTACATCTATTGCCACAAGACGATGAGGGTGAAGAAGATGAAAAGAGTATCGTGGGGAATGTTCGGAGGAACTGTCGCCGCAGTACTCGTGTCAAAGTATATCATTGACTTCGATGTGGTAATACTACAGATGCTGATGATTGTGGCGTTTATCGGATACATGGTATATGAGGGCTTCCGCACACGCGTGCGTACATATTACTTAATAGCATTGTTCACATTGGGCTCGGTGCTGTTCTTCAACGCTACCGACTATATGCTTAACAATATGCTGCAGGCTCACCAAAGGGTGCGCATCAACGTGCTCTTAGGACTTGAAGAAGACCCCGCAGGAGCAGGATATAACGTTCACCAGAGTGAGATAGCAATAGGCTCGGGAGGATTCCTCGGGAAAGGTTTCCTTAACGGAACACAGACGAAACTGAAATTCGTGCCGGAACAGGATACCGACTTCATATTCTGTACGGTAGGCGAGGAACAGGGCTTCGTGGGCAGTACCGTCGTGCTGCTGCTCTTCCTGGCGCTGATACTGCGACTTATAAAACTTGCAGAACGACAACAGTTCCGTTTTGCACGAGTCTATGGCTACTGCGTGGTGAGCATCTTCCTTTTCCACGTATTCATAAACATCGGTATGGTGCTCGGAATGACGCCTGTGATTGGTATCCCGTTGCCGTTCTTCAGCTACGGAGGCAGCTCGTTGTGGGGATTTACGCTGCTTCTGTTCATCTTCCTGCGTATTGATGCAGGCGGTGCAAGACAACGAAAATGGTAAGTTTATGCACTGTGTGCGCATGTCAATATATGCTGAAAAGGTATAAAATATGTAAAAAAATACCTTTTTATGCATTTCTTTTAGTAATTTTGCATCCGATTTGAATAAAATATATAAGAATTAGATGATTAAAAAGATTGTTCTTTGCGTCGTTATGCTGCTTTTCACAATGTCAACGGTGACCAATGCTGGTCGCCCTAAGACGAAGAAGCAGGACAAGGAGGCTCTTTACGAGGCAAGACACGAAATAGATAATTACGACTTCCTGTACAACGATAGCGATTTTGATTATGGCTATGACGCTACAGCAACAGAAAACCTCATGGACGAGGCTTTCGCACACCTCGGTACCCGTTACCGCAGAGGTGCTAAGGGTCCGTCGGCTTTCGACTGCTCAGGCTTTACAAGCTATGTATTTGGAAAAATGAATGTGAATATAGGATGCTCTTCACGCGACCAGTATGCGCGTAACACTCCTATCAAAGACGAGGAGATGCAGCGCGGTGACTTGGTATTCTTTACCAGTCCTGGTAGCGGTAGAGGAGTTGGCCACGTAGGTATCGTTGTCGATGTTAACGAGAATGGTACTTTCACCTTCATTCATGCAAGTACAAGGGAGGGCGTAAAGATCAGCAATTCAACAGACGGATATTATGCACGTCGTTATGTTGGTGTACGCAGAGTAATGTAATATGTTTCCAAAGGTCTTTGTGATGCTGCTTGTTGCGGGCGCTTTTGCTGCTTGCAACAGTAATCGTATGCAACAGTCAAAGACGGAGGAAACGATGGATTCCACAGAAAAACAGGAGAAACCGATGGTGAACCACCATATCGTTATGGTGGGTGACATCATGATGGGTACTACCTTTCCCGAAGAGAAACTGCCGCCAGACGACGGAGAGTATCTCTTTCGTGATGTGAAGGGTATTCTCAGCGGTGCAGACATAGCATTGGGAAATCTTGAGGGACCGCTGTGCGACACTACTGTAGTGCTGACGAAGGAGATGGACGAGATGAAATATGCCTTCAGGACTCCACCGTCGTATGCCAGATGGCTCAAGGAGGCGGGATTAGACTTCCTGAGTATGGCTAATAACCACGTTCACGATTTCGGATGGGAGGGCATCGTAGCAACGGAAGAGGCGCTGAAGGAACAGGGTGTAGCCTTCGCCGGAGTGAAGGGACGCACGGAGTCTGTCGTGGTGCAAAGAAAAGGGGTGAGGTACGGTATATGCGCCTTCGGACATAACTATTATACCGTTCAGCATAACGACTCCACACAACTCCTCAGGGCGGCAATGATAATAAGTAAACTCCGTAACGAGGCTGATATAGTGATAGTGTCGATACACGGAGGCGGTGAGGGAACGGAATTCCAACATATTCCCGAAGGGACAGAGATGTTCTATGGGGAGAAAAGAGGATTTCTGAGGAAGTTCACACATTTCTGCATAGATAATGGTGCCGACATAGTCTTCGGACACGGTCCTCACGTGGTGAGAGCGCTGGAGCTGTATAAGGACAGACTGATAGCCTACAGCTTGGGAAACTTCTGTACTATGGCGGGAATAAATGTTCAGGGTATCTCGGGACTGGCTCCGATACTCGAGGCAGTAGTCGATGAGAGAGGACGTTTCGTGAAGGGAGAGATACACTCCTTCCGTCAGACCTATAACTCGGGACCGAAACCCGACGAGAAGGGTGGGGCAGCACTGATGATGCGACAGCTTACGGAAGAGGACTTCCCTAACGGAAAAATAGTAATAGACGAAAAAGGAAACATAAAAAAAACTTCCCGATAGTGGGAAGTTCTTTTTTTCTTTCTGAATTATTCAGCCTTTGTAATTGTTCTCTTCTCTGCGATGCGAGCCTTCTTACCAGTGAGGTTGCGCAGATAGTAGAGCTTCGTGCGGCGAACCTTACCACGCTTGTTCACCTCAATGCTGTCAATGTTGGGTGACTCAATTGGGAAAATACGCTCTACACCAATGGTTCCTGACATCTTGCGTACAGTAAAACGCTTCTTGTCACCCTGGCCTACGATCTTGATGACTACGCCACGATAGAGCTGGATACGCTCCTTAGAACCCTCGATAATCTTGTAAGCAACAGTGATTGTGTCACCTGACTTGAACTCAGGGAATTTCTTGCCTGTTGCAAATGCTTCTTCAGCAACTTTAATTAAATCCATTGTTTTGAATTGTTTTATTTATATTAAGTTTCGCGCAACATAGACAGGCTACTCTTCTTCCTTCCATCGGTTACGTCGAAAAAGCGGGTGCAAAGGTAAACAAAAAGCTATAAATTTCCAAAGGTTTTCTCACTTTTCTTTGTTTTTTAAAGAATTGTTAGTATCTTTGTCACCACAAAAACCTAATGTTTATGAAGAACAAACACCTGTTTATAACACTTCTGTGCGCGACGCTGACGATGACGGCGTGTCGTAGTTCATACAAAATCTCTGGCATAGAAAGAACGCGTATCCTTATTGATTCACGTTATGACAAACCGCTGTCGAAGGAACTGGACGAGTATATGGAGCCATTTACACATGCGGTGGATAGTATTAAAAGTCCTGTGGTGGGAAAGGCGGCACAGTATATGTCGGCTAAAAGACCTGAAGGACTGCTGTCGAACCTGCTTCCCGACATACTGATGTGGGCAGCAAAGGACTATAACGAGAAACCTGACTTCGCAGTATATAATATAGGTGGAATAAGAGCAGCTATCGCAGAGGGCACCGTTACCTATGGCGACATCATGGAGGTGGCTCCCTTCGAGAATAAGATATGTTTTGTGACACTATCCAGCGAAAAGACTTTGGAACTACTGCAGCAAATAGCAAAACGTGGAGGCGAAGGCTTAAGTCACGGTGTTCAGCTGCGACTGTCTGAGGACGGAAAACTGTTGCAGGCACATATCAACGGTGAGGATGTTAAGGCGAAGAACTCCTATCGTGTGGCTACCATAGACTTCGTGGCACAGGGCAACGACGATATGACTGCTTTCAAGGCTTCTACCGACGTGGTGATGCCTAAGGAGGAGAAGAACAACGTACGCAACGTCATAGCCGAATACTTCAAGGAGAAGATGAAGAACGGTGAGACTGTGGATGCTAAAGTGGAAGGAAGAATAGTAATTGAAAAATGAAGATTATGAATAGAAGAAACATTATATTGAGCATATTGTTCTGTATGTCTGTGGCAGTATGGGCACAGGACAAGCAGTTGGTAATTCTTCATACCAATGATACCCACAGCTGTGTACAACCTCTAAGCAAGAACCTCGCTGATACGCTGTTTGCAGGCAGAGGAGGATACCTACGTCGCATAGCGATGCTCGAAGAGGAACGTGCGAAATATCCTGACTTGCTGCTGTTCGACAGCGGAGACTTCTCACAGGGCTCACCATATTATAACCTCTATGGCGGCGAGGTGGAGGTAGGACTGATGAATCGTATGCACTACGATGCTGCAACAATAGGAAACCACGAGTTTGACTTCGGACTGGAGAATATGGCACGAATATTCAAGATGGCTGATTTCCCTATAGTATGCTCTAACTACGACTTCGCCGGAACTCCCGTGCAAGGACTGGTAAAACGCTATGTCATCATAAAGAGAGACGGATTGAAGATTGGTGTCTTCGGACTGGGACCAAAACTTGAGGGACTTGTATCCGACTATAACTGCGAGGGGGTGCGCTTCCTTGACCCTGTGATAGTAGCGCAGGAGATGGCGGACTTGCTGAAGGGCGAGAAGAAGTGCGACATCGTTATCTGTCTCTCACACTTAGGATGGGATAAGGTAAATACCCTTACCGACGGACAAATGATGAGTAAGACAAAGGGTATAGACCTGGTGCTGGGCGGACACTCGCATACGTTCCTGAAAGAACTGAAATACGTAAAGAATGCCGACGGCATAGAGGTCGCCAACGACCAGAACGGAAAGAGCGGAATATATATAGGAAAGATGATTGTTAACCTTACTCGAAGTAGAAAGTAAGGACTATCATCTTGCCGCGCGCTTTGTTGACGGAGTTGGAATACATCTTCATATTCTTGTCCTGCATGTTGTTGATGTGATCAGTGTTGAGGTTGTTGGTAAGACCATACATAAACTTCAACTCAGGACGTAATTTGAAGAAAGGCAGATAGAAATCGCAACCCATACCCAGTTCTAAGTAGCAGTCGAAACGCTTCAGACGTACTATGTCCTCGTCCTTGCCGGAGAGGTTCATCATAGGATTGATACCTGCCATAATATATGGACGGTGGTTGTTGAAACGCTTGGCGGCAAAGATAAGATCTACCGCAGAAGTGATATAGGCTGTCTTTAACTCCTGACGTTGCATAATAGGGCTGCCGTCAGGCATGTTTTCGGAATGATTAATGAAGGTAAGATGACGAGTACCGAAATACATCGCTGGTGCTATACGAAGCGCAAAATGTTCGTGAAGACGGAACTCGCCAAGTACGCCGACATTAAAACCTAACTCCCAACGGTCTTGATCGCAACTGATGAAACGCTCTACCTGGGTGCCGTCATCTAAGGTGATAGTCTGAGGACCTACATTGTCGAACTCGATGTCCTGAAGATGACCACCTACAAGCACTCCAAAGTGGAATGGACGCAGGTCGGTATAAGGACGATTCTGCACTGTGCGCTCCTGGGCATTAAGCTGAACAGCTGCTGTCAGGAATATGATAAATATAGATAATAACTTCTTCATTTCTCTAATAACGTACACTTGCGGCTTTTATTGTTTTAGTATCCGGATTACCTACCTTTATGTTAACAAATATTAAATCATTTGATTTCTCATACCTAAAATTAGGTATTTCGGATTTTATTCATACCTTTGCAATAGAATTTTGAGACAACTACATTTATTAATAATTAAACAAAAAACATTATGGCTTACGTAATTGGTGAAGACTGTATTGCATGTGGAACCTGTATCGACGAATGTCCAGTAGGAGCAATTTCTGAGGGCGAGCGTTATTCAATCGATGCTGACGCTTGTACAGAGTGTGGCACATGTGCTGGTGTTTGTCCTTCAGAGGCAATTTCACTGCCAGAGTAATCATTTATTTGAGGACAAAACGGAGGGGCGGTCGTGCACGACTGCCCCTCATCGTTTTTTATATCATAGGATTCCTTTATTTCTTGGAATCTTTATTCCTTATCTCTACGCGACGTATCTTTCCCGAGATAGTCTTCGGCAGTTCGTCAACGAACTCCACTATTCGCGGATACTTGTAAGGTGCCGTCTCGCGTTTTACGTGCTGCTGTAGTTCTTTTACCAGTTCGTCGCCGGCACGACTCTTCCACTCCTTACCAAGAACGACAGTTGCTTTGACAACCATTCCTCGGATGTCGTCGGGAACACCAGTGATAGCACATTCCACAACGGCGGGGTGGGTCATAAGGGCTGACTCTACCTCGAAAGGACCGATACGGTAGCCTGACGACTTGATAACGTCGTCAATACGTCCCTCGAACCAGTAGTAGCCGTCTTCGTCACGCCAAGCCATATCACCAGTATGGTAATACCCGTCGTGCCAAGCCTCACGGGTCTTCTCCTCATCACGATAGTAACCCTTGAAAAGTCCTACGGGCTTATTCTTCTCATCTACTTTGATGACAATCTCGCCCTTCTCACCGTCTTCACAAGGTGTGCCGTCAGCCTTTATCAACTCTATGTTATACTGTGCGTTGGGTATTCCCATAGAACCTGGTTTCGGCTTCATCCAGGGGAAGGTACCGAGAGTCATCGTTGTCTCTGTCTGTCCGAAACCTTCCATCATGCGGATGCCTGTCTTCTCCAAGAACTTGTCGAAGACAGCAGGGTTGAGGGCCTCGCCTGCTGTGGTACAGTACTCCAGCGAGCTGAGGTCGTAGTTGGACAAATCCTCGCGAATCATAAAACGGTATATCGTAGGAGGTGCACAGAATGAAGTCACCTTATACTTCTCTATCTGACGGAGCAGGGTGTCGGCATTGAACTTCTCGTGGTCGAAGACAAAGACTGTAGCACCAGCAAACCACTGTCCGTAGAACTTTCCCCATACCGCCTTGCCCCAACCGGTGTCGGCAACGGTAAGGTGGAGGCTACCCTCGTGGAGGTTGTGCCAATAAACGCCTGTGGTGAGGTGTCCAAGGGCATAGAGGAAGTCGTGGGCCACCATCTTTGGCTCTCCGGAGGTGCCGCTGGTGAAGTACATCAGCATAGTGTCCTCGTTATTGTTCTTCTCAGCAGGACGTACAAACTTCGGTGCCTGCTTCCACTTCTCCTCCCAAGAGTCGTTGACGATCTCGACATTCTTCACTGTAGGACTCTCAGAAAGGGACTCCTTCACCTGACTAACGACATAATCGTCGTCAACACAGATGATAGCCTTCACTGAGGCACGAGTGTTTCTATATATGATGTCGTGTTTCGTAAGCATGTGAGTAGCAGGAATAACTACTGCTGCTAACTTATGGAGTGCAAGCATTGTTACCCACCAGTCGTAACGACGTTTCAGGATAAGCATAACGGGATCGCCCTTACCAATACCTATTGACTGCAGATATGAGGCGGCCTGGTCGCTCTCCTCTTTAAGCTGACGGAAGGTCGTCCTGCGCTCCTTGCCCTCGTCGTTGGTCCACAGTAATGCGAGGGCATCGGGATTCTCCTCTGCCCAGACGTCCATAACGTCGTACGCAAAGTTAAAGTGCTCCGGAATGATAAACTCCAGATTCTTGTTGTAATCCTCTACACTTATAAAACTTGTCTGTTTTAAAAATCTTTCTACCATAATACTAAATTATAAAATCCTCACTCCACAGTGAATGCTAAGAACTTCACAGCCTTATCACCGACAGCTAACATACCATGAGGTTTGCTGGAGTCAAAATATATGCTGTCACCCTCGTTGAGAATGATTGTCTTTCCACCAATATACAGTTCCATCTTACCCTCCAGAACAAGGTTGAACTCCTGACCTGCGTGGGTATTCTTGTAGATAGTACGTGCTCCGGGTTTGGGCTCAACAGTAACGATGAACACGTCAGCCTTGTGGTTTACAAAACCGCTGACAAGCGACTGGTACTTATATGCTTTGGTGCGCTCTACCGACATACCCTGACCGTTTCTTACTACGAAGTAGGACTTCATGTGAGGTGCCTCAGCAAACATAAGCTCTTCGGCACTGATGCCGTACTTGTTGGCTATCTTCATAAGGTTAGAGATGGTGATGTCAACCTCTCCACGCTCCACTTTCTCATACTTATCTACGCTAATACCTACCGTCTCTGCCATCTCCTCGATGGGGATGTCGAGAACATCACGTAATCCGCGTAAGCGTTCACCAATTTGTTTTAATTGATCTTCTACCATTATTGTTATTGTTTTACTTTACTAATCCTTTAATGACAGCATTGCTGAAACCAGCTTCCTCCATAGCATTAAGTCCCTTTATGGTGACTCCTCCAGGAGTAGTTACCTGGTCGATAAGTTGCTCGGGGTGTTTACCGCTGGATTCCAGCAGACTAACGGCACCCTTTACTGTCTGGGCCACGATACGGGTGGCGTCGTCAGCCTTGAAACCTAACTGTACTCCTCCCTCGGAGGCTGCACGAATATAACGTAGCGCATAGGCTATGCCGCACGATGCAAGAGCTGTGCCGCTACCAAGATGAGCCTCGTCGGTGAAGATGGTGTCACCCATAGAGTCGAAAAGCGCCTTCACCTCGTCAGCACGTCCTGTGTGTTGAGGTGTAGCCTCGACAACAAACGTCATTGATGCCAACTCCGCAATAGCGATATTGGGGATAGCAAGGAACAGAGGAATGTCGCCCACCCACTCGCGGATGTTTGTTGACGATACTCCTGCAGCGATGACAATAAGTGTTTGTCTGCTTGCATCTAACGACTGACGTATGCCTTTAAGAACCGTCTCTACGAGCCAGGGCTTCACTACCACCATTACTATGTCGGCAGCTGATGCTGCCTTAGCATTATCGTCGGTGGTGGCTACTCCCTTGTCGGCAAAACGCTTAAGGGTAGCCTTGCATGGGTCGGCAACGATAATATCATTGTTGTTTACAAAGGTCCCCTTGATGAGGCCTTCAACGGTGGCGCCTCCCATAGCTCCTGCTCCTATTACTGATATTTTCATTTTTTTTCGTTGTTTCGTTATATCGTTATTACGTTATAACGTTATATCGTTATATCGTTATTTCGTTTAGAACTTCATCAAATTTCTCAAGGAACTCGTCGGCTTCTGCTTTGCTGAGACACAGCGGTGGAAGGAGACGGAGAACATTAGTGCCTGCACAACCTGTGAAACAGTGCTTGTCGTAGATAAGCGGCACACGGACATCCTTGTGGGGAACGCTAAGGTCAATACCTATCATCAAACCGCGTCCACGAATGTCGGTGATAATGTTCTTGTGTGCTTCGTTGTTCCGCAACGAGGAAATGATATGCTCTCCCACAATGCGTGCATTCTCCACGAGATTCTCTTCCTCGAAGACGTCGAGTACAGCAAGTGCGGCAGCGCAGGCAAGATGATTGCCGCCGAAGGTGGTTCCGAGCTGTCCGTAAACAGGTTTGAACTCTGGTGCTATGAGTACACCACCCATAGGGAAACCGTTGGCTATGCCTTTAGCTACCGTTATGATGTCGGGACGGATGTCTAACCACTGGTGTGCAAAGAATTTTCCTGAACGTCCGTAGCCACACTGTATCTCGTCGCAGATGAGGATGGTGCCATATTTCTTACATGCAGCAGCTATGCCCTGTGCGAACTCTGGTGTTACCAGTTGTATGCCGCCCACACCCTGAATACATTCTAAGATAACAGCACATACGTCGCCCTTGCTGAGTTCCTGTTCCCATGCGGGGAGGTCGTTGAGCGGCAAGTAGGTAACATGACCATTATCGTTGATAGGGGCTATAATCTTCGGATTGTTGGTAACCTCTACAGCTAATGATGTGCGTCCGTGAAAGGCTTTCTGTGCTGAGAGCACACGGGTACGTCCGTTGGTGAACGATGCCAGTTTTAGAGCATTCTCGTTGGCTTCGGCTCCGCTGTTAATGAGGAACAGCTGATAGTCGTCGTAGCCGCTGATACGTCCCAAACGTTCTGCCAACTCTTCCTGAAGACGGTTGATGACAGAATTAGAGTAGAAACCTATGCGGTTTAACTGCTCGGTAACCTTCTCGATATAATGAGGATGTGCGTGTCCGATGCTTATGACGGCATGTCCTCCATAGAGGTCAAGGTACTCCTGACCTCTATCGTCCCACACGCGACAACCTTTGCCGCGGACGATGTTAACATCGAACAGTGGATATACATCAAATAGTTTCATCTTGCATATACATTCAAAATCGCATGCAAAGTTACGAAGATGTGGCAAAAAATCAAAGGAAAAAGTGATAAATGTAAAGTAAAATACCTTTTTCTTTGTCTTTATGCAAAAAAAATGTATTTTAGCGTACCGATGATTAAGAAACTTGCCCTCCTTATCCTTCTACGACATTAGTGGTAGAAGAACAGGGAAGGCAAGAGGTATTCGTCGTGTTGATGGAAGGAAAGTTATTCTCCGATAATCTTACCGATGATTCCTAAGCGGGTGGTGCTAAGGAACTCTACGATGTTGTTGATTTCCTTTCCTTCAGGTATCTGTTCACGAATCTGTAAGATATCGTCGTTAATGGCTGTCTTGCCGTGAAATACAAGACGGTAGGCATTGGAGATGTGGTGCTGTGCCTTGTCATCGACTCCATTATTGGTAAGTATCTTCTCGTTGAGTCCGCCATAAACGACAGGGTTGCCGTCAGCAACGATGTATGGCGGAACGTCGTAGCTTACACGACATCCGCTGCTAATCATTGAGCCAACGCCGACACGACAGCCTGGGTTGATGATTACATTGGAAGAGAGAATAACTGCATTCTGGAACTCGGTGTCGCCGGCAATCTTGGTACCATAACCAAAGACGCAACGGTGTCCGATATGAGCATCATGAGAAATGTGAACACCCTCCATGATGAAGTTGCTGTCACCGATACGTGTCTCACCAGTAGCAAAGGTGGCACGATTGATAACTACGTTCTCACGGATGATGTTGTCGTTGCCGATAACGAGTGTCGTCGCCTCACCACGATAGTTGAAGTCCTGGGGTATTGCTCCGAGAACAGTATTCTGATGAATCTTGTTGCCGCGTCCCATGCGGGTACCGTTCATCACGCTGACGTAAGGGTAGATAATACAATCGTCGCCAATGACTACGTCGTCTTCTATATATGCGAAAGGAAAGATGGTAACGTTCTGTCCAATCTTTGCCTTGGGACTTACTACTGCTTTATCGCTAATCATATTCTAATGTTTGAATTACGATGTGATATTATTTTCTGCCGCCACCGAGAGCCTGATAGAGACTTACTATAGCCTGCATCTTGTAGAAGTCGTCGGTGGTTTTAGATATCTCTGCATTGAGGAGACTTGACTGTGCCTGGATAACCTCGAGGTAGGTACTCGTAGATTGACTTACGAGGGCTTTGGTGTCCTCAACATTCTTCTTAAGTACTTCTACCTGTTCTGCCTCGATGTCAGCCTTTGCCTTGCTGCTGTTATAGAGCACGAGAGAATTGCTTACCTCGTTGGCAGCTTTGAAGATTGAGTTCTGCCAAGTATTATAAGCTTGCTCCTGTTGTGCCTTAGCTACTTTAAGACCTGCGATGAGCTGTCCACGCATGAAGATAGGCTGTGTCAGCGAGGCTACTGCGTTGGCAAGAATCTTTCCTGGGTTTACAATGCCGGCACCGCTATTATTGGTGAAGGCTCCACTGCCGCTGATATTGATGCTCGGGTAGAAGCGTGAACGTGCTGTCTGTACGTCATAGAAGCATGATGCGAGTTGCATCTCGGCAGCGTGGACGTCGGCACGGTTGGCAAGGAGCTGCAGGGCTACACCAGTACTGAACTCGGTAGGCAGATTCTGGTCGTCAATATTACCACGTGCAATCTGCTGTGCAGGCTGTCCCACGAGCAGTGATAACGCATTCTCTGTCTCGCGAATCTGACGAATCATGTCTTCGCGCTGAGCCTTAACACCTAAGTAACTTGAGTAAGCACTCTGCACACTTGTTTCACGATAGCGTCCCAACTCCTTCTGCAACTTCATAAGGTCCCATGTGCTCTTCGTGAGTACTATCATGTCGTCGAGGATTTCGAGCTGACGGTCGAGCATCAGAAGAGTGTAGTACATGTTGGCGATGTTGCAGATGATGTTTGTCTGCACCACAACTTGGTAATCCTTTGTGGCGAGCAGTGCCATCTGTGTTGAACGCTTCTGGTTGAGAAGGTTTCCAAAGAGGTCAATGTTCCACGAAGCATTGATAGGCAACGAGTAAGTCTGTGTCGCCTTATTATGGTTCCAGGAAGTCACCGCTCCCGAAGGGCTGAATGTCAGCTGTGGCAGGAATGCCAGACGCGCTGCCATCAACTGTGCCTCAACAATCTTTACGTTGAGGGCTGCATTGAGGAGGTCAACGTTGCCGTTGAGACCTTTCTCTATGAGCGACTGCAACTGCGGGTCTGTAAACACCTCTCGCCAAGGTAGGTTGCCGAAACTTGTTGTGTCGTTTGACACCAGTGTGTCGGTAGGCGATATGATATCGCGTATCAGTCCTTCCGATTCTACTTCAGGACGGTGATATTTGTTGTATATGCCACAGCTGCTCATAAGCAGGGCAGCTATGGCTATTGTCATTAGTTTCTTCATTTTACGTAGTCTTTGTTTTTAATGTTCAACGGACGAGTGTACTGCGTCAGTTCGGAATCAACATTAGCGTGATCGTCTTCAAATTTAAGAGGACGAACTTTCTCCTGAATAGACTGGAAGATTACAAATAACACAGGTACTACAAAGAGCTGTAGCAGTGTACCTATAAACATACCTCCTACGGCGGCAGCACCCAGCGTCTGGTTACCATTCTTTCCTACACCAGAGGCAAACATCATTGGCAGCAGACCGATAACCATCGCCAGAGAGGTCATAAGGATAGGACGCAGACGGGCTCCGGCACCAAGAACGGCAGACCACGAGATAGCCATACCCATCTGACGACGTTCAAGTGCAAACTGAACGATAAGGATGGCATTCTTTGCCAACAGACCGATAAGCATGATGAGTGATATCTGCATGTAGATGTCGTTGGAGTGTCCGAAGAGCTGTGTGAACAGGAAGGCTCCTGCCAGTCCGAAAGGTACTGAGAGCACTACAGACAACGGCAATATGTACGACTCATACTGTGCTGACAGGATGAGGTATATGAATACGAAACAAAGCAGGAAGATAAGCGCTGTAGAGTTGCTTGACGAAGCCTCGGAACGTGTCAGTCCTGAGTATTCGTAGGTGTAACCCTGTGGCAACATTGTTGCTGCTGTTTCCTGTACTGCCTTGATAGCCTCACCAGTAGAATAACCGTCGGCAACAGTAGCTGTTACGTTGATACTCGTGAAGAGGTTGAAACGGTTAATATTGGAAGGACCATAGACACGCTCCAGGTTACAGAACTCTTTGACTGGAGCCATATCGTTCTTCGTGCGTACATATATATTATTGAGAGACTCTGGTGTCATACGTGTCTCGGGAGAACCCTGAACCATTACACGATAGAGCTTACCATAGGCGTTGAAGTTTGAAGCATAAAGACCACCATAGTATCCTTGCAGTGTGGAGAGTACGGTAGCAGGAGAGATGCCTGCCTGCTTACACTTAGCCACGTCAACATTAATCATGTACTGTGGGTAGTTAGGGTTATATGAGGTCATAGCCATCTGAATCTCAGGACGCTTGTTCAACTCTGCCAGATAGTCCTTTACTATACCATAGAACTTAGTGAGGTCACCACCAGTACGGTCCTGCATAACTACAGAGACACCACTATTGGCGGAGAAACCAGGAATCATTGGTGGTCCGAAGGCAAGAATCTGTGCATCCTTGATGTGGGCGGTCTTGAGATATATCTGTGCCAAGACACCGCTGGCATCGTAAGGATTGAGGAAGAAACGGTAGATGCCGTCGCCTTCCCACAGTCCGCTAAGCTTCCAGAAGAATCCCTTCTGACGCTCTGCGAACGGCTTCAACTTTATGATGAAGGTTGCCTGATCGGAACCGGAACCCGCTATGAAGTTGTAACCCTGAATCTGCTCACGGTTCTGGATGGCTGGGTCGGCAGCAAGGATAGAGTCAACCTCGCTGATGACTTTCTTCGTACGCTCCACAGAGGTTGCAGGAGGCATAGAAACGGTACAGAATATTGTACCAGTATCTTCGTCGGGCACAAGACCAGTCTTTGTCGTTGACATAGTTAATGCAAGTACAACAATGCCGATGACAACGGAAATAATAATGGTAACAGGCTTGTGGACGAGTTTCTCCATAATGTTCTTATACTTGCCAAGTACAGATTCGTAGGCAGTATTGAACGATGCGTGGAAACGGTCTATGCGCGACATCTTGTGTTCTTTGCCTTCAGCATCGTGGGGCTTCAGGAAGATGGCACAGAGGGCTGGCGACAGTGTCAACGCATTAAGCGCAGAGATAAAGATACTGATAGCCATAGTAACACCGAACTCGCGATAGAAAGTACCGCTGGTGCCACCCATGAACGAAACGGGGATAAACACTGATGCCATAACGAGAGTAATGGAGATGATAGCTCCGGAGATTTCGTTCATAGCATCTATACTTGCTGTCAGCGGCGACTTGTAACCCTGGTCGAGTTTTGCGTGGACAGCCTCGACAACCACGATGGCATCGTCCACCACAATAGCAATAGCCAGAAGGAGGGCGGACAATACAAGGAGGTTAATAGAGAATCCGAATACCTCAAGGAAGAAGAACGTACCTATGAGTGATACAGGAACGGCAATAAGAGGGATGATGGTAGAGCGGAAGTCCTGTAGGAAGAAGTACACCACGAGGAACACGAGAATAAGTGTCATAACGAGGGTGAAGACAACCTCCTCGATTGACGCATAAAGGAACTCGGTAACGTCGTAGTTTATCTTATACTTCATTCCTGGAGGGAACAGCTTAGCCTGCTCTTCCAACTCTTTCTTCACGTTCTTGGCTATATCGTTAGCGTTAGAACCCGCAATCTGTTGAACCATACCCAGCACAGAAGGCAGGTTGTTGTTCTTCATAGATACGGAGTACTGCTGACCACCAAGTTCTATTCGTGCTACATCTTTCAGTTTAAGAGTGTTGCCGTCAGCATCGCTCTTAATGATGATATTGCCAAACTGCTCGGCATTCTTCAGACGTCCTGTGTAACGCATAGCGTATTCGTAGGCTACGTCAGAGAGTTCACCGAAGGTACCTGGTGCTGCCTCGATGTTCTGTTCTGCAAGCACACCCGTAATGTCTGAAGGCATAAGGTTGTGCTGTTTCATTACATCAGGGTACAGCCATATACGCATAGAGTAGGTCTTAAGACCTGGTGACATAACGTCACCCACACCCTGAATACGTTTTATGGCAGGTATGATGTTGATGTTGTTGTAGTTAGTAAGGAACTCGTCATCGTAGCGTCCGTCGGAAGTAAGGGTGAACATGATGACCTGTGAGGTCTGACGCTTCGTTACGGTGACACCAATCTGGTTTACCTCCGCAGGGAGGAGTGCTGCCGCCTGACTGACACGGTTCTGTACGTTGACGGCACACATGTCGGCATTCATACCTTGGCGGAAGAGCACGTTGATTTGTGCAGAACCGGTAGATGCTGTTGATGATATGTAGTCCATACCCTCCACACCGTTGATAGACTCCTCAAGCGGTGTGATGACAGAGTTCTTGACGGTCTCTGCGTCAGCACCGGGGTAGCTGGTCCAGATAGCAACAGTAGGAGGCGCGATGTCCGGGTACTGCTCAATAGGCAGTGACGCCAGACCAATAAATCCCAGCAAGACGATGAAGACAGAAATCACCGTCGAGAGTACTGGTCGCTTTATAAATGTTGTAAAAGTCATGAGAATTTACAATTTACTATTTACTATTTACAATTTATTGGTTTCTTGAAAAGGTTCTCAGGGAATACCTTTACTTCTTTATCGCATTAACGATGTCACCGGCAGTCATTGCCTTTGCCTGCTCGTCAATCTTTTCCTGGTAACGTTTCGGGGTAATAGGAACAATCTCCATACCGTCGTTAAGTTTTGTAATACCGTTAGTAACGTACTTGTCACCAACCTTCAGACCGCTGGTAACTACGTAGTTGTTGCCATCGGTCTGTGGTTCTACTGTAATCTCGGAATATTTTACTTTGTTGTCCTTACCGAGGAGGTAAACGAACTTCTTGTTCTGAACCTCAGAAACGACAGTTTGCGGAATGACGATAGCTGACTTATTGCTGCGTGGTATGATGATGGCACCAGAACCACCGCTCTTGAGAAGACGCTGTGGGTTGGTGAAGTCAGCAATGAGCTGTACAGAACCTGTTGCTGCGTCGATGACACCACTCATCTTCGTTACGTGACCTTCCTCATTATATGTAGTACCGTCAGCAAGCTGTAACTTTACTGCAGGGAACTCCTTCAAAGCCTCCTGTGCGCTGCCGCTTGTCTTTGTCATTGAGAGGATGTCTTTCTCTGTCATTGAGAAATAAACCTCCATGCTGCTGATGTCAGAGACTGTGGTTAGTGCCTGTTGTGTGCTTGCGCTTACCAGCGTACCAACCTTGAAAGGAATAACTCCAATAACACCGCTGGCAGGACTCTTTATGTAGCAGAAGCTGAGTGTTTCCTGTGCCGATGCTAACGAAGCCTTTGCCTGAGCCAACTGTGCCTGAGCACTCTCGTAAGCATTCCTTGAACTCTCCAGCTCATAAGAACCTATTACGTTGTTGGCAAAAAGTTTCTGTGCATTGTCGTATGTCAGTTTTGCTGTGTTCAGCTGCGCTGTGGCTGTGTTCACCGCAGCTTGTGCCTGACGAACGGCTGCCTGATATGTGGCATTGTCTATAACGAAAAGTGTTTGTCCGGCACTTACCGTCTGGCCCTCATGAACGTTAATCTGCACAAGGAAACCACTGACTTTCGGACGAATCTCAACGTCGTGAATACCCTTGATGGTAGCAGGGTAGGTTGTCTGCATACTTGCACTGACGGTCGTTACTTCCTGAACGGGGAACTCATTGTCGCCAAAGTTAGGACGACCGCCTTTGTTACCGCATGAAACGAGAACTGTCGCTGCAGCAGCAATCGCTAATAAACTAAGTTTCTTCATTGTATTTTTTTCTTTTGTTTTTATTATTTCTACACAATACTCATCTGTGAAAACTTATTTAAGACTAATAGTTTTCAACCTGCAAAGGTACTATAAAAATATTATATGTGTATTATTTCTTTGAATTATTTAACGTTCAGCCCCATCTCCTTTGCCTTTTTCATTAGCAGTTCCATAAGTGGTTCGCGTTCGTTGGGCACCTTGTTATCAAGGACAGCGTCCTTAAGTGTCTGCTTCAGTGTGCCTACTTCGCGGGAGGGTTTCAGGTTGAACATCTGCATTATCTCGTTGCCGTCGATAACAGGCTGTAGGAGTCGTTTGTAGTCTTTTACCTTGAGGTCGGCAAGTTTCTCTCGCACAAGGTGAAAGTTCTCAATGAATTTAGCCTTTCGTACCTGATTTTTCGATGTTATGTCTGCCTCGCAGAGTGTCATAAGGTCGTCAATGTCGTCTCCGGCATCGTTGAGTAGTCGTCGTACAGCGCTATCGGTGACCTCCTCGTCGGCAATAGCTATTGGACGCATGTGCAGTTCAACAAGTTTCTGAACGTACTTCATCTTTGCATCCATAGGCTGTTTCAGTCGTCGGAATATCTCTGGAACCATCTTGTAGCCTATGTGGTTATGGTTATGGAAGGTCCATCCGGCGACGTTGTCCCACCGTTTAGACTTAGGTTTCCCGATGTCGTGGAGCAGTGCTGCCCAGCGCAGCCAGAGGTTGTCTGACGTCTTTGCCACATTTTCGAGTACCTCCATAGTATGGTGATAGTTGTTCTTGTGGGCTCTTCCGTTACGCACATCCACTTTGTCGAGACTCACCAGTTCTGGAAGTATCTTGTCTAAGAGTCCTGAACGGTATAGATAGTCGAAGCCCGTACTCGGATGGCGTGACAGCATTATCTTGTTAAGTTCGTCGCTGATGCGTTCACCACTGATTATCTCAAGTCGGTGGGCATTACGACGGAGGGCTTCAAATGTTTCGTCATCGATGAAGAAGTTCAACTGTGTAGCAAAACGTATGCAACGCAGCATCCTCAGCGGGTCGTCAGAGAAGGTGATGTCGGGGTCGAGAGGAGTACGTATGACTCCGTCTTCAAGGTCGTAGAGTCCGTCGAAGGGGTCTATCAGCTCTCCGAAACGTTCTTTGTTAAGACATATCGCCATAGCGTTGATGGTGAAGTCACGTCGGTTCTGGTCGTCTTCCAGAGTACCGTCTTCCACGATAGGCTTCCTTGAATCGTGGCTGTAGCTTTCCTTGCGAGCCCCCACAAATTCTATTTCGTAGCCGCGCTCTTCCGCACCTTCATATCCTTTGAAGTTCACCTGTGCCGTACCGAAGTTGCGGAATACCGACAGGTGAGCTTTCCTGCCTAACTTTTTCTTTAGTGCTTCAGCGATGCTGATGCCGCTACCGACGACAACAACGTCGATATCCTTCGACGGACGTTCCAGGAAGAGGTCGCGCACATATCCCCCTACGACATAACACTCAAGGTTCATGTCGTCGGCAATGTCGCCAATCTCGTGGAATATCCTTTTGTCAAGGATCGTTGCCAGCTCTTCGTCGGTATATATCTTCATTTGTTTATTTTAGATAATCTTCAAAATACTGTGTTATGCGCTCATGCAGATGAACACTCTTATGTCCTCTCATATTGTGCTCTTCGCCAGGATATACGAAGAAGTCGGGCTGTGTTCCAGCCTCGATACATGCGTTGAGAAAGCTAAGACAGTTCTGTGGCACTACGGTATTGTCGTTATAGCCTGTTATTATCTGTAGCTTTCCCTTGAGATTCTTCGCCTTGCTGATGAGGCTTATTTTCTCGTATCCCTCAGGATTGTTCTGCGGCGTTCCCATATAGCGTTCTCCGTACATTACTTCGTACCATCTCCAGTCTATCACAGGACCTCCTGCCACACCGACCTTAAAGACGTCGGGATAGTTTGTCATCAGCGATATCGTCATAAATCCTCCGAAGGACCATCCGTGAACGCCAAGACGTTCGCTGTCAACGTATGGCAGCGACTTCAGGAACTTCACTCCCTCCATCTGGTCCTGCATCTCCACTTGTCCTAACTGGTGAAAGGTGACCTGTTCGAAGTCGCGTCCTCTATTCTCCGAGCCACGATTGTCCAGAATGAAGATGATATATCCCTTCTGTGCCATGTATGTCTCCCACGAACGACTCTGCCAATGCCATGATGCCTCTACGTTGTGAGCATGCGGACCGCCATAGACATACACTACCGTCGGGTATTTCTTTGTCGGGTCGAAGTCGTTGGGTTTCACCATTCTGTAGTATAGTTCTGTGGTGCCGTCGGCAGCGAGTATGGTACCGCTTTCAAATATAGGCTGCACGTATTCGTTCCAAGGGTCCGAAGCGCAGAGTAGCATAGTGCTCTTGCCGGTTCCCTGGGTACTTCTCACCTCTATGTTTCTTGGTACGGTGGGTTCGGTATAGCGGTCAACGAACCATTCTCCGCTTGCGGAGAGCATCGCCCTGTGTGACCCTCTGCCGTTATCGAGTAGAGTGCGCTTGCCACTCTTTATATCTACTGAGTAGGTATTGCGCTGTATAGCGTTAGCTTCGTTGGATGTTATTATTACCGACTGTTTTTTCTCGTTGAAACCTACAAGCTCCTCCACAACGAAATTCCCCTTTGTAAGCTGCTTCAGTAGTTTTCCGTCTCTGTTGTACAGGTATAGGTGGTTATATCCGTCGCGCTGACTCTGTAGTATGAACTTGTTATCATCCCAAGGCAGGAATACTATGGGGTGGAGAGGTTCTACGTATTTGTCGCTCGTCTCTCGGTAAATCTCGGCAATACACTTTCCCGTTGTGGCATCGTAACTTCTCAGTCGACAGTCGTTCTGTTCACGATTAAGGTGGAAGATGTATATCACCTTACTGTCCGGGCTCCACGCTATGTTCGTCAGGTAGCTGTCGGAAGGTGTCGGCTGGTCGTTGGTATCCAGATAGATAGTCTTGTCGTTCTTTACGTCATACACCCCGACGGTAACATAATGACTCTGTTCTCCAGCCATAGGGTATTTGTCGGGCTCATAGCTTGCCATACGTGTTGTTATGTCCACCTGAGGGTAGTCGGCAACGTTGGTCTGGTCCATGCGGTAGAAAGCCAATAGCTCTCCGTTGGGACTCCAGAAAGTACCTTTGTCTATGCCGAACTCATTACGGTGAACAGTCTGTCCATATACAATGTTGCGTGAGCCGTCGGCAGTTATCTTACGACAGCGTCCTTTTGCATCGACAACCATCAACTGGTTATCCTTTACAAAGGCGGTATTCTTTGATGCTGCCGACCAGTCGTAAGCCTTCTGCTCTGCTATGCTGTCCTGCCATACAAGTGCCTTCGTCTTGAAATCTACAAGTATGAAAGACTTCCTGTTTCCCAATGCTACGAGCGACTTGTCGGGGTAGGGGAAGGTGGCATTCATAAGATGACGCACGAAGACGGTATCGTTGGCGTCAGTCCATTTGTTGACATCATCGAGAGAGAATAGCAGCGTTTCCTTACCCGTCTTCTTATCTACGAGATAGCACTCCTCCACATCGGTGCGAACGAGTTCATCGCCCCACCAAGTGTAGTATTTGTTCTCTGGAACGACCTGGTGGTAGTTGGTACCGCCATAGTTAAGTTCTTCGAGAGTGAAAAGTTTCTTTTGTGCCTGCATGGGTGTTGTTATAGAGAGGAGAGAGGAGAGAGGAGAGAGGAGAGTTATGAGTGAGAAAAGCTTTATGAATTTCATTTATCACCTCGCTTTCCGTACCCTTTCTTGTTGTCGCGTCTCTCGTATCCTCTTCTGTCGTCACGCTTATCGTATCCTCTTTTGCTGTCGCGCTTGTCGTAACCTCTTCTGTCGTCGCGTTTCCCGAAACTCTTCTTGTATCCGCGATTATCTGAGTCGTCTTTGTCGAAGCGTCTCCTTGTCTCCCTGAACTCCTTGTCTTCCTGTCTCCTTGTGCTATGGAACACGAAAGAACGAATATCGCCCTCTTCGTTAGCTTCGTTTTCTTCGAGACGCTTTTTGAACTCGCGGTTTTTCTTAAAGCGGTGTTTCTCAGCCATAGCCCGCTTCTCTTCTTCCGTTTTGAGGATGTTGCCTTCACTGCGGAAGTCGCTAAGCTTGCCTCCAAACATCTGGTAGCGGCGCAGCTCACACTCCAGCGCACCGTTGTAAAGAGGTATCTTTATGCTTGGGCGCAGACCAATCTGGTCGAAGCACTCCTCACGATAACTGAGTATCCACGCCTCATTACCTTGGAAGGCATGTTTCAGTCGTTCACCAATCATCTTGTATGTCTCAAGGAGATTAGGTGTTGAGATGCGCTCTCCGTATGGAGGGTTGGTAATCATTATTGCGGGCTTCTCAGGCTCTGTGAAGTCTTTGAAGTCCTGCTGCTGCACGGTGATGTCGTTGGTAAGACTTGCCGCACGAACGTTACGCAGAGCGGTGTTGACAGCCTTCATGTCAACGTCATAGCCGTAGATGTGGTGTTTGAACTCGCGCTCTTCGGAGTCGTCGTTATACACCTTGTCGAAGAGCTCTGCGTCGAAGTCGTTCCACTTCTCGAAGGCAAACTCCTTGCGGAACAGTCCTGGTGCCATGTTGTGTGCTATGAGTGCAGCCTCAATAAGCAGGGTGCCGCTACCGCACATAGGGTCAATGAAGTCGGTCTCGCCGCGCCATCCGCTCATAAGTATAATGCCCGCAGCAAGGACTTCGTTGAGGGGCGCTTCCACACTCTCCTGACGATAGCCTCGACGGTGCAGACTCTCGCCGCTGGAGTCGAGACACAGCGTTGCCTTGTCCTCGGCGATGTGTATGTGCAGACGGATGTCCGGCGAGGTGACGCTGACGTTGGGACGCATATTGGTGCGCTCGCGGAACTGATCTACAATAGCATCTTTCACCTTGTAAGCCACGAACTTCGAGTGTTTGAACTCCTCGGAGAATACTACAGAGTCAACGGCAAAGGTACTCTTCAGTCCTATGTAGTCGCTCCAGTCTATGGCTTTCACCTGCTCATAGACATCGTCGGCACTCAGTGCCTTGAATTCTTTTATCGGCTTTAGTATGCGTATCGCTGTATGCAACTGCATATTAGCACGATACATCATCTCCTTATCGCCTGTGAACGACACCATTCGTCGTCCTATCTCTATGTTGTTAGCTCCTAAATTAGTGAGTTCTTCTGCCAACACGCTCTCAAGACCCATGAATGTCTTGGCTATGAGCTTAAATTCCTGTCCCATTGTCAAATTCTATATCTAAATAATCTTTCTTTTCCATTTTAAACTTCTTCGTCTTCGGCTTCATGTCCTTTGTTATCCAGAGGTTAGCGCCTACGACACATCCCTTGCCTATGGTTACCCTTCCTAAGATGGTGGCATTGGAATAAACTATCACATCGTCCTCAAGGATAGGATGACGTGGAATACCCTTTATTGGGTTGCCGTTTTCGTCAAGAGGGAAGCTCTTCGCTCCTAAGGTGACACCCTGATACAGCTTCACGTTATTGCCTATGATACAGGTGGCACCGATGACGACACCCGTTCCGTGGTCTATGGTGAAGTGACTGCCAATCTGTGCTGCAGGGTGGATGTCGATACCCGTTTCCGAGTGAGCCATCTCGCTGATGATGCGTGGTATCAGCGGCACTCCTAACTGCACCAGTTCGTGAGCCAGACGGTAGTTGGTGAGAGCCTTTATTACGGGGTAGCACGAAATAATCTCGGCATAGCTCTCTGCGGCGGGGTCTCCGTTATATGCTGCCACCACGTCGGTAGCAAGTATGCTGCGAATCTTTGGCAGTCGGGCTATCAGCTGCACGGCTATCTCTGCCGCCTTATGACTGCACTCTGTTATCTCGTCGCGTATGTCGTCACTTTCGCAGTCGCACTTCGAGAACCACATACCAGCCATAATCTGGTCGGTAAGCAGTTTCTGCAGTCGCTCCACGTTGACTCCTATGTGAAAACTTATGGTTTTTATGTTTACAGAACTCTTTCCGTAATATCCGGGAAAGAGAATAGAGCGTGACAGCTCTATGATTTCCTCCAGTGCTTTGCCCGATGGCAGCGGGGCTCCGTCGCGATGCTGATGGAATAGTCCCTTCAGAGATTCCGCGTCGGAGAGTTCGCTTACTGTCCGAGTAAGAATCTGCGTTAAATTGTCTGTACTCATTAAATACTTTTTTATTTCGGCTGCAAAATTACAAAAAAATATGAACTGAAAGTCACGAGTACCTATTAAAAAAAATTAATCATTATGAATTATGAATTACGAATTATGAATTATTTTATACCTTTGCAACCAGAATGGAAGAGAATATGCAACAAAACAACGGCTGCACGGTGCTTCGCACGGAAGGTCTTGTGAAGATTTACGGCAAGCGCACTGTGGCTAACGGAGTGAGTATAAATGTCCGTCAAGGTGAGATAGTAGGACTCTTGGGACCTAACGGAGCAGGTAAGACGACGTCGTTCTATATGACTACCGGATTGGTGATACCCAATGCCGGTCATGTTTATCTTGACGATGAGGAGATAACTGATTACCCTGTGTACAAGCGTGCCCGAGCAGGTATCGGCTACCTGCCGCAGGAGGCTTCGGTGTTCCGTAAGATGTCTGTCGAGGACAACATCATGTCGGTGCTTGAACTGACGGGTAAGCCCCATGACTATCAAGTAGATAAGCTGGAGAGTCTGATAAAGGAGTTCCGTTTGGAGAAGGTGCGCAAGAATCTTGGCGACCAGCTTTCCGGAGGCGAGCGACGCAGAACGGAGATAGCACGTTGTCTTGCTATCGACCCTAAGTTCATTATGCTCGACGAACCCTTCGCCGGTGTCGATCCTATCGCTGTGGAGGACATCCAGCACATCGTGTGGCAACTGAAATATCGAAATATAGGCATCCTTATTACCGACCACAACGTTCACGAGACGCTGAACATTACCGATCGTGCCTACCTGCTCTTCGAAGGAAGAATCCTCTTCCAGGGAAAGCCTGAGGAACTTGCCGAAAATCCCATTGTCAAAGAGAAGTACCTCGGTACGAACTTCGTGCTGCAAAAGAAAGATTTCCAGATGCTTGACGAGGAGAAACGACGTCGTCAGGCGGAGGAAGATAGTTAATAGTTAATAATTCATAATTCATAATTCATAATTCATAATTATTGGTTACCTTTGCGGCTCGTTTTTGAAAATAAAGAATTAAAAAAACAAAATAAGACTAAAAGATGAAAGTAACATTTGAGAATCCCGACAAGGTGAATGGACTGATGACCATTACCGTCGAGGAAGCAGATTATCAGGAGAGTGTCGAGAAGGCACTGAAGAACTATCGCAAGCGTGCTAACGTTCCTGGATTCCGTCCGGGACAGGTACCTATGAGCATCATCCGTCGCCAGGTTGGTACCAGCGTGAAGGTTGACGAGATAAACAAACTCGTAGGACAGGAAATTTACAAGTATGTCAACGACAACAAGATAAAGATGCTTGGTGAGCCTCTGCCTTCAGAGCAGCAGAAGCCCGTTGACGTAGAGGGCGCAGCTCCATATACCTTCGTATTCGATATCGCTGTCGCTCCAGATTTCAAGATAGAACTTACAGACAAGGATAAGGTAGATTACTACACTATCACTGTTGACGACAAGACTATCGACCAGCAGGTAGATATGTATGCAAGTCGCGGCGGTCACTATGACAAGGTCGATGCATACAAAGACAACGATATGCTGAAGGGCGACCTCCGTGAGCTCGACGCTGACGGCAACACCAAAGAGGGTGGTATCACCGTCGAGGGCGCTGTGATGATGCCTAACTACATCAAGGTTGACGCACAGAAGAAACTCTTTGCAAAGGCAAAGACTGGCGACATCATAACCTTCAACCCGAAGAAGGCTTACCCAGAGAGCTCTGCAGAGCTGATGGGTCTGCTGAAGATTACTAAGGAAGAGGCAGAGCAGATAACCTCTGACTTCAGCTACCAGATTACCGAGATTACACGCTACGTGAAGGCTGAGGTAAACCAGGAGCTCTTCGACCAGGTATTCGGTAAGGATGCTGTAAAGGACGAGAAGGCGTTCCGTCAGAAGATTGCCGAGCAGCTCGAGGCACAGTTCGTTGTTGACGCTGACTTCAAGTTCATCCAGGATGTTCGTGCATACTGCGAGAAGAAGGTCGGCACACTGACATATCCTGACGCTATACTGAAGCGCGTCATGAAGAACAACAACAAGGATAAGGGTGACGAGTTCGTAGAGAAGAACTACGAGATGAGCATCAAGGAACTCACGTGGCACCTTATCAAGGAACAGCTCGTGGCAGCATACGAGATAAAGATTGAGGATGCTGACGTTAAGGAGGCTGCAAAGGAGACCGCACGTGCTCAGTTCGCTCAGTACGGCATGAACAATGTTCCCGACGAGTACATCGACAGCTATGCTGACGATATGCTCAAGAAGCGCGAATATGTTGACAATCTCGTTGACCGCAGCATCGACCGTAAACTGACAGAGAAACTCAAGACTGTTGTTAAGCTGAACGGCAAAAAAGCAACCCTCGAGGAGTTCAATAAACTCATGCAAGGTTAATTTTTGAAAAAAACTCTATAAAGATAGAGGTTATTCACTTTCTTTTTCTTATCTTTGTATTTAGAAAAAAGGTGGATGACCTCTTTTAGTATGTAAATAAAGGACAAAACGAATGAAAAACGACTTCAGAAAATATGCCACAAAACATTTAGGCATTAACGGAATGGTGCTTGACGACATGATGAAAGCACAAGCGCAATATCTTAATCCTTATATCCTTGAGGAGCGCCAGTTGAACGTGACACAGATGGATGTGTTCTCACGACTTATGATGGACCGTATTATCTTCCTCGGAACAGAGATTAATGATTATACTGCCAACACCATAACAGCACAGCTCCTTTACCTGGACTCTATTGATAATGGTGATATAACAATCTATATCAACTCTCCTGGCGGTAGCGTTACTGCAGGATTGAGCATCTACGACACTATGCAGTTCATCACCTCCGACGTAGCAACACTCTGCACGGGAATGGCTGCCTCAATGGGTGCCGTGCTCCTCGTTAGCGGTCAGGAGGGAAAGCGCAGCGCACTTACCCACAGTCGCGTTATGATTCACCAGCCTTTAGGAGGCGTTCAGGGACAGGCTTCCGACATCGAGATAGAGGCTAAGGAGATAATGAAATTCAAGAAAGAACTATATACCATCATCAGCGAACATTCACATACTCCGTACGAGAAGGTATGGGCAGACTCCGACAGAAACTACTGGATGACTGCCGAGGAGGCTCGTGAATACGGAATGATTGATGAGGTACTGAAAAAGAAGAAGTAATGGCAAAAAACGTATGTAGCTTCTGCGGTAGGGGAGAACGTGAGGTAGGTCTCTTGGTGACAGGTCTTAGCGGAATGATCTGCGACGACTGCATCAAGCAGGTCTATGAGATATATCTTAGTTCTAATGCCTACAAGGCAGCTAACAGTAAAAAAGAAGAAGAAACAAAGCTTAAGAAGATTCCTAAGCCTCGTGAGATAAAAGCGTTCCTCGACGAATATGTCATCGGTCAGGACGACGCCAAGCGCTATCTCTCTGTGGCTGTATATAACCACTACAAACGTCTTCAGCAACCCGCTGACGACGACGGCGTGGATATAGAGAAGAGCAACATCATTATGGCTGGTGCCACAGGAACGGGAAAGACGCTCCTGGCACGTACCATAGCCCGTCTGCTCGACGTTCCCTTTACTATCGTCGATGCTACTGTGCTCACAGAGGCAGGCTACGTGGGAGAGGACGTGGAGAGCATACTCACCCGACTGCTGCAGGTAGCCGACTATAACGTTGCTAAGGCGGAGCGTGGAATAGTCTTTATCGACGAGATAGACAAGATAGCACGCAAGTCCGATAACCCTTCCATCACCCGCGACGTTAGTGGCGAGGGCGTACAGCAGGGACTCCTCAAACTCCTCGAGGGAACAGTCGTAAATGTTCCGCCAAAGGGTGGTCGTAAGCACCCCGACCAGGACTATATCCACGTGAACACCCGTAACATACTGTTCATCTGTGGCGGTGCCTTCGACGGTGTGGAGCGTAAGATAGCCCAGCGCCTGAATACCCACGTGGTGGGCTTCAACAACGTCAAGAATACCCGTAATATTAATAAGGAGGAACTCATGCAGTACATCCAGCCTCAGGACCTCAAGGCGTTCGGGCTCATCCCCGAGATTATAGGTCGTCTGCCTGTGCTGACATTCCTCAACCCCCTCGACAAGGAGGCTCTGCGCAAGATTCTCGTCGAGCCAAAGAACTCCATCGTCAAGCAGTATGAGAAACTCTTCGCTATGGACGGCATAAAACTGACCTTCCCCGAGGAGACTCTCGACTTCATCGTGGACCGTGCGCTGTCGTTCAAACTGGGAGCCCGCGGACTGCGTTCCATCGTGGAAAACATCATGATGGATGCAATGTTTGAAATACCGTCAACAAACAAAAAAGAATTTGTGGTCACTCTCGACTACGCAAAGAAACAAGTTGAAGAGAAAGATAAACAAATGAGAAAGAGCGCATAAAAACAAAACTATGGATAAAAACCTGGATCTAAACCTACAATTGAAACACTACTTTGGATTCGACAAATTCAAAGGCGATCAGGAAGCCATCGTGCGTAATGTCCTCGAGGGTAACAACACCTTCGTGCTCATGCCTACGGGTGGCGGAAAGTCGTTATGCTACCAGCTCCCGTCGCTGCTTATGGAGGGTACGGCAATAGTCATCTCTCCACTTATCGCCCTGATGAAGAATCAGGTGGATGTCATCAACGGCATGAGCGAAGAGGAGGGAGTAGCACACTACCTCAACTCGTCACTTAACAAGTCGGCAATAGATGCCGTGAAGCGCGACATCGTCGAGGGACGCACAAAACTGTTGTACGTAGCGCCGGAGTCGTTGACGAAGGGAGAGTATGTTGACTTCTTCAAGACGTGTAAGATTTCTTTCTACGCCATCGACGAGGCTCACTGTATCTCGGAGTGGGGACACGACTTCCGTCCCGAGTACCGTCGTATCCGTCCTATTATCAACGAGATAGGCGATGCTCCTGTCATTGCACTTACGGCTACCGCTACCGACAAGGTGCGTTCCGACATCAAGAAGAGCCTTGGCATCCTCGACGCTAAGGAGTTCAAGAGCTCCTTCAACCGTCCGAACCTTTACTACGAGGTGCGCCAGAAGTCAAGCGACATCGACAAACAGATAGTGAAGTTCATAAAGGCAAACTCTGGTAAGAGTGGCATCATATATTGTCTGTCACGAAAGAAAGTCGAGGAACTGGCTGCCGTACTGTGTGCCAACGACATCAAGGCGGCTCCTTATCATGCAGGTCTTGACAGCGTGACACGCAGTCAGACGCAGGACGACTTCCTCATGGAGACCATCGATGTCATCGTGGCTACGATAGCCTTCGGTATGGGTATTGACAAGCCCGACGTGCGTTTCGTCATCCATTACGACATCCCGAAGAGTCTTGAGGGGTATTATCAGGAGACGGGACGTGCCGGACGCGATGGCGGCGAGGGACAGTGTATCGCGTTCTACTCTTATAAGGACCTCAAGAAGCTTGAGAAGTTCATGGAGGGCAAGCCTGTTGCCGAACAGGACATCGGTCGTCAGCTGCTCCAGGAGACGGCGGTCTATGCCGAGTCGTCGGTGTGCCGTCGTAAGATGTTGCTCCACTACTTCGGCGAGGAATATACTCAGGAGAACTGTCATAACTGCGACAACTGTCGTCATCCGAAGACAAAGATCGAGGCTACGGAGGCTCTCTGCATCGTACTCCGTGCTGTGCAGCTGCTCAAGGAGGACTTCCGCAGCGACTACGTCATAGACTTCGTGTCGGGAAATGCTACCAACGATATTGTGGCTCATAAGCACGACGCGCTGGAAGACTTCGGTGCTGGTGCCGATATGGACAAGAAACTGTGGAACCCCGTCATCCGACAGGCTCTCCTTGCCGGATATATGAAGAAGGATGTGGAGAACTACGGACTCCTAAAGCTCACCGCAGCAGGCAAGAAATATTTGAAGAGCCCCGTGCCGTTTCAGATTGTCGAGGACAACGAGTTCAACGACGACTACGACGAGGATATGGACCACCAGGGAGGTGCCCTTGACCCGACGCTCTATGCTATGCTCAAGGACCTTCGCAAGACCGTCGCCAAACGTCATCAGCTGCCCCCGTATGTCATCTTCCAGGACGTGTCGCTCGAACAGATGGCTACAGCATACCCCATCACTATGGAAGAGCTGCAGAACATTCAGGGCGTCGGTGTCGGCAAGGCGAAACGCTACGGCAAGGAGTTCCTGGAACTTATAAAACTACACTGCGAGGAGAACCAGATAGAACGTCCCGAAGACCTCCGTGTGCGCACCGTAGCCAAGAAGTCAATGCTGAAGGTGAAGATTATCCAGAGCATCGACCGTCAGGTGGCTCTCGACGACATCGCCAACGCTCAGGGCTTGGAGTTCGACGAGCTCCTCGACGAGATAGAGGCTATAGTATATAGTGGTACGCGCCTGGACATAAACTACTTCATCGACGAGGTAATTGACGAAGACCACGTCGAAGACATCTATGAGTACTTCAAGGAAAGCGAGACCGACGACCTCGAGACGGCTATGGAGGAGCTTAACAACGAGTACGACGAGGACGAGGTACGACTGGTGCGTATAAAGTTCCTCTCAGAGATGGCAAACTAGTAATTCATAATTCATAATTCATAATGCATAATTCAAAATTCATAATTCATATGCATAATTATTTATCATCCCTTCACAAAAATCTCTCCTCCCTTTTGGAAAGGCTTTTACTCCTCTCCTCTCTCCTCTCTCCTCTCTCCTCTCTTCAAGCCCAAACCGTTGATGGTCGTAACTTCGGCGTTGACGGATTTGCAGCATACGAGGGCGAGGCTGGTACAAAACATTATCTTGCTGGTGCTACCACAGGAGGTGCTGCCGGTAAGGTGGTAAAGGCAGAAACCTTCTCGCAGTTGCAGGCTTACCTGCAGGCAAAGGACCCTTACGTCATTCTTCTCGACAGAGACATAGAACCTGCTCCGGTAGCATACGTGAACTCCATCGACGAGGGAGCACTGTGTGCTAAACAGGACGGTAGCGAGGGCGTGAAGACCTCTTACGGAGAACGTATCCTTGTGGCTTCAAACAAGACACTCATCGGTGTCGTTAACCCCGAGACGGGCAAGGCTCCGCTAATCTCACGCATCACCCTCGTCATGCAGTGTGTAAATAATATTATCATCCGCAACTGTCGCTTCACAATGACGGGCGTTCCTGTTATGCACTCTGGCGAGAATAAGATTGTGGCGTGGCGCAGTGGTGCTGCCGTACAAGTTGGTGACCCCGACTGCATTGGTATTCAGGCAGATAAGGAGAGCTACGCTTCTGCCGATCGCTGGGGAGCACATATCTGGATAGACCACTGTGAGTTCTACAACGAGGGTAGCGACCAGGGTAAGGACCGCTACGACGGACTTGCCGATTGTAAGAATAATATCAAGTGGATGACAATCTCGTATAACCATTTCCACACCCATAAGAAGGCGTGTCTCTCGGGTAAGGGCGACTCCGACAACTTCGACCGCACCATCTCCACCCATCATAACTTCTATGAGAACATGCCCGACGGCTCACGTCTGCCGCTGCAGCGCTATGGTCACATGCACTACTGCAACAACTACCAGTATAAGTGTGGCGACGGCTACGACATCCGCAAGGACGCCTTCGGCTATGTCGATGCCTGCTATTTCGAGGATTCTAAGTCACCCGTTCATGGAAAGACCAGCGATGGTGGACGTGTAAACGTTCGTAAGGACGAGGGTTACGACATCATCTATAAGAATTGTACTAACCTCCTGAACGGATATCTCAACACCCCCACAACGGGTAAGGAGAAATACACCGAGATGCTCACCTGCGACTGGGTGCCTACCGACACGTGGGCAGGCTACTTCCTTAACCAGATAGACAAGACCGCCGATGTCCCCGAGATATGTAAGAAGTACTCCGGTGCCGGCAAGATAGACATCTGGCAGTCCTACGCACAGGAAATCCCTGCTGTCGATGAGGTAGAGTTCCTCAAGGCTGCCAAGAACTACAGCACAGGACCCACCTACGACGATGAGGGAAATATCGTCAAGGGTGCCGACCCTGACCCTTCCTCCATCTCTTCGCCCCTCTCTCCTCACTCCTCTCCTCACTCCTCTCTCCTCTCTCCAGTCTACGACCTCAGCGGTCGCCGCCTGAACGGGGAGCCGCAGCACGGAGTGTATATTAAGGATGGAAAGAAGGTCGTGATTAAGTAAACGGTGAAGTACGACACATACATTTTCGACCTTGACGGCACGCTACTCGACACGCTGCACGACCTTGCGGCGAGCGTCAACTACGCCTTGCGTCAGTACAGCATGCCAGAACACTCTATAGACGACATCCGTCGTTTTGTAGGCAACGGGGTACGACTGCTCATGGAGCGTGCCGTACCCCGTGGTGCGGAGAATCCACAGTTCGAGGACGTCTTCGCAACCTTCCGTAGTCATTACATGGAGCACTCCTTAGACACCACCCGTCCCTATGACGGTATCGTCGATACTATCCACGCACTGAAGCAGCGTGGCTGTCGCCTTGCTGTGGTAAGCAATAAGATGATGGCAGCCACCCAGGAACTCGTGGCACATTTCTTCCCCGAGATAGAAGTAGCTATAGGCGAGCACGAAGCTGCAGGCATCCGTAAGAAACCCGCCCCCGACACTGTCTTCGAGGCGCTCCGACAGCTCGGCAATGTCACCTCGGCGGTATATGTCGGCGACAGCGACGTTGACCTCGCCACAGCCCGCAACAGCGGACTACCTTGCATCAGCGTCCTCTGGGGCTTCCGCACCAAACAATTCCTCCTGGAGCACGGCGCCACCACCTTCATAGAACACCCTAACGAGTTGCTGAGTGTATAAGCATATTACCATATATACGTTATTCCTTTTGCTCCTCATTGCTTGCGGCAGCAGTGAGCGTGGTCGTATGTTGGCGGTATTAGACGAAGCAGACAGTCTTAACCGCAACTATATTCCCTTTACTACCGACTCGGTGCTGAAGGAAGCCACCGAGTGGTTCGACAGCCACGGCTCCGCCAATGAGCGCGTGCGTGCCCACTATCTCCTCGGCTGTGCCTACCGTGATATGGGCGAAGCCCCCACCGCCCTCCAGAGTTACCACGATGCCGTTGACTGTGCCGACACCACCGCCACAGACTGCGACTATCGGCTACTCAGTCGCGTTCATGGACAAATGGGAAATTTGTTTTACGAAATGAATCTGCCTTATGAGCAAAAGTCAGTTCTAGACAACGCTATAAAATACTCTTTACTTTCAGGAGATACGTTAGTGTCGATTATATGCTATGAATCTCTTTACAATGTATATCATTATTTGGGCATGGAGGATTCCTGCTTAGCAATTCTTTTAAACTCACGTCAATTGTATTTAATGCATGGTTATAACAGAGAAGCAGCTATATGTGCAGGCAACATCATAAGCACCCTCGTTGAACAAGGAAAATTCATTCAAGCTCGTTCATATATAGATATATATGAGAAAGAGTCAGGAATGTTTCGTAATAATGAGATATCTGAAGGTAAGGAAATATACTATTATATAAAAGGTCGCTATTATTTAGGTGTTGAAAAAACAGATTCCGCAGAATTAATGTTTAGAAGATTATTAGAAAGTGGAAAAGACATAAATGATAAAGAAGCTGCTTTTTATGGATTGTCCCTGTTGTATAAAAAACTACACAATAATGATTCCGTAGCAAAGTATTCACTAAAAGCGTATGACGCAAACGACAAACAAAAACGAAACAGTATTGAAATTGAAATGCAGCAGATGCAGTCTCAGTATGACTATACCCGCCATCAGCAGATAGCATTAGAAAAAAGTGAAGAGGTTTCAAAGTTCAAATCTATATTGTTTGTTGTCATTTTTTGTGTAATATG
>ONAJ01000011.1 GCA_900315775.1 uncultured Prevotella sp.
TTCAACTTTTGCCAGGGATAAGGATTAAGGTACCCAAAAGGCATTCAACCTATGGCAGGGTTAAGGTAAAAAACATTCAACTTATTTTAGGGAAGTACAGTTTCGTTGTCAACGAGGCGTGGTCAAAATGGTCAAGGTCAAAGTGGTCAAACTCGAAATCGGATTCCCATTTTCCACGCAAAGTAATATAATAATATATATATTATTATATACTTTGAATCATTTTTCTACTTCAAAACCGACTTTGACCACTTTGACCTTGACCAGCTTTTTAGTTATTTTTCTTTTAAACCGTTGATTTTTAAATACTTACAAAATCTTATCTCCTTTTGACTTTGACACGAACACAGCTTTTTACCCCAAAAATCGCCGAAAAAAGCCTTCAAAACCCTAATTTTTTCTTTCAAACACATCCAACTTTTGCGCAAAATTTACGTTCATCATACAATTTTTTATCCATTTTTTATTCTCTATTTAATTTTATTTCATAACTTTGCATCGTCGCTTGTTACTTTATAATATAGGTACAGGCGAACTTATATATGAGAAAGACGTTTTCGGACGTCTGTCGTTGTGAGACACGAACTTCGCAAATCCGTAAAAACCACAACTGGCAGATGACAACGGAGCGTCTGCGTAGTGCGTTTCTATATATTTTATCACATATAGTCCGTACTGGCGTAGGCTGAATACGTTGTCTTTCCTGTGTGGTTTGGGCAATGCGAAGGCCTGTGTCTCCAGGATGGACAAAAGAACAGACACCTACGCCTTTTTTGTATCATAAGCTAACCTTAAGACAAATAGAAGAATCCGACTCTGGGGTGTTTAGGAGGCAGTGACTATTATTTATGAGAGATGAAATTATTTTTTTCGCATTGATCATAGCTGGAATTGTCTTTTGTTGTGCTTTAGCATGTAATATAACATGCGAAATAGGATACTTTGCTGACTGTAAAGGATTCTTTATAAAAAATCTTAATGTAATTGCAAACTGCGGGACTTTTATGGCTACGTGTTTTGCTGCTTTCTATGGTATAAAGGAATATAGTATTCATAAGGTAGAAGAAAAGATAAAACTATTGGGAGAGTATAATCAGCGATACTCTACAGATAAAAATATCAAAACCGTAGTAAGTTGGATGTTGAAAATTGCTATTTTAAATGAAAAAGGAGATATTGTAGGAGCAAATCCAGACAAGACCACTCACAAGCCTGGAATATACGAAAAGGAAATGTTCATGAGGTTCTTTGAAGAATTATATTTGCATATTAAGAATGGTAGTGTGGAAAAAAGACAGGCATGTTTGTTATTTTCATATTATGCAATTAAATTTGATGAAATCGAAAATTTTCGCCTTGATATATCAGACTATAAAAGTAAGGATGAACTGATGAATGAAGAGTTGAAAGATCCATTTTCTAAGTATTGGGCATCCTATCGTATGTTTATAGAAGACATGAGAAATGAATGGGAAAAATATGCTGATGAATTAAAAATCAAATAAAAGAAAGTTATGAAAAGACTACTAACTTTAGCAGCAATGTTCCTATGCTGCGTAGCAACTACGTTTGCTCAGTATAGCGGATCCGGGTCAGGAACAGAGAATGACCCTTATCTGATTTTCAATGAAAACCAACTGGCACAGATGTCAAATTTCCTTGATCAAGAAGGAGTGGTATTCAAGTTAATGAAAGATTTGAATTTAACTAACTGGATTGCAGAAAACAATCCAAGCCAGGGTTGGTTGCCAATTGGAGTAGAGACATCACCATTTAAGGGAAATTTTAAAGGAAATAACCATAAAATTTCCGGGTTGATGATCAATCGTACATCTACTGATAACGTAGGTTTCTTTGGCTATGTGACAAATGCTACCATTAGCGATTTAACCATTGAAGGTACCTCTGTTTCTGGTGCAGAAAATGTTGGAGCTATGTTCGGTAATATTAGAGCATCATCAGTAACCAATTGTCAGATAAACATGACTGGGGCAACTGGCGTAACAGGTAAAACTCCGGTTGGAGGATTAGCTGGTTATTCAAAAAATACTAATTTCCAAACATTTAGTGTCTCTACCAAGGTTTTTGGTTCTGAGGGGCGAGTTGGTGGTGCTATCGGAAAAGCCGATGGCGGTGGAACTATTTCAAATGGTTCATTCACAGGCAACATAGAAGGAATAGGAAACAACACTGCCGGTTTAGTTGGTATAGCCATTAATCAAACCATTTCGAATGTTATAATTAAATGTGATATTAATGGCCAAAATGACACAGGTGGTATCGCTGGCAGCGGTGAAAATTGCAGCTTTACCGACTGCAAATATGAAGGTGACTTAACAGGCTTTAAATACGTTGGTGGAATTGTTGGAGAATTGAAAACGCTCACATCTTCTTTTACTTCATGTTTCTCAAAAGGAAAGATCACAGCGACAGGAGATTACTGTGGTGGAATAGTGGGTGTCAGCCAAGGAGCGTGCATAGAAAAAATGGAGAATTGTAGCCATTTTGGAGATATCAGTGCTCAATCTTATGTTGGAGGACTTATTGGCTCAATAGTTTGTGTAGATGAGTTGCCTACACTACATACATACACTATAATTGTAAAGAATGATAATTATGATGACTATAGCTATGAAAAACAAAGATCAGAAGAGAAAATAGTGAATGGTACTAATGTTTCATCGTCAATTAACAATTGTTGTGCTGTTTGTAATATTGAAGGAGAAGATTATGTTGGTGGTCTTATTGGTTCTGACCTATCTTCTTTTGGATATAGTAGTATTGAGAAAACTGCCGCTTATTCTATTTCGGGCAATTTTACTATTTATTTGTTTCAGGATGGCAATCCAACAGGAACATGGAGAAGAAATGGAACTATTACCTACAAATACTATAATTATGCTCGCAATTCCATCAGTTATTCTTTAACAAACAACTACTATAACGGGACTATTAATGGATGCAACAATGTTGGTGGACTTATTGGGCAAAAAGGAGGCGGCGAATTAAAAAACAACTATGCTTTCGCGCAAATCTATGGTAATACATATGTAAGTGGAATTGTGGGAAGTACTACTGCACAAACTATGCAAAGTTTCTATAGTGTAACAAGTATTAAGTCTAATATTGAAAATTGTCCCGTTATTTCCGCATCACAGTTATCCGTCGGTCGAATTGTTGGTTCCTCTGCAGATAATAATTATACATCAATAGGTGCTCTTGGCTCATCCGAAGGCAACCGTGCCTTGACACAGACCAAAGTGATACTACAAGGCGTGGTGCAGGAAGTAGAAGATGATTTGCAGAACGGCACCAGCATAGGCCCATCGTTGCTTAAACTCAAAGCAACCTATGTCTCGATGGGATGGAATTTTGATGACTGCTGGAATATCTTGGAAACAGAGAGTTATCCATATAAGAAATATCAAGCCGCACCTCCAATAATAGAAAGTGAACTTGTTTCGCAAGCTACAAACATCAGCGGCAAGAGCACCAGTGGTGGAACCATTTACCTGTACTATAAAGACCATAATGCAGTTTCTACTACCTGTAGTGGGAACAATTGGTCTTTTAATACAGAAGCCCTGCAGAGTGGTGCCTTAGTACAGATATATGCTGAAGTAGAAAGTCTCACACCATCCTACATTACCACATCTTTTGTTGGTTATCCAGGCAGTGGTACAGAAGAAGACCCCTATCGAATCTATACGGCTGAAGACTTACAAGGAGCTTATAACAAAGGCTATTACAAATTGATGAACGATATAGACCTAACACAATGGATTAACGAGAACAGCCCAATTGAGGGTTGGCCAGCTATTGGACGCAATACTGGTGAAACCACTTATATTAATGGTAATGGACACAAAGTGACTGGACTTTGGATAAACACAACGCAGAATTTTAATGGTTTATTCTCGAACTTCTCTGCCGGACAAATCAAGAATCTTACCGTAGAGGTCGCCTCTGGAAAGAAAGTAAAAGGTGGTGACTACACAGGTGTTCTTATTGGACGTAATGCAAATGGTACAATAGAAAATTGCATAGTCAAAGGTGATGTGGAAGGTACATCACACGTTGGAGGAGTTGCAGGATACGCTTTAAATACAACGGCAAATAACATATCATATAATGGTACGGTAATGTCAAATTCTGCAGATGCATACGTTGGAGGTTTAGCTGGTATGACCAAAACGTGTACAATAACCAATTGTCATGCTAATACGACAGTTATCGCACCCAATACTCAAAATCGCGTAGGAGGTCTTATTGGTTATGCCCAAGGCGGAACAACTGAAAAATCTAATGTAAATATAACATTGAATGCAAATGGTGAAAATAGTTATGTTGGAGGTTTGGTAGGCTACAGTAGTGCCTCAATAAATCAATCTTTTTCTACCGGTAGTGTGTCATCTAATGGTGAGAATTCTTATACTGGTGGACTGATAGGCTACGCTTTAGCACCTGTAAGCAATTGCTATAGTACGGCAAATGTACATGGTACGCTGTATAGTGGTGGATTAATAGGTTACACTTTCAGCAGCATAGACAAGTGCTATGCACTAGGTAACATCGAAGGCGTAATGTACGGTGGTGGTGTAGTTGGCGAACTTGATGGCGCAGATGCCTGCCTTACTAACAGCGTCGCTGCCAATAACACTTTAGCGCTCTCTGCCCAGTCTTCTTGGGGCTGTCGTGTAATAGGCGGATATAAGAATGGTGCTGCTGATCCTAATACGAGCAACTATGCATTAAGCACTATGCAGGTTTCACTCAACAACGTTCCACAAATAAAGACTGACGACTTGTTAGAAGGTGTTGCGAAAACTATAACAGAACTAACAACAAAGTCAACCTATCAGGAATTGGACTGGGACTTCACCGATATTTGGAATATTTCTGATGGCACGGGCTATCCATACCTGATAGGAGCAATACCTGTAATACCTGATGATCCAAATCCTGGTGATGACCCAAATCCTGACGATCCGGATCCAATAGTAGATCCCGATACCGACATCAGTTCTATGAACAATGTTATCTATCTTAACAAGGTGGAGACAAGTGCAAATAGTCAGATTAATCTTTCTATAAAGATGAAGAACAACGTGGGTATTCGTGGTTTCCAGTTTGACATCTATCTGCCTGATGGCGTAACAGTAGTAAAGAGTGCAAAAGGTAAGATTATTGGTTCGTTGAGCGAAGGTCGTTTACCAGAAGATGATGAGCACTCTCTGACGCTAAGCGAGCAGGGAGACGGTGCTATCCGCTTCCTTTGTGGTTCGTTGTATGACGAGACGTTTACAGGTAATGATGGTGAGATAGCTACATTAACAGTGAAGGTGGCTGAGGAAATGAATGATGGCGACTACCCTATCATCCTGAGAAACATGAAACTGACAGAGACGGACATCAACAATTATTATCAGACAGACTATGTTAAGTCAACACTGACTATCAAGTCTTATACTTTGGGCGACATAAATAATGACCAAAAGATTGATGTTAGTGACTACATCGGAATAGCCAACCATATCCTTGGAAATACCCCAGAGGGATTCGTGTTTGCTGCAGCTGATGTTAATCTTGATGGTAACATTGATGTCTCTGACTACATTGGTGTTGCGAACATCATCCTAACAGGTTCTATTTATGGTGGAACATCTAATGCCGCAATGATGAACATTTTTGAGAAAGAAGAGACACAAGATGTTGAACCAGAATAAATATAGTAGTGATAAATATTAAACAAAAAAGAATATGAAAAAGTTATTATTTCCAATCCTTGCATTTTGCTTTGGATTTGTTGACACACTGAATGCGGCTAACACCGATATTAGTGTCTTGAACAACATTATTTATGTAGAGCCATTCTCTGCTGCACCAGGTACTCAAATGCAGATGTCTATAAAGATGAAGAATACAGTAGGTATTCGTGGGTTCCAGTTTGACCTGTATCTTCCGGATGGTATCTCTGCTGCAAAAAGCTCCAAAGGGAAGATTCTATCGTCGTTGACAGAAGACCGTTTGCCTGCTGAAGACGAGCACACGCTTACATTGAGCGAACAGGGTGATGGTTCTATCAGATTTCTTTGTGGTTCTATGGCCGATGAAACATTTACAGGATTAGATGGAGAGATAGCTACATTGACCATAAATGTTTCTGGAGAAATGGCAACAGGGGATTATCCTGTTCTCCTGAAAAATATGAAACTAACAGAAACTGACATCAATCATTACTATGAGACGGAACTCATTGAAACAACTGTTACTGTAGAATTAGCCGGAAATGTCATCATTGACGAAACGTCCACAACCCTACCAGCAGCAGCTGATGGAGTAAATGTAACAGTAAAACGTACTATCACTGCCAACGAATGGAGCACAATATGTCTGCCTTTCGATATGAGCGAAAGTCAGGTTAAGAGTGCTTTTGGAAATGATGTAGAACTCTCTGATTTTGTAGATTACGACATTGATGAAGATTTAAATGAGGACATCGTAGGAATACAACTAAACTTCAATAGTGTTACTGCTATAGAAGCAAATCATCCCTACTTAATAAAAACATCAGGAAACATTACTGAATTTGACGTAAACAATGTAAATATCTCGCCACTCGAGGATGAGGCTTACGTTGAATATGATAATGGTAAGACTGGAAAGAAAAGGGAAGTGTATGGAACGTTCTACGGAACACTAAAAGCGGGAGGCACAATAGGTGATAAGTGCCTTTTTATAAGTGGAAATAAATTCTGGTATTCAGCAGGTTCAACTACCATAAAAGCATTCCGCGGATTTTTTAACCTTGTTGATGTTCTTGCTGATGTGGATAATGTTAGCTCAAAGATATCCTTTGTCATTAGTGACGAAACAAATGGTATTAAACATACTAACCTTATTGGAAACGACACAAATGACTGGCATAGCATCGAAGGACTAAAAATCACCGGAAAGCCTACTAAGAAAGGCATATATATAAATAATGGTAAGAAAATAGTAATTAAATAACTTGGAAGTATGAAAAAATATATAATGCCCAATTGCACACTTATTGCTCTGGCTAACGAAAGAGAACTGCTTAGTCTAAGTGGAGTAAAATCGAATGGTATCGACTTTGGTGGTGTTGACTTTGGTGGCACCATAGATCCCGCAGCAAAAAGAGTTAATCCTTTCTACAAGGACGGCGATGACGTTCTGGAAGAAGAGGAAGAAGAGGAATAACAACAAGTACAGCCCCGATGCAATATCGGGGCTGTATTGTGTAGGTACGAGAAATAAGTATAGGGAATTTCCTTTTTCACACCTGTACTTGTGCTGGAGTGAAGGTTATTGCTTCCATAATTCTCACTGTTTTACTTTTTATGGTACAAAGATACGAAGAAAAAACGTAAAACGCGATATTTTACATAAAAACATACCAGCAGAATACGATATTTTACAAGAAATGGCGTTTCAGAACGCGATATTTTACAGGACAATGCCACAAATTTAAAAGTGTAGTTTTGACATTTATCATTGAAAAGTGTAGTTTTTTGCCATCAAAAGTTATTGATGTGACAAGGGACTTTTAACCACTACCTTACGAGTTGTTCCGTCACTCCTTCTTCGATTATTACTGTCTTAATGCTTGTATGGTTGGCCGAGTCGCGTTCGAGGTCGATGAAATCAACGAGAGTATCTTGTTGTGAAAGTTAAAAGTTAAAAGTTAAAAGTTAATTGTCTAATGAAAATAATGGTGTAAGGAGGGAGGGAAGAGAAGAGAATAATATAGTCATAATACTCTCTTTTACCCCTTTTTTGAAAACATTAAAACACAATGTTTTTAACTTTTAACTTTTAACTTTTAACTTTCAGATATGACAGACCTGGAGGGTGAAGTGCCTTACTTGGAATTGTACTACAGTGCGTCAATGCGAATAAGTAGGCTACTTACACTCAGTAAGTAGGCTACTTACACGTCTGAAGAAGCAGGTTGAAAAAAAGTTTCAGCGCAAGGTATCAGAATTATACAAGTATGGGATTTTCTTCGTAAATTTGCAATAGATTTCTCGAGCGCGAGAAATCTTAGAGGAGAGAGGAGAGAGGAGTGAGGAGAGAGATATGTAATATGGCGCCAAAACATTTCTCTAACCTCTAACCCCTAACCCCTAACCCCTAATTTTTAATTACGCTATGAAAAAGGATACATGGAAGACGATTATACAGGTGGTGATATCTGTATTGACGGCAGCACTGACTGCATTGGGAACGACATCGTGTATGGGTCACGGACCGATATACATCTAAAGAATAAAGCCTCGACCGAGTGGTCGGGGCTTTAACTGCGTTACTTCACCAGTTTCTTTCCGTTCCTTATCACTATGCCTTTATATTCGTTGCCTACGCGCTGACCACTGAGATTATAGTAATCATATTTATCAATTCTCAGTTCCGAATTCTCAATTGAACGGATGCCGTCAACTATTGGGTCGGGGTCTATGGCGGGTCCGTCGTAGTATCCGATGACACCCTTTCCTACTTCAACCATAAGGTTGGCACCAGCGCCTGTCTTTTCGTTGCCCACGACGGTGGGTACGAGGTCGGTATCGTAGGGGGAGTACTGGTAGTAGTTGGAGGGTGTGAAGTACTCTATCTCGCCTACGTTCTGTTTTACGTCGGCGGTGTTATGACAGTTTACTATCTGCAGGTTATAGTCGGCATATCCTTTCTTTGGTGTGGTGTAGTCCTTTGACACTACGACGCCGTCGGCAAACCAGCAGTTCTCGGCATAGATGTTACTCTTATATCCGTAGCCCAACGAGTAGTGGTTGCCTACGTTGGTATAGTAGCAGTTTACGACGTGTACCTTGCCGAAGCGTACTCGTGGACAGCGCTCCATGCAGCCCTCGTCCCACCAGCAGTTGGCGAAGGTGGTGTTGAGGTGTCCCTCGCTACTCGTATCGCCGTCGCTGGAGCCCCACGTATTGCAATAGCGGTGGTCGTCGGAGCCGCCAGAGCCGCCAGCCATAGGTGGTATGAGGTAGCGGAAACGACACCAGGTGACGAGGATATGGTCTGACTCGTGGTTGCAGTCGAAGCTGCTATCGACACCGTCCATGATGTCGCAGTGATCTACCCATATACGATCTACTCCCTGGAAGAGCAGGGCGTCGTCGCCGTCAACGTCGTAGGCTCCGGCACCCTGGATGGTGACGTTGCGGAGGATGATGTTCTCGGAGTCGGAACCGCTGCCGCTGGTGAACTTCAGTATGCCGCTATTCTTCTTTGTGCGGTCCTTGCTGAAAATCTTTGAGCCGGGGAGTCCGAGGATGGTCTTGTTCTTGACGTGATAGGTATGCATAGTCTTGAACTCTATCTGTCCTTGTATATATATGGTACGCGGGAGGTCGCGTGCTCCGGAGGCGCCCTTTGCATTGATGGCGTTGTCGAACTCCTCTTCTGTGGTTACCACTACTTCGTCGCCACCAGCGCCGCCAGTAACCTCGAAGCCTTCCATAGCGCCCCATCCGAAGGGTTTGTTAAGGTCGTACGTACTGAGTGGCTCCTGAGCCGCTGCTGTCATAGTGCATAGTGTAAGGGCTATGCTAAAAAATATCTTTTTCATACCTGTGGTTTTATTTCATTATTTTATTTGTCACCGTTGTGCCGTCGCTCATCTGGTAGCTTATGATGTTCAGTCCCTTCTGGGGAGAACGGAGCTGAGCACCCTTGAGGTCGTAGTAGCGAATGGCTACAACCTGCGGCTCCATAGTTGACACGCCCTGAATGAGCGATGGTGTGTAGTTGCCGTAATCGGCGTTGCCGCGTGTTGCCAGCTGGTCCTCCTTGAGTGTTGCGCCAGCACCGTTATCAGGGTTCCTGAGGATTTCGGCAACATAAGCTACGTCGTAAACACGACACTTGTAGTTGGCGTCGTCGTAGGGGTTATACACAGTGCCCTTGTAGCCCGCGCCTATCTCCACAGCGTCGTCCTCGCCCATGCAGCCCGTCATAGTGAAGTGGTACAGTTTGTTGTCCTGCAGGAAGTACTTGTTATGACCACGCATATTGCTCTGTCCCGACTTGATTACCGTCTTGGTGAAGTCGCTGTTCTCGATATACATCTTAGAGCTATGACCTATGCCTATGCAGTACTGTGCGGGGTCTTCCTCGGTGCCGTTCTCCCAAAGGCAGTTCACGATGTGTACTTTGCCGAAACGGATTCGTGGACAGCGCTGTCCGCAGCCGTGATACCACCAGCAGTTGGCGAAGGTAGCATTGAGGAATCCCTCGTCGTCACCACGATTGTCGCTGGAGCCCCACATTGAGGAGCAGCGGTGGTCGTCGCTCTCGCCAGACTTAGGCCAGGGTGCTATGAGGTACGAGAACTTACACCACGTGATAGTCATGTGGTCGGACTTGGTCTTTGCGTCGAGATTGCCGTCAACACCATCCTGAATGTCACAGTGGTCTATCCATATATGGTCGCTCTCAACAAGCTGTATATTGTCGCAGGCGGAGATATCGTAGGCGCCGGCACCCAGCAGGGTGAGGTTACGCATTATAACGTTGTTCCAGTTCTGACAGTAGAAGAACCCTGCGTTGTCGGCATTGTCGTTATGGCTGCGGTTGTACAGCGACGAGCCAGGAAGACCGTAGATGGTGCAGTTCTGCATCTTGTCGTAGCGCAGCTTCTCGGGCACTTCGATGTTTCCGCTGATGTATATCGTCTTTGACGCCTTACCTCCCTTGCATGCCTGCAGAGCGCTTTTCAGTTCGTCGTAGGTGGTTACCGTCACAGGATTAGTGTCGTTGCTTCCTGTACACTCCTCGCCCACCGATGCCCATCCTATGGGGGCATTCTCGTCGAACGGTGACAGCTGAGCGAAGGCAGCGGTGCTACCTGCGATGATGAGTGATAATAGTAGTAAAGTTTTTCTCATAAGAGTTAGTATTAATAGTTTGTTATTATTCGGATGCAAAAATACGCAAAGTTTTGAGAACTCTGCGTATTTTATGTAATTTTTTTTTTCATGTCATGTGAGATCATGAATACCAGATTGTCGAATTACTCGCTGTTGAATAGCGGTCATCTTCTTCTTCGTTGAGGTAGTTGTCCAGTTCGTACAATTCCTCTTCGTGCATTTTAGGTTTAATCTTCATAATTAAGGTCTCCTATATGCTGACATAGCCAGCTTTGATTTTTAGTTATACATGCAAATTAATAGTTCAGGGAATCACTTTTCCTCTGCAAATATACATAGTTTTGCGGCTTTTCTACAAAAATTTCGGTAAGAATAGCTGTTATTTTTTGTTATTTTAACTATATTGTGCATAATAATACAGCAATGTTGCAGCAAGGTGCTTAAATATTACGTAATTAGCTGCAAACGTTTTCGTAGTTTTTCGAAACATTTTATGGCGAATTGATTTACATCAAGAAATTAAGTCTTATCTTTGCACCGTCGTTTAGAGATAATGACAAATTAAGGTTTTCAAATACATGCTACATAGTACTAAACTACTAAAGGATTTTCAAAAGTAAGGGAATTAGTCTCGACGTGAGTCGGGGCTATTTTTTTTTGTTTTCTCCGAAAAAAAATGAAGAAAAATATCTTTCGTTTTCTACATTTTATTTACTTTTGCACCCGAAAAAATTAATTAATTTACACAAATACATTTATGAGAGTTATTATTGAACAGGACTACGACCGCATGTCACAGTGGGCAGCGGAGCACGTCATTGAGCGTATCAACGCTTTCAAACCAACAGCAGAGAAACCTTTTGTTTTGGGTCTTCCTACAGGTTCTTCACCAGAGGGTATGTATGCATGCCTCGTGAAAGCCAACAAGGAAGGACGAGTAAGTTTCAAGAACGTCATCACGTTCAACATGGACGAGTACGTAGGACTCCCCGAGTCACACCCTGAGAGCTACCACTCATTCATGGCGCGCAACCTCTTCGACCACATCGACATTCCACGCGAGAACATACATATACTCAACGGTAACGCTAAAGACCTTGCTGCAGAGTGTGCTCACTACGAGGAGATGATTCGTGAGGCTGGCGGCATAGACCTCTTTATCGGAGGTATCGGTCCTGACGGACACATAGCGTTCAACGAACCAGGTTCTTCGCTGACAAGTCGTACACGTCAGAAGACTCTTACTACCGACACCATCATCGCCAACGCACGTTTCTTCGACAACGACGTCAACAAGGTGCCTAAGTCAGCACTCACCGTTGGTGTAGGTACAGTGATGGATGCTCGCGAGGTGATGATACTTGTTAACGGTCACCACAAGGCACGCGCCCTGCAGGCTGCTGTAGAGGGTGCTGTAACCCACATGTGGACAATCAGCGTACTCCAGATGCACCAGCACGGCATCATCGTTGCCGACGAGCCTGCAACTGACGAGCTGAAGGTTTCAACATACAAATACTTCAAAGATATCGAAGGTAAATAAGAAAAAGGAGGCGGTTGCCTCCTTTTTTTATTTAGTTCCTGAACACCAGTCCGTCACCGAACTCGTCGATGATGATTGGTTTCTCCCTATTCACATCGCCAGCGAGTAAGCGCTTCGACAACTCGTTGAGCACGAGACGCTGTATGGCACGTTTCACAGGACGGGCACCGAAGTCGGGGTCGTAACCTTCCTGAGCAAGGTAGGCTATAGCCTGCGGTGTTGCCTCGAGACGTATTTCCTGCTCGCCGAGCATCTTCTCGACGTTGGCAAGTTGCAGACGAACGACGTCGGCAATCTGTTGCTGTGTCAACGACTTGAACTCTATGATCTCGTCGATACGGTTCAAGAGCTCTGGACGCATGACGGCACGCAACTGCTCACGGGTAGCGTTGGAGGTCATTATTACTATGGTGTTCTTGAAGTTCACCACCCTACCCTTGTTGTCGGTAAGACGACCGTCGTCGAGAATCTGGAGCAATATGTTGAAGACGTCGGGATGGGCCTTCTCAATCTCGTCGAAGAGCACTACGGAGTACGGCTTTCTGCGTACCGCCTCGGTGAGTTGTCCGCCCTCATCGTAGCCTACATATCCCGGAGGCGCTCCGATAAGTCTGCTCACGGTGTGCTTCTCCTGATACTCCGACATATCGATACGTGTCATCATAGACTCGTCGTTGAAGAGGAAGTCAGCAAGTGTCTTGGCGAGCTCCGTCTTTCCCACACCGGTAGGACCGAGGAAGATGAACGAGGCGATAGGACGTTTCGGGTCCTGCAGACCAGCCCTGCTACGACGCACAGCATCGGCAACGGCGGTGATGCCTTCCTCCTGACCTATCACACGCTTATGAAGTTCTGTCTCGAGGTGGAGCAGTTTCTCCTTCTCACTCTGCAGCATCCTGGTGACAGGTATTCCCGTCCAACGACTTACCACTTCGGCGATGTCGTCGGCGGTGACAGCACCTTCGGAGCCTCCGCGTGGCGACGCCTTCAGTTTCTCCTGCAGACGGTTTAGCTCTTCCTCCTTCTGTTTAAGGAGTCCGTAGCGTATCTCTGCAACACGTCCGTAGTTACCCTCGCGCTCTGCACGGTCAGCCTCGAAACGCAGCTGTTCCATAGTCTCCTTGACCTGCTGGAAGTTGTCCGACAGACTCTTGTCGCTCTCCCACTGGGCACGCATCTGTGTCTCCTGCTCACGCAGCTCCGCTATCTGCTTGTCCATAACGTCGAGTTTCGACGAGCCTTTGTCTTCCGACGTTGGCGTCTCGCGTTTTATGCTCTCGCGCTCTATCTCTAACTGTGCCCTCTTACGTATTACCTCGTCGAGTTCTTCGGGCACACTGTCGCGCTCCATACGCAACTTGGCAGCAGCCTCATCCATAAGGTCTATTGCCTTGTCGGGCAGGAAACGGTCACTGATATAGCGCTCGGAGAGTTTCACGGCCGCGATACATGCATCGTCCTGGATACGTACTCTGTGGTGGTTCTCGTAGCGTTCCTTAAGACCACGAAGGATAGATATTGCCGACAACTCGTCGGGCTCGTCAACCATCACGGTCTGGAAACGACGCTCCAGCGCCTTGTCCTTCTCAAAGTATTTCTGGTACTCGTTAAGTGTGGTAGCACCGATAGCACGCAACTCTCCACGCGCCAGAGCAGGCTTCAGGATGTTGGCAGCATCCATAGCTCCCTCACCGCCGCCGGCACCTACCAACGTGTGTATCTCGTCGATGAAGAGGATAATGCGTCCTTCGCTACGTGTCACCTCACCGATGACACTCTTCAGTCGCTCCTCGAATTCGCCCTTGTACTTAGCACCAGCAACGAGTGCTCCCATATCAAGGGAGTAGAGCTGTTTCTGCTTGAGGTTCTCGGGGACGTCACCACGAACAATTCGTTGTGCCAGACCCTCGACGATAGCCGTCTTTCCCGTTCCTGGCTCACCAATGAGGATTGGGTTGTTCTTGGTACGGCGCGAAAGTATCTGGAGCACACGACGTATCTCGTCGTCCCTGCCGATGACGGGGTCGAGCTTTCCTGCGCGCGCGTCCTCTACAAGATTCTTGGCGTACTTCTCCAACGACTGGTAGTTGTCGTCAGCCGACTGCGACCTCACCTGCTGTCCCTGACGTAGCTCCACGATGGCGGCACGCACATCTTTCTCGGTGCATCCTGCATCTTTGAGAATTCTGCTTGCCGTAGAGTTTACGGAGAGTAGCGCCAACAGCAGCGGCTCTACGCTGACGAACTCGTCGCCCATCTGTTTGGCGATGTCTTCTGCCTTTATGAGCACGCTGTTAGCGTCGCCCGAGAGGTAAGGCTGTCCTCCCTGCACACGGGGCAGGTGTTTCAGCTCGTTGCTGACGAGCATCTCTATCTGCTGGGCGTTGATGCCCAACTTCTGGAAGATAAAGGTTGTAACGTCCTTTGCCTTCTCCAAAAGACCAGCCAACAGGTGTATCGGCTCTATTGTCTGCTGACCGTTGCGCTGTGCAGTATTTACTGCCTCCTGAACGGTCTCTTGTGCTTTGATTGTGAATTTGTCTAATGTCATAATAGTCTCCCTTCTTTTTTTGTTTCTACTCGGGAGACATCAAATTCCGTGCCTCACACACTATTGCGACAACTCGTCACATCCCTCTGCCGTTTTGTCACTCTCCTTAATCTTCTTTTACTATAGGATAAAGTTCTATGAATTCGCCCTGATGACTCTTCCCGTCGTTGAGCAGTTCCGCCATCTTAGCGCCTACCGTCTCGATGTCGTGGAAGCCAGGTAGCGCCATATTTCCGTTAAGGTCGGTGGTTGTCGGTCCCGGATGCACAGAGAATATCTCTATGTCGGTTCCCTTCTGTTGGAACTCCATAGCCAGCACTCCCATCATAGCGTTCTGGGCTGCCTTGCTGGTGACGTAAGCCAGAGGGTGCCAGTAAGGACTTATCTCTGAGGGCACCGTTACGTTGACTATTCTACCGCTGTTGCGCTCGATGATTGGGATGAATAGTTTTGTAAGGGCAAAGGTACCCACGAAGTTAACGTCGAGAGTAGTCCTGATGTCGTCGAGAGGTGTGTCGCGTCCCTCGAGAGCCATATTACCAGGAATGCCTGCGTTGTTAACGAGGAGATTAAGGGCAGGATACTTCTCGGCAACTTCTTTGGCTGCGCTCTCAAGACTCTTCGTGTCCGCAAGTTCAATGTTCACCCATCCGAGCACATCGACACCTTCGGATTTTAGTTTACTGATAGCCTCATCGGCACGTCCTTCGTTGCGTGCACCGATAATAACACTCCATCCGCTAAGTCCTAAATGCTTAGCAATTCCGAATCCGATGCCTTTGTTGGCACCTGTTACCAAAACAGTCTTTTTCATCTTTCTACCTATATTAGTCAGTTTATGTTTTAATTTCGCATGCAAATATACAACATACTTGTCAAATATATTCAAAATTTCTTGCATTTTTATCATTTCGTGGCTCATTTATAAATAAAATTGTTACCTTTGCAAGCGCATTACTATTAAAAATGAAACAAAAGAATTACTAAGAGATATGATTTTACTACAACAGGAGGGCATGCACCAGCTACTCAAAGACATGTTTGTCGAAGGTAGCGTAGGCTTTATGTCGCTGGTAGCTATTGCGCTGGTTCTTGGTCTGGCGTTCTGCATAGAACGAATCATCTACCTGTCGCTGAGCGAGATTAACGCCAAGAAACTACTCGAGGACATCGAGAAGAAGGTGGAGGAAGGCGACGTAGAAGGCGCCAAGACGCTATGTCGTAACACCCGCGGTCCTGTGGCATCGATATGCTATCAGGGACTGCTACGCATCAACGAGAAGATGGACGACATAGAGCGCAGCATAATGTCGTACGGCAGCGTACAGTTAGCGAAACTGGAGAAGGGCTGCTCGTGGATAACACTCTTCATAGCTATTGCTCCGTCGCTGGGATTCCTCGGAACGGTGATAGGTATGGTTATGGCGTTCGACCAGATTGAAGAGGCTGGCGACATCAGTCCTACCATCGTAGCAGCGGGAATGAAGGTGGCTCTTATCACCACCATCTTCGGTATTGTGGTGGCTCTGGTGCTCCAGCTGTTCTATAACTTCATCCTCTCGAAGATAGAACACCTTACGAGTCAGATGGAGGAAAGCGCAATATCGCTTATGGACATCATTCTTAAGAATAAAAATAGTAACTAGTAAATAGTCAAATAGTAAATATGCTTGACGATCTCTTCATAGACATACTACTTTGGGCGATATACGTCATGCTGGCGGTAGCTCTGGGAGCGGCAGCGTTCTCACTGTATCGCAGCTATATGGCAAACCGCAAGTCGTTCCGCCTACATGCGTCGCACGGAGCCTTCCTGCTCCTCCCCATAGTGCTCCTCGTATGCTGGTTCGTCGGCGGCTCACTGGAAGCTATGTTCGTTGACTCCATACTCATAATGCTACTGTTGGCTATCGTCGCAATATGTTCAAGCGCAGCTCACACAAAGTTCCTTCGTTGAACACGACCTCTACGGCAGACATATCATTCATGCTACTGATATTCTTCCTGGTAACCACATCGATGGATGTGGACAAGGGCATCACACGCATGCTGCCACCGATAAACAAAGAACAGAAAGAGGTGAAGAAGGACATTGAACGGAGCAACATACTACAGGTGGAACTCCATAAGGACGGAACGCTGACCATAGACGACAAACCCATAAAGACCAATGAACTGCGAGGAAGGGTGCGCGAATTCGTAAGTACCGCCGACAGAGAACAACACGTGATTGCCGTAAAGACATCGCGAGAGGCGCAGTATCAACGATACTTCGACGTACAAAACGAGATACTCGCCGCCTACAGGGAACTGCGCGAACAACGCGCACAACAGCTATTCCACCACCCGTTGTCGCAATGCACACAGGAACAGCGCGACAGCATAAAAGCGTACTACCCGCAGCGCATCGCTGAGGACGTGACGGAGAAAGGAGGCGCAGAATGAGCAGACTGAGAAAACGCAAACACTCAATACCGGGTCTTAACACCTCGTCGCTGCCCGACCTCATCTTCACCGTGCTGTTCTTCTTCATGATAGTAACCCACATGCGCAGCGTCCCCCTGAAGGTGCGCTACCAGGTACCTGAAGGAACGGAACTGACACGACTCGTAAAGAAATCGACAGTGACATATATATATATAGGTAAGCCCTTCGGCTCGGAAGAGACAAGAATACAACTTAACGACAAATTAGCCGACGTTGACGCCGTAGCTCCATACGTAAAGAGGGAACAGGCATCGATGCTCAGCGAAGACAACGAGAATATGACGGTTAGCATTCGTGCCGACAAAGGAACGCAGATGGGAATCATCAACGACGTGAAACAACAACTGCGTGAGGCAGAAGCTTACAAAATAAACTACTCAGCAATAAACAAATAATAGCAAACATAAACAAAAAGAATTGAAACTATGGCAAAGTATTTAGATGCACTTGACAAGAAAATCCTTCGCATGATAGCCGAGGATGCTCGTGTACCATTCCTCGAAGTTGCAAGAGCTTGCGACGTCAGCGGAGCAGCTATCCATCAACGCATTCAAAAACTTACAAGACTTGGTGTGCTCAAAGGCTCACAGTTTATTATAGACCCCGAAAAGATAGGCTACGAAACATGTGCCTACATAGGTCTTAACCTGCGTAACCCTGAGACTTTCGACAAGGCCGTCGAGGAACTGATGAACATTCCCGAGGTGGTAGAGTGCCACTATACTACTGGCGACTACGACATGTTCATAAAGATCTATGCTCAGAACAACCACCACCTGCTAAGCATCATCCACGACAGCCTGCAGCCCTTAGGACTGGCACGCAGCGAGACAATTATCACCTTCGGCTCTGCCTTTGAACGACAGCTGCCTGTAACCGACATACTGAAGGGCTAACCGTTGTCACGCACATAATCTACAAAGGCGTATTCGAAGGCATGACGCTCATCCTTCGGATGCGCCTCTTTCCTTACCACCTTCCAGCCCTTGCTGTAGTCGGGAAAGAAAGCATCAGCATCCTTGGGAACATCGTCTATCTCCGTCAAACACAAACGGTCTGCCATCGCCATCGACTGCTCGTAAACCGAAGCACCACCAATGATAAACACCTCCTCGTCGCGCGACGTGTGCTCCAACGCCTCCTCAAGGGAACCGAAATACTCCAACGTCGTATTCTCTCCTCTCTTCTCTCTCCTCTCTCCTCTAACACTCCTACTCACCACCACATTCCTACGATTGGGCAGCGCACCGTTAGGCAGCGACTCAAACGTACGACGACCCATAATAATAGTATGACCTGTCGTCAACGCCTTAAACCTCTTTAAGTCGTTAGGCAACCAGTAGAGCAACTTATTCTCGTACCCTATCGCCCCGTTCTTCGCTACCGCCGCAATAATTGTTATCATTGGTTTTATCTTCTATTTTTGTCGGCAAAGATAAGGAAAATATTTGAACAATCAAAAAGAGTGAGGATGTATTTGCATCCTCACTCTTTTACTAATCATTGTTTATTATCTCTTTGCTATTACCAAGTGATATTCATACCCATTACGAAGTTAGCGTTAGAGGTAAGAGGAATAAACTCCTTTGTAGTCTTGCCCAGGATGTGGTCCATACCGAGGAAGAAATTGAAGCCCTTCGGATGAACGTTAAGAACCCATCCCATGCTGGCGGTAAAACTGTTGACGCTGAAGTTCACGCCGCCATCGAGCCATTTCAGGGGTACCCAGTTGGCGCTCAGACGGGCATCGGTCCAGGAATAAGGTCCGCGGAAGCGGCTGCTGCTCAGGAAACCGAAGGTAATCCTACGATAGGCAGGCAGGTTATACTCTGCACCGAGGTTCATAGTAGCACCGATGCCGGTGGTTCGTCCACCCGCGTCGGTTACGGTCTGCAGATTGGCGAAGTCGATTAACTGATCCTTGTAGTTGTCGCTTTGATTCTTGAAGGAATTAGGACTACTCTTGGCTACTTCTGCATCATGGAAGCCGTCGAACTCGAAAGGTTTGCCGGTACTTTCGGCACGCATATCGGTGTTCCAGTGGATAAAACCAAGGTCAAGGAGTGCGGCACTAACTTTCCAGTCCTCATTTATTTTATATACAGCACCTAAATCTACTGCCATACCGAAGCCTCCGACACCGCCGTTTTTCACATCTACACCCTTTACACGATTGTACGTGCCGCGGTCAGGGTTATTATACTCCTTTTCTTCCATTTTGTACTGCCAGCCCTTGACAGAAGCATCGACAGTAGCCTTACCGGAGATAATCCACTTGTTTGCATCTTTGAGGTTGGCGGTGAGGCCTTCGAACTTCGCGTCAGCACGTCCACCACCGAAGAGGAGCTTGAACTTGGCACCAACACGCCACTTCTCGTCGAGTTGACGGGAGTGACCGAAGGCCAACTCCACGTAAGCCTGGGCGTTAGCGTTGATGTCGCCGATATCGTAAGTGTTATTGCCTGTATTCCTTGCGAACTCGAAGAACTCGTAAGGAATGGAAGTACCGAAAGCCACCTTGGTATTCAGTTCTACGGTGTTGTAACCGCCAAAGCCCTTAAAACCGACGGATACTATAGGGATATTTATATCGCCGACAACACGGTTGTTGCCTGACGACAGTCCACTAAGAGCATCACCAGTGGGAATGCCTGGATGCATAAAGGTTACCAACGACTTTCCTGTGTTTATTCCGTATTCACTGCTCTTGAACAGTACGTCGCGGACACCGAAGTTTCCCTGAACCTTCACGTTTAAGTTACCCAGGACAGGAATGGCGCTATAGCCTTCATCATTGCCATAGGCAGGGTTCATGGTATGTCGGTAATTATAGCCTTCCGTAAAGTAGGCTGAATTCAATGTCTGTGCCATAGTAGCAGTACTTATTGAAAGTATTGCCACAGCCATTATATATTTTTTTGCGTTCATAGTCTATTTACATTAAGGTTAAACATCAGTTGGCATCAATTATCAGTTTTCCGCTGAGGTTCAGGTCAGTGGTTGTGATGGTAATCTTCTGGTTCTTGTTGAGAACCTTGCCCTTCTCACTTGCTGCGGAGGGTGCGGTTACCAGCAACTCGTATTGTATGCCGTTAAGTTTCTTAAGGCCAGTACCTTCCGGATCAACAATCTCGTACTTAATGGTGCCGGCAGTTTCGCCTGCTTTAACCTTATTTTCAATAGGCTTCACAGTCAATGTGGTCAGTTCTGTGCCGTCAACGCCAAGGGGCTTGACGTTAATCTCAAGGTTGGCTGGAACTCCGTTGTTGACACTTGCCGTCAACTGCAACGTTGCACCCTTCGTCAATTCCAGATCCTTGAGGTCTTTATTCCAGTTGTCCTCTGTGGAGTTGTATATTATATTGGCTTCATCGCCGAGTACCAAAGGAGCAGAAATGGTGTAGTCGGGTTTAATAAGATAGTCGTGTCCTAACTCTACCGTCGCATCGCTGGTCTGCTGACTTTCGTACTTCGTTATGTCAATGTTAATCTTCATACCCTCCTGCACCTTCTTGATGAGATTTGTAAGGTCGGGAGCGATGACTGCTTTGTAGCCCGACAGGTTTGCGGGAGCCTTGCGACAAATGACAAGGCGTGTGGTGCTGTTGGCTGCGATGGGCAACTCGTTGCCCTTTGCCTTGCTAAGGATAACGTCTGACTGAGAAGTCGTGGAGCTTAGCTTTGCCTCAGCATAGCCGTCAATAGGAAGGTTCGACACTAACGTCAGCAATATCTGCGGATTGTCAATGTCAGTCACTACGCGGGCATCGGTCAGGAAGTCGGGCAGCGAGTTAATGGTGGTTGAGCCTACTGCCTGTGGGTCTATGGTTGGATTGAACCTGCCGTTAGCGGCTGTCACGTCCATACTGCCAATAGTTACAACACCACTGACTGGCAGCGTTGCTGCGCTGGGAACTTTCAGCTCGGCAATGTCTATATTCATATGCACATTGTCGTGCACCGTAAATGCATGATTAGCATCCAACTCTGCTTTAACCTGTTTCAGAAGGAAATTCAAGGTTACCTTACCGCTGCTGACAGTCACGTTGGTCAATGTCAGTTTGTTGGTGGTTTTGTCGAAAGTGCCGCCGTTCAGGTTTTCTACCACGAACTGGTGGGGCAGTGTTACCTCGAGTTTGTTAAGTTTTGTCACACCACTCAGCGTAATTTCTATCTTCATAGAGACACCGTTGCCAAGCACCACATAGTTCAACGACTCTACATCGTCAGGAACGTTGAACTGATAGTCAATTAACGAGATGTCGCCACTCTGTGCCAGCGAAACACCATAGTCTGAGGGTTTGATAGTCTGGCCGGCAAGTGCTTGGATGCTGGCAGGAAGGTTGATAGCAGGGAATGCCAGCGTTCTGGGCGAACCGTTGCTGTGAATACTGTTCACGCGTACCTTAACATCACTAACGTTTTCCGGGTCTTTACCGAACTTGTAGTCACCATTGTTGTCAACGGTGATAACGTCTGTGCTTCCTAAATCCAGAATGTCGTCGAGAGTAACTACAACGGAGTTGTTGGTGGGCAGGTTCAGATTTCCATTTCCAATACTCAGTGTAGCATCAACTGATGAAATCTTATAACCATCATCAGCACACCCACTCAAAAGCATGCCGCCGACAACGCAGGACAAAAGGAGCAGTTGCTTCTTTACTATTGATTGTTTCATAAATTAGGTTTTATTTAGTTATTAAATTTCGTATTATATCTTTCCCAGTATTTGTGTCGAGCTACCAAGTCGAACGCACTAATCAGAATTAGTGATAAAAGCGTAACAATCCTCATCATAATAGTTTAGCAATTAAGTTTTTATGTCGCAAAGCCTAGTTGTCAAGAGTTCGTCCAGATACGAAAACGTGAAACTGCCTGCTTAGTTTTTTACACTACGTATCACTACGTAAACGTTTGCAAATATATTAAACATTATTAATATAGCAAAGAAATAAAGGCAAAAAAATGTTAACCGAGTTTCCCCCACCAATTAACACCATAATATTTTCTTTTTTTAATGTCACTTTTGTCACTTTTATCAAACAGCCTTATATACAACGTATTGCGAGTGACAAAATGGTGACAAAAGTGACATTATCTATCTTATTTCCTTTACTAAATATACCGTTCCTTGGTTGTTGTGTTTGTGAATTAGCCCATCAAGATTTGTCAGCAGTCGTCCGAATTGACGCAGATTGCCAAGATTAGTGCGAGAGCCGGCGATATGACGTATTCGGTCATAGATAGCGGTAGCGGAGAGGAAAGTGCCCTCCTCCTCGTTCTTCGCAGGTACGAAACACTCGTTGAAATACTGCATTGACGACGGCAGTTGCTGGAACTTCCTGTTGTTCTCGATAATCAGCTCGGTCTGCTCGGCATCGAACCAGTAGCGTTCGTCGTTACGTATTGCGGCGACAGCCTGGGCGTAGAGTTGTTTGTGGTTTATAGACCTGCCAATCTTTATCGGTCCTGTTAGCTCAACAGCGATGAAACGGCGATTTCCTGAAGGATCGGTGAGGATGTCAGTCATGTTGGCAGTAGCTATAAACGATGCGTAACGCTGCTGTTCCTCCACGTGTTTACCATAGGGACGCTTCACCTTCACCGATGCCAACTGGATGATATTTTTCAGGAATCCTTCCTGCACTTTCTGCGGAATTTGATTGAATTCATCGAGGTTTATCAACAAGAACTGACTCATCGCCTGAAGCACCTGACGCTTCTCGCTAAGCACCAGACTGTCGTTATATCCCCACTGAAGGTCTGGTGGTATCAGCGAACGACAGAACGTCGATTTGTTGTAGCCCTGCTTGGAGATAAGCAGCGGAACAACCGAGTTTCCGTATCTGCGTGACCACCCCATCCACTGGGCTACCATTCCGAGGAACCACGTATAGAACCAGTCTTCCCAATAGGGACAGTCGTTGGGAACGGTGCGTGCTAACTGACGGATATGATCTACGCGGTCCCACTTGCCTTCAAGTCCCCAGAGATACGAACTCACCGGGTCGTAGTCTTTTATCAACGTGGAGTTGATATAGCGCCGCACATCCTTGTCCCACACGTTAAGTCCAGCCACACGAGCCTCCATAGCAAAGCTGTTTGTGGCGCGTTCATCGACAGGACGCCAACTCCAAGGTGCATTAACTCTCATAAACTCGGTATAGCCCATCACCTTGTTATACCTGAAGGAGTATTTCCCGCCCAGGTACTCTATCAACTGACGGGTCTCCTCACCAGGAACAGTCTTCTTCGTGTCGTCGGCTGGTTCCGGAGACGTTGTATCTATTTGCTGCACAGGCTTTTCCTTAGTATCAATAACCCTAAACGGAGTAGGATTGGGGTTACGATAAGGGTCGGCGTCAAGGGTTCTACGGAAGCGCACACTCAAAGAGCCTCCACCGCCTGTTACGGGGTGAGGAAGCACCGCCGAATATACCGCCGCCAAACGTTCGTAGCCGTCAGCAAGAAAAGCGTTCATATCTTCTTCCGTAGTAGGCATCCTCCCGTCGTCGGGAACAATGCTTACCAGTATCTTCACCGACATACCGCTGGAGCCCTTAATGGCTATCATCGTCATAGGAAGCATCTTGGCAGCCTGTTTCACCGCCAGCACGTCACGATTGTCGTAGAGGTTCCCGACGCTAAGAAGAACTACCGGATTATAGTCTTTTATAGCGATGGAACCGTCATTTTCGCGCTTCATGACGGCAGCAGGATATATCTCTGGCAACAGTCCTTCAGAGCCCAGTTGCGAGTAGGACTTGTACTCGAGAGCCTCTCGTGCACTACGTCTCAAACTCTCAACCTCACCGTAGCGAGTATCCTTTGTGAATTCCAAGAGCATCTCATCTAACGTCAGCGTCTTCACAAACTGCTGCTTACTTCTTGTTATTCTTAATCTTGTAACTTTCATACCTTTTTTCGTTTTAATGAAACAACCTGTTCCTAAGTCTGAAGCTGTCAGTATCACACTGCGAAACTAATAGTTTCGGACGGTGAAACCAATAGTTTCACGCCTTGAAACTCCCGTGATTACCACTCTCGAAGAACTGATACTCTTCCTTAAAGCCGTTGAACTCCACGAGTCCCGTATAGCCGTACCTGCCGAAGAGCTGGTGTATCCACTCCTGCTGTTCCGGACGAAGACGGTACGTCCCGTTGAAATAGCGATAATATGCGGTTTTTCCGCCTAAATACTTCATCAACTCGGCTACCATTTCGTGATAATCTTCGTGACGGACCTTATTGAAAAGTCCTCGGAAACCAACGGCAACAGTCACCTTGTTTATCTTGTGGAACATCTTACACTCGCCATCTATGCCAGCTCGTGGCGTCACCACGAATGCCGCCATTTCATCATCGGGAAGTGCATCGCCAGCCATGTGGCGCAGACAGTGAGAGCGCAACTTGCACTCATTGTTAAAACAGAGTGCCCAATTTGTAGGCACATCGTTGAATTGTAAATCCTGAGTTCGCATCTTTTTTCTTATTTTTAATTAAACATTTAGTATTAAATTTCACCCTACAAAGATACAAAATTTTTCGCGGAAATGCAAATTTTGTAGGGACAAATTTCATAAATTTATTGTCATTTTCGCAATATTTTGTCACATTTGTCACTATTTTATCACACTAAAATTCCTTATAATACAGGTATTATGACGAAAGTGACAAAAGTGACAGCAAAATAAAAAACTCACGTGCGCGCGCGTGAGAACCTAATTTAATTGATATGAATATTTTGTCGTTAACTCAAGAATTTGTATCTTTGCGTGCTAATAATAAAGACACCGACAAATGCCGCATACTAAAGAGGAGCTATTGCGTTTAGGTATAGAACCAAGGGCTGTGGAACATAACCAGCATCGTCGTGCTGAATGGCTGGACTATGGGAGTACAGGTCTTTATATGGTAACGATGTGTGTAGAAGGGCGCAAGCCTGTCTTCGGTCATCTTGTCGGCAACTGGAAAGCAACGCGTGACTCGAAAGACTTTCCGCATATCGTGCTATCGCCGTTAGCGCAACGCATTATCGAAGAGGAACTGCCTAAGATAAGCTACAAATACCCACAGGTAGAGATATGGCAGGTTGCTTTTATGCCCGACCATATTCACCTACTTATATATATTCGCACCCCGCTGCCGAAAGGCAAGCACCTGGGGCATATCATCGGTGCCTTCAAGGGCGGTTGCAGCCGTCAGTGGTGGAAGGGGCCCGAGGCTAACGCCGCGGGGACAGCGGCAGGAGGACCCGAGGCTAACGCCGCGGGGACAGCGGCGGGAGGACCCGAGGCTAACGCCGCGGGAACAGCGGCAGGAGGACCCGAGGCTAACGCCACGGGAACAGCGGCAGGGGTGCCCACAGCGTCAGCTGTGCGGTGTCCTCTTTTCGAAGAGGGCTACCACGACCGCATCATCAAGCGCCCGGGAATGCTGGAGGTAATAAAACGATATATGTCTGACAACCCTTTACGTGCCATCATGCGGCGAAGCCTCCCTAATCTGCTGGAAAGACGCCTCCACCTTCGTATCGGCACCCACGACTACGCTGCTTTTGGATGTATTTTCCTGTTGAAACGTGCAGAAAAGGAGCAGGTGTTCTATCATCGCAAAGAGCGTTCTACTGGCATTCCTACCGAAGAAACCGAAGCATTCCACAAAAACCGCATCCGACAACTGTCGGAAGCACGACAAGGAGTCGTCCTTGTGTCGCCAGCCATCTCTAAAGGGGAACGCATTGTTATTAATGATGCCATTAACGAAGGTCTTCCTGTCATACAACTCCAGAAGGAGCCTATCAGTCAGTATTGGAAACCAGAGCTACGCCGTTTCGAGGCATGTAGCCGCGGTACGTTGCTTATCTTATCGCCGTGGGAGTTAGATGAAGAAATAGCGCATAATTCCTCTGTCAGCGACTTCGCTCGTTTCCATCATCTTAACGACCTTGCCGCAGAAATTTGCGCAACCACAGACTGTTCTTTACTTGGTTTCCCTACACACTCACCTCAGCCCTGATGTGGTCGTAGGGGTCGTAGCCCTCGAGTTGGAAGTCTTCGTAGCGGAAGTCGAAGAGGTCCTTGACATCGGGGTTTATCTTCATTACCGGCAGCTTTCGCGGGGTACGTGTCAGCTGTAGGCGTGCCTGGTCGAGGTGGTTAAGATAGAGGTGTGTATCACCGGTGGTATGGATGAAGTCGCCAGCTTTTAGTCCTGTTACCTGCGCCATCATCTGCAGCAGCAGGGCGTAGGATGCGATATTGAAGGGCACCCCGAGGAAGGTATCGGCAGAGCGCTGATAGAGCTGCAGCGAGAGTCGTCCGTCGGCAACGTAGAACTGGAACATAGTATGACAAGGAGGCAGCGCCATAGAGTCCACCTCAGCGACGTTCCACGCATTGACTATCATTCGTCGGGAGTCCGGTGTTTCACGAATCTGTCGCACCACATTCTTTATCTGGTCTATAGTACCTCCTTTATAGTCGGGCCACGCACGCCACTGGTGTCCATAGACAGGTCCCAGTTCACCATTCTCGTCAGCCCACTCGTTCCAGATACGCACTCCGTGTTCCTGGAGCCAGCGCACATTAGTATCACCGCGAAGGAACCACAACAGTTCGTAGATGATACTCTTCAGGTGTAGTTTCTTTGTTGTCAGCAGCGGGAAGCCGTCGTCGAGATTATAGCGCGACTGCGTTCCGAAGATGCTGAGAGTTCCTGTTCCTGTACGGTCTTCTTTCTTGACACCCTCCTTGAGGATGCGGTCAAGTATGTCTAAGTATTGCTTCATAATCTGGTGTATGTGTACTTTTTATTCTCCATTCTTTAGGATAAAGGTTATTTGCCCGCGACCCGATGTTCTTACATTGTCCCAGCGGGATGCCCTGATAGCTTACGGTGACGATGCCCAAAGGAGCGTCCGGCGGCAGCACTATCGCCTCGCGACGAAGGTAGCGAAGGGCTGTGGGGTAGTCGATGTCTATATTAATAGAGGAGAGAGGAGTGAGGAGAGAGGAGAGAGATTTGTTTGAAACCCTTGTCTCCTCACTCCTCTCTCCTCTCTTTCCAATCACAGCCATAAACAATCCTTCACCGCGTGTCAGTCCTGGGATGAAACGGTAGACGGGAGCGATGAAATCGGGTAAAATTGAACCTTGGATGTTCCATTCCGCTTCTGTATGTACGGGTAGAACCTCTGCGTCGAAGTTCTCGAGAATCCACTTTATGTTCTCCTCGTTTTCGAGGGTGTTGAAGGTGCAGGTGCTATAGATGAGCAGTCCGCCCGGGACGAGACATTCCCACGCATCGCTGACTATCTCGCGTTGCAAGCGCTGACATTGCTCCACCTTCTGCAGACTCCACTCAGCTATTGCCCCTTCGTCCTTGCGGAACATTCCCTCGCCAGAGCAGGGAACGTCGGTAAGGATGACGTCAAACTGCTGCTTGCTCTTGCGGAAGTCCTTGGGATAACGGTTTGTCACGATGTGATTGGGGTATCCCCATTTGGTGACATTCTCCTCAAGCACCTGTGCGCGTCCTCGCATCGGCTCGTTGCTGACAAGTCGGCTGCCCTCAGGAAGCACGCTGCGTACCAATGTCGATTTCCCTCCCGGAGCCGCACAGAGGTCAAGCATAGCAACGGGCTCCGTAACATACTGCCTTAGCACCTGATGGAGGAACATCGATGACGACTCCTGGACGTAGTAAGCACCAGCGTGGAGCAGCGGGTCGAAGGTGAACGGAGGACGATGAGTGAGGTAAAAGCCGTACTCACACCAAGGCACCACACCGTCGCTGAGCACCACCTCCCACTCATTGAGGTCTATCTTTGAGGGGTTTATGCGAATGCTCACAGAAGGCTCCTGGGCAAGTCCTTCACGTAGGACGTGCCATAATTCGGGCGCCATCATGCGCTCCATCTGCGTTATGAAGTCTGCGGGCAATTGCATAATTTTGGCACAAAGTTACGAAATAAGTGAGAGAAATGCAAAAGAAAAGTCTTTTTCTTTTCATTTCCGAACGAAAAGTAAGTTCGACGAAGTCAAAGTTACGAAATAAGTGAGAGAAATGCAAAAGAAAAGCCTTTTTCTTTTCATTTCCGAACGAAAAGTAAGTTCGACAAAGTCAAAGTTACAAAATAATTCGTAATTATTAATGTGTAATTCATAATTATTTTGTACTTTTGTGCCCAAATAGCGAAGAAGCAATGAAAAAAGAACAAAATACGGAACAGGAGTTCAGGGACGTAATGAAGGAATGTCGCGATGTTTTCGCCAGTAAGTTGCACGACTACGGCGCTTCGTGGCGCATACTGCGTCCCTCGTCGCTCACTGACCAACTCTTCATAAAGGCAAAGCGCATCCGTTCGTTGGAGCAGAAGGGCGTTTCGAAGGTAGGCGAAGGTATTCGTCCCGAGTTCATCGCCCTCATAAACTACGGACTCGTAGGATTGGTACAGTTGCAGAACGGGTTCGTTGACGAGGTAGATATGAGTCCTGAGGAGGCGCTGAAGCTGTACGACAAGCATGCCGACGAGGCTCTGGAGCTGATGCTCAAGAAGAACCACGACTACGACGAGGCGTGGAGGGCTATGAGGGTAAGCTCGTACACGGACTTCATACTGACGAAGATCCAGCGAATAAAGGAGATTGAGGACCTTGAGGGTGCAACACTCGTTTCCGAAGGCATCGACTCGAACTATATGGACATCGTGAACTATGCGGTGTTCGGAGCAATAAGGCTAAGAGAGTGAGAATTGTAGTGAACATCTGCCGACTGGTGGTGGCGCTGACACTTATCTTCTCGGGATTCGTGAAGGCAATAGACCCCTTAGGCACGCAATATAAGATAGACGACTATCTGGGGGCGCTGGGACTGCTGTCCTACGTGCCGCAATGGGTGACGCTGTCCACGTCGATAGCACTGTCGGCGCTGGAGTTCCTGCTGGGAATGCTGTTACTCTTTGCCATCCACAGGCGGTTGGTGTCCCGACTGATAGTAACGTTCCTGGGTGTGATGACCCTGGTGACGCTGTGGATATGGATTGCCGACCCCGTGAAAGACTGCGGATGTTTCGGTGACGCCATAAAGATTACCAACGGCGAGACGCTGTTGAAGAACATAATACTGCTGGCGTGCAGCATCGTGGTAGCCTGGAAGCCGCTGAAGATGACACGCTTCATCTCGCACAGCAACCAGTGGATAGTGAAGAACTACACCCTGCTGTTCATCTTAGTTGTGAGCACGTGGTGCCTGTACGACCTGCCGCTGTTCGACTTCCGTCCGTACCACATAGGAGTGAACATAGAACAGGACATGCAGATTCCCGAGGGAGCACCACAGCCAGAGTACGAGACCACCTTCGTGCTGGAGAAGGACGGAGTGCAGAAGGAGTTCAGCATAGACAACTACCCCGACTCCACGTGGAAATTCGTTGATAGTCACTCCGTGTTGGTGAAGGAAGGCTACGAGCCGCCAATACACGACTTCTCGATACAGACCCTCGAGGGCGAGGACGTCACCGACAGCATACTGCACAAAGAGGGATATACATTCCTGCTGGTGGCACCGATGCTGGGAGATGCCGAGAAGAAGGACTTCGGAGACATAAACATCCTGGCGGAGTATGCTAACGAGAAGAACTACGGCTTCTGCTGTCTTACGGCAAGCTCCACAAAGGACATAGAGAAGTGGCGACAGGAGACGGGTGCCGACTACCCCATCTACCACACCGACGGCACGACGCTGAAGACCATCATAAGGAGCAATCCTGGTCTGCTGCTGCTGAAGGACGGCACGATAATACAGAAGTGGAGCGACAAGATGATGCCCGAAATACCAATGGTTGACGGCAATACCCCACCGCTGGAAGAGCAACAGATAGGACAGATGGCCGACGACTCTACGGCAGAGAAGATAGCACTCATCGTCATACTCTTCATAGTCCCGATGTTTGTGCTGACGATAGCCGACAGACTGTTCGCCTGGACAAAGTGGTTCAGAAAAGACGAAGATACTAACAACGTTAAACATTTAAATAATAAAGTAACAATGAGAAAGAAAATTGTAGCAGGAAACTGGAAAATGAACATGAACCTGCAGGACGGTATCGCTCTGGCTAAGGAGCTCAACGACACTCTCACGGCAGAGAAGCCTAACTGCGGAGTAGTTATCTGTACTCCTTTCATCCACCTCGCAAGTGTGGCACAGTTCCTCAACCAGGACATCATAGGTCTGGGAGCTGAGAACTGCGCAGACAAGGAAAAGGGCGCTTTCACCGGTGAGGTAAGCGCAGAGATGGTAAAATCAACTGGTGCACAGTACGTTATCTTAGGACACTCTGAGCGTCGCGAGTACTACAAAGAAACTCCAGAGATTCTGAAGGAGAAGGTGCTGCTGGCACTGAAGAACAACCTCAAGGTAATCTTCTGCATCGGCGAGACTCTCGAAGAGCGCGAGGCAAACCGCCAGAATGAAGTCGTTAAGGCAGAACTCGAAGGCAGCGTATTCAACCTCAGCGAGGAAGAGTTCAAGAACATCATCATAGCATACGAGCCAATCTGGGCTATCGGTACTGGTAAGACCGCTACCGCTGAGCAGGCAGAGGAGATTCACGCATACATCCGTAGCATCGTAGAAAACCGCTATGGCAAGGAGGTTGCTGAGAACACCAGCATCCTTTATGGCGGTAGCTGCAAGGCAAGCAACGCTCCCGAGCTGTTCGCAAAGCCTGACATCGACGGTGGACTCATTGGTGGCGCTTCATTGAAAGCAGCTGACTTCAAGGGCATCATTGACGCTTGGAAAGCATAAACATGAAAAGAACAACAACAATAATTACAATACTTCTGTGCGTGGCGGCAAGCGTCTGCGCACAGAAGTTTACCGACCATTTACAACAAAAAGTAAACGGACAGGGAAATGTGATGGTGAACCAAAGTCAAGACATCACAGAACTGGTGAACGGTAAAGAGCAACCAGTAGTAAAGACAGAGCCTGTAGTAAAAAAGGAAACTGTTAAGGAGGAACCAAAGAAAGAAGTAACAAAGGAGGAGAAAAAAGACTCTGTTGCCACAAGACAATACCACAGAATTGTAGGCTACGAGACAGCAAAGACCGACAGCGAAAGCGGTGAGGTGGACATGTCGAAGAAGATTATCCGCAACGGTCAGAAGGTCACGGGCTACAGAATACAGGTATTCGCCGGAGGCAACTCACGCGAGGACAAGGTAAAGGCTACAAACATAGGAAAGCAGCTGAAGATGGCATTCCCTAACCAGCCGGTATATACACACTTCTACTCGCCACGATGGATATGTAGAATGGGCAACTTCCTGACATACGCAGAGGCTGCCGAAGTGCTCAAAGACGTTAAACGAATGGGCTACAGCCAGGCGTGCATCGTAAAGGGAAAGATTACTGTGGCAGCAAGATATTAATAAATATAGATAATGAATCCAGAAACAGAATATCGCGAAGGACTTGAAGAAATCGCGAAACACTACGAAGAAATAATAAAACTACTCGGAGAAGACACTACACGTGACGGAATACTTAAAACACCGATGCGTGTGGCAAAGGCTATGCAGATACTAACAAGAGGATATAGCCAGGATGCACACAAGGTGCTCACCGACGCCCTCTTCGAAGAGAAGTATAACCAGATGGTAATAGTTAAGGACATAGACTTCTTCTCCATGTGCGAACACCACATGCTGCCTTTCTACGGAAAGGTTCACGTAGCTTACATTCCTAACGGATACATCACAGGACTGTCGAAGATAGCCCGCGTGGTGGACATCTACAGTCACCGCATGCAGGTTCAGGAACGACTGACACAGCAGATTAAAGACTGCATACAGGAAACACTGCACCCTCTGGGAGTAATGGTGGTAGTAGAGGCAAAACACATGTGCATGCAGATGAGAGGTGTAGAGAAACAGAACGCCATAACGACAACAAGCGACTTCAGCGGAGCTTTCAACCAGGCAAAGACAAGGGAAGAGTTCATGAACCTGCTGAGAGGAGAAAGCAAGAGGATATAGAGGTTAAAGGAATAATATATATAATAAGGTAAAGAAAATGGGAAAGATAATACTTACTGGCGACAGACCAACAGGACGACTGCACTTAGGACACTATGTTGGTAGTCTGAGAAGAAGAGTGGAACTGCAGAACGAAGGCGACTACGACAAGATGTTCGTATTCATCGCTGACGCACAAGCACTTACCGACAACTTCGACAATCCGGAGAAGGTGCGCCAGAACATTATAGAGGTGGCGCTGGACTACCTGTCGGTAGGACTGACACCCGAGAAGGTGACATTCTTCATTCAGTCGATGATTCCAGAACTCACGGAACTGTCGTTCTACTACATGAACCTCGTTACCGTTAGTCGTCTGCAGAGAAACCCGACGGTGAAGACAGAGATACAGATGAGGAACTTCGAGACATCTATTCCAGTGGGCTTCTTCACCTACCCCATATCACAGGCTGCCGACATCACCGCCTTCAAGGCAACGACAGTACCTGTCGGTGAGGACCAGGAGCCTATGCTGGAGCAGTGTCGCGAGATTGTAAGACGCTTCAACGGCATCTACGGCGAGACTCTCGTAGAACCACAGATTATGTTGCCTACAAACCAGGCATGTCTCCGTCTGCCAGGAACCGACGGCAAGGCGAAGATGAGTAAGTCACTGGGCAACTGCATCTATCTGTCGGACACCTCAAAAGAACTGCAGACAAAGGTGAAGAGCATGTACACCGACCCCGAGCACCTGAGGGTAGAAGACCCGGGACACGTGGAGGGCAACACGGTATTCACATACCTCGACGCCTTCTCTACAGAACAGGACTTCGCCGACTTCCTGCCCGAATACAAGAACCTCGACGAACTGAAAGACCACTACAGAAGAGGCGGCCTGGGAGACATGAAATGTAAGAAACTCCTCATCAACGTACTGGAGCGCCAGTTGGAGCCAATACGTCAGCGTCGTCATGAGTTCGAGCAGGACATCCCCGAGGTGTATAACATCCTCAAGAAGGGTACCGAGAAGGCTCGTGAGGCTGCCGCAGAGACCCTCGCCGACGTTAGACGCGCCATGAAGATTAACTACTTCGACGACAAAGCCCTCATCGAGGAGCAGGCAAAGAAGTACCGCGGGTAGTTGAGAATTGAGAATTGAGAATTGAGAATTGAGAATTTTCATGTACGTCGCAGCTCCGCTGCGACAAATAACTAAATAGTAAAAAAATATGGAAGACAATAAGAATCAACAGGGACTACAGCTTGATTTGCCACAGGACGTGGCACAGGGTAAGTATGCAAACTTCGCTATCATCACCCACTCAAGCTCTGACTTCATTCTCGACTTCGCAAGAATGTTGCCGGGAATACCAAAACCACGTGTCAACAGCAGAGTAATTCTGGCTCCGGAACATGCAAAACGACTGCTTCTGGCGCTCCAGGACAACATCAGCAAGTATGAAAGAGACTACGGAAGAATAGAAATCCCAAATCAGCAACCGCGTACTGCTCCATTCAATATTGGCAAGGGAGAAGCGTAAAGGGTTGTGAAAATAATCTAAAGAAAGGTTATATCTTGTTAAAAGTTGGCAGATATAACCTTTTTCTCTTCTATTAATTATGGTGTTTTGTAGAGAAGTTTGTACCTTTGCACCCCGAAACGCCCTTTTTGAACCGTCCACATCAGGTGGCAGCGGGGACGAGAGAGCGTTGTAATTGACTGACAATAAATAAAATAAAATAAATAATAAATTAAAAAAAGTAACAAAATGCCTACAATTTCACAATTGGTAAGAAAAGGCAGAAAGGAGCTTGTTGACAAGAGCAAGTCTCCCGCTTTGGACAGCTGTCCTCAGCGTCGCGGCGTATGTGTGCGTGTGTACACAACGACCCCGAAGAAGCCTAATTCGGCTATGCGTAAAGTAGCCCGTGTTCGTTTAACAAACCAAAAGGAAGTAAACTCTTACATCCCTGGAGAGGGACACAACCTGCAGGAGCACAGCATCGTGCTGGTTCGTGGCGGTCGTGTTAAGGACCTCCCTGGTGTACGTTATCACATCGTTCGTGGTACTCTTGATACCGCAGGTGTAGCTAACCGCACACAGCGTCGTTCTAAGTACGGAGCAAAACGTCCTAAGGCTAAGAAGTAAACGAAGGACCTCTAAACTGGTGTAGCAACGCCTGTACATATAATATATAATAAGGCTTTGCTCACCAGTTAAAACTAAAAAAATTATTCTAAAAACGTTTTGCTGGAGAAGTTATAAAGGTTGAGTAAATACCCAAGAGAGGGTGTTGAAGACACATGAACAGCCCCACGCAGAATTAAAATTTAAATTAAAAATGAGAAAAGCAAAACCAAAGAAGCGTGTGATCCTGCCGGATCCAGTTTACAATGACAAGAAAGTGTCAAAGTTCGTAAACCACTTGATGTATGATGGAAAGAAGAACACATCATACGAAATTTTCTACAAAGCACTTGAGATTGTTGGTTCTAAGATGCAGAGCGAGGAGAAGTCAGCGCTCGAAATCTGGAAGCAGGCTCTCGACAACATCACTCCTCAGGTAGAGGTGAAGAGTCGTCGTATCGGTGGTGCAACATTCCAGGTTCCTACTGAAATTCGCCCAGACCGTAAGGAGAGTATCTCTATGAAGAATATGATTCTGTTCGCCCGTAAGCGTGGCGGTAAAGGTATGGCAGACCGTCTGAGTGCTGAGATTATGGATGCTTACAACAACCAGGGTGGAGCATTCAAGCGTAAGGAAGATATGCACCGTATGGCTGAGGCTAACCGCGCATTTGCACACTTCCGTTTCTAATACAGGTAAAAAGGTAAAAACAAAAGGAAACAATGGCAAAGCAAGATTTACATCTGACCCGCAATATCGGTATCATGGCGCATATCGATGCTGGTAAGACAACAACCTCCGAGCGTATTCTGTACTACACAGGTAAGACGCACAAAATCGGAGAGGTGCACGACGGTGCAGCCACCATGGACTGGATGGCACAGGAGCAGGAGCGTGGTATCACTATCACCTCTGCTGCAACAACTTGTTACTGGAACTACAACAACAAGCAGTTCAAAATCAACCTGATTGACACTCCGGGACACGTTGACTTTACCGCTGAGGTAGAGCGCTCACTGCGTGTACTCGACGGAGCTGTTGCTACATACTGTGCAGTAGGTGGTGTTCAGCCACAGTCTGAGACAGTATGGCGTCAGGCAGACAAATACAACGTTCCACGTCTTGGTTATGTAAACAAGATGGACCGTTCTGGTGCTAACTACTTCGACGTACTTCAGCAGATGAAGGACGTATTAGGCGCTAACCCTGTATCACTGGTTATCCCTATCGGTCAGGAAGAGACCTTCAAGGGTATCGTTGACCTGCTGAAGATGAAGGCTATCATCTGGCACGACGAGACACAGGGTGCAGAGTTCGAAGTTACAGACATCCCTGCTGACCTCGCTGACGAGGCTCAGGAGTGGCGTGACAAGCTCGTAGAGGCTGCCGCTGAGTTCGACGAGGCACTCATGGAGAAGTTCTTCGACGATCCTAACTCAATCACTGAGGAGGAACTCATCGCAGCTATCCGCAAGGGAACACTCGCTATGGAGTGCACACCAATGCTCTGCGGTTCTTCATTCAAGAACAAGGGTGTTCAGACCCTTCTCGACTACGTTTGTGCTTTCCTGCCTTCACCTGTTGATACTCCTAACATCGTTGGTGAGAATCCTAACACCGGTGAGGAAGAGGACCGCAAGCCAAGCGAGGACGAGCCTACATCAGCTCTCGCATTTAAGATTGCTACCGACCCATACGTAGGTCGTCTGGTATTCTTCCGCGTATATTCTGGTAAGGTAGAGGCTGGTTCGTACGTCTTCAACACACGTTCTGGCAAGAAGGAGCGCGTAAGCCGTCTGTTCCAGATGAACTCTAACAAGCAGCAGCCTATGGAGTGCATCGAGGCAGGTGATATCGGTGCAGGTGTTGGTTTCAAGGACATCCGTACTGGTGATACCCTCTGCGACGAGAACCACCCAATAGTACTTGAGAGCATCACATTCCCTGACACCGTGATCTCTATTGCCGTTGAACCAAAGAGCCAGGCTGACATCGCTAAACTCGACAACGGTTTGGCTAAGCTGGCTGAAGAGGACCCAACATTCACCGTACATACTGACGAGCAGAGCGGTCAGACCGTTATCTCTGGTATGGGTGAGCTCCACTTGGACATCATCATCGACCGTCTGAAGCGCGAGTTCAAGGTTGAGTGTAACCAGGGTAAGCCTCAGGTTAACTACAAAGAGGCTATCACTAAGACTGTTAACCTCCGCGAGGTTTACAAGAAGCAGTCTGGTGGTCGTGGTAAGTTCGCTGACATCATCGTTAACGTTGGTCCAGTTGACGAAGACTGGAACATCAAGGAGAACGGCGGTCTGCAGTTCGTTAACGAAGTTAAGGGCGGTAACGTGCCTAAGGAGTTTATCCCATCTGTACAGAAGGGCTTCGAGGACGCCATGAAGAATGGTGTACTCGGCGGCTATCCTGTTGACTCACTGAAGGTTACTCTGCTCGACGGTTCTTTCCACCCAGTTGACTCTGACCAGCTTTCATTCGAGTTGGCAGCACGCAACGCTTACAAGAACGCATGTGTTCAGGCAGGTCCTGTACTCATGGAGCCAGTTATGAAACTCGAAGTTGTTACTCCTGAGGAGAACATGGGTGACGTAATCGGTGACCTTAACAAGCGTCGTGGTCAGGTTGAGGGTATGGACGAGGCTCGTAGCGGTGCTCGCATCGTAAAGGCTATGGTTCCTCTGGCAGAAATGTTCGGTTACGTAACAGCTCTGCGTACCATCACCTCTGGTCGTGCAACAAGTTCTATGGAATACGATCACCACGCTCCTGTAAGCAGCTCTATCGCTAAGACAGTGCTCGAGGAAGTTAAGGGTCGTGTTGACTTAGTATAAAAACAAAAGGGGAGTCGCTGAGCAAATGACTCTTTAGCGACTCCCATATAAATAGTAAATAGTAAATAGTAAAATCGTAAATTAAAATTATGAGTCAGAAAATTAGAATTAAGCTGAAGTCATACGACCACAAATTGGTTGACAAGTCAGCAGAGAAAATTGTAAAAGCAGTAAAGGCTACAGGCGCTATCGTTAGCGGTCCTATCCCCCTGCCTACACACAAGCGTATCTACACAGTGAACCGTTCTACCTTCGTTAACAAGAAGGCTCGTGAGCAGTTCCAGCTGTCAGACTACAAGCGTCTCATCGACATCTATAGCTCTACAGCAAAGACTGTTGACGCTTTGATGAAACTCGAACTCCCCAGCGGTGTCGAGGTTGAGATTAAGGTCTAATAGAAGGTACACTATTCTAAAAATATAGCCCGTCTCCAAAGAATAACACTCTTTGAGACGGGTTTTATTGCTCATGAAGATTAACAAAATCACAACAAGTAAGACCTGGAGGAGCAGTTTGGTATTTATCGCTGCTGCCCTGTTTATTGTCCTTATTTCGGCAGTGCAGTATTACTATGCACGTGATATGCTTGAGGACCAGTTGGACTACCGTGCTCTCGGAGAGTTGAGGTCGAAGTCGTCAAGGCTCTCAAATACGTTGAAACAGGCGGAACAGACACTTAACGAACACCTCTGGGACATCAGGCGTAACATAAACAATCCCGACTCTATGTATAACGTTACGAAACGACTTCTTAACGTTAATGAGATGCTTGTAGGTAGTTGTATATGTTTTGCACCGGACTTCTACCCAGAGAAAGGAAGACTCTTTGAACCGTATGCATATAAGCAGAACGGCAAAGTCAACGTTGTACAGCTGTGTGCAGACGGACTTCATGACTACACGCAGAACCCTGCATTTATCCAAGTGGTTGAAACAAAAGAACCATTCTGGAGCACTCCCTACGAATATACCGACAGCGATGGAAAAACAATGTCGCTGACAACATACTCCTTCCCTCTCCTCTCCAAGAATGGCAAAGTACTTGCCGTCGTCGGATTGGACCTGTCACTGTCGTGGCTTGGCGACAGACTCAACAGATCGCATATCTATCCTTCATCATATGACATCTTCCTTACCCCGGAAGGAAAATATATAACAGGACCTTCGTCTAACGAAATAGCTCCAGCTAATGAGCGTGTCAGAGTTATGAATATGGTTAACGACAGTACTCTGAAGAAATTCTCTTTCTCCAACGGAAAGTTCAAGATGTTCGAGTTTGTCGATGACTACGAAAAGCTTTGTTACGTGTACCACACGAAGATGGAAGATGAGCCTTACTGGCAGATAGCAGTGATCTGCGAGGATAACGAGGTATATGGAAAACTATATTCCATGTCGCGCTTTATGCTGATAATGACGATTATAGCATGGCTTATAATGGGAATTATCATTTGGAGGGCGATAAAGGGACACATACGACTGCAGCAAGCAGATGCAGAACGCCAGCAGATAGAGAACGAGCTTAGTATTGCACGCAAGATACAGGAGGAGATGTTGCCCAAAACCTTCCCGCCATATCCGGAGCGCAAGGATATTGACATCTTCGGTTCGCTGACGCCTGCAAAGGAAGTTGGCGGCGACTTGTTCGACTTCTTCCTGAGTGACGAGAAACTGTTCTTCTGTATCGGTGATGTAAGCGGCAAGGGAATACCTGCTGCGATGGTGATGACAATGACTCACTCGTTATTCCGTATGGCTACATCGCGCGACGATAACCCTGCGAGCATCATGCAGAACATCAACGAAACGTTCTGTAAAGGCAATAACTCGGGAATGTTCGTAACAATGTTCATCGGTATTCTCGATCTCACCACAGGCAAACTAAGATATTGTAACGCAGGACACGAGATTGCTTTCCTTGTAAGCGAAGAAAATACAAGACCCTTGGACCTTATAGCAAATATGCCTATTGGCGTCTTCAGCGACTTTAAATATGAGTCACAAGAGGAAGTAATGGAGTCGGGCACAACACTCTTCACATATACCGACGGACTTACCGAGGCTATGAACGAAGAGCGCAAGCGTTACGGCATAGCACGTGTTGAGGAAGCAATAACGTCGAGTCTGTCAATAATGCCCAAGGACCTTATTACACACATTGACAAAGACGTCCACAAGTTTGTGAAAGAAGCTCCGCAAAGTGATGACCTCACAATGCTGGCAATAAAATACAACCGGAATTAACAAAAAGAGGATTAGCCAACTGCTAATCCTCTTTCAATTTATTTACTTCAGAACCTTTCTTCCGTTCTTTATTACTATTCCTTTGTAGTCGTCACTGACGCGCTGACCAGCTAAGTTATATGTGGATGATGGGTGCTGTGTCATAACTGACGGATGATTTGTGATACCAGAAACAACCTCCTGTCCGTCACTACAATCGTCACCATCTACCCAGAGACAAGAGAATGTATAACGATCCTTGATTTTTGCTATACGCTCTGCATTACCTGTGGTTACGTCAATTTCATAGAGTGCAGTATCGTACTTACCATTTGTTCTCCACTCTTTGTCAGGGAGAGTAGTCCAAGAACCACCGCTACCGATGCCTTTTCCGCTGTTGAAGTAACCAATCCAGTACATCTTGTTAGGATTGCTCTTCGCAAAGCAGGCTGCCTGACGACGATACTGAGAACAGTAACCAGAAGCTGTTTCATTGATAATCTTTCCTGTTGCAAGGTCGAATTCACAAAGTGCAGCACCAGTAAGATTACCATTGATGTCCTCCATCTTTCCTTCAGCATTCTCTACGCCAGCTGTACCACCGCTTGTCATAGCGAAAGCACGACCTTCAGAGTTGATGGCGAAGGTTACGAAGTTATAATAGTACAGTCCTGGTGTGATGATACTCACTTCCATATTCTCTAAGTTTATAACACCAAGAGCATAGCCAGCATCCTGTCCTTCACGTCCCTCATAATGTTCGTCCTCATCAACGAAGTAGTCCGGGTCAGAAGTGATATCTGAAGGCAACTCGGCTGATGTCACATAGAACAATCCATAGACCTGCTTATCAAGTGGATTAAAAGACAAACCAGCACTCTCTAACACCTTATCCTCTGGGAAGTATGGGAACTGTTTTGTCTGTGCACTGGTAGCTGCATCCCACTGGCGTACGCAGAACAACTCTTCTGCCGGGGTAGATTGGTAGTCGCGCGAGAAGATTGTTGTCAACTGACCGTTAGCATAGAGAGAACCGCTATTACCATACATATTCAATGTGTTATTTACGAGCAGCGCCTTCTCAACGTCAGTAAACGACCCGTTGCTGTAATATTCACTAATAGGTATATAAGGATACTGAACCGGCTCTACGAGGGTTTCTTTAACAGGAATCTTATATATTCCCATCTTAGAGGCAAAGATTGACTTACCGACACCTGCAGGATCCTGATCCTTTGATAACCAGCCCACATACGTAGACTTGTTCTCTAACTGGTCACCATCATCATAGCGATTGTTATTCACAATACCTTTAAGGGTGACCTGTGCATAAGATGTTGAACTTACTACTAAAGCAAGCGCCAACATAAATAAACTTTTCTTCATATCGTAATTATAATAGTTTTATCGATTTTTATTCACTTTTTAATCAAAACGGCTTGCAAATGTAGTGAATTAACACGAACAAACCAAAATATTTATAGATTATTTACACATTATTTTATTACCATTCCTTATAACAATGCCTTTGTATGACTTCCCCACCTTTCTTCCATCAAGAGAATAAGTAACACCCATTTCGTCGGGATGAGCCATAATGTTTTTAGCAATTCCATCGGGTTCTACATCATCGTTGAAAAGGTTTTGAACAGTATATCCCAAATGCTCCATTTCAAGTGCTGCCCACATAAACGGACCTACACCTTTTGGGTCATTGTCGCGTACTGGTTCACTCATATAATATTCGAACGAACCGTCACGTTGAGGTCTGTTTTCCGGACCCAGTCCCGAGACCTCACAACACTTCTGCAGGGATATAGTTCCATCGGAGTTTTCTTTTACAAACTCGTTAACTATTCCACGAAAAGCCTCAACACCCACAGGTAGGTATTCCGCATCTATCCAACCCATACGAACACCTTTTAGCAGACAATAGCAAAACATCGATGAACACGTAGCTTCAAGATAGTTTCTTGGGTCATCAACGTCAAGCACATCGTACCACACACCACTCTCGTCTTGGTACTTCGACACCGATGCCATAACGCTCTTGAAAATTTCCAACAATTCTGCACGCCGAGCATAGCTCTCCGGCATCGTCTCTAAAACTTCAACAAGTGCCATAGCGTACCACCCTAAAGCTCTGCCCCATGTGTGTTGACTGCGTCCTGTTGTCTTATCAGCCCAAAACATCGAGTGTGTCTCGTCCCACGCATGTTTCCACAGTTCGGTAGCCGCATCGTAGGTCATCTGGTCTGTCGTTGTCATCTGATTCACAGCATCCTCGTAATACTTCTCCTCCTCACCGGGTTTCAGTGTCGGGGCAGCAAGTACGTAAAAAGGCATACCCATAAATACTCCGTCGAGCCACACCTGCCAGTGGTACACCTCCTTGTGCCACCACACCCCGTTCTGTGTTCTTGGTTGGTTCTCCAACTGCTTGAAAAGAGTGTTTAGCGCCTTCAACTCCTTGTCTGCCGGCGCCTGTTGGTACATACGGAATAGGAAATGACCTGGTCGTACGTTGTCAAGATTAAACTCGTCGTAGTTATATCCCGTTATGGAACCGTTGCTCTGCACCATTGTCTGCGGATACTCCTTCAGGTAGTTCCACACCTTACTGTTGTTGTATTCCAGATATACGTCGAGCATAGGGTCCAACTCCACTCCTACCTGATAGCTCCACTGCGGCCACCACGAAGAGAAGTTAAGATTATACGGATGCGGAGTTCTCTTCATTTCCGACGCCACCATCCACTCACTATAGTGAGTATAAGTCTCCGCCTGTCCAAGAAGCGAAAACCACGCAACAGCCACGAGTAAAAAAAGTCTTTTAGTCATATTAGTCTTAAGTATTTGTTATTCAGCGCACAAAGATAGCAATAATATTCCCAACCGAAAAAGCTTTTCCTAATATATTATTATATTTTAGGCAAATTTTTACATAAAAAATTGCCTCGAGGAGGTCTCGAGGCAATCTTTATTATGGATTATTTATACTTTCTTAGAGCTCAAACTTGTAACCTACGGTAATCTGAATCAGGTCACTACGCCATTTGTCAGTACCTTCCTTGTTAATCTTTGTTGTAGAGATGTTGTAGCGTGCGTCAAGAACTACGTTCATGTACTCATAAGAGAGTCCAATAGGAATTGAGAAGTTGAATTTCTTGCACTGGCTCTTCATGTCAACACCATCTTCTTTTGCATTCATGAGGAAGCCGAACTGTGCACCTGTCTTAAGTGCTAAGCCAGGAAGAACGTAGAAGTTTGCTGTGATAGGAACATTGAAATAGTCTGCTTTAGCAGTTGTCTTATTTCCATTACTATACTTCCACTTCCAGCCCTGCTGAGCATAGTTCATGCCAAGTGCTACTCCAAACCAGTCGTTTACATAGTACTCACCCTCAACGCCAAATACGACGCCAACACGAGTTTTACGATCTTTGCCTGTTGAGTCATATGTTCCAGAAAGCATACCAAAACCCATACCTACTTTAGGCTGAATTGTTATTGCTCCGGGGTCACGCATTGTGTTACTCTGTGCATTTGCTGTCAGGGCTACTATAGCCATAACTGCTACCATTAAAATCTTCTTCATAATCTTAAATTTGGTTAGTGAATAATCGATTTACGGCAGCAAATTTATTTAAAATTATTTAATTGTCATGCATCTTGTGTTAATTTTTAACTTTATTTAAGCCTTTTCTTTACTTCGTTGGGACGCTTTTCGTTTTTTACATCATTTTTTTGTACCTTCGCAGCGGATTTAAAGTCTACCTCAACGAAAAAGGACATAAGAATGATAAGTAAAGAGTATAAAGACTACGAGGTAATGGCGCCCGTTGGTTCGCGAGAGTCGTTAATGGCTGCGATACAGGCAGGTGCAGACTCCGTATATTTCGGCATAGGACAGTTGAATATGCGTTCACACTCGGCAAACCACTTCACGATAGACGACCTACGCGACATTGCCGAGACGTGTTCTAAGGAAGGTATAAAGACCTACCTGACGGTGAACACCATAATTTACGATGAGGACATAAAGACGATGCACACCATTATCGATGCAGCTTACGAGGCAAAGATAACAGCAGTGATAGCTTCGGACGTTGCCGTAATGGAATACTGTCGCGAAAAGGGTGTTGAGGTACACCTTTCCACGCAGTTGAATATCTCAAACATTGAGGCACTGAAGTTCTATGCACGCTTTGCCGATGTCGTAGTATTGGCACGCGAACTGAAGATGGAACAGGTGGCAGAGATATACCGGCAGATTGAGGAACAACAGATACGTGGACCTCGCGGAGAGCTCATCCGCATCGAGATGTTCTGTCACGGAGCTCTCTGCATGGCGGTTAGCGGAAAGTGTTATATGAGTCTTGCCGACTCTGGACGTTCTGCAAATCGTGGCGAATGTATTCAGATATGTCGTCGTTCGTATATCCTCACCGATGCTGAGACAGGTAACCAGATTGAGGTTGACAACAAATACCTTATGAGTCCTAAGGACCTGAAGACGGTGCGATTCATAGATCGTATGATGAATGCCGGAGTGAGGGTATTCAAGATAGAAGGACGTGCAAGAGGTCCCGAGTACGTATATACAGTTGTTCGCACCTATAAAGAAGCAATTAAGAGTGTTCTTGAAGGCACCTTTACCGATGAGAAGAAAGACGCATGGGACACAGAGTTAGCAAAGGTTTTCAATCGCGGATTCTGGGACGGATATTATCAGGGACAGCGTCTGGGAGAGTGGAACAAAAACTACGGCTCAAATGCTACGGAGAAAAAAGTTCTTGTTGGAAAAGTAGTAAAATTCTTCTCGCGTCTCAGTGTTGCAGAAATCGCCGTTGAAGCCTCAGAGATTGACGTCAACGAACACCTACTCATTACAGGACCCACGACGGGAGTTATGTATCTTGATGCCAAGGAGATACGTTACGATCTAAAACCCGTGGAGAGAGCAGAGAAAGGATGGCGCGTTTCAATCCCTGTAGAAGGAAAGGTAAGGCCAAACGATAAAGTGTTTAAGATAATTGAGAATCATGACAATTAACGAGATACAAGACGAAGTGATAGAGGAGTTCGCCGGTCTTGACGACTGGATGGACAGATATCAGTTGCTGATAGACCTCGGTGGCGACGTAGAGCCGTTGCCCAATGAATATAAGACAGAGAGCAACCTTATTGACGGTTGTCAGAGTAGAGTGTGGTTGCAGGCCGACTACGACAAGGCTGCAGACATCATAACTTTCCGGGCAGAGAGCGACGCCCTGATAGTAAAGGGTATCGTGGCACTACTTATACGTGTGCTCAGCGGACACTCTCCAAAGGATATTATGGATGCCGACCTGTACTTCATAGAAAAAATAGGACTACGCGAACACCTCTCGCCCACCCGTTCCAACGGACTGCTGGCGATGTTGAAACAGATGAAGGCATATGCAGTAGCATATAATTCATAGGCCATGACCCACAGGAAGTTAAGAACCATAGAGATGAACCGCATGAGTGTGGAGGAGTTCCACGAAGCGGAGAAAATGCCACTCATCGTCGTCCTCGACGATGTGCGCTCTATGTATAACATTGGCTCCGTATTCCGCACTGCCGACGCCTTCCGCGTGGAGGCTATATACCTCTGCGGCATCACGGCAACACCGCCTCATCCTGAAATTCACAAGACCGCCCTCGGTGGTGAGGACAGCGTAAAGTGGGAGTATTTCCTTACTGCTCTGGAGGCAGTACGCCGTCTTCACGAGAAGGGTTACAAAGTGCTTGCCGTAGAGCAATGCGAGGGAAGCATGAAATTAGGGGACGAGGAGCAGTGGGCAGGGGGCAAGGAGGAAGAGCCACCTACTGCCGTTGTCTTTGGAAACGAGGTAAAGGGTGTACACCAGGAAGTTATCGACGAATGTGACGGTTGTCTGGAAATTCCCCAATATGGCACCAAACACTCTCTCAACGTATCGGTAACTGCTGGAATAGTAATATGGAAGTGGAGTTGTAAATTCTTTCCAAAGAAGTAAAAAAAATATAAATAGTAAATAGTAAATCGTCAAATCGTAAATTCATTACTATCTTTGCACTCAGAATGAGTTTAACAGGTATTATACGTAATGCGTTCTTACTGCGCCAGAAGGAGTTGGAACGTCACATCTCAGGAGGAAAAGAACTGCAGGAAAAGGTCTTGCAGCGGTTGGTGAATTGTGCAAAAGAAACGGAGTATGGTCACAACCATAACTTTGCAAACATACACTCATACGAAGACTTTGCGAAGAATATCCCCATCAATACTTACGAAGAGCTTAAAGGCGACATAGACCGTATGCGTCACGGCGAGAAGGACATCCTCTGGAGAGGACAGGTGAAGTGGTATGCTAAGTCGTCGGGAACAACTAACGACAAGAGTAAGTTCATCCCTGTTTCCAAGGAAGGACTGCAACGCATTCACTATGCTGGCGGAACCGATGCCGTTGTTATGTACCTGCAGAACAATCCAAAGAGTAGGATGTTCGACGGCAAAGGACTCATTCTCGGTGGAAGTCATTCACCGAACTACAACGTGGCAGGATCGCTTGTCGGCGACCTTAGTGCCATACTTATTGAGAACATCAATCCATTAGCTAACCTCGTCAGGGTACCAGGAAAAAAGACGGCATTACTGTCGGACTTCGAAGAGAAGCGCGAACGCATAGCACGTGAGACACTCAACAAGAACATCACCAACCTTAGTGGTGTACCTTCGTGGATGATGTCGGTACTTACTAGAGTTATGGAGCTTAGTGGTAAGGAGCATCTCGAAGAGGTGTGGCCAAACATTGAAGTCTTCTTCCACGGAGGAGTGGCATTCACTCCTTATCGCAGTCAGTACGAACGACTTATAACAAGTCCCAACATGCACTATATGGAGACATATAATGCAAGTGAGGGTTTCTTCGGACTGCAGAACGACCCCACCGACCCCGCCATGTTGCTTATGCTCGACTACGACGTATTCTACGAGTTCATCCCTATGGATAGTCTGGAAGAGAAGAAAGCTGTACCACTATGGGACGTAGAACCGGGAAAGAACTACGCTATGGTGATAAGCACCTCATGCGGACTATGGCGCTATATGATTGGCGACACGGTGCGCTTCACCTCAGTAAACCCATATAAGTTCATCATCTCCGGAAGAACGAAACACTTCATCAACGCCTTCGGTGAGGAACTCATCGTAGATAATGCCGAGCAAGGACTGAAATATGCCTGCGAGCAGACGGGTGCGGAAGTGCTGGAATATACGGCAGCACCAGTGTTTATGGATGATAACGCAAAATGTCGTCACCAGTGGATTATAGAGTTCTCCAAGGACCCTTCATCGGTAGAGGCTTTTGCCGACGCTCTCGACAAGAAGTTGCAAGAGATAAACAGCGACTACGAGGCTAAGCGTCATAAGAACATCACCCTGCAGCCATTAGAGATAATAGTGGCACGCAAGGGACTCTTCAACGACTGGATGAAACAACGCGGAAAGCTCGGAGGACAGAACAAGGTGCCTCGACTGAGTAACTCAAGGGAGTATATTGAGGGACTGCTGGAGTTGAAAGGTTAGAGGTTAGTGGTTATGAAAAAGAAACATTGGATATTAGGTTTGGCGGTAATGCTGGTAGGTTGTGCCAAGATGGGACAGCCTGACGGCGGATGGTTCGACGAACAGCCTCCACGGGTTATTAAGTCGATACCTTCCGACGAGGCTACCAATGTAAAAACTAAAAAGATTAACATCTTCTTCAACGAGTTCATAAAAATAGAGAACACGACAGAGAAAGTTGTCGTTTCACCACCACAACTGGAAATGCCCGAGATAGCAGGAGCAGGAAAGCGCATAAAGATAGAACTCAAAGACTCTCTGAAGCCAAACACCACATATACCATTGACTTCAGCGACGCCATAAGCGATAACAGTGAGGGAAATCCTTTGGGCAACTACACCTTCACGTTCTCTACGGGTGATGTTATAGACACCCTCGAAGTGTCAGGATACGTCATTAACTCTTCGAACCTTGAACCAGTAAAAGGCATCCTCGTAGGACTCTACGACACTACAGAATTCAAGCACTCTACCTTCCGTGAGAAGCCAATGCTTCGCGTTAGTCGCTCCGACTCTTATGGAAAGTTTATCATCCGAGGTGTAGCACCAGGAACCTATCGTATCTTTGCACTGCAGGATGCCGATGGCGACTACTGTTTTGCACAAAAAAGCGAGATGATAGCATTCAGCAACGACATCATCGTGCCCACATATATGCCCGACGTTCGTCAGGACACCTTGTGGCAAGACTCACTACACATCAGTTCTATAAAGCAGGTTCCATATACTCACTTCCTGCCCGACGATATCGTGCTGCGAGCCTTCACGGAGGTGCAGACCGACAGACACTTCCTAAAGTCTGAGCGTAAAGACCCTAACCGTTTCACTCTCTTCTTCAGCTACGGCAGTGATACGTTACCCGCTTTAAGGGGACTTAACTTTAATGAGCGCGATGCCTTCATCATAGAACCGTCAGAGAAGAAAGACACCATAACCTACTGGTTGCGCGACTCACTGCTCATCAATCAGGACACGTTGCGAGTAGAGATGAGCTATATGGCTACAGACACTACTGGTGTTCTCGTTCCGCAGAAAGACACCTTAGATATTCTGCCAAAGGTAAGTTTCGAGAAACGACAGAAGCAGAAAAACCGCGAGTACGAAGACTGGAAGAAAAAACAGGAAAAGGCTAAGAAACGTGGAGAGAAATATCTTGAGACGATGCCCGCAGAGGCTCTGAAAGCAGAGTGGAAGGCACCATCGCTGATGAGTCCCGACCAGAACATTTTCGTTGAGTTGCCGGCACCATTGAAGAGTGCTGACTCTACAATGATACACCTATATTCCAAACACGACACGCTATGGTATAGGGCACCACATCTGTTCCGACAAATTAAAAACGAACCGAGGAAATATGAACTCCTTGGCGAGTGGCACCCAGGAATAGAGTATAGTCTTGAGGTGGACTCTGCCGCCTTCACAGACATCTACGGACGAGTGTCGGAGAAGTTTAAACAAGGCTTTAAGATAGGCAGTCTTGACAGCTACAGCACCTTGTTGTTTACTATCAACGGCATGCAGGACACCACCATCGTTGTGGAGTTGCTCGACAAGAACGACAAGGCCGTAAAGAAAATTTCCACGAAAGACGGAAAGGTTGAGTTCTACTTCGTAAAACCCGAAATCTACTACCTCAGGATGTTCATAGACAGCAACGGCAACGGACTGTGGGACACAGGCCTCTATGACGATAACAAACAGGCAGAGACCGTCTATTACTATCCCGACAAGATAGAGTGTAAGGCAAAGTGGGACATCTCAATGTCGTGGACCCCTTCCGACAAGAATCTGCAACGACAGAAACCCGGAGCTTTGATAAAGCAGAAAGGCGAAAAGGAAAAGACTATAAAACATCGTAATGCCGATCGTGCAAGAGCGATGGGAATACAATATATTGAAGGACAAAACTAAAAAATGAAATGATAATGAAACTGAAATTATTCTTTTTATTTGCTTTCATACAGTTGCTCTTCGCAGCTCCTGCAACAGCACAGTGTACTTTTAAGAACACCGCTTTTAGGTCGGGTGAGTTCCTGGCTTACAACCTCTACTACAACTGGAAGTTTGTATGGGTGAAGGCAGGCACCGCTTCTATGTACACCGTACAGAGTAACTATCAGGGTAGAGATGCTTTCAGGGCCAGTCTCACCACCCGCGGTAATAACAAGGTGGACCAGATGTTTGTACTCCGCGACACCCTTTTATGCTACAGCACTCTCGATATGGCTCCTCTCTACTTCCGCAAGGGAGCACGTGAGGGCAAGCGCTATACCGTCGATGAGGTATGGTACACCTACAGTGGCGGAAAAACGAACCTTCGTCAGCACCGCATAAACCATGAGGGAAAGCACGAGTGGCACAAGAACACTATGGAGGAATGTACATACGACATGCTTAACATCTTCCTCAGGGCACGCAGCTTCAATCCTGACGGATGGAAGAAAGGTCACGTAGTGAAGTTCCCTATTGCTGACGGCAACAGCATAGAGAAAGGACAGCTAAGATACCGCGGAAAGAGCACCATAAAGGCTGACGACGGAAAGAAGTATCGCTGTCTGGAGCTCTCATATATGGAGTACGACCGCGACGATGACAAGTACCGTGAGATAGTACGTTTCTATGTCACCGACGACGAGAACCACGTACCTATACGTCTCGACATGTTCCTTAAGTTCGGATCAGCCAAGGCGTTCCTCACAAACATGAAGGGCGTTAAGAATCCGCTGAATTCGATTGTTCAATAAGCTCTAAGAGGCGTTCTACGGCTTCCTCTTCAGGGATGTTCTTCATGACGCACTCTTTCTTCTTATAAAGACTTATCTTGCCGCGACCGGCACCGACATAGCCGAAGTCGGCATCAGCCATCTCGCCAGGACCGTTGACAATGCATCCCATGATGCCAATCTTCAGTCCTGGCATGTCTTTTGTAGCCTCCTTGATACGGGCAATGGTAGAGCGTAGGTCGTATAGTGTACGTCCGCAACCAGGACAAGAGATGTATTCTGTCTTCGTAAACTTTATTCGTGCTGCCTGCAGTATGCCGTCAGCAAGAGCTACGAGGTCCTCATGACCCTCAAAATGGCAGTCGGTAGTGATGACAAGTTTCGTCGCCTTGCGGTCTATGAGCAACGCACCACATGCCATTGCCGTCTTCAACTGGAATTCCTCCCATGTGGTAGCATTGGTATGCAGGTGTATCGTGTCGTCTTTTATCTCACTTTCCAACTGTTCTCTGAGTTGTGAACACTCTTCTATAAGAGCTACGAGGGTGCGTGCAACAGGAATCTCTGCTTCGGGTTCTTCGCTGAGCGACACACGTATGGTGTCACCTATTCCTTCAGTTAGTAGCGCTCCTATGCCGACAGCACTCTTTATACGTCCGTCTTCTCCCTCGCCAGCTTCAGTAACGCCGAGGTGCAGAGGGTAGTGCATATCTTCCTTGTCCATCTGTTTTACCAACAGACGCACGCTCTCCACCATAACGACGGTGTTGCTCGCCTTAATAGAAATAACGATGTCGTTGAAATTCTTCTTGCGGAAGATGCGCAGGAACTCCATACAACTCTCCACGATGCCTGCTGGAGTATCACCGTAACGAGACATTATACGGTCCGATAGTGATCCGTGGTTGACACCGATACGTACGGCGGTATGATGCTCCCTGCAGATAGCAATGAAAGGCAACAGACGATTCTCTATCTTTTTCAGCTCTTCTGCATACTCCTCGTCAGTATATTCCAACTGCTTAAAGGTACGTCCTGGATCAACATAGTTACCAGGATTGATACGCACCTTCTCGACGTAACGTGCTGCCACATCGGCAACATTAGCATTGAAGTGTACGTCGGCAACGAGGGGAGTATCGTAGCCACGTTCACGAAGTCCTGTAACTATATTCTTCAGGTTCTCTGCCTCGCGAGAGCCCTGTGTAGTAAGACGGACATACTCTCCACCTGCATCAATGATACGCTGTGCCTGTTCTATACATGCCTGTGTGTCGTTAGTGTCGGTGGTAGTCATCGACTGCACACGAATTGGGTTATTGCCGCCAAGCGGTGTTTTGCCTATATGGGTTACTGTGGAATATCTACGTTGATAACTCATGTCTATACCTTATAATTATATTTTATATCTTTAAGTTCCCTATTTGCTTTCTCTATCTTCTCACCGAGGGTAGCCTTATACTCTGACATCTTCTTTGCCATAGTCTCGTCGCCAAGAGCTATCATCTGACACGCCAGGATGGCTGCATTCATAGCACCGTTTATTGCAACAGTAGCTACGGGAATGCCTGGAGGCATCTGGAGTATGCTATACAGAGCGTCAACACCGTCGAGGACGCCGCCCTTGATAGGCACACCAATTACGGGGAGTGTCGTCGAGGCAGCAATGACACCAGGGAGTGCAGCTGCCATTCCTGCACCTGCAATGATAACTTTTATACCACGACGGGCTGCATTCTTGGCAAAGTCCTCTACAGCGTCGGGGGTACGATGAGCAGAGAGGGCGTTAACCTCGAAAGGCACCTCCATATCGTCCAAAAACTTCATGGCTTTCTCCATGACTGGCAGATCACTCGTACTGCCCATGATAATGCTTACTACTGGTTTCATTGTTATGTCGTTAAAATAATATTACAATAAATGCCGCCACTGCTCCTAACAGGAATCCTACTACAACCTGTGCGAGGGTATGCTGACGGAGTATCATTCGTGCTGTACCTATGAGTCCGGCGACAAAGAACACCAGACACAGCCACCATACTGGGTTGAACATAAACAGCTGCGAGAAGGCTATCAGCGCACCAGCCACACCACCTATCGCTGCGGAGTGTGTCGATACTTTCCACCATAGGTTTATCATAGCGCAGAGCACCTGTATCACTAATGCCGCCACTACTATAGAGCCCATGAAACGCGGTATGTGTACCAGATTCATGACGTAGTAACAAAGGAAATAGCAGATGATAGATATGACGTAAGGAATCATTCGTCGTTCCTTTACTCCCAGCTCTATAGGTGTCCATCCATGATAGTTGCGGTATGTCCTGATAGCTATTGTCGGCAGGAGTACAGTGAAGATGTACACCAGCATTAGCACATACAGTTTATACATCACTGGCAGCAGGTTAAGATAACTGAACGTAAAGAGAGCCATGAGTCCGATGACGGGCAGGTAGAACGGGTTGAACATTGCGCTCAACACCCTTGATACCATTATTATCTTTCTCTCGCCTCTCATTTCTAACCTCTTAACCTTGCTACGGGAATCCCTAACTGCTCACGGTACTTTGTCACCGTTCTGCGTGCTATGGGGTATCCGCGTTCTTCCATCATCTTTTTTATTGTTTCGTCACTAAGTGGCTTTCTCTTGTCCTCTGCATCGATAATCTCTTTCAGCACCACCTTCATACGACGGTTCGACAGTGCCTCACCGCTTTCCGTCTTCACTCCTTCGCTAAAGAAAAAGCGCAGTTTGAAGATGCCCCAGCGGGTCTGTGCATATTTCTCGTTGCTTACACGCGATATCGTCGAGATGTCAAGTCCTGTGCGCTCCGCAATGTCTTTCAGTGCCATAGGCTTCAGGTCCGCCTCATCGCCGTCCAGGAAGAACTTCCTTTGTATCTCTATTATCGCCTTCATGGTGAGGTACAATGTCCGGCGGCGTTGTTTTATAGCCTCTATGTAGTTCTTGGCGCGTTCCACCTTATCGCGTACATATAATAATGCCTCCTTTTCGCGCTTGTTCATCTTCTCGTTTTCGTTTGTTATGAGTGTTTCGTTAAACGACTCCGAGACGCGCAGTTCGGGCACTCTTCCGCTGTTAAGACTGAATGTTATGGTGCCGTCGTCGAGGGTATCTACTATGAAGTCGGGAGTTATCTCGTCGATACTCCTGTTCATCGTCTCTCCCATCGACGCTCCTGGTTTGGGGTTCAGCTTGAGGATTTCACGACACACATCAGCCATCTGTTCCTCGCTGATATTCATTCGCTCGGCTATCAGCCCCCATCTCTTCTGCATGAAGTCGTCATAGTACTCTTCTATAACTCTCTTCATCAGTTCAAGCTCCTCTCCTCTCTCCTCTTTCCTCTCTCCTCTCTCCTCTCTCCTCTCTATCTGCAGTAGCAGACACTCACGCAAGGACTGCGCTCCGATGCCAGCGGGGTCGAACCCTTGCAGAATCTTGAGAATACGCTTTGCGTCTTTCTCCGTAATATCTATATTATGGTATATGGCAAGTTCATCACAGATGCTGTCTAAGGGTTTCCGCAGCAGTCCGTCATCGTCGAGAGAGCCTATGATATACTCCAACACGTCGCGTTCCTCGTCAGTGAGGTCTAACTCTCCCATCTGTTCCTTCAGCTTATCGTAGAACGACTGTGAGTCACTCCATACCATCTCTCCTCGCACTTCGCTCCTCTGACCTCGCACCTCTTGTCCATCGTCTTCTCCATCCCACAGCACATCCTCACCGTAGCTTCCTTCGCCGGCGGAAGTCTCGAGGGCAGGGTCTCCGTTGTCATCAACCTCAAGGGCAGGATTGTCGTCCATCTCCATACGAACATTCTCTTCAAACTCAGCCAAAGGCATCTCCAACAGCCGCACATACATTATCTGCTGCTGCGTGAGGTGCTGTCGTTGCACCGCTTTCTGTTCTTGCCTTTGTACTAACTTCGTGTTCATAATGTTTCGTTACTGAAAATATTCTCGTAGCTGCGATGCGTATGTCGCCAACTTTTCCGGACTGCCGTTCCATCGTGCCCACACTTCCCTGCAGGCACTTCGCTCCTCGCTTCTCTCTTCTCTCTCCTCCCTCCAAAACTCCTTCATCACCTCCACAACCTCTTCTGCCTTCATCTTTATAAGACGTGCGAGGTCGCGAACTTCTGGAGTCTCCTCAACCATAGTGCTGGGAATAAGTCGGAAGTACAAGTCGAGTATCATAATGAGCTTTATGGGCATCATGCCGTCCTTCTCCTTGAAGTCCGACTCCCACGGTTCCACGACAGTCTCCACACCGTCGAAGAACTCTCCGGCACTACCCAATCCTTTCATCTGGCGTAACATCCTCACGCCCTTTGCCAGTCGGTTAGGATTTCTGGCATAGCGTTCCCATAACGCATCCAGTCTTGGAGTGTCTAAGTCGCGAAGACGGAACATTCTCTCGTACAACTCTTTAGGATGTATGTGTAGCTCAAGAGCCAAGTTCACCATACTTTTTGAGTACATAGCCTTCAGTCCTTGTGGGCGCTTAAGATATAGCTCCATAAGCAACAGCCAGTATTCGTCTTGCCAGTTTCCTTTATGTGCCATAAGCTCATTTTCTTTGATTTGTAGTGCATTTGTAGTGCAAAGGTACAAAAAATTATGAATTATGAATTATGAATTATGAATTATTTTCGTAATTTTGCACTGGCTTATAACATAAAACATGAGACATGCGTAAGACATTATTCTTTTTGTTTTTCTTTTTCAGCATTACACTTTCTGCACAAGAGAGCTTATATGATCAAATGAAAGAGACCTTGAGTGAGAACTCACTTCCATTGGTGAACATAATTGTTGACATTGAAACCGTCAACAGAACAGATTATGTAGCTGGAGAGATAGAGATTGCAGATTACCAGCATAGAACCGATCAGGCTTCAACTGTTGTGAAATTCCATTGCAAATATAGAATTCGCGGAGGAGCAGCGTCAGCTTATGAAAAGAAATCTTTTGCGGTAAAACTTGTTGACGAGAATGGTGAAGACTTAGATGCCAATATATTAGGGATAAGAGAGGAGAATAGTTGGATATTAGACGCAATGGCTATCGATAGAATCCGAATGCGTAACAGGGTGTGTTTCGATGTGTGGAACGAAGTGGATAAGACTCCGTACAAAACGAGCTTCGATAATAGAAATGGAACATTAGGTCAGTTTGTGGAGGTATTTATCAACGGAGAATATAATGGTCTTTATTGCATGACTGACAAGATAGACAGAAAACTCTTAGGACTGAAGAAAATAAAAGTCGGTTCTGGCGGTACTACTTCTGTCAAAGGACTCTTGTATAAGGGTGTTAGCTGGGATAGTGGGTGCACCCTCCTTTCCTATGAAGAGGCAGATGTTGACAAGGACACATGGAATGCTTGGGAACTTCAATACCCGGATGACTACCCTTCTATAGACACTTGGAAACCGCTGATGGATCTGATTGATTTCTGTTCCGACAAGACTTCCGATGAAACTTTCCAAAACGAATGGGGAAATTGGTTCTATATGGATAATCTTTTAGATTATGTTGTCTTCACATTTGCCATGAATATTGGCGATAATGCCTATAAGAACACTTTTCTCTCTACGGTTAATATTCAAGATGGTCATAAATATCTTATATCCCCGTGGGATATGGATATGTCGTTAGGGGGCAATTATGATGGAGATTATTTCAAAGAGTTGGCAAATACCGACAGGTATGACATTGTGGCTCCTTTCAATAGGCTAATGGCTAAGGACATTGATGGTTTCAACGAACTGTTACGGAATAAATGGACAGAGAACTATGAGACACTATTCTCACCAATATCTGTAGCCAAACGTTTTGACGATTATGCAGCACAGATTATCTCATCTGGAGCTTGGTACAGAGAAGTTGCGAAATGGGACGGGAATCCTGTGCCGCTCAAGAAGAACATATATGAAGAGTTGTCATATGTGAAGGAATGGTATATACAGAACTATGTAAGTCTGTGTAATCACTTCAAGACAGAACTGCCAAGTGCTATCAACAATAGCATGTCACCTGAAATGCCAAAGAGTGGTGTATATACACTCGATGGTAGAAGGATAGACAGAAAGGTATTACAAAAAGGGATATATATAGTTAATGGAAAGAAAATTGTAAAATACTAAAAACATAAGCTTATGGACTGGTTAGAAATTGTAGCTGTAGTGGCGCTGGTTGTCATCGGACTGTTTATCTATCGCAGTAAGTCAAACGGTGAGTAATTAAGAGCTAAGGGTTAAGAATTGGGACTTCGGATTATAGCCTTTCTACTCTTTCTCTTCCTCTTTCACGTTGACAGTACTGTTGCTCAGGAAGACTGGGAAGACGACGTAGAGGACGAGTATATGGATGATGCCGAGGAGGCATCAGACCAGGAGTTGATATGGGATATGTTTTCCGACATCGCCGAGAACCCCATAGACATCAACGAGGCAACCCGTGAGGATCTGTCGCAGTTGCCCTTCCTATCGCCGCAGGACGTTGAGGCTATCATAGACTACACTCACCACTACAAACCGATACTGTCGATAGGCGAATTGGGAATGATAGAAGGACTAGACATGAAGAAGCAGCGCATGCTGGCGCACTTCATAATATTTGGCGAAAAGGAGAAGAAAGACACACTTGCCTCGTTAGCCAACATCATGAAGTATGGCAAACACAAGGTCATTCTGACGGGGAAGATTCCCACCTATAAGCGTCGCGGTGACGACGGTGCTTATCAGGGCGACCCGTTGAAGCACAACATCCGTTACGACTTCACCTTTACCGACAAACTGCGCGTGGGCTTCGTGGGGGCAAAGAATCACGGTGAGCCTTTCTTTAAAGGGTGTAACGGCAAGGGCTACGACTTCTATTCCTTCTATGCATCGTTAAAGAACTTGGGCATACTGAAACATCTTGTGGTGGGACGCTACAGGGTTCGTTTCGGTATGGGACTTGTCATCAACAGCGACTTCCTGCTTGGAAAGTCGGCACAGCTGATGTCGTCAGGAAAGATACAGAACCGTTTCAGAGTGCACTCGTCGATAAATTCCTCGAGATATCTTCAGGGAGCAGCGACGACGCTGAGTCTCGGCAAGGGCTTCGAGGTAAGTATGTTCGGCTCGTACCGCTACTTAGATGCTACACTGAACAGCGACGGCACAATATCGTCGATACCAAAGTCGGTATATCACAGAACACAGACGGAGATAAACAAGAAAAACAATACGTCGCAGACAACCTTCGGCGGACACCTATCGTGGAAATATAAAAAGTGGTACGCTGGCGCTTCGGTGGTGCACACCTCGTTGAGCAGAGAGCTGAAACCGAACACGGAGGTGGTGTATCGTCGTTACTATCCCGCTGGCAAGACGTTCACCAACGCTGGTGTAGATTATGGCTACAAACACTCCAAGTTCTCCGCAGCAGGAGAGTTTGCTGTCGATAAGAGCGGTAACATAGCTACGATAAACACCGTAAGCTACACTGTGGATTACGAGTTGATGCTCACCGCCCAGCAGCGTTTCTACAGTAAGAAGTACCAGTCGCTCTTCGCACAGTCGTTCTGCGATGGCGGTAGTGTACAGAACGAGAGTGGTGTTTATGTAGGTGCTTCGTGGCGAGCGTTTAGCAATATGATATTCACGGCATACGTCGATTATGCCTACTTTGCGTGGCCCAAGTACCAGGCGGCACAGTCGTCACATTCGTGGGACGCTATGCTGCAGGCAGACTACCTCTTGGAGAAGTGGAAGTTCAGCGGACGTTACCGCATAAGACTCCGTGAGAAGGACAATTCCGACAAGAGTGAACTGATTTACCAGAACGACCATAAGGCACGACTGTCGGCAGAGTATTCCGAGAAGTGGTGGTCGAACAAACTGCAGGGCGACTTCGTATATTCTTATTATAAGGAGCGCAGCAGAGGATGGATGATTAACGACAATATCTCCGTCTCTCCACTGAAGTGGTTGAAGGTGACAGGTGCTTTCGGCTATTTCAATACCAACAGCTACGACAGCAGGATATACAGCTACGAGAAGTCGTTGCTTTACAATCTATATATACCAGCATTCTACGGCAAAGGCATCCGCTATTCACTGTTCGTGCGTGTGGATCCGTCGAAGTCGTTCAGTGCTACCGTCCGTTGTGCTACGACGAAGTACTTCGACCGCGACCATATCGGCAGCGGATATCAGCAGATAAACAGCAGTCATCAGACCGATTTGGAGTTGCAGCTGTCTTATAAGTTTTGATAGAGTTGCATCACCTGTGCAGCGACGTCGTTGCCCTCGAAACGTTTTATGTATTCCTTGCTTCTCTCGATGCGTTGCTCTCTGTCGGGAGCGCCTTTAAGAACAGACTTAATAGCATTAGCCATAGCCTGGGCATCGTCGGGATCTACGTAGATGCTGTCGGGACCGCCAGCCTCCTCAAGACACGACCCCGTGCAAGCCACTACGGGAAGTCCTCGTGAGATAGCCTCAATAATAGGTATTCCGAAACCTTCGTAACGCGAAGGATATACAAATGCCTCGGCACCGTCGTAGAGTGCCGTCAACTCCTCTATAGGCAACTGTCCCATGAGGTGCAGTCGTGGGTGCTTGGGGAGCGACTTGGCATAGTCGGTCTGTCTTCCTACCGCCACGAGATGTACGTTGTCAGGAAGGTAGTCGAGTGCCTTTACAGCCAACCCAAGGTTCTTGCGCTCCTCAACGGTACCAACACTGAGGATGTAGGAGTCCACCCCGAGTTTCTTGAGGATTGAGGGGTGAGGGTTGAGGGTTGAAGGTTTTGTGGGAAGGGTGAAGCTCTGGTATATCAGTTCTATACGCTCCGGTTCCACCTTGCCATAGTGTATGATGTCCCTCTTCGTACATTCGCTGATGGCGATAATCTTCGTCGCCTCCTTGAGAGTCTTGTGGAACTTCCACTTATAGAACATCACGTCAACGGTGTTGTACCACTCCGGATGACGAAGGAAGATAAGGTCGTGGATGGTTACTACTCCTTTTATTCCAGCCTTGCGCAGTCCTATGGGCAACTCTCCAGAGAGTCCATGAAATACTTCTACTCCGTCGCGCTTCAGGTCGTTGACAATGCCGTGAGAGCGCCAGTATGGTTTCATTAGTGGAGAGAGGAGAGAAAAGAAAGGAGAGAAAGGAGACGGGTAGCACCAAGTGACACCAGGCTTTATCTGGTTGCGCAGAGCGTCGATGCCCTTGTCGGGAGCATACAGCCTGAGCTCCGTATCCTCAGGACATTGAACTATGAGGTTATTAACGAGGGTGCGAGAGTAGCTACCCAGTCCTGTGCCGTTACGCACTATCCTTTTTGCATCGAATCCTATTATCATGGGGACAAAGGTACGATTAAGCGAGTACAAAACCAAATAAATTCATTTATTTTAATGCTATGAGTTTTGAGCCTTGAGAAAATTTTTTCTTAAAGGTTCAAAAATCATGGCATGTGAAGAAGTTATTCTTCGTTTTGTCGAGCGCTAGTACCTTCGACGCAGTCAAAGGTACAAAAAATTATGAATTATGAATTATGAATTATGAATTATTTTCGTACCTTTGCCCCCATGAAAAAGTTAATATGCCTCTTGGCTCTCTTCTCTCTCCACTCTCATCTCTCCTCTGCTATAGCTCAGGACGACCCCACCTTCGTACCCACCATCAAGGTGAGCAAGGTGCTCAACGAGGGTGACAGCATAAAGTATGTGGAGCTGAGCAACGTGTACGTAATTCCCGAGCCGGAATTCAAGACCGAGAAGCAGCGCCGCGACTATAACCGACTGGTTTACAACGTGAAGAAGGTGCTGCCGATAGCTAAGGAGGTGAATAACATCATCATTGAGACATACGAATATCTGCAGACACTGCCCGACAAGAAGTCGAAGGACGAACACATGAAACGTGTGGAGCAGAGCATAAAGCAGCAGTATGGACCAAGGATGAAGAAACTGTCTTATTCGCAGGGAAAACTGCTTATAAAACTGGTTTACAGAGAGTGTAACTCGTCGTCATACCAACTTGTGCAGGCATTCTTAGGACCAGTAAAGGCGGGTTTCTACCAAGCCTTCGCCTGGGTCTATGGAGCCAGTCTGACAAAGAAATACGACCCTAACGGAATAGATAAATTAACTGAAAGAGTAGTCCTGCAGGTAGAAGCGGGACAGATATAAAGCCTACCTTTTATGAAAAAGACATCTCGCACCTCGCACCTCGTATCTCGCATCTCGCTCCTCGTCACTTGCTCCTTGCTCCTTTTCTCATCATGCAAGAGCAACAAGGGAAACAGCAGCGTAGATAACGAAGAAATAACCGCTACAGGACCAACGTTTAATGCCGACTCGGCATATATGTTCTGTCAACAGCAATGTGACTTCGGACCTCGCACTATGAACAGCGAGGCACACGAGAAGTGCGCCGAGTGGATTGTCGGCAAGTTCAAGGAATACGGCTGCGACGTCACCACCCAGAAGGCTACCCTTACCGGCTACAACGGAACAAGCCTCAACAGCACTAACATCATAGCATCGATATACCCTGAAAGGACAACACGCATTCTGCTCTGCGCCCATTGGGACAGCCGTCCGTGGGCAGACAACGACGAGGACGAGAAGAATCATCATACTCCCGTGATGGCTGCCAACGACGGAGCAAGCGGTGTTGCCGTAATGATAGAGCTGGCACGAATAATACGTCAGGACTCAAGTCTTAACGTCGGCATAGACTTCGTGTGCTTCGATGCCGAAGACTGGGGCACACCACAGTGGGATAACTCTGCAAACTCCGAGAGCTCTTGGGCACTGGGAGCACAATACTGGGCAAAGAACCCACACAAGGCACGCTACGAGGCACGCTACGGAATACTCCTCGATATGGTTGGCGGCGAAGGTGCACACTTCTACAGAGAAGGAATGTCCGAGCGCTATGCATCAAAGATTGTCGATAAGGTATGGAACGCCGCCAAGGGCATAGGCTACGGCAGCATCTTCGTTGACAGCAAGGGCGGATATGTCACCGACGACCACGTCCCCGTCAACGACTTCCTCCACATACCCACCATTGACATCATCCCCTACTACCCCGACTGCGAGAGAAGCTCCTTCGGACCTACGTGGCACACCATAAACGACACTATGGAGCACATCGACAAGAACACCCTCCAGGCAGTAGGACAAACCGTAGTACAAGTTATCTATTCAGAATAAGAAAAAAAATATATAAAATTTGCACAGAAAACCAAGAAAAAGTTTGTTTTCTATGCAATTTTTCATAACTTTATGCCTAAAAGATCCTTTGTTGACAATCCTCACGAGTTGGACATCTGGTCAAACGAATACTTCCTACAACTTGCCGACCGCATCACATTCTGTTAAGTATATCTTACATATATAGGTATATGCTGCACTCCCTACACTAAAAACATTTTTTCTCATAACACTTAACAACTTAACCAAAAACGTCTGGAGCTCCGATAAATAAAGGGCGCAAGTAACGTTAAGTGTTATCCAAACACTTACCTAAGACTTAACTAAGACTTAACTGGTAAGAGAGGAGAGAGGAGTGAGGAGTGAGGAGTGAGATGTGTTTTAAACCCTTCAGTACTCCCCTCCTTTTTGGGAGGGGTTGGGGGTAGGCTGTTAAGTGTTAGTTAAGTGTTTGAGCAACACTTAACGTGCCCGAAACACCGATAAACAGAGGGCGGAGCGGCAATTTTGCACCCCTACTTTTAGTGTGTAAGTAGCCTACTTTTGCAGTGAAACTGGGCTATTTACAGATCGGATTACATTTATAGACTCGCCGCCTCGCGCGCACTAAAAAAACTGCTTTTAAGGGTGTAAGGGTGTTAAAGCCCTCTGTTTATCGGGCTTACAGCTGCGCACCCCAGGGTGTGAGGGTGTGGTAAGGGTGTGGTTGTTTCCACACCCTTATCACAACACCCATATCACAACACCCAATAACAACACCCTTACCACACCCTTACACCCTGGGGTGTATGCCTCAAACGCCCTGCCACAAAGGGATATAACACCCTTACACCCTTTGAACCTATTTTTTTAGTATAAGAAATCGTTGCAAACATCAAAACGAGCCGTAACCTCATCGCCTGCGAGCCGCCGCCTCGTTCAATGCAACCCGCAGCGGCGATATGAGAAAACCATAGCTTTCAATGGAAATTCTCTAGAAAATCTTCTGCGAAACCATAGCTTTGGTTAAACAAAACCATAACTTTGGTGACAAATTCTCTAGAGAATTCCTCGCTAAACCTATCATTTGGTCATAGCAAACCTGTACCATACTATAACCAAGGTGATGGTTAGTACACAGCGTAACCGCCCCGCTGTGTAAGTTCACTTAATCACCACTTTCTTTCCAGCCTTAATATACACTCCCTTCTCCGGCTCCATGGTCAGGCGTCTGCCGCTGAGGTCGTAGAGGGAGGAGGATTGGGGTATTGTATTATTTAATTGATTCAAGCCCGCTGCCTCTGTATTATAGAATAAAGTACTTTCTCCGATAGAGCATTTAATTAGACACGGAATAGCACCTCCTGAAAAAAATATCAGTCCACCTTCCATCCCACCAGTTATAGAGCCTACACCTTCAATCCACACATCTGTTGAAGATGTATGAAGTATACTCTGAAGATAAATAATTTTTCTAAGTCTTTTGTCTTGAGACTCAGGTAATATCTTTTCCACTACATCTGTAACAACCCATTCTTCTGAAGACATGCTATTACCTGTTTGTTGCACATAGATATCGCCATTATTCAATGTGAAATCCATCACTAAAATTACTTGATTGTAGGAGTTATCATACAAATATACCTTACCATCTTTCTCCCCTAAATAATTATTCGAAGCATCCCAAGTCTCAGGGTAAGGTTCGCCAGTCCATTCCTCGCGCCCTCTAGTGTATATTTTCTTGAATGGAATATCGTCAATGGTAAGGGTATTGCCATCCAGTTTGTACTCCTCAAATACAACAGCCTTGTCTTGGTATTCAGGACCTACTGACTTAACGTATTGCATTTCCCACACCTTTCCTTTGGTCAGGAATGAGTCGTACTCTTCATTGCCATCTGCGAACAACATTGTCGGCAAAAGCATAATAGCAAATAATATCAACACCTTTTTCATAATTCAATTATTTTAAGTTTTAACATTATAATTCGCACCCTTCGCTTCTAGTTTCAAAAGAAGCTCCAATTGGACATGAAAAATCCCTTTATATTCTTCATACACACAGCGGGTCGGTTCCGCTATGTACATTATTTCTTTACCTTCCCATATATTTTCCTATGAAGAAGATTGTGCCTGTTGAGCGTTCACTGATGATATAGAGGAATG
>ONAJ01000014.1 GCA_900315775.1 uncultured Prevotella sp.
TGTCTCAATGCGAGTTCCTGTAACTCTGATAATTCTAAAACTTCTTTTGTCTCCATCTTAAAACGCTGTTTTTTATTCAACGTTTTTCAGGGTAAGACAAACTGGGGAAAATGTGGTAAAAGTAGGCTAGTTACGACTTCAGCACCAAAGCACTTTATAGCAAAAGTAGGCTACTTTTACCCTAAAAGTGGCGTACTTTTAGGTGCGAGTACGTATGTGATAATCCTCTCCGACCCTTTTTTGAAAGGAGGGAGAGAGTAAAAAAAATCCAGAAACGTTAGAGGTTCCGGAACTTTTTGTAGATTTTCTCTGATATCTCTTTGAATTCTTCTTCGGAGAGTTTCAGTTTTGGATTGGCGAAGTTCATGTCTTTCTCGCTCTGCATGGGCACCAGGTGGATGTGTGCGTGGGCTACTTCGAGTCCGAGTACTGCCATACCTACTTTTACGCAGGGGAATGCGTTCTTCAGCGCTATGGCTACTTTCTGTGCGAACTGCATGTAACGAGCTATCTCGTCGCTGTTCATGTCGAAGACGTAATCTACTTCGCGACGTGGGATGACGAGGGTGTGTCCCTTTACCAGTGGGTTGATGTCGAGGAATGCGTAGAACTCGTCGTTCTCGGCACATTTGTAGCTGGGAATTTCACCAGCGGCAATCTTTGCAAAAATATCCATAATATTAAATACTGATTTTGTCGATGCGCAGTTTTATTTTTCCGCGTGGGATGGTTATTTCCACCTCGTCGCCTACTTTGTGGTTAAGTAGTCCTTGTGCGATAGGCGTGGTGATAGCTATTTTGCCCTCACGCAGGTTTGCCTCGTTTTCGCTGACGATGGTGTAGGTCATCTTCGCCTTTGTGGCGAGGTTTGTCATTTCCACCTTTGAGAGTATCTGTACGGCGTCGGTGCTGAGGCGTTTGGTGTCGATGATTTTTGCCTCGGCGAGGATTGCCTTCATCTCGTTGATTTTACCTTCGAGTTTTGCCTGTGCCTCTTTTGCTGCATCGTACTCGCTGTTCTCGCTGAGGTCGCCTTTGTCGCGTGCCTCTGCTATTGCTGCTGACGCTTTTGGGCGTTCAACGCTTTCTAATCTTCTGAGCTCGGCAACAAGGTTGTCGTAGCCCTCTTGTGACATGTATGCCATAGTTATATCTTTTTATTTGTTCTTTAATTGCAGTGAAAAAAACTAAGAATTCCGACATAACTTTTCAATGTCGGAATCCTTTCTGTTGTGTTTTCGTCTGCAAAGTTAAGTATAAAAAGCGAAAAACAAAAATGTTTTCACTATTTTTACATTTTTTCTTACACGTACTCTTTGCCGTGATTCAGTTTTACGTCGTTGACGTATTTGCGGATGAGTGCTGAGGAGTCGCCCTTCTTACATATCAGAAGTACGTTGCCTTGCTCCGCTATGATATATCCTTCGAGTCCCTGAATGACGCCCAGTCGTCCTTTGGGGAGTTTTATGATGTTGCCTTTACACTCTTCAAGGATGACGTCGGTATCGATGACTACGTTGTCGCCTTCCACCCTTTTCTTGGTGTCGTAGATGGAGTGCCACATACCCAGGTCAGCCCATCCGAAGTCGGATTCCATAACGCAGACGTCCTCGTTGTTGTCGAGCAGTCCGTAGTCGATGGAGATGTTGGGGTAGGAGGAGAACTTCTCTTCGATGAAGATGAGTTCGTCTTCCAGCGACACCCTTTCTTCGCGTGCCTCGAGGATGCGGAATACTGCCGGGAAGATTTTGTGCAGACAGAGTCGCATGTGTTGTACGTTGGCGATGTAGATGCCCGTGTTCCACAGGAACTCGCCGCTCTCCATGAAGAGTTTTGCGAACTCGGCATCCGGTTTCTCTGTGAACGACTTCACCTTATATATATGTTCTGTGTCTGTGGGGTCGCCCTTCTGTATGTATCCGTAGCCCGTCTCCGGACGAGTAGGTTTTACACCCATAGTAAGGATGTGGTCGAAGCTGTCAACCATATCCATTCCGCGCAGCATATTGTCGCTGAAGCGGTCCTCGCGGATCACGGTATGGTCCGAAGGGATTACCATCATACGAGCATTCTCGTCACGATGGTATATGCGGTATGTTGCCCACGCCACACTCGGTGCTGTATTACGGTATATGGGTTCGCTAAGCACGTTCTCCTTTGGCAGCTCGGGCAGTTGTTCTACAACGAAGTGAGCATATTCGTGGTTAGTGCTTATGTAGATGTTCTCCAGTGGTATGAAGTTTTTTACTCGGTCGAAAGTCTCCTGAAGTAGGGTGCGTCCTGTAGAGAAGAAGTCAACGAACTGTTTCGGCTGTCGTTCTCTGCTGCATGGCCACAGTCTTCGACCCTTGCCGCCTGCAAGGATTACGCAATAATTGCGCTTGTTGTATGTTGTCATAATATCAGATTTTCAGTTTTATCGTCCAAAGGTAGTGATTATTCGTAACATGAGCAAATTTTTTTGAATATTTTTTGGTTTTGTCCTCACTTATTCGTACCTTTGACTTCGTCGAAATTACTCTCACTCGAGAAAAAAAATAAAGAATTATTTTGTTTTCTCCTCGTTTATTCGTAATTTTGTCCCCGATTTTGAAGCCCAGATGGCGGAATCGGTAGACGCGCTGGTCTCAAACACCAGTGGGGCAACCCGTGCCGGTTCGACCCCGGCTCTGGGTACAAGGGCTGAAAGAAAGTGCTGCAAATCAATGATTTGTGGCACTTTTTAATAAGGTAACATGATGAAGGTAATAGTATCACAAGAAATTAAGTCGGTATGTCCCGAGTTCGTCGGGGCGTGTGTTGAGGCTGAGGTGGTAAACACCCCGTACAGTGAGGAGTTATGGAAAGAGATAGAGGCTCTTGGCAATAAGTTCCGCGAGGAGTTGACCACCGAATCGCTGAAAGAGATGACGAGTATTGCGGCTACACGCAGGGTGTATAAGGCGTGTGGTAAAGACCCGTCGAGATACCGTCCTGCATCGGAGGCGCTGATACGTCGTGTGCTGCAGGGAAAGGAGTTGTACCAGCGCGACACGTTGGTAGATCTTATAAACTTGGCATCCATAGCCTTCGGTTACAGCATTGGCGGCTTCGATGCCGACAAGTTCGTGGGCGACACCCTGACACTCGGAATAGGTCGCGAGGGAGAACCCTACGAAGGCATAGGCAGAGGTCTGATAAACATTCACGGGCTGCCCGTATATCGTGATGCACAAGGTGGTGTGGGTACTCCCACCAGCGACAACGAACGTACCAAGATGATGCTCGCGACAACCCACCTGCTGGTACTCATCAACGGGTATGACGGTGACGAGAGACGGGTGTGCCAGAATGCGGAGTACATACAGGAGCTGCTGAGGAAGTACTGTCAGAGCGACGGCGGTACATATTTCGTGTATCGTACCTAATAATACAAAAAAATGCCTTATTTTTTTCTTTTTTGGAAAATTTTTCTTAATTTTGCATAGCATTTAGTAACCCACATTAGATAATATAGTAATATGAAGACACTGAAATACCTGATAATAGCTTTGGCTATTAGCTCCTGCGGACAAGTGATGGCACAAAACGGACTGGTTTCATTTGTAAAAAAAATAGGTGCCACACTCGACACTATGGCGGTAAGCGGCATTGATCACAATTACATTGAAGTTCCGGAAAGACCTTGGCAGGCTATTATGCGAGGTAACATAAGCCAGACCATTCTGAGCTTGAAAATGGAAGCAAATGATATGGGTTCATACTATACAGCCCGACCATATTTCAAAACAGTTCCTTCACAGTACGTAGGTCTATGGGTGGGTTACAGAGGTTACGGTATAGGCTATACGGTTAACGTCGGTGGCGATAAGGGTAACCTGTTTACTATTGGTGCTACAGGAGGTTCATACGGTATAAACCTGCGCATCCACACCTTCGAAAACAGTGATCCGGACTTCTTCTTGGACAGCGACCTTGCACCTGTGGAGACAAAGGGCAAGTGGTTTAATGTTCATCTGCGTAACCCTATCCGCGTGAAGACAGTCTTCCTGGACGGATATTATATGTTTAACGGAAAGAAGTTCTCCTATGCTGCTGCCTACGACCAGTCTGTAATACAGAAGCGTTCGGCAGGTTCGCTGATGGTAGGACTTATGTATAACTACACCAAGATAGATTATGCAAACAACCTCAACGGTGACCTTATATATATGATGGGAGGACTTGGAAAGTTGAAGCTGTGGCAGGGTAGCATAGGCGTAGGTTATGCCTACAACTGGGTTCCCGTCAAGGGACTGCTGGTCAACGTGTTGGCGATGCCGATGCTCACCGTTGTCAACAAGCTCAAAGTTTCCGGATATACTACCAACGTGGACGAGCTGTTAGACGACCCTTACTTAGAAGATCCAACAATTACCGAAGAGCAGTGGGACACGTGGTTCTACGACAAACTGCGCGTAAACCATTATATAGACAAGTCGAAGAACAGCAGTCTTAGCATAGGTTTCGACGGACGTGCGTCAGTGACCTATAACTTCGGCAGGTGTTTCCTTAATGCCTACGGACAGTTCAACAACATTCGCTATAGCGAAGAAGGCATCTCAGGATATGTAAACGACTGGTACGTAAACACCTCTTTCGGTGTCCGACTATAACTCCATAGAATTATAAACCCTAAAACATATAAGATTATGTCAAACCTTGAGCCCTTAATAGCCGACCTCGCACTTATCCTTATTTGTGCCGGAGTGATGACCTTGTTGTTCAAGAGGCTAAAACAACCCATCGTTCTTGGATATATCGTGGCAGGATTCCTTGCCTCTCCAAACATGTCGTATATGCCCAGCGTCACCGATATGCACGGCATCCACATGTGGAGTGAGATAGGTGTCATCTTCCTGCTGTTCGCATTAGGACTGGAATTCTCGTTTAAGAAAATCCTGAAGATGGGAGCCGCTCCTATCATCGCCGCTCTCGCCATCATCTTTGCAATGATGTACGTCGGAGCGTTCACGGGTCATCTGTTCGGATGGAAAGAGATGGACTGCATCTACTTAGGCGGTATGCTGGCGATGTCGTCAACAACTATTATCTTCAAGGCTTTCGACGATATGGGACTGCGAAACGAACGCTTTGCGGGACTCGTCCTTAGTGTGCTTATCATAGAGGATATTCTGGCGATAGTCCTTATGGTTATGCTCTCTACGCTGGCTGTCAGCAAGGAGTTCGAGGGCTCTCAGATGCTCCTCTCCATACTGCAACTCGCGTTCTTCCTCGTGCTTTGGTTCGTGGTGGGCATATACCTTATTCCGCTATTCCTGCGTAAGGCAAAAAAGCTTATGAACGAGGAGACCCTTCTCATCACCGCCCTCGCACTTTGCTTCGGTATGGTGGTGTTTGCCTCTGCAGTAGGTTTCTCTGCTGCGTTCGGAGCCTTCGTTATGGGTAGCATCCTCTCTGAGACTGTTGAGGCAGAACAGATAGAGCACCTTGTGTCGCCTGTCAAGAACCTCTTCGGAGCCATCTTCTTCGTGTCTGTCGGCATGATGGTCGATGTGGCTCTTATCATAGAATATATAGTACCTATACTCTGCATCATTGCAGCCATCATGATAGGTCAGACCGTCTTCAGCACAGGAGGTTTCCTGCTATCAGGACAGTCGCTGAAGACCTCAATGAAATGCTCCTTCTCGCTGACGCAGATTGGTGAGTTTGCATTCATCCTTGCTACCCTCGGTACCTCACTTAAAGTCACAAGCGACTTCCTGTATCCTATCGTCGTTGCTGTCTCGGTGTTCACCACCTTCACCACTCCGTATATGATACGACTTGCTGAGCCAGCCTACAACGCGTTGGCACGCATACTGCCTGCCAAGTTGTTAGAGAAACTGGAGCGTAACAGTGATGATAAAAACGACAAGGAAGAAACCGACGAGATGCGTGCTCTTTGGCGTAAGGAGCGAAACAACTACATCTTTGTACTGGTTGTCAACAGTGTACTCTGTACGGCTATCATCGCACTGATGTACTACTACGGAGCACCAGTTATCTACGACATGCTGCCAGACCCGTGGTCGGGCATCGTAACCGCTATTGTAACACTGTTTATATGCGCACCTTTCCTGTGGGCAATGATGCGACGTGGCGGCGATAGCGATAACGTCAATAAACTATGGTACGAAGGTTCTCGCATGGACCGTGTAAAGATAACAGCGTTGGGACTTTTCCGCATCGTACTGGGAGCATTCTTTGTGGCATACATCATTGGTAACACACTCCCCAGAAGCGGAATATTCGGTATCTTCGCTATTATTGTCGTAGTATTCTTAATCTTCGTCTCACCACACGCTCAGAAACGAAGTGAGGAAATAGCAAAGACATTCCACGAGAATCTTAACCAGAAAGAAGCAGAAAACGCTTAACCCTCGGTATCGGCAGAGCGCTGAAAGAGTTTTGCTACCAGCGCTCCGCTGATGTTATGCCAAACGCTGAATATGGCACCCGGAACGGTGGCAAGGGGGTAAGCTGCGAAGTGGAGTACCGCCAACGACGATGCGAGACCGGAGTTCTGCATACCTACTTCGATACTCAAAGCTACACGCTTTGGTCTTGACATCCGCAGGGCTGTGGAGGCAAGGTATCCTAAGGTGAGTCCCAGCAGGTTGTGAAGCATCACTACGATGATTACAAGGACACCTCCCGACAACAGTCGTGAAGCATTGTGGGAAACAACGATGCCCACAGTGAAGGCTATAGCCAATGACGAGAATGCCGGAAGATATGGTGTAAGCTTCTTGGTTATGTCAGGCATATACTTCTGAAACGTCAGTCCGCAAACGATAGGTGCTATGACCACATAGACAATGCTCTGCAACATTCCTATGGCGTCGACATTTACCATAGTTCCTGCTATTGTGAGTACCAGCAGCGGAGTAAGTAGCGGTGCCAGAATTGTTGATGCCGCCGTAACACCGACAGACAAGGCGAGGTCGCCCTTCGCCAGATAGGTAATGACGTTAGAGGCGGTGCCGCCAGGACAACAGCCCACAAGGATAACACCCAGTGCGAGTTCCTTAGGAAGCGAGAATGCCCACGTCAGTCCCCACGCTAAAAGAGGCATGATAAGGAACTGGAAGAAACAGCCCACAAGGATGTCCTTGGGACGGCTGAGCACTATCTTGAAGTCCTTGGGAGACAGCGTCAGTCCCATACCGAACATTATTACTCCGAGCATCGGGTTGATATACCAAGTGCTGATCCACGAAAAAGTAGTAGGTGCCAGCAGAGACAGCGCTGCTACAAGCAGCACCAGGAGTCCCATCCACTTAGCTATAAAATTGCAAATCTTTATCATCGTTATTTCTTTTTTAAAGCGAATTCAAACTTCAGTCCTCCGTTCTTAGGAATACTTGCATTGATGGTGCCACCGTGAAACTGTACTGCGTTCTTCACTATGGCGAGTCCGAGACCTGTTCCTTTATAGTCCTTGTCGTGACTGTTGTCAATGATATAAAAGCGCTCGAACATTCTACCGAGATGTGACTTATCCACCCCTTTGCCGTTATCCGCGAAGGTGAAATGCCAATGTGTGGTACCGTTAGAGGCGCCAACCGTTACTGTGCTACCTTCTCCGGAATAGTTCAGTGAGTTGTCGATGAGGTTGTGGAAGATGCTGTATATCAACGAGGCATTTCCTTTGACGATAATGTCTTTTGGCAGGTTGTTTATGAACTTCATCTTCTTACGGTCAAAGGCAAAGGCAGTTCCTTGTATTATGTCGTCCACCATCTTTGTTACGTTGACGTCCTCCATAGCAATCATGTCGGCAGCGTAATCCATCCTGTTGAGTATTGACACGTCCTGCAGCAACGAGGTGAGTCGTCTTGCCTGCGCGTAAGTGCGTTCAATGAATTTCGTTCTCGTCTGGTCGTCAATGTGGGGCGAATCAAGAATCGTCTCCGTATATCCCAATATGCAGGCAACGGGAGTCTTCAACTCGTGAGCTATGTTCTGTGTCAGCTCGCGACGTACCGTCTTTTCTTTCTCCAGTTGTTCTTTTGTGATGCGCTGATCGAGACCTCGTGCAAAGTGATAGAGCAGGGCTCCCAGTCCTATCATCACTATCAGCGAGAACTCCAGCAGATGCCAGTCGCTCGTCTCACTGAAGGGCTTAATCCATTTACGGTCATAATCCTCGAACAATATGAACGTGGTGCCATAGACGACGAATACAGCCATCACGCTGAGCCACATCTTATTACCTTCAGATAACTTTTTCATTGGTTGTCGTTTAAACGTCTGTTGAGCTCCTTTTCAAGAGCTTGTGCAAGTTGGTCGGGACATGATGTGGGTTTGCTGCCACACTTGATGCCTTTGAGCAGTCCTATGACATCCTCAGCCTTCCTTCCTTCAACGAGAGCAGATACACCTTGGGTGTTGCCGGAACATCCCCCAATGAAGTGAACGTTGTGGATTATGTGGTCGTCGTCTATTTCAAAGTTGATGAATTTAGAGCACGTGCCCCAAGTTTCGTATGTTGTTTGTTCCATAATTTATTGATTTATAAATTCTTGTAAAAGGTCTTTGTGGTTTCCCGGTAATATAATATGGTGATTGCCAATAGGTTCTGTAAGGAAGTATGATGTCCTTGAGATGTCGCGCAGTTTGATGATCTGTTGTGTGCGACAAAGGTCCGGTTTCGCCTGATTTCTTATCAGTTCACCCTCCTCGATGAAGTTTCGGGAGAGGTCGCCGGAAATCTTGAAGATGGTAACAGGACCTTCCTTCATATAACCGCGAATGCCGATGCCTATGCCCGACTCGTAGTGAGTGTCGTATTCGTAGCGTTCCACGAGGTTGAAGGGAATTGTACAGTGAGCGAAAAGCATCTCGCCACACTCGACGTCTATCTTTGCGGGGTTAGCCTGGAAACCGCTGACACCCGTCAGAACCTGTGCTATTTTCATTGACAGGAGTGCAGGAACATCGCCCTCGCAACCCGCTACGATACCTTCGGAGTTAAACTTCGCAAGTGCCAGACAACCAGTGTTTTTCACTGCTGTGAGGAGGTCGAAACAACGGATGGTAAATCCTTGTAGCTGATGACGGGAAACAACCTCCTTCAGCGCATCGTAAATCTGTACGGCGCCAGGAAGTGATTTTGCGAGAGAAGTGTTCAGCTGAGCATCCTCTTCGGGTGATGGAACAGGAGTGTTTTTTAATATGTCTAAGAGTTCCTGCATGGGAACACTAATAAGTTCAATACCAAGCTGTTGCTTAACCTTTTCTTTGTCGGCATTACTTGATATGAGCCAGTCTGAAGGTTCTCCGATAATTCCCAGTCTGCAACCGCGAAGCTTCTGGTGTGCCTCCTCGACTTTCGCGAGAAGTGTGATGCGTCGGTTGACGTAGTCTGGATTACCGTGAATTACTTCTCCCTTCAGTCCCTGTTGTCGTAAGAACGACAGAATCTCAAGTGACGCAGCGAGTGAATTACTCTTGCCTGAGGTGAGGAGGTAGAAAGGACGTGATGACTTAGACTGCAGGGAAGGAAGTAGCGATTTGAAGATGCCCTCCGTACCGCCCGTTCTTACGTAGATGAGGCTCAACGGTGAGGTAGCATAATCGGAGAAGTCGCTCCCCTTAAAGTTGTATTCTATGTGCAGGCTGTCCAAGAACTCACGAGTAACAGCGTCAACAGCATGTTCATTATGGAGTTCTGACGTCAGGGTATAAATGGAAATATTTGTTTTCATAGCGCAAAAGTAAACAATTACGTTTGAATGACAAAGAAAATGCACGGAAAATAGACCTGTTTGTGAGGAGAAATGAAAAAAAATAAAAAAATTGTGGAGAAAAGTGGGGAATTGTGGAGAAAAGTTTATACCTTTGTAACCGAATTCAAAGATTTGTGTACACACATGCGCTTTTTAGGCAATATCGAGGCAAAAATTGACGCCAAAGGTAGGGTGTTCCTGCCAGCGGTGTTCCGTAAGACGCTCCAAACAGCAGGTGAGGAGTCGTTAGTGCTGCGTAAGGACGTGTTCCAGCAGTGTCTGACGCTTTATCCCCAGAGTGTTTGGAACGAGCAGATGGATATGCTTCGAGACAATCTTAACCGCTGGAACAAGCAGCACCAGGAGTTATTCCGTCAGTTTGTCTCTGACGTAGAACTGGTAACGCTTGACGGTAACGGTCGTTTCCTTATTCCCAAACGATATCTTGCTATGGCAGGAATAAGTCGTGAGGTGAAGTTCATAGGTATGGGTGACACGATGGAAGTGTGGAGCGCAGAGGCGACGAGCAAACCATTCGTGGAGCCTGAAGAGTTCGGACGACAGTTAGAAGAGATTATGAAAACTGAAAGAATGAAAGACTGAAGAATTGAACAGTAGCGATACTACATATCACGTGCCAGTACTCCTCAATGAGAGTATTGACGGACTGAACATAAAGTCCGACGGGATATATGTGGACGTTACATTTGGTGGCGGTGGTCACAGCAGAGAGATTCTTCGTCGGTTAGGTCCCAAGGGCAGACTCTACGGTTTTGATCAGGACAGCGATGCGGAGGGGAATATCCCCGACGACGAGCGTTTCACTTTTGTAAGGAGCAATTTCAGGTATCTGAAGAACTGGATGCGCTATTACGAGGTAGAGAAGATTGACGGACTACTTGCTGACCTGGGAGTGTCGAGTCATCATTTCGATGATGAAACACGTGGATTTTCTTTCAGATGGGATTCCCCGCTGGATATGAGGATGAACAAACGGGCAGGAGTTACTGCTGCCGACTTCATAAACAAGGCTGAGGAGGAAAAGATAGCAGATGTGCTGTATCTCTACGGTGAGATTCGTCAGGCACGACGCATAGCATCACAGATAGTAAAGGCACGTAGCGAGAAACCGTTGCTGACGACAGGCGACCTGTTGAAGGTGGTACAGCCGCTAATGCCTCATAACAGAGAAAAGAAAGATCTTGCGCGAGTGTTCCAAGCGCTGCGCATAGAGATAAACCACGAGATGGATGCCCTTAAGGAGATGCTCCTCGCTGCCAGCGAAGTACTTGCAGAAGGTGGGCGACTGTCGGTGATAACGTATCACTCTCTTGAGGATAGAATAGTGAAGAACGTGATGAAATCCGGAAATGTGGAAGGAAAGATAGAACAAGACTTCTACGGACGAATATCGTCACCATTCAGGTCGGTTAACTCTAAGGTTATCGTTCCGTCGGACCAAGAGCAGCAGACTAATCCTCGAAGCAGAAGTGCTAAACTGAGAGTAGCGGAGAGGGTTTAGAGTTTAGAGTTTAGAGTTTAAAGTTTATAGTTGGCGTGAAAAAGGAAGAACAAGATATAGAATTAAAGGTCATCGCTGGCGAACAGGAAGACGTTGCCGCTGAAGAAGAGCAGCTGGAGGAGGTGCAGGAAGACCCCGAAGAGCCGCAGATAAAACTCCAGGAGGCGATAAAGGAGCAGGCTCGTGAGGACGAGTCGGAGCACTCTGCTACGTTCACATTGAGAAAGATTCTCGGTGGCGACTTCCTTACGGCAGAGATGTTGCGCCGTCAGATAGGAGTGGTGCTGCTGGTACTGTTCTTTATAATAGTGTATATAAGCAATCGCTACAGTTGTCAGAAGAGTCTCATCGAGATAGACCAGCTGAACATGGAACTCCAGGATGCGAAATACAGGGCGCTGTCGAGTGCCAGCGAGCTCACAGAGAGATGTCGTGAGAGTAATGTCTTAGAGATGTTGCGAATACAGAAGGACAGCACGTTGAAGATACCGAGTGAACCGCCGTATATTGTAGAGATAAAGAATTGAAGTTTATAGAGAATAGTTGAGGATTAAGGATGAGTAGTCTGTTTGAAAGAAAGAAAATTGTTCCAAGATATAAGATTATAGCTTATATCATGGTGCTGCTTGGTGTCGCTATTATCGCTAAGGCAACATATATAGCTACAGCAAAGCGCGACTACTGGACGAAGGTGGCTGACAGGTTTAAGCGAGACAGCGTGGATGTGAAACCAGTACGTGGAAACATCCTCAGCTGTAACGGAGAGCTGTTGGCATCGTCGCTTCCTGAGTTCAAACTATTCATAGACTTCAAGGCTGGTGGTGAGGAGAAAGACTCGCTGTGGACAGAGAAGGTTGACAGCATCTGTATGGGTCTGCATGAGATATTCCCAGAGAAGAGTGCTGAAGAATTCAAGAGAGACCTTGAGGAAGGTCGTCAGAAACAGAGTCAGCACTGGCCGATATGGAAACGTCGTGTCAGCTACGACACATATATGGAGGTGAAGCACCTTCCGTTGTTCAACCTCTCAAAGTATAAGAGTGGTTTCCACGTAGAGGAGTTCAATGCCCGTCAGCATCCTTTCGGTTCTATAGCACTTCGTACCGTCGGCGATATGTTCGGTGCCAAGGATACCGCACGTTGCGGTCTTGAGCTTACATACGACTCTATCCTGCGTGGAAAGATGGGTAAGATAAAGCGTCGTAAGGTAAGAAACAAGTATCTTAACATTACCGAGCTTCCGCCAGAAGACGGTGCCGACATAGTTACCACCATAGATGTAAATATGCAGGACTTAGCAGAGCGTGCTGTCCTCGACGAGTTGAAGCTCATTGACGAGAAGATGGGAACAGCCTCGATGGGTGTTGCTATCGTTATGGAGGTAAAGACAGGCGACGTAAAAGCCATCGTCAACATGATAAAATGCGAGGATGGCGTGTATCGTGAGGTAAGGAATGCTGCCGTCAGCAATCTTATGGAGCCAGGCTCTGTGTTTAAGACAGCCTCTATTATGGTGGCTCTCGACGACGGTGTGGTAGATACTAACTATACGGTAAACACTTTCTCCGGAGTGATGGATATGCACGGAGCCAAGATGCGCGACCACAACTGGACAAGAGGAGGATATGGCGTTATCTCGTTGCCACGAACCCTCGAGGTAAGTTCGAACATCGGTGTCAGTCGTATCATTGATGAGCACTATGCACGTAATCCGGAGAAGTACGTTCAGGGAATACATCGTCTCGGACTCGCCCAAGATTTCAAGATACCTATTCACGGTTCTACACCAGCGAGAATACGTATGCCTAAAAAGAACAGTCGTGGACAGTATGTCAACTGGAGTAAGACAGCGCTACCCTGGATGAGTATAGGTTACGAGACACAGGTGCCACCGATATCTACGTTGGCGTTCTATAACGCTATTGCCAACGACGGCATTATGATGCGTCCCCGTTTTGTAAAACAAGTGGTGAAGGACGGTGAGGTACTTAAAGAGTTCCCGCCAGAAGCAATGATGGGCGGCAAGCGTATTGCCAAGATGTCAACAGTAAAGACTATGCAGACAATACTCTACCACGTGGTTAGTCAGGGACTCGGTAGGAAGGCTGGTTCGAAGCACTTCAAAGTGGCAGGAAAGACTGGAACGGCACAGGTGTGGGCAGGAGGTGGAAAGACCTCGTCATACCTTCTGTCGTTTGCGGGCTTCTTCCCCGCTGACGCTCCCCGCTACTCTTGTATAGTATGTATCCTTAAGTCAGGACTTCCAGCATCAGGAGGTGGTATGAGCGGAGTTGTGTTCCACCAGATTTCCGAGGGTATTATGGCACAAGACATCAAGCGTCGTGCTGATGATGCACGCGACTCGCTGTCTGTGTTGATGCCGGAGGTGAAGGACGGTAATCTCCTTGCTGCCGACTATGTGCTCAAGCACCTGTCTATAACCCCAACGACAAACTGGAGCAGCTCGTTAACAAGCAATCCTATATGGGGAAAGGCAAAAACATCTTCCAAGAGCATCAGTCTGACGCAGTCGGCACCCACAGCAGCCAATGTCGTTCCCGATGTGGAGGGAATGGGTGCCCGTGATGCTGTATATGCTCTTGAGCATCGTGGTGTTAAGGTATATGTGGAAGGACGCGGTAAGGTGGTTTCGCAAAGTCTGCCGCCAGGACACGTAATAAAGAAAGGTGACGTTTGTAGATTAAAATTCGATATATGATACTTAAAAATCTGATACAAAACATAAAACCACTACAGGTGGTGGGTACGACAGATGTCGATATTACAGGAGTTAATATGGACAGTCGTGCCGTTGAGCAGGGACATCTCTTTGCTGCCATAAAGGGTACGCAGGTAGATGGTCATACCTTCATTGCTAAAGCTATTGAGAAAGGTGCCAAAGCCATTCTTTGTGAGGATATGCCAGAGACAACCGTCGATGGCGTGACATATCTTCAGGTGGCGTCAACCGACGATGCACTCGGTAAGGTGGTGACGCTGTTCTATGGTGACCCGTCGAGCAAACTGAAACTCGTAGGTGTAACAGGAACAAATGGCAAGACAACTATCGCCACCTTATTATATAATATGTTCCGAAAACTCGGATATAAGTGCGGACTGTTGTCAACGGTCTGCAACTACATAGAAGATGAGGCTGTTCCCGCCAGCCATACTACCCCCGACGCCATAGAGCTTAACCGACTCCTCGCCAGAATGGTTGATGCAGGTTGTCAGTATGCCTTCATGGAGTGCTCCAGTCATGCTATAGCACAGAAGCGTATCAGCGGACTGAAGTTCGTTGGTGGTATATTTACTAACCTCACCCGCGACCATCTTGACTATCATAAGACGGTAGAGAACTACCGTAATGCCAAGAAGGCGTTCTTCGACGGACTGCCAAAGAGTGCGTTCGCCATCATCAACGACGACGATAAGAACGGACAGTTTATGGTGCAGAACTGTAAGGCGAACATTAAGACCTACTCTACCAGGACGATGGCAGATTTCAAGGCGAAAATCCTGGAGTGTCATTTCGAGGGAATGTACCTGGAGATTGACGGCAGAGAGGTAGGAGTACAGTTTATTGGCAAGTTTAATGTCAGCAACCTGCTTGCAGTATATGGTGCTGCCATTATGCTCGGTGAAAAACCAGAAGACGTCCTCCTCGTGATGAGTACCCTGAAGAGTGTTAGCGGTCGTCTGGAGCCTATAGCAGCACCCGATGGCTATACGGCTGTTGTGGACTATGCCCACACCCCCGATGCACTGCAGAATGTACTCTCGGCAATTCATGAGGTGCTCAACGGAAAAGGTCAGGTGATAACCGTCTGTGGAGCTGGTGGTAATCGTGACAAGGGTAAACGTCCTATCATGGCACAAGAGGCTGTGCGACAGAGCGATAAGGTGATACTCACTTCCGACAATCCCCGTTTCGAGGAACCACAGGATATCCTTAACGATATGCTTGCAGGTCTGGACCGTCAGCAGATGAAGAAGGTCCTCACAATAGTAGATCGTCGTGAGGCTATACGCACAGCATGTATGATGGCTCAGAAGGGCGATGTGGTGCTGATAGCTGGAAAGGGTCATGAAGACTACCAAGAGATAAAAGGTGTAAAACACCATTTCGACGATAAAGAAGTGGTTAGAGAGATTATTAACTCTTAACATCGTAATAACGATATATCGTAATAACGTAATAACGAAAAACGACAATAAAAGATGCTGTACTACATATTCAGATTTTTAGAGCAGTTTGGCGTTCCAGGCGCCCGTATGTGGGGATATATCTCTTTCCGTGCTTTGCTTGCACTTATTCTCGCACTTATTATCTCTGCATGGTTCGGTGAGCGTTTCATTAAATATATGAAGCGCAGAAACATCTCTGAGACAGCACGCGATGCGAGCATCGACCCCTTCGGTGAGGCAAAGAAGGGTGTGCCTACTATGGGTGGTATCATAATCATCGTTTCCATCCTCGTTCCGGCTCTGTTGCTCGGACGAATGAGAAACATCTATCTCATCCTGATGATTATTACTACGGTATGGTTGGGATTTCTCGGTTTTATGGACGACTACATCAAGATTTTCCGCAAGAACAAGGACGGATTGCGCGGTATTTATAAGATTATAGGACAGGTAAGTATAGGCCTTATTGTCGGTGTGGTGCTGTGGGCAAGTCCTGATGCTAAGATTAACGAGAATGTCAGCGTAGAACGACAGGGACAGGAGGTTCTTGTTACCCATAAGTCGGAGGCGGTGAAGTCGTTGACGACGACAATACCGTTTGTCAAGAACAACAACCTCGACTATTCCAAGATAATGTCGTTCTGTGGCGACTATGCCTATGCTGCGGGATGGATATTGTTCGTTATAATGACAATCATCGTCGTTACTGCAGTATCGAATGGAGCCAACCTGAACGACGGTATGGATGGTATGTGTGCGGGAAACTCCGCGATAATAGGTGTGGCGCTGGGCATCTTTGCCTATGTGTCCAGTCATATTGAATATGCCGCCTATCTGAACATCATGTATATCCCTGGGTCTCAGGAACTCGTAGTGTTCCTTTGCGCCTTCATCGGTGCTATGATAGGTTTCTTGTGGTACAATGCCTTCCCTGCACAGGTATTTATGGGTGATACCGGTTCTCTTACTATCGGTGGAATTATCGGCGTCTGTGCTGTTATCATCCACAAGGAGCTTATGGTTCCTATACTCTGCGGCATCTTCCTCGTTGAGAGCCTTAGTGTGATTATCCAGACACAGATGTTCAAATACTATAAGCATAAAGGTCAGCGTGTGCGAGTATTCCGCGCTACGCCGATACATGATAACTTCCGAAAACTCGACTCACAGCTTGACGCTACCAGTCGTTATATATTCCGCGGATGGCCACACCGTCAGTTCCACGAGTCGAAGATTACCGTGCGTTTTTGGATTACTACCATAATCCTTGCTGCACTTACAATAATAACATTGAAGATAAGATAAAAAGATGATGAAGAAGATTGTTGTTTTAGGAGCTGCGGAGAGTGGAGCAGGTGCCGCAGTGTTAGCAAAGGTAAAGGGCTTCGACGTGTTTGTTTCCGATATGGGAAGCATTCGCGACAACTATAAGAAACTCCTTGATGACCACCAGATAGAGTGGGAGGAAGGACAGCATACAGAGGAGCGTATTCTCGCTGCCGACGAGGTGATAAAGAGTCCGGGAATCCCTGATACTGCACCGATGATAAAGAAAATCATTGAGCGCAACATCCCTATAATCAGTGAGATTGAGTTTGCGGGTCGCTATACCAACTCCAAGATGATATGCATTACCGGAAGTAATGGTAAGACGACAACAACGTCGCTCATCTATCACATCTTTAAAGATGCAGGATACGATGTTGGTCTTGCAGGAAATATCGGTCGCAGTCTTGCCCTTCAGGTAGCAGAGGAGCCACATGAATACTATGTCATTGAGCTCAGCTCGTTCCAGTTGGATAATATGTACGACTTCCGTGCTAATGTAGCGGTGTTGCTCAATATTACTCCTGACCACCTGGACCGCTACGACTTCAAGATGCAGAACTACGTCGATGCGAAGATGCGTATCACCCAGAACCAGACATCCGACGATGCCTTCATCTATTGGAACGACGACCCCATTATACAGCGAGAGCTTGAGAAATATGACATCAAAGCTGTAAAGTTGCCTTTCTCGGAACTCAAGGAGAAGGGAAGCATAGGATATATTGAAGAAGGACAGTACAAGATAGAATATCCCACTCCGTTCAATATGGAACAAGAGGAGCTGTCGCTGACAGGAAAGCATAACATCTACAACTCGCTGGCTGCAGGAATAGCATCTAAGGTGTCGGGCATTAAGAATGAGGTTATCCGCAAGAGTCTCAGCGACTTCCCCGGTGTGGAGCATCGTCTGGAGAAGGTTACTACCGTTCGTGGTGTGCAGTATATCAACGACTCAAAAGCAACCAACGTCGATGCATGCTGGTATGCACTTGAGAGTATGAAGACACCAACCATACTCATCATCGGCGGTAAGGACAAGGGTAACGACTATGAGCCGATAAAGGACCTTGTGCGTCAGAAGTGTGCCGGTCTGGTATATCTCGGTGCCGACAACAAGAAGCTGCATGACAATTTCGACGCTTTAGGCATCCCTGTTCGCGATACTCACTCTATGAAGGAGTGTGTGGAGGCGTGCTACGAGATGGCAGAGCCGGGAATGACAGTACTGCTGAGTCCCTGTTGTGCCAGCTTCGACCTCTTCAAGAATATGGAAGACCGAGGAGAACAGTTTAAGACATTAGTAAGAAACCTATAAATGATAGATCAATTTCTAAAGCTGAAGATAAAGGGCGATGGAATCATTTGGGCTGTGTATTTCATCCTCTGTGCGGTGAGTATCATCGAGGTGTATAGCTCGTCGAGCGGACTAAGCTACAGGAGCGGAAACTACTTCGAACCGGTACTGCGTCACGCAGGACTTATGTTCGTGGGACTATGCCTCCTTGTGGGTACTATGAATATAAAGTGCAAGTACTTTAAGATAGTCACTCCGTTCGCCCTGTTGATATCATTTATTATGCTCATCGCAGTACTCGCCGTCGGACAATCTACCAACGGTGCTCAGCGATGGATAGGTCTTTTCGGTTTCCAGTTTCAGCCCTCAGAACTTGCCAAAGGAGCTATAGTACTCGCTGAGGCACAGATACTCAGTGCTATGCAGACGCCCGACGGTGCTGACCGCAGAGCATTCAAATATATAGCTTATGTAAGTATTCCCTTCGTGCTGCTCATTGCTTTGGAGAACCTCTCTACGGCGATGCTCCTTTGTGTCACTATCTTTGCTATGATGTTCATCGGCAGGGTGCCAAAGGCGATACTCGGAAAGATTCTCGGAGGTGTTATGCTGGCAGGAGCACTCTTCGTAGCAGTTGTTATGGCGGCGGGTACGGAGAAAACGGAAGAGCCTGTAGCAGCAGAGACGAATACTATGACGCTCACAGAGTCTGCTCCGAAACCGGAGAAGAGTGGTGGGGTGTCAAAAATATTCCACCGTTTCGGTACGTGGAAGTCAAGAATAAATAAGTTCCTAAGTAGTAAAGAGGTGTCGCCAGACTCTTTTGACATCGACAAGGATGCGCAGGTAGCACACGCTAACATAGCTATCGTGTCGTCGAATGTTGTGGGTGTGGGACCAGGTAACTCCGTGCAGCGCGACTTCCTGTCGCAAGCATATTCCGACTTCATCTATGCCATCATAATCGAGGAGATGGGTGTTTGGGGAGCTGGTGCAGTATGTCTTCTCTACATAATCCTGCTGTTCCGTACTGCTGTGATTGCCAACAGATGCTCCAATGCGTTCCCTGCTCTTCTCATCATGGGTATAGCCCTGTTGCTCGTCACACAGGCTATGTTCAATATGATGGTAGCAGTAGGTCTGGCACCAGTAACAGGACAGCCGCTACCCCTTATAAGTCGAGGAGGAACATCGACGATTATGAACTGCGTTTATATAGGAATTATTCTCAGTGTAAGCTACTCGGCAAAGAAACGTGAAGACGATCCGGTAACTCAAAGAGTTACATCGAAATAATAAATATCGTTAAACATTAGGGAATTAGATAATTTTTTCTTATTTTTGCCAACTAAAATAAAACAGTTATAAAATGGATAGAGAACTTCGAGTGATAATAAGTGGAGGAGGAACAGGTGGACACATCTTTCCAGCTATATCCATTGCCAACGCGATAAAGTCCGAACACCCTGAGGCAAAGATACTTTTCGTAGGTGCTTTGGGACGTATGGAGATGCAGCGTGTTCCTGCGGCAGGCTACGAGATTGTTGGTCTGCCTATTCAGGGTTTCGACCGCAAGAATCTCCTTCGCAACATCAAGGTGCTCTACAAAATATGGAAGTCGCAGCAGATGGCAAAGAAGATTATTCGCGATTTCCGTCCTATGGTTGCTGTGGGTGTTGGAGGCTATGCTTCCGGACCAATGCTGAACCAGTGTGCTGCGATGGGTGTCCCCTGTCTTATTCAGGAGCAGAACTCATACGCTGGCGTTACAAATAAGATTCTTGCAAAGAAGGCTGCAAAGATATGTGTTGCCTACGACGGTATGGAACGTTTCTTCCCGGAGGATAAGATTATCCTTACAGGAAATCCCGTCCGTCAGTCGTTGCTTGAGACTACTATAAGCAAGACGGAAGCACAGAAGTCCTTCGGACTGAAGTCCGCCACAAAGACCATCCTCATCGTGGGCGGTTCACTCGGTGCACGCACCATCAATGAGAGTGTGCTTGGTCATCTTGATGACATCGCAAAGAGTGGTGTTCAGGTGTTGTGGCAAACAGGAAAGTACTATAGTGCAGAGATTGCTGAGCGACTGCAGAAGGCGGGAAAGCCGGAGAACCTCGTTGTCAGTGATTTCATTACCGACATGGGTGCAGCCTATCGCGCTGCCGACTTGGTAATAAGTCGTGCCGGAGCAAGTAGTATTTCCGAATTCTGTCTTCTCGGCACACCCGTCATCCTTGTTCCGTCACCAAATGTGGCAGAAGACCACCAGACGAAGAACGCTATGGCGCTGGTAAAGCGCGACGCTGCTATCTATGTCAGCGACGCTGAGGCTCCCGAACGAGTTATAGCCCTCGCCATAGAAACAGTTAAGGACGACGCCCGACTGAACACACTGAGTGAGAATATATTGACACTCGGCCTTCCTAACTCAGCGAAGGTTATTGCCGACGCTGTGGTGGAACTGGCAACGAAGGGCTAAGAAGTTTAAAAGGTAAGAAGTTATGAAATTAGAAAAGATACAATCTGTTTACTTCGTAGGCATCGGCGGCATAGGAATGAGCGCCATAGCCCGCTATTTCCTTCAGAAGGGAATGGTTGTCGGCGGTTACGACAAGACACCGTCGGCACTTACCATACAACTGGAGAAGGAAGGGGCGCTGATTCACTACGAAGATAACGTCAATGCAATACCTCAGGCATGTAAGATGGCGGATCACACCCTTGTGATTTATACGCCGGCAATACCTGCTGACCATAGCGAATTGGTATATTTCCAGGAGAACGGTTTCGACGTGGAGAAGAGAGCCCAGGTGCTGGGACTGCTCACACAATCAAACAAAGGACTTTGTTTCGCTGGTACTCACGGTAAGACGACAACGTCAACAATGTGTGCACACATAATGCATCAGGGTGTCATCGACTGCAACGCTTTCCTTGGAGGTATCTCAAAGAACTACGGTACGAACTACATCCTCAGCAAGAAGAGTAAGTATGTGGTTATTGAGGCCGATGAGTTCGACCGTTCTTTCCACTGGTTGCGTCCTTGGATGAGTGTCATAACAAGTACCGACCCGGACCACCTGGATATCTACGGCACAAAAGAGGCTTATCTTGAGAGTTTCCGTCACTATACAACACTCATTCAACCCGGTGGTGCTCTCATCATTCACACAGGTCTTGAGGTAAAGCCTGAGGTTCAGGATGGTGTGCGTACATATACCTATGGACGTGATAAAGGCGACTTCCACGCTGAGAATGTGAAGATAGGCGAGGGTAGCATCACCTTTGACTTCATATCACCATTGGAGAGTGTGACGAATATCTCTCTTGGTCAGCCCATACCTATCAATATAGAGAATGGTATCGCCGCAATGGCGATGGCACAGTTGAACGGCTGTTCTTCCGAGGAGTTGCGCTATGGTATGAAGACCTACGGAGGTGTTGACCGTCGTTTCGACTTCAAGATTAACACTCCGAAGATGGTATTCCTCAGCGACTATGCTCACCATCCGAAAGAGATTTACCAGAGTGCGAAGAGTATTCGTGAGCTGTACAAGAACCGTCGTATAACAGCAATTTTCCAGCCTCACCTCTACACCCGTACACGCGACTTCTACAAGGAGTTTGCTGATGCGTTGAGTCAACTCGACCAGGTGGTGCTCACAGAGATATATCCTGCTCGTGAAGAACCAATCCCCGGAGTAACCTCAGAACTTATCTATGACAATCTCCGAGAGGGTGTTGAGAAGGAAATGATAAACAAGGCCGACGTGCTCGACTTCGTTGAGAAGAACGATTTCGACGTACTCGTCGTACTTGGTGCAGGCGACCTCGACAACGATGTCCCTGAGATAGAAAAGATTCTTAGAAAGAAGTTAAGTTAACAGATATGCAGAAGATTAGTCTGAAGAAATCCATAATAGTGCTGCTGGACCTGCTGCTCGCAGTCTATCTCGTCTTCGCTATGACTTCGTTCAGTCATCCTGACGAGTCGAAGAAGGTGTGCACAGACGTGAGCATCAATATTGCTGACGGCGCTACCTATGGTTTCCTGAAGGCTAAAGACATAAAGACCATCCTTGAACGTAAGAAACTATATCCTTACCATCAGAAACTCGACGAGGTTAATCCACGAATCATTGAGGATGCGCTGAAGGTGGGTTCGTTCATAAACACTGCGGAGTGTTACAAGACTCAGGACGGTCATGTATATATTAATGTTACTCAGCGTCTGCCGATAGTTCGTGTAAAGAACGACAGGGACGAAGACTACTACGTTGACGATCAGGGCAGTGTGATGCCGACGAGTCGTTATACCAGCGACCTCATCATCTGTACCGGAAATATCAGTCAGGCTTTCGCCAAGACTCACCTCGTATATCTCGTTGAGGCTATTATGGCAAATAAGATGTGGTTTAACCTTGTTGAACAGATAAACGTGCTACCTAATCAGGGCATAGAGATTGTTCCCCGCGTGGGAAACCATGTGGTGTATTTAGGTCAGTTGCCTCGGGCAAAACAAAACAGCGTCCGTCGCCAGCTGATAACAGAAATGATAAACTCCAAGATGACACGTCTGGAGAAGTTCTATCGCTACGGACTCTCTCAGGCTGGGTGGAACAAATATAAGTACATCAATCTTGAGTTCGATAATCAAATAGTTTGTAAGAAATAATAAAAATAGTATAACATATATGGCAGCAAAGGATTTTATAGTAGCTATTGAGCTCGGCTCCTCAAAAGTAACGGGTATTGCCGGCAAGAAGAATATGGATGGAAGTATGTCTATCCTCGCCGTCGTTACCGAAGACTCTTCCACTTTCATACGTCGTGGTATAGTCTATAATATTGATAAGACCTCACAGTGCATTTCCAACATTGTACAGAAACTGAAGAACATTCTGAAGACCAATATTGCCTATGTTTATGTTGGTGTTGGCGGACAGTCTATACGCTGTCTCAAAAACGTCATCGTGAAGAACCTTCCTGCAGACACTATAGTAAGCCAGGAGATGGTTGACGAACTGATGGACGGCAATCGCAATATGACTTATCAGGATCAGGAAATTCTTGGTGCTGCCACACAAGAATATAAGGTTGACAACCAGTACCAGTTAGACCCTGTAGGAATACAGTGCGAACGTCTGGAGGGTAACTTCCTGAACATCCTTTGGCGCAAGCAGTTCTACCGTAGCCTCAATAAGTGCTTCGATATGGCTGGTGTCGCAGTAGCTGAGATGCGTTTGGCACCTCTGGCTCTTGCCGACAGCGTGCTCACAGAGGTTGAGAAACGTTCTGGATGTCTGCTCGTGGACCTTGGTGCCGACACTACTACCGTCAGCGTGTACTATAAGAACATCCTGCGCCACTTGGTTGTTATTCCACTTGGAGGAAACAATATCACAAAGGATATCGCCTCTCTCCAGATGGACGAGTCGGTAGCCGAGAATATGAAGCGTAAGTACGGCTCTGCATACACAGAGAACAACGAAATAGACAATCAGCTGATGTTGCCTATCGATAGCGAACGCTCAATAGAGAGTCGTAAGTTCATCGACATCGTAGAAGGTCGTGTACTCGAGATTGTTGAGAACGTGTGGTATCAGGTTCCTGCAGAGTATGCTAACGACAGACTCCTCGGCGGTATTATCCTTACTGGTGGCGGCTCAAACCTTAAGAACATAGAAACAGCTTTCCGCAACCACACCCACGTGGAGAAGATACGTACAGCAAAGTTCGTTACACAGACAATAACTGCAAAAGATCCTATCATTACCGATCGTGACGGTTCTATGAATACCGTACTTGGAATCCTTGCTAAGGGCTCTATGAACTGTGCCGGACCAGAGGTTGATCCTAACGCAGGACTCTTTGACGAACAGCAACCGGTAACAACAGGCGAGATACACCGTGAGCCACGAAACATTCGTGATATAGACAGCGGTGTGGTACTCACAGAGGCAGAGAAGGAAGCTCACGAGCGACTTCGTAACGATGCCGCAGCAAAGGTAGCAGAGTCTGGTGTAACAGAAGGTGCTGAGGAAGAAGAGACAAAGGAAGAGGATAAAATATCGGGAGTAAGAAAGAGCTTGAAGCGCTTCTTCGTTAACCTCCTGAAAGAAGACGAGTAAAAATAATAAAACATAGACATATATGACAGACGATATTTTTGACGCATTAGATTTCGGCGAACCCGAGAAAGAGAAAAGTATTATCAAGGTCATCGGCGTCGGTGGTGGTGGTGGCAACGCCGTCAATCACATGTATCGCGAAGGCATTCACGACGTATCGTTCGTGCTGTGCAACACTGATAATCAAGCGCTCAACGACAGTCCTGTCCCCATCCATCTACAGCTGGGAAAGGAAGGTCTTGGAGCAGGTAATAAACCTGAGAAGGCTCGCGAGGCTGCCGAAGAGAGCATAGAAGATGTTCGTAATATGCTCAACGACGGCACCAAGATGGCGTTTATCACTGCTGGTATGGGAGGTGGAACAGGAACAGGTGCCGCCCCAGTCATTGCTCGCGTCTCTAAAGAGTTGGGCATCCTCACGGTAGGTATAGTAACAATACCTTTCCGCTTCGAGGGTCCAAAGAAGATTGACCAGGCTCTTGACGGCGTCGAGGAGATGTCAAAGCATGTTGATGCCCTCCTCGTAATAAATAATGAACGCCTGCGCGAGATCTATCCGGAGCTGTCAATACTCGACGCCTTCGGCAAGGCTGACGACACGCTGTCAGTAGCAGCGAAGTCTATCGCAGAGATCATTACCGTTCACGGACTCATCAACCTTGACTTCAACGACGTTAAGACTGTCCTCAAGGATGGTGGCGTCGCTATCATGTCAACGGGTTACGGTGAGGGCGAAGGACGTGTTAAGAAGGCTATCCACGATGCCCTCAACTCTCCGTTGCTCAACGAAAAGGACGTGTTCAACTCGAAGAAGATACTTCTCTCCATCTCTTTCTGCTCGGACAACCAGAACCAGCAGGGCCTTATGATGGAGGAAATGAACGACGTCAACGACTTCATGGCGAAGTTTGGCAGCGACTTCGAGATAAAGTGGGGACTTGCTACCGACCCGGAACTTGGCGACAAGGTGAAGGTTACTATCCTTGCAACAGGATTCGGTATCGAAGACATCGACGGTATGAGTGGACACTTCTCAAAGCGCACCCAGGAAGAGGCAGACCGTATTGCACGTGAAGAGGAAAAAGAGGCAGAGCGTCGTGAACGTCGCAGTCGTTACTACGGTAAGGACGGTAAGACGAGTCAGTATAAACGTCGTCCACACATCTTCATCTTCCGCCAGGAAGACCTCGACAACGACGACGTCATCGCTGACGTAGAAACATCGCCAACATACAAACGAACCCGACAGATGCTCGACGAGATTCGCAGCAAGGCAGCGGGCGAGATTAGTGAAAGCAACGACGATGTTCGCGGTGAAGAAATACAAGGAACAATAAAGTTCGCATAATACAAGGTAAGGCGCTCACACGAGCGCCTTACCTTTTTGTAAATACTTATACCAAGAGACTTCACTGACCTCGCTTAATCGTACCTTTAGATAAGGTACTCTCGCTCGAAAGTAAAAATAAATATAGATTTTATTTTGTACTTTCCTCGCTTAATCGTAACTTTGCAACCAATCACAGGCATTATGACTTTAGTGAAAGCCGCCTGCGAGACTTTTGTGGAAAAATAATAACAGCATTAGCAGTTATTCGGTTTGTCTGAAATGTGAGAGTTTTAGAATACGAACGCGATTGATAAATGCCAATGTCTGCGCTTAGGCGTGGGCATTAAGCTTGTCAGCGTTCAGGTATCTCTCACAACCACAGACATGATAAGCGTCCACGCTTTCTTCATGTCCATAGGTTGTGACTACCTGAAAAATCCCGATAAGTGCTTTTGCCCTTAAATTACCTAAGAAAACATATATCGATGGAGTTGATAAACAATGTAGGGAAAACTCTGCGCGATGACCTCATGCAGCAGTTACAATCAGGGAGCCGGCTATCTATTGCGGCCTCCTGCTTCTCCATCTATGCCTTCCAAGAACTGAAATCGGCTCTGAAGGATATCAAGGAACTGCGTTTCATTTTTACCTCACCTACATTTACTGCAGATAAAACGCCCAAGCAGCAACGTGAATTCTATATTCCTCGTTTAGATCGTGAACGTACGCTCTATGGCTCTGAGTTTGAAGTGAAACTTCGCAACGAACTGACCCAGAAAGCAATCGCCAAGGAATGTGCTGAATGGATTCGTCAGAAAGTTTGCTTCAAGTCGAATAGAACCAACGAACAGATGATGGGTTTCATCAATCTTGATGATACAAGCTATTCTCCCATCAATGGTTTTACAACAGTTGATTTGGGGTGTGAGAAAGGCAACAATGCCTACACGATGATTCAGAAGGCAGAAACGCCTTTTTCCAAAGCCTATATCGACCTTTTCAATCAGCTATGGAATGACAGCAGTCGCCTACAAGTTGTGACAGAGGAAGTGATAGACAATATCAGCAATGCATATAAGGAGAATGCGCCAGAGTTCCTCTACTTTGTGGCACTATACAATATCTTCAATGAATTTCTGGATGATATTAGCGAAGATGAACTACCGAAGGAAGCGACAGGATTTAAGAACTCAGTCATCTGGAATAAACTCTACAACTTCCAGCGCGATGCTGCTTTGGCAATCATCAATAAGTTAGAGAAATATAACGGTTGCATTTTGGCAGATAGTGTGGGTCTCGGAAAGACATTCACAGCTCTGAGTGTTATCAAATATTTTGAGAGTCGCAATCGTACCGTATTGGTACTTTGTCCGAAGAAACTGTATGAGAACTGGAACACCTATCGTCAGAACTACGTCAACAACCCGTTGGCGAAAGACCGTTTGAACTACGATGTGCTTTATCATACAGACCTCAGTCGTGAAAGCGGATACAGTAACGATCTTGACTTGGAACGAGTAAACTGGGGCAACTACGACTTAGTGGTAATTGACGAGAGCCACAACTTCCGTAATGGTGGTAAGGTGAGCACCGACGAGAATGGAGAGAACCCTCGTGAAAATCGCTATTTGCGACTAATGAATAAGGTCATTAAGAGTGGTGTGAAAACTAAAGTTCTAATGCTTTCTGCTACTCCTGTAAACAATCGTTTCGGTGATTTAAAGAACCAGTTGCAATTAGCTTATGAAGGAGAATCTGCGGAGATCAATCAATTGCTGCCTACTGACAAAGGCATTGATGACATCTTCCGTCAGGCACAAGCTGCCTATAACACATGGGCGAACTTTACACCAAAGGAGCGAACAACAGAGCGACTGCTTCGTATGCTGAATTTTGACTTCTTTAAACTCTTGGATGCTGTAACCATTGCCCGTAGTCGTAAGCATATCCAACAGTATTATGATACAACAGATATCGGCACTTTCCCAGAGCGCTTGAAACCCATCTCTCGCCAGCCTCATCTGACAGACCTTGATACTGCCATCAACTACAACGAAATCTTCGAGCAGTTGCAGTCGCTTCGATTAGCCATCTATGCACCTTCTGCTTTTATCCTGGATAGTAAACTCTATAAATATAAAGAGGAGGAAAGTACAACAGGTCATCGTCTGAGCATTGAGGAGCGCGAGCAGGGTATTCAGCGCCTGATGAACATACAGCTATTGAAACGCCTGGAGTCCAGTGTTAACTCGTTCCGTCTTACTTTAGGCCGCATACGTGATTATATGCAGGAAACACTCGATGCTATAGAGAAGTATCAGAAAGGCGACAAACACATTTCTGTTGACGACTATGAGGATGTAGATGGTGATGAGGACGAGCAGGACTTTACTATAGGTAAGAAGAAAAACCGTATTCTCTTGGAGGATATGGACTATATATCGTGGCAGCGTGAAATAAAGGACGACCTTGAAATCATTCGCCTATTGTTGACGATGCTGGAGAGTATCACACCTGAGCATGACTCAAAACTGCAGCAACTCGTTGCAGACTTGAAAGACAAGTTTGCTCATCCGATAAACGGCGATAATAAGAAGGTCATTATCTTCACTGCTTTCTCTGATACAGCTCTTTATCTTTACGATTGCTTAGCAGACAAGATAAAGTCAAAATACGGCTTGAATGTAGCATTGGTTACTGGTGATGTTGAGGCTCGAAGCACCTTGAAGCTACGTGAGAAACTCGACTTCAATAAAGTGCTTACCCTCTTTTCTCCTATCTCAAAAGAAGCTGCCACTCTCTATCCACATTTGAAGGAAGAGATTGACGTGCTGATAGCCACTGACTGTATCAGTGAAGGTCAGAACTTGCAGGATTGCGACTACTTGCTGAACTACGACATTCATTGGAATCCTGTGCGTATTATTCAGCGTTTCGGACGTATCGACCGTATCGGATCGAAGAATGCACAGATTCAGTTGGTGAACTATTGGCCTGACATGACGCTTGATGAGTATATCAATCTAAGGGGCAGGGTAGAGAGCCGCATGAAGGTGACGGTGTTGACAGCTACAGGTGATGACAACCTACTGTCGCCTGAAGAGAAAGACGATTTGGAATATCGCCGCCAACAATTGGAGCGACTGAAGGAAGATGTTGTCGATTTGGAAGAAATGAACTCTGGTGTTAGCATCATGGACTTGGGACTGAATGAGTTCCGACTTGACCTGCTGGAATACATCAACAGTAACCATGATGTGGAGCATACTCCCTTTGGACTTCATGCTGTCGTTCGTGGTAACGCTCAAACGCCAGCAGGCACTATCTTCGTATTGAAAAACCGCACGGCAGGAGTTAATATCGACCACAAGAACCAGTTGCATCCATTCTACATGGTTTATATCCGTGATGATGGCGAGGTGCAGGTAGATCATTTGCATCCTAAAGAGCTGTTAGACAAGATGCGACTTATCTGCAAACAGGTTTCCACTCCAGATGTAAAACTTTGTCATGAGTTTAACAAGGAAACGCGTGATGGTTTGCGTATGGGCAAGTATTCCGACTTGCTCAGCAAGGCCATCAATTCGATTATATCCGTTAAGGAAGAATCAGATGTGGATAGTTTCTTGGAGGGCTTTGTAGGCGAACTGTTCGAGGAGCATTATGTGGGTCTCGACGATTTTGAGTTAATCTGTTTCTTAGTAATCAAGAATTAGAGATTTATGTACGGATTGCCTGCCAATACCCTCATCAACAAGCCGCTTTACAAGAAAGCAGTCTTTGAGAAGTTCAATCTCAAAGCGGCTGAACGTGAACGCTTTGATGCAGACATCAGCAAAATGGTATTGTTGGCGTATGTTTCTCCTGACAGAGTTCCTGCATTATCAGAAGGAAAAGATATAAAAGGGTTCTATGTGCTTCAAGTGATGATGAAACGTAAGGAGTATGACACAAAGAACATTCTCCTGTTGCAGAAGTTGATACCACAGAAGATTATCTTTCTTCTGCAATATGAGGAGCAGACACAGTTCTGCATCTTTCATACTCGACTGCAACAAACAGTATGGATGCAGACTGGTGAAGCGGCAATCACACTGCAAGGATTGACGCTTGATGATGTCTGGAATAATATCGTTGCAACCATCGGTGGCTTGGATGCCCAGGCTGAAGAAAGTATTGAGGAGCAGATTATCCATCGTGAGCAACGAGAAAAATTGCTTCGCCAGATAGAATCGCTGGAAAAGCAATGCCGTACTGAAAAGCAGACGCGAAAGAAGTACGAGTTACATCAAAAAATCCAAGAACTAAAGTCAAAGATTAAGCAGGTTTAAATCGTCTTAATCTATATTTACATTGTAAGTTGCTAAGTTTTAATAAATTACGATTAAATCTTAAAAATGAAATATGCATTTTGAAGGCTAAGACGTAATTAGATGTATAATTCGAAAGAATGACACTAATCTATTATTTCTTTAAATATTAAGCATGTTTGAATGTGTTTATTTTGATAAAAATTTGGAGATTAAGCAGAAAATGATTATATTTGCAGCCTAAAAATATATAATATGCGCTATAACGAACTGATAGAGAAACAAGTTATTGGACGCCTTCGGGTGGACAATCCATGGTGGACAGAGAATGTAATTTCGTCTTATTATGCCGAGATGCATCCTCGTTTATACCTTGACATCTTTTATCCATTAGTTGCAGACATGGATATCAGACGTGCAATCATATTGATGGGACCTCGTCGTGTGGGTAAGACAGTGATGCTTTATCACACCATTCAACGACTCATTGCTGATGGCATTTCTCCTCAGAATATTATATATATTTCTGTAGAAACCCCCATCTATAATAAAATATACTTGGAGCAACTTTTCAATTTGGCGAAGCAGGCTTTAGGTAAAGCTGATAGCAAAGAGTCTTTTTATGTCTTTTTCGACGAGGTTCAGTATTTAAAAGATTGGGAGGTAAATTTGAAATCTTTAGTTGATACCTACCATCATGTGAAGTTTGTCGCATCTGGATCAGCTGCTGCTGAATTGAAAAAGCGGAGCAATGAAAGTGGTGCTGGCAGGTTCACTGATTTTAATCTGCCACCATTGACATTCTATGAATACGTTCATCTGAAAGGATATGCCCAATTAATGCGCCCCACAGAGATGGAGTGGTCGAATGGACTAATTACAGGGGATACAACAATAGACATAGTAAAGTTGAATAAACTATTTATTGACTATATAAACTATGGTGGCTATCCAGAAGTAGTATTCTCTCAGCGCATTCAACAAAATCCAGGACAGTTTATCAGACATGATATTATTGACAAGGTGTTGTTAAGAGACTTGCCAAGCCTGTATGGAATTACGGATGTTCAGGAACTGAATTCCCTTTTCACAATGATAGCCTACCATTCCGGCTCTCAGTTCTCCTACGAAGGTCTTTCGAAGGATTCTGGAGTAAAGAAAGAAACGCTCCGAAAATACATACAATATCTTGAGGCAGCATTCTTGGTAAAGAAAATTCGTCGTGCTGATGATACAGCCAAAGAATATCGTCGTGAAATGTTATTTAAACTCTATCTAACTAATCCGTCATTACGTTGTGCCCTGTTCCAGCCAATTGACGAGAATGATGAGGTTATTGGCAATATGGTTGAAACTGCTGTTTATGCTCAGTGGATACCTCGAAATGTCAATATTGCCTATGCCAACTGGAACGAAGGTAATAAAAAGAAAGGAGAGGTTGACATCGTTGGTATTAATGAGGCGAAGCAGAAACCAGAATGGGCTGTGGAAGTAAAATGGACAAACAAACCATTCGCTAACCCCTCTTCTGAATTGAAGTCATTAGAGACATTTATGAAAACCAATGGCCTGACTCATGCAATTGTTACTTCAATTTCGGAAACAGGAAAGAAAGATATGCCTTATGGTTGTCTTCAGTTTATGCCTGTAGCGTGTTATACATATACTGTAGGAGAGAATACATTAAAGGCAACAAAACAATCGTATGGTTTGTAAGCAGACTCGCAAGAAATACGAGTTGCATCAACAGATAATAAAGTTAAAGGAGGCAATTGAATATGAACAATCAGGAAAATGATATTTCATTTGGAAATATTAATGCATCTTCATTATTCCATTTTACGAAAGAGCTAAGTACACTTAAACTAATATTACAAAATGGAGTAAGGTTTTCATATGCATTTGAAAATTACCCTCAATCAGTAATTTCTAATTTCTGTGACATTACAGACATTACTAATACCAATGAGGATTTAGGCGTTGCTATACCAATGGCTTCATTCTGTGATATTCCTATAACAAGAGCGAGCGAACACATGCAGAAATATGGCTATTATATGGTTGGCTTTAATAAGGCATTTATGAGAGAATATTGTGGAAATAAATTAAATCCGCTTTTATATGTTCAGTCCGCAAATCTCACTGATGCGATTATTGATTTATCCTGCATTTATAAGGAATCTTCGAATGAACATCAAGCATTGATTTCAAATGATAAGACGAATGAATATAGAATTCCTGAATTAGGTTTAAGAAAGTATTATTTGAGACTGCTTATTGGCTTAACAAAACCTATGTTTAGTTCTGATGGTAAGAAATGCTATTATGATGAAAGAGAATGGAGAGCGTTTCATGATGATAACAAAGGTCAATTTAATGAATGGAAGTGGGCTATTTCTGAGAGTGAATACAAAAAAGAGAAAAAAGCATTGAATGATAATATATCTTCTACCTCTGATGGATATATAACTTTTTATGAGGATTGTCTCCAAGAGGCAATAACTCACATTGTTGTTAAATCTGATGAAGAATTGCCAGAGTTGGCAAAATACATATTAAAAGCAACAAAACTATTTGGCTTTGAAGGAATATCGGATGATACAAAGCTCAACCTAATTAGCAAAATTTCTTCTATAAAACGAATTTCATTAGACTATTAATATATGGATAAACTGAACATGCAGACCACGAACATCGTGGATGAAAATATCAAGCGCATAGGAGAACTGTTTCCCAACTGCCTCACGGAACGGCTGAACGAAGAGGGAAAGCCAGAAGTGGCAATTGATTTTGACCAACTCAAACAAGAGTTATCAAAGGATATTGTTGAAGGTCCGGAGGAACGCTATCAGTTCACTTGGCCAGACAAACGCAATGCTATTCGTTTGGCTAATGCGCCAACGACTGATACATTACGCCCTTGCCGTGAGGAAAGTGTGGATTTTGATAATACACAGAACCTCTATATCGAGGGCGATAACCTGCAAGTGCTTAAATTGCTTCGTGAGAACTATCTGGGCAAGGTGAAGATGATCTATATTGACCCACCTTACAACACAGGTAATGACTTTGTATATAACGATGATTTTGCACAATCTTCAAGTGAGTATATACATAATAGTGGTCAAACAGACGAAGAAGGAAATCGTCTTGTTGCCAATACAGAAAGCAATGGGCGATTCCATACCGATTGGCTCAACATGATTTATCCACGCCTCAAAGTGGCAAAGGATCTGTTGAGTGAGGATGGAGTGATATTTATAAGTATGGACGAAAACGAAATAGATAATCTTGAGAAAGTTTGCAATGAAATATTTGGTGAGCATAATTTGGTTGGTAAAGTAATATGGGAGCGAGCCTTTGCACCAAAGAATGATGCTAAATATTTGTCAGACAGTCATGATTATATTATTGTATATGCCAGAAACATTAATTCCTTCTCTATTGGACTTTTGCCAAGAACTGATGAAGCAAATGCAAGATATAAAAATCCAGACAATGACCCAAGGGGACCTTGGACTCCGGATAATATGACAGTAAAGACTTATTCTGCCTCCTACGATTATGAGATAACTACGCCTAATGGTTCTATAATGTCTCCTCCTAATGGTAGATGCTGGTTTACAAGCAAAGAGAGAATGCAAAAATTAATAGAAGAAGGGCGTGTGTGGTTTGGAAGTGATGGTGGCAATATGCCTAGATTAAAACGTTATCTTGCTGATGTACAGCAAGGTATGACTCCTGTAACAATTTGGAAATATACAGAAGTAGGGCACAATCAGGAAGGGCGTCAAGAGGTAAAGCAATTATTCGAAGGTAAAGGTTATTTTGATGGTCCAAAGCCATTAAGATTGCTTAATAGAATCATAACAATTGCGAATACATGTAGAGACTCCATCATCCTTGACTTCTTCTCTGGCTCAGCCACAACCGCCCATGCTGTAATGCAACTCAATGCGGAGGATGGCGGTAAGCGAAAGTTCATTATGGTTCAATTACCTGAAGCAACAGATGAGAAGAGTGAGGCTTACAAGGCTGGCTATAAGAGCATCTGCGAAATTGGCAAAGAGCGCATCCGTCGTGCAGGCAAGAAAATAAAAGAAGAAAGTCCACTAACCACGCAAGACCTCGATACAGGCTTCCGTGTGCTGAAACTCGACTCGTCGAATATGCAGGATGTGTATTACACCCCAGAAGAATTTGACCAAAGAGACTTGTTTGAGGACAATATCAAGCCTGACCGAACAGAAGAAGACCTGCTGTTCCAAACGATGATAGATCTCGGTATCGAACTGTCTGCGAAAATCGAGCAGACGCAGATTGCCGGCAAGACGGTATGGAACGTGAGCGATGGCTACTTGATGGCTTGCTTCGATGAGGCTGTGAACGAAACCACCATCACAGAGATTGCCAAGCAGCAGCCATACTACTTCATCATGCGTGACTCCAGTCTTGCCAATGATAATGTAGCAGACAACTTTGAACAGATATTCAAACACTATAGTAAGGACACTATCCGCAGAATCATTTAAAATTGATAATTGACAATTGATAATTGACAATTGGGTGTTATGAAGTTTAAGTTTAAGATACAACAATACCAGACAGAGGCTGTGGAGCAGACGGTGAATGTGTTTGCTGGGCAGCTATCGAAGACAAATGCACAGTATCGCCGCGACTTGGGCAAGACCAAAGGACGGATTGTGTATGAGGAGGAATATGTAGGCTGGCGCAATGCGGATGTGGAACTGACGGACAAGCAACTGCTTGACAACATCAAGCAGATGCAGGTGGATGGAAACATTCCACAGAGCAAACAGCTGAGTAAGCCAGAAGGACTCGGAGCATGCTCGCTCGATATAGAAATGGAGACAGGTACGGGTAAGACTTACGTCTATATCAAGACGATGTTCGAAATAAACAAGCGTTATGGCTGGAGCAAGTTCATCGTGGTGGTGCCAAGCATCGCTATCCGTGAGGGTGTTTATAAGAGCTTTACAATGCTGGAAGAGCACTTCATGGAGCAATACGGCAAGAAGGCTCGATTCTTTATATATAACAGCTCAAACCTGACACAGATTGATTCATTTAGTAGTGATGCAGCCATCAATGTAATGATTATCAATACTCAGGCTTTTGCACGCGACTTCAAGGAGGATGCGAAGAATAAGGTGAGCCTGATTATGTACACCAAACGCGACGACTTCCAAAGTCGCCGACCTATCGATGTGATATCTGCCAACCGTCCTATTATCATTATGGACGAACCGCAGAAGATGGAGGGTGCTGCAACACAGCGAGCGCTGAAGAACTTCAAACCGCTGTTTGTACTGAACTATTCGGCAACACACAAGACCTCGCACAACTGCATCTATGCGCTGGATGCCTACGATGCCTACTGTCAGCGACTGGTGAAGAAAATCCAGGTAAAGGGTATTACATTGCAGAATCTTTTGGGTAATCAGGCTTACATATATTTTGATAGTATTGTACTCTCGAAGAACAAGGCGCCAGAGGTAAAATTGGAGATTGAGGTGCAAGGAGCTAATCAGGCAAGAAGACAGACCATGAAGTTCTCACAGGGAGATTCTCTTTACGATGCTTCGAAACTGCCTGCCTATAAGGAGTTTGTGATAACGGACATCAACCCCAGAACGAATACGGTCTATTTCCGTAATGGCGACCAACTAAGAGCTGGCGAAGTGATGGGCGATGTCAGCGAGAAGACCATTCAGCAGGTGCAGATTCGTGAGACGGTGAAAAGCCATTTCGAGAAAGAACGACAGCTGTTCCAGCAAGGTATCAAGACACTCTCGCTGTTCTTTATTGATGAGGTGGCAAACTACAAAAGATATGATGAGAGGGGGGAAGTGGTGAAAGGTGACCTGTGGAAGATGTTCGAGTATGAGTATAATCGCTACTTGAATGAGAACCTGTCGCTCTTTGAGGATAACTATCAAAAATTTCTGAAGCAATTCTCTGTAGAGAAAGTTCATAATGGATACTTCTCGATAGACAAGAAAGGTCATGCTGTGAACAGCGATGTGAAACGAGGAAGTGATATGTCTGATGATATCTCTGCCTACGACTTGATTCTGAAAGACAAGGAACGTCTGTTGAGCTTCAACGAGCCTACGAGATTTATCTTCTCGCACTCTGCCCTGCGTGAGGGATGGGATAATCCTAATGTGTTCCAGATTTGTACGCTTCGGCATGCAAACAGTGCAACCGCAAAACGTCAGGAGGTAGGACGAGGCTTGCGCATCTGTGTGGATCAGCAAGGAAACCGCATGGATGCAGAGCGTCTGGGCGATGCTGTGCATGACATCAATAAACTGACGGTAATAGCCAATGAGAGCTATTCTTCGTTTGTGGATGACCTGCAGAAAGATACGCGTGAGGCTCTACGTGAACGTCCTACTGTAGCTACAGTATCTTACTTCGAGGGAAAGACTTTTATGGTTGGAACGGAGCGCTATACTATCAGTAGTCAAGAGGCTGCCAGCATAGTGAGCTATCTCTTTGATAATGACTATACGGACGCAAAAGGAAATATTCTGCCTACGTATCATACTGATATGGAACAAGGTACATTGGCTCCACTCAGCAAGAAACTGCAGCCCATCAGCGAACAGGTGCACAAGCTGATACAGGGTATCTTTGATCCTTCTGCTTTGGAGGGCATGATAGAGAATGGTAACGACAAGGCTGAGGTCGTGAATGAAAAACTGAACGACAATGCAGCAAAGGATGAATTCAAACGCTTGTGGGCTGAAATCAATCACCGCTATGTCTATACCGTTCACTATGACAGCGAGGAACTCATCAAGAAATCCATCGCTGCCATAGACAAAGACCTGACTGTTACCCAAATGAAATATGTGGTGACGACAGGTGAACAGGGCGAGGATGATTTGGACTTTACAGGCGAACAGACAACACGCAGACAAACTATGCGTGAGGTGTCAACATCAACTGTGCCTTATGATTTGGTGGGTGATATTGCTCGTGGTGCTACGCTGACCAGAAGGACTGTGGTCAGGATACTGAAAGGTATTCTGCCCGCACGACTGCTGTTGTTTAAGAATAACCCAGAGGAGTTTATTCGCAATATCGTCAAACTTATCAAGGAGCAGAAGGCGACTATGATTGTGGAACATATCAGTTATAATAGGACGGAGCAAACCTATGATACGGATATCTTCACGCAGGAGAAGAGTCGCCAAACGATTGATAAAGCATATCCTGCCAAAAAGCACATCTTGGACTATGTGTTTACAGACAGCAAGGGCGAACGCCAGTTCGCAGAGGATTTGGATAAGGCTGAGGAGGTCTGCGTCTATGCTCGTCTGCCTCGCACCTTCCAGATTCCGACACCTGTCGGCAACTATGCACCCGACTGGGCTATTGCCTTTAATGACAATGCTGGCGTAAAACACATCTTCTTTATTGCTGAGACAAAAGGCTCAATGGACTCCATGCAGTTGAAAGGAGTTGAGAAGGCAAAGATTGATTGTGCCAAGAAACTCTTTAACGATATCTCGACTAGCAAAGTACGTTACCATGAAGTAGATGGATATGACTCACTATTGGATGTAATGAAGACATTACCATAGTGACATTAGGAACAGGCACGTTGACAAGGGCGTAAAATAAGTGCTTCAAAAATCAACATGTTTGAGGACAACTTCGAGCAGATTTTCAATCACTATAGTAAGAATACCATCTGACGAATATTGTAAAATGTAGAGAAACGGATGCTATAAGGTGGTATGTTGCCACCTTTTGAGGCATTTTTTTAAAGAAACTGAGAAAAAAGAAGAGGGAAATGCAAAAGGAAAACGCAACCTTTATCAATTTATGCATAGCTGTAATCCGATCTGTAAGTAGCCCAGTTTCACCGCAAAAGTAGGCTACTTACACACTAAAAGTAGCCTACTTACACATCGCTTTACGTGAATTCTGAAAAAAGAATTTTTCGTCAACACTTAACATTTAGGGTGCAAAATTGCCGCTCCGCCCTCTGTTTATCGGTGTTTCGGGCACGTTAAGTGTTGCTCAAACACTTAACTAATACTTAACAAGCCTCCCCCAACCGCCATTCCCGAGCAAGCTCGCCTACCCGTAGCCTTTCCCAAAGGAGGGGAGTACTGAAGGGTTTAAAACACATCTCTCTCCTCACTCCTCTCTCCTCTCTCCTCTCTGAAAAAGTACCCTCGGGGAGGCTGAGACTGTTAAGTCTTAGGTAAGTCAACGTTAAGTGTTTGGACAACACTTAACGTTGCTTGCGCCCTTTATTTATCGGGGCTCTGGGCGTTTTTGGTTAAGTTGTTAAGTGTTTTGAGAAAAAATCTTTTTATTTATTACTTACCTTTGACTTCGTCGAAAGGCTACTTTCACTTAGGAAATGTACCTTTGACTACGTCGAAAGGCTACCGCAAATACCTTTGACTTCGTCGAAGGTACTCACGCTCGACAAAACGAAGAACACTCTTTCTTCTTGCTTTGATTCCAGAACCTTTGAAATTAAAATTTCCAGGTTCTAAAATCAAACCAATAAAAATATAGGATATTTTTGGTTTTGTCCTCGCTTAATCGTACCTTTAGATAAGGTACTCTCGCTCGGAAATGCAAAGAAAAACGGGTTTTCCTTTGGCATTTCGCTCGCTTAATCGTACCTTTGCAAAAAGATTATGAAAACTGACGTCATGGAAATTAAAGCACTATACGAACTATATAAGCAGCACCCCGTTATCACTACCGACAGTCGTGACTGTCCCAAGGGTAGTATATTCCTTGCGTTGAAGGGAGAGTCGTTCAACGGTAACAAGTTTGCACTTCAGGCCCTGGAGAAGGGATGCGCTTATGCTATTGTTGATGAAGACGTAGAGGCTGGCAACTCGCAGATAATAAGGGTTGACGACTGTCTGCAGACCTTCAAGGACCTTGCACGTGAACACCGTCGTCAATTCGACATCCCTGTTGTCGGCATTACAGGTACTAACGGCAAGACGACAACAAAGGAGCTTATCGCCGCTGTGCTGGGGAAGAAGTACAACGTTATGTACACCGAAGGCAACTTCAATAACGATGTCGGTGTGCCCAAGACCCTTTTCCGTCTTAACGACAGCTACGATATTGCCGTAGTGGAGATGGGAGCAAGTCATCCTGGCGACATAAAGACCTTGGTGGAAACGGTAGAGCCTACCTGCGGACTTATTACCAACGTTGGACGTGCCCACCTGCAGGGCTTCGGCTCGTTCGAGGGTGTCATGAAGACGAAGGGTGAGCTTTATGACTTTTTAAAGAGGAGAGAGGAAAGGCTACGGGTAGGCGAGCGAAGCTCGGGAATGAGAGGAGAGAGGAGAGAGGCCTGCATTTTCCTTGATGCTGACAACGAGTACCTCGTGAAGATGGCTAAGGAGCGCGACATGAAGAACGTCATAACCTATGGAAGTAATGTCGGCAAGGTTGTAAGTTGCGACCCCTTCGTAAACTTCGAGTGGTACAATGACCAGTCTCCTGTAGTTGTTCGTACTCACCTCATAGGAGCTTACAACATTAGTAATATCCTTGCAGCAATGACGGTGGGAAAATATTTTGATGTACCTGCCGACAAGATTCGCGAGGCTATAGAGGAATATACCCCGTCGAATAACCGTTCACAGCTAACGATAACCGCCGACAACCGACTTGTGGTTGACGCTTATAATGCCAACCCGACGAGTATGGCGGCAGCAATAGAGAACTTTAAGGCAATAAAAAGCGACAAGGAGCTAAAGAAGATGGCTGTCATAGGACAGATGGGCGAACTCGGTGATGTTGCCGAAGAGGAACACCAGAAGGTGCTGCAACAGCTTACCGATGCTAATCTTGACAAGATATGGCTCGTCGGTGAGGGCTCGTGGGACATCGCTGCAGGTCGTCCGGGGATAAAGATATTCAAGGACGTCGAGGAGGTGAAGACGGCAATCGGTAACGAAAAGCCCTGTGGCTACTATATATTGATAAAAGGAAGTCATTCAAACAGATTAGATAAGATAGTTGAACTGCTGTAGAAACCATACCATAAACTGTAGAGGACGGCTGGTAGAAATGTCGCAGCCACTCGTAATGGGAATCCTCAACGTCACACCCGACTCCTTCTTCGAGGGCAGCAGGGTGCAGACGGAGAAGGCTATTGCCGAACGCGCTAACCAGATAGTTGGCGAGGGCGGAGCAATAATCGATGTGGGGGCAATGAGCACACGACCAGGTTATGACGACATCCCCGTGGAAGAGGAGATGCGACGCCTTAAACAGGCTCTGCCCGTAATACGTCGTGAGCAGCCCGAAGCCATCATCTCCGTAGATACCTTCCGTCCCGAGGTGGCGCAAATGGCGCTCGAGGAGTATGGTGCCGGCATCATCAATGACATCAGCGGAGAGCTGTCACCCGTCAGCAACCACCCGTCACCAATCATCGTTATGTCGTCAGCAGCTACAATCGACGAGATGCTTATAGACCTTGCAGGGAAGGTGGGCAGGCTGCGCAGCAAGGGACAGAAAGACATCATTATAGACCCGGGCTTTGGTTTCGGCAAGACAGTAGAGCAGAACTATGCCGTACTCCGGCAAATAGAGAAGTTGCAGGTTTTACGGCTCCCTGTGCTCGTTGGCGTGTCGCGGAAGTCAATGATATGGAAGACTCTTGACGTAACACCCGAAGAGGCTCTTAACGGTACTACGGCACTCAACATGGTGGCATTGGAGAAAGGAGCCTCCATCCTCCGCGTCCACGACGTAAAGGAGGCAGTAGAGACAGTAAAGTTATACATCAACCTTCGTAATTCGTAATTCAATCATAATAATATGTTCGATTTTGGAATAAAAGATGCAATAGATATTTTCCTTGTAGCCTTGATGCTTTACTACGTTTACAGGCTAATGAAGGAGTCTCGTTCGCTCAACATCTTCGTTGGCATCATCGTTTTCGTGCTGGTGTGGCTCTTCGTCTCTCAGGTTCTCGAGATGCGACTCCTCGGAAGCATCCTCGACAAGTTGGTTAGTGTGGGAGTGATAGCACTCATAGTGCTCTTCCAGGACGAGATACGTAAGTTCCTTTACAGCATCGGTGCCCACCAGCGTGCACGAAATATCCTGCGCATCTTTTCTTCCAGTCATAACAATCCCCGCATAGAACGTGAGAGCATAATGCCTGTGGTTATGGCATGTATGAACCTTGCCCGCAACAAGGTGGGAGCACTAATCGTTATAGAGCGCTCCACACCACTAACGGACATTATTGAAACAGGCGACCGCATAGATGCTAATGTCAATCAGCGCCTTATAGAAAATATCTTCTTTAAGAATTCACCGCTCCACGACGGTGCTATGATAATCTCAAAACATCGTATTTGTGCTGCGGGCTGCATACTGCCGGTAAGTCACGATGTAGAGATTCCGAAGGAGTTAGGACTGCGCCATCGCGCCGCTATGGGTATCTCCCAGGAGAGTGACGCCATAGCTATTGTCGTCAGTGAAGAAACAGGTCGCATAAGCATCGCTGAGAAAGGAACCTTCCACCTGCGACTCTCCGCTGAGGAATTGGAAATGTTCTTAACGAAAGGATAAGAAAAGAGCCTGACGATAATCGCCAGGCTCTTATTATTTATAAAAGGTGAAGTGTCATTACTTCAGCAGATTCATAGTGTCGGTAGCAATCATCAACTCCTCGTCGGTAGGGATGACTGTAACGGTAACCTTAGAATCGTCGGCAGAGATGATAGCCTCTTCACCGCGTACATTGTTCTTCTTTGCGTCGAACTTAACGCCGAGGAACTCAAGACCGTTGCATACTGCCTCGCGCATGCCAATCTGGTTCTCACCAACACCAGCGGTGAAGACGATGATGTCAACACCACCCATAGCTGCTGCATAGGCACCGATGTACTTCTTAATACGATAGAAATACATGTCGAGGGCCAGCTGAGCGCGCTCGTTGCCGGCATTAGCAGCATTCTCTACGTCGCGCATGTCAGAGCTTTCGCCTGTGATGCCGAGAACACCACTCTTCTTGTTGAGGAGGTTTGACATGCCGTCAGCGTCGAGGTTAAGCTTCTTCTCGAGGAAGGTAATAGCACCACCGTCGATGTCGCCAGAACGTGTACCCATCATAACGCCCTCGAGAGGAGTAAGACCCATAGTTGTATCAACGCACTTGCCGTCAACAACAGCCGAGATAGAGCCGCCGTTACCGATGTGGCAGGTGATGATGCGCTTGCCGATAGGACTTACACCGAGGAAGTCGCAAACGCGCTGTGATACGTAGCGGTGGCTGGTTCCGTGGAAACCGTAGCGACGTACTCCGTACTCCTTGTAGAGCTCGTAAGGAATAGCATACATAAACGCCTTCTTTGGCATTGTCTGGTGGAAGGCTGTGTCGAACACTCCTACCTGTGGCAGTCCTGGCATAAGCTCAGAAACGGCGCGAACACCCTTGAGGTTTGCGGGGTTGTGCAGAGGAGCGAGGTCGCTGACAGCCTCGAAAGCCTTGAGCACCTCGTCGTTGAGAACAACACTCTTGTTGAACTTCTCACCACCGTGCACCATACGGTGACCAACAGCGTCGATCTCGTCGAGACTCTTGATAACACCAATCTCTGGGTCGGTAAGGAGTGAGAAGATGAACTTCACACCCTCGGTGTGCTCGGGGATGTCGTGCATAATCTGTTTCTTCTCGCCGTTAGCAAGCTTTACCTTCACAAATGCTCCGTCCATGCCGACGCGCTCTGCGCCGCCGGAGGTCATAACGCTCTGGTCGTCCATGTTGTACAGAGCGTACTTGATAGACGAAGAGCCGCAATTAAGAACTAAAATTTTCATAATATGGTTGAATTTTGAATCTCTAAACTCTAAACTCTAATCTCTAAACTCTAAACTCTAAACTCTAAACTATGCTTTCGCGTCCATTGCCTGACATGCGGTGATGGCAACCATCTTATAGATGTCGTCAACAGAGCAGCCGCGAGAGAGGTCGTTAACAGGACGTGCAATACCCTGGAGGATTGGTCCGAGAGCCACAGCACCACCGAGACGCTCTACAAGCTTATAAGCAATGTTACCTACTTCGAGACAAGGGAATACGAGGGTGTTAGCCTTACCTGCAATTTCTGAACCTGGAGCCTTCTTGGCACCTACTGTAGGAACGAGAGAAGCGTCAGCCTGGAGCTCGCCGTCAACCTTGAGGTTAGGATCCATCTCGCGTGCCAGCTTTGTTGCCTCAACAACCTTGTCAACAACTTCGTGCTTAGCGCTACCCTTTGTAGAGAAGCTCAACATAGCTACGCGTGGCTCAGCAAAGCCAGCTACCGACTTAGCTGTCTGTGCAGTACATACTGCTATCTGTGCCAACTGGTTTGCGTCAGGCATAGGAGTAACAGCAACGTCGCCGACAACGAGTACGCCGTTCTCGCCATACTGAGGAGTCTGGGTGATGAGCAGCATAGCACCGCTGACACATGTAATGCCAGGAGCTGTCTTGATAATCTGGAGAGCAGGACGCAGAGTGTCGCCTGTTGTTGAGAGGGCACCACTAATCTGACCGTCAGCATCGCCAGTCTTTATAATCATACATCCAAGGTAGAGAGGATTCTTAACGAGTTCGCGAGCCTCCTCGATAGTCATACCCTTCTTCTTGCGGAGCTCTGCGAGCAGCTGAGCATATTCCTCGCTCTTTTCACAGTTCTCGGGGTCTATGAGAGTTGCCTTGTCAATGTTCTTCAGTCCTAACTTATCAGCCAATGCGTGAACCTTTGCGGGGTTACCAATGAGAATGATGTTTGCAATGTCGTCAGCCAATACCATGTCGGCTGCAGTAAGTGTACGCTCCTCTTCTGCTTCTGGGAGCACGATGCGCTGCTTGTTGCTCTTAGCGCGTGCAATGATTTGTTGTACTAAATCCATGATTTTTGTAGTTTTGTAGTTTATAATTGAAATTTATGGTTTCGTTTCACCTTCTATATATTCTTCCATGAAGATTGTCTCGCCGTCATAAACGACGTACGAGAATTGTGAAATCCAGTCGCCGATAATCATCATGCGGTTCTTGTGGGTAAGCATGAGGTCGAGTTGTATGTGACGGTGCCCATAGATGAAATAGTCTATGTCGGGATGCGTCTTCAGATAATCCTTGGTGTAGAGCACCAATGCCTCCTTGTCTTCACCCATGAATGGCGGTTCCTTGCCGTCCTCGCGCTTCATGCGGGAGTGCTTTGCCCACGTCATTCCGAACCACATGGCCCATCGTGGATGGATCATGCTGAAGAGTCGCTGACATGTACGGTTGTGGAAGACGCTGCGGATGAAAAGGAACTTGCGGTCGTTGTCGCCAAGGGCATCGCCGTGAGCCAGATAGAATAGCTTGCCGTAGATTTCTGTCGTCAGCGGTTTGTGGTGCATTATCACTCCACATTCGTGCTCAAGGTAGCTGAACATCCAAATGTCGTGGTTGCCTGTGAAGTAGTGTACCTCGACACCCATATCGGTAAGCTCAGAGAGTTTCCCGAGGAAGCGTGTGTAACCCTTAGGAACGGTATAGCGCCACTCGTACCAGAAGTCGAACATATCGCCAAGAAGATACACTGCTGCCGCGCGGTCCTTTATCTCGTCAAGGAAACGCACCAGACGGCGCTCTTGTTGGCGTTTATGGTCGATAGCCCACGAGCCGAGGTGGGCGTCCGACAGAATATATACGTTCTTTCTCATCATATTAGTCTAAGCCAAGTTCTACTCTCGCCTCCTCGCTCATCATACTCTTGTCCCATGCTGGTTCAAAGACGAGATTTACCATCGTGCTCTTCACTCCCTGGATGGTGTCAACCTTCTGGCGCACATCTTCAAGGATGAAGTCTGCCGCAGGACATGTAGGCGCTGTAAATGTCATGTCGATATCCACGTTGCCATCGTCCTTAACATCTATCTTGTAGATTAGTCCTAAGTCGTAGATGTTAACAGGTATTTCGGGGTCGAAAACGGTCCTGAGCACATCGACAATGCGCTCTTCTATTAACGTTTTTTCCTCTTGTGTCATTTATGCGTGTTTTTATTTGATTGCAAAAATACAACAATTGTGCGATAAAACAAAAGATTTCTCCTTTTTATTTTGCTATCTCCCCAATAATTTGTACCTTTGTAGAAGAAAATGAAAACAATTAGAAAAGATTATAGAAACAATGGCAAAGAAAGCATTACTAATGATTCTCGACGGCTGGGGAATCGGAAAACACGGAGCCGGTGACGTTATTTACAATACTCCAACACCATACCTTGACTACCTTACAGCGGTGAGTGCTCATTCTCAGTTGCAGGCAAGCGGTGAGGACGTTGGTCTGCCCGACGGACAGATGGGTAACTCAGAGGTAGGACACCTCAATATCGGTGCTGGTAGAATAGTGTATCAGGACCTGGTAAAGATAAACCGTGCTTGTAAGGACGGCTCTATCGTTGACAACGCTCAGGTAAAGGCTGCTTACACCTATGCTAAGGAGAACAACAAGAAGTTGCACCTCATGGGATTGTGTTCCGATGGTGGTGTGCACTCAAGCCTTGACCACTTGTTCAAACTCATTGAGGTTGGCAAGCACTACGGACTGAAAAACCAGACCTTCGTTCATTGTTTTATGGACGGACGTGATACTGACCCGAAGAGCGGAAAGGGTTTCATTGAACAGGTTACAGGAGTATGCAAAGAAAACGACGCTGCTATAGCAAGTATCGTGGGTCGTTTCTACGCTATGGACCGCGACAAGCGCTGGGAGCGTGTGAAGGAAGCTTACGACCTTCTTGTAAAGGGCGAAGGAAAGCAGGCTTCGGATATGGTTGCTGCTATGCAGGAGAGCTATGACGAGGGTGTTACCGACGAGTTCATAAAGCCTATACATAATACTAATGTAAACGGACTCATTGAGGAGGGCGACGTGGTAATCTTCATCAACTTCCGTAACGACCGCGCCAAAGAGCTTACTGTAGTGTTGACACAACAGGATATGACAGAGCAGGGAATGAAGACTATTCCCGGACTGCAGTACTACTGCATGACTCCATACGACGCTTCATTCACAGGTGTTCATATTCTCTTCCCAAAAGAGAACGTGGAGAACACTCTCGGAGAATATCTGTCAAGCAAAGGAAAGAAACAGCTGCACACCGCAGAGACTGAGAAGTATGCTCACGTAACATTCTTCTTCAACGGTGGTCGTGAGGCTCCTTTCGAGGGCGAGGACCGTATCCTCGTACCAAGTCCGAAGGTTGCTACATACGACCTTAAGCCTGAAATGTCGGCATACGAGGTAAAGGACAAACTCGTGGCAGCAATAGGCGAGGAGAAGTACGACTTCATTGTGGTTAACTTCGCTAATGGTGATATGGTTGGCCATACTGGTGTTTACAACGCTATCGCTAAGGCTGTATGGGCTGTGGATCACTGTGTTCACGATGTTATTGAAGCGGCTAAGGCTCACGACTATGAAGCAATTATCATTGCCGATCACGGTAATGCTGACAACGCTATAAATCCTGACGGCACACCAAATACTGCTCACTCGCTGAACCCAGTACCTTTCATCTATGTAACTGATAATAACAGTGCTAAGGTGAAGGACGGACGACTGGCTGACGTGGCTCCTTCAATACTCCATATCTTGGGTATGGAACAGCCAAAGGATATGACAGGCGAGTGCCTTATCATTGACTAATAACCATTAAAACATTAAAGAATATGTACGACCAGGAACGGGGGTTATATATTGCCCACAGCTCGACAGGAGCACTAAGTATCAAAGGAAAGATGGCAAACCGCCACGGACTCATTGCGGGTGCCACAGGTACGGGAAAGACGGTGACGTTGCAGGTTATGGCAGAGTCGTTCTGTCAGGCTGGGGTTCCCTGTTTTATGGCTGACATGAAAGGTGACCTCTCCGGAATATCACAGGCGGGAAAGATGAGTGGCTTCATTGAGAAGCGACTGCCGGAGTTCGGTATTGAGAACCCGCAATTCCAAAGCTGTCCCGTGAGATTCTTCGATGTTTTTGGAGAGCAGGGACATCCTATGCGTGCTACCGTGTCGCAGATGGGACCGCAGCTGTTATCACGACTGCTGGACCTCAACGAGACACAGGATGGAGTCCTTAACATAGTGTTCCGCGTTGCCGACGAACGAGGACTGCTAATCCTTGACCTTAAGGATTTGCGCTCTATGCTCGACTACGTATCGCAGCATGCTAAGGAATATACATCGAAGTACGGCAATGTGACGACAGCTTCAGTGGGAGCCATACAACGTGCTCTCTTGCAGTTGGAAGCTCAGGGTGCCGAGAAATTCTTCGGAGAACCGTCATTTGATATCTTCGATCTTATGCAGACGGAAGACGGCAAGGGTGTGATGAACGTGTTGGCTGCCGATAAACTCATGATGCAGCCCAAACTATACAGCACCTTCCTGCTTTGGTTGCTCAGCGAACTGTATAGCTCATTGCCTGAGGTTGGTGATATGGAGAAACCGAAGCTGGTATTCTTCTTCGATGAGGCTCACATGCTTTTCGAGGGTACTTCAAAGGCATTGCTCGACAAGATAGAGCAGGTGATACGACTTATCCGCTCCAAGGGCGTGGGAATATACTTTATTACCCAGAGTCCTACGGACATTCCCGAGAATATCCTCGGACAGTTGGGAAACCGTGTGCAACATGCACTGAGAGCATATACCCCAAAGGACCAGAAAGCGGTGAAGACGGCTGCAGAGACCTTCCGTGCTAATCCGGCATTCAAGACTGATGAGGCTATTATGAATCTTGAAACGGGTGAGGCTCTTGTGTCGTTCCTCGACGAGAAAGGCGCTCCGTCAATGGTGGAGCGCGCAAAGATTCTCTTCCCGCTGTCGCAGATAGGCGCTATCACCGATGGACAGCGAAACGACATTATCAAACAGAGCAGAATAGCAGGAAAGTACGACAATGCAGTTGACCGTGTAAGTGCTTACGAGATGCTGCAAAAAGAAGAACAGGAGGCGGCGGAGGCGATGCAAGACTCTGCTCCGGAGGCACAGGACGGTGGACGCGCTGAGGAGACTTCGTCAAAGAAGTCGGGCTTCATGGGTAAGGTGCTGAAGGCGGTGATGACAGCTGTAACATCAACACTCGCAGCAATTCTGGGCACTATGGTGAGTGATGCCATAATGGGAAAGAAGACGAAGAGTCGCACTTCGAAGACTGGTCGTGTGGTGAAGAATGCTACTTCGGCAGCAACACGAACGATAACCAAAGAGTTGACACGCGACATCCTTGGAAATCTTGTAAAGAAGTAATGGAAGTCCAAATAGAGAAGTCGTGGAAAGACCGACTGAAAGGGGAGTTCGAGAAGCCTTACTTCTCGGCTCTTACTGGTTATGTACGTCAGGAGTACACGAAATACACTTGTTACCCGCCAGCGAGACTGGTGTTCAATGCTTTTAATCTTTGTCCCTTCGATAAGGTTAAGGTGGTAATTATAGGTCAGGACCCGTACCACGAACCTGGTCAAGCCCACGGACTTAGTTTCTCTGTTAATGACGGAGTGACGTTTCCGCCTTCACTGCAGAATATCTTCAAGGAGATAAAGGATGACCTCGGTAAGGAAGTTCCTATGAGTGGTAATCTGACACGTTGGGCAGAACAGGGAGTACTGCTACTCAATGCAACGCTGACGGTAAGGGCACACCAGGCTAATAGCCATTCGGGCTTAGGATGGCAAACTTTCACTGATGCGGCGATAAAAGCCCTTGCAGAGAACAAGGAACACCTGGTATATATGCTGTGGGGTGGTTATGCACGTGGAAAGAAATATATGATTGATGCCACCAAGAACCTCGTTCTGGAGTCTGTCCACCCCTCGCCGCTATCGGCAAATCGCGGGGGCTGGTTCGGACAGCATCAGTTCTCAAGGTGCAACGATTATTTAATAAAGAACGGAATAGAACCAATCAATTGGTAAACATGAGAGATAATTCTTCCCATACTCCGCATGAGCTGCCACCTATATTACAGGTCGGCGATGTGCTTATAGCATCAGACATAATAACGGAGTGCTTCTGTTGTGACTATGAGACGTGCAAGGGCGCTTGTTGCGTGGAAGGTGATGCAGGAGCTCCTGTTACCCTCGAGGAGATAGGCAAGATAGAAGATGTTCTTGACGATGTGTGGAAAGAGCTTTCGGCATCAGCGCAGGCTGTTATTGATAAGCAGGGAGTGGCTTACTCTGACCGCGATGGTGACCTCGTGACAAGTATTGTGGCAGGCAAGGATTGTGTGTTCACCTGTTACGATAATGGCAACTGCCTCTGTGCTCTGGAAAAGGCGGCACGTAATTCTTCACTCTTCACTCTTCACTCTTCACTGTTCGTGAAGCCCATCAGCTGTGCTCTTTATCCTATTCGTGAGAAGACGTTCAGCAATGGACTGATAGGACTGAACTATCACCGTTGGGATATCTGCAAATGCGGACGTGAAAAAGGGAAGGCTATTAACCTTCCCCTGTATAAGTTTCTTCGTGAACCACTTATCCGTCGTTTCGGAAAAGAGTGGTATGACGAGTTAGATACGTTGGCATCAACACTTAACGAAGAACGTTAAGCGTCGATGTTAGCGTAAGTAGCATTCTTCTCAATGAAGTCGCGACGTGGTTCTACGTCGTCACCCATAAGCATAGAGAATATCTCATCAGCTTCAGCTGCATTCTCTATAGTAACCTGTTTCAGCAGACGTGTTGCAGGGTCCATAGTAGTCTCCCACAACTGCTCTGGGTTCATCTCACCAAGACCTTTGTAGCGCTGTGTGTGGAGAGCAGTACTGTTCTCGTCGCCAGCTACATACTTGTCGATGAATGCCTGACGCTGCTGTTCTGTGTAGCAATACTCGCTAATCTTCTTATATGTACACTTGTAGAGTGGTGGAGTAGCGATATAGAGGTGTCCCTCCTGTATAACACGTGGCATAAAGCGGTAGAAGAGTGTCATGATAAGGGTGTCGATGTGTGAACCATCGACATCGGCATCGGTCATGATGATAATCTTGTCGTAACGAAGTTTATCGATATTTGCTTCCTTGTCACCTTCGCCATCAACACCGAAGCGTACTCCGATACTCTGGATGATGTTCATTACTGACTCAGCCTCGAATACACGGTGCCACTGAACCTTTTCGACGTTAAGAATCTTACCGCGGAGAGGAAGGATTGCCTGAGTGTAGCGGTCGCGTCCCTGCTTTGCACTACCACCTGCGGAGTCACCCTCGACGAGGAATATTTCGCACTCTTTAGGATCTTTGTTTGAACAGTCGGCAAGTTTTCCTGGCAGTCCACCGCCTGACATTGGGTTTTTACGTTGTACACTCTCACGTGCCTTACGTGCTGCGATACGTGCAGTAGCTGCAAGAACTACCTTATCGCATATTTTCTTTGCCTCAGAGGGGTGCTCTTCGAGGTAGTTTGAGAGAGCCTCGCCTACTGCCTGTTGAACGGCACCAGCAACTTCAGAGTTACCCAGTTTTGTCTTTGTCTGTCCCTCGAACTGTGGTTCAGCAACCTTTATGCTGATGACAGCAGTAAGACCTTCGCGGAAGTCCTCGCCGGCAATCTCTATCTTCGCCTTTTCAATCTGCTTTGATATCTGTGGGTCAGCATCAGCGTATGATTTAAGTACACGAGTAAGAGCAGCACGGAAACCTGTAAGGTGGGTACCACCTTCTATGGTGTTGATGTTGTTTACGTATGAATGGATGTTTTCTGAGTAGTCTGTATTGTACATCACTGCCACCTCGATAGGAATACCCTGTTTTTCTGTTTTCAGGTATATTACATCGTCAAAGAGGTGCGTGCGGTGACGGTCAACGTAGCGTACAAACTCCTTAAGTCCGTCCTTAGCGTGGAAAATCTCCTGACGTGTCTTTCCATCTTCGTCAGGACGCATGTCGGTAAGAGTAATTGTAATACCCGCATTGAGGTATGCTAATTCACGCATACGCTTAGCAATGATGTCGTATTTATATTCTGTTGTGGTGAAGACGGTTGCGTCTGGCCAGAACTGCTGACGTGTACCACGGAGCTCTGTTTCGCCTACGACCTTTACAGGGTAGAGCGGTTTGCCCTGCTCATATTCCTGCTGGTAAATCTTTCCATCACGGAATACCTGTGAGAGCATGCGACTTGAGAGTGCGTTAACACAGCTAACACCGACTCCGTGAAGACCTCCAGAGACCTTGTATGAGCCCTTATCGAACTTACCTCCGGCGTGCAGCACTGTCATTACGACCTCAAGTGCCGACTTGTGAAGTTTCTCGTGTTCATCAACGGGGATACCACGTCCGTTGTCCTGAACAGTTATAGAGTTGTCTTCGTTTATAGTTACTTCAATATGAGTACAGTAGCCAGCCATCGCCTCGTCGATGGAGTTATCTACAGTCTCGTTCACCAAGTGGTGTAAACCCTTCTCGCTGATGTCGCCAATGTACATCGCAGGGCGCTTGCGAACAGCTTCAAGTCCTTCGAGAACCTGAATGTTACTTGCGGAATAATTTCCGTTGTTTTGATTTTCTGCCATTATGTTTTGATTGTTTATTTTCTTTTGGTCTGCAAATTTACAAATAATTTTCCTAAATACGTAGTATTTAGATGATAAAAAACGTAAAAATATATAGTAAAATACAAAGGGCTATCCTACGATGGTAGAATAGCCCTCTGTGTATGTTCAAAAGTTTTGCTTTATCCCAGCTTGTTGATGTGCTGAGCAAGGCTTGACTTGATGTTTGCTGCCTTATTCTTGTGGATGATGTTGTTCTTTGCCAACTTGTCCAGCATCTTCTGAACTGCAGGATAGAGTTTTGTTGCCTCTTCCTTGTCTGTCATTGCGCGCAGTTTACGAACAGCGTTACGCATTGTCTTTGCGTAGTACTTGTTATGCAGTGTGCGTGTCTTGGTCTGACGGATTCTCTTCTCCGCTGATTTGTGATTTGCCATTTTTTTAATTGTTTAATAATGTAAGTTAAAGTTATGGGTCTTGCGTCACTTAAGACTGCCCTGGCGGACTTGTCGTCCTCCGGCACCGTTCCCTCGCAAATAAGGTAGCACTTGGCTGTGCAGATGACGGATTTAACGGAAGTAGTCCCTAGGAGAGTCGAACTCCTCTTTAGAGAATGAAAATCTCTCGTCCTAGCCGATAGACGAAGGGACCGTTGCCATTTTTGCGGGTGCAAAGGTAGTCGTTTTATTTCATTCCTGCAAATTTTATCGCATAAATTTTTGAGAAACAACCTTTTTTGTTTATTTTTGCACCGTTATGTTAACGAAAACCAGTGCGATAGTAATACGCTCCATGAAGTATGGCGAGTCGAAGATGATTATCGACCTGCTTACTCAGACAGAGGGTCGTGTGTCTGTAATTGTCAATGTGCCGCAGTCGTCGAAGGGTAGGGTAAAGAAGCAGTTCTTCCAGCCCATGACTATATTAGATGTAGAACTTGACATTCGTCCTAAGGCACAGTTGCAGAAGTTGCGTGACGTCAGGATAGCAGTACCTTATATGAGTCTTACCACAGACCCGCGGAAACTTTCTGTTGCCTTGTTCCTGGCGGAGTTTCTGTATTATGCTACAAGAGGAGAACGAGACAATCCATTGCTTTTCGGGTATATCTCCAGTGGACTTCAGTGGCTTGATACCTGCACGGAGCAATTTGCCAATTTCCACCTTGTCTTTATGATGCGTCTGACACGTTTTATAGGTTTTTATCCTAATATCGAGGACTATCATGAAGGCGATTATTTTGACCTTCGTGCGTCGTGTTTCTGTAGGTTTGCTCCGTTGCACACCGATTATCTTGTCCCAGAGGATGCGATGCTCATTCAGCCCCTTATGCGTATGAATTACGAATCGATGCACCTTTTTCATCTTTCGCATCAGCAGCGCAATAGGATGGTGGAGATAATCTTGCGTTATTATCAGCTCCACGTCCCCAGCTTTGGAGAGTTACAGTCGCTTGATGTGGTGCGAGAACTCTGGGAGTAACATATGCCAAAATATGTATGTGTTTCCCATCCTGACTGCTATACCATCGCGAATGATGTTTGTTCCCTCTCTATTTGGTGTGCAAATAAGGAGAGCGGATTTTGCAGTCAGGAAAAAACGAGATTAAAGGGTGTAAGGGTGTTAAAGCCCGATGAATAAAGGCTTACAGCGCAACACCCTAAGGTGTGAGGGTGTTGCAAGGGTGTTGTGATGTAGGGAAATTCTCTAGAGAATTTTCCTACGAACCTATTCCCTAATCCAACAAAACCCACGCTTTCACAACAAATTTTCTAGAGAATTTTCTACCAAACCACCGCTTTAGTAAAGCCCCTCCCTACTTGGGGAGGGGTTGGGGAGAGGCTTTTTACCACACCCTTACCACACCCTTACACCCTGGGGTGTGGTGCTCTATCCCCGATAAACACAGGGGTTTAACACCCTTACACCCTTACACGTCAAAATCACAAGTACAGTAAAATCACTATAATAAACAAAAATTG
>ONAJ01000015.1 GCA_900315775.1 uncultured Prevotella sp.
TTCAGGGTCACGCTTCTTCATTTTTTTGATGTAGTCGGTTGGGTTTACACTGTCTGTCAGTGCCTCCACCACATCTGCAACACAGAAGTACCATTTCTCATGCTCGTCGTCCCAAACGGTGCGCACCTTGCGCTCCTCAAATAGTTGTATAGCTTGTTTCTTAGTCATTGCTTAATCGTACTTTTTAATATTAAGTGTGACGAGGGACAGTCCCTCTGTTACCTAGAGAGTATTTAGCCATGCATTCATGTCGTCACGATTGCTAAAGGTGATACCTTTACCTTCGGCAATTTCTTTCTCTGCCTTGTCTATGCGTGCAAAGAACTCTTCAGAAAAGCATATTTCCTTAATCATATTTCTTCGATGTGCCTCATAGCCTGTTCCACAGTCATGACCGGTGCTTTCTCAGCCTGCTTCATGCCACGCTTAATGGTGTTGGCCAGTTTGTAGGCCTGCAGCGGCGTGTACTCATGCTGCAAAATTACACTTTTCAATATAAATAGCAAAATTTTGGGGGAGATTTGTTATTTTTTTAAGGAGACAAGGAGACAGAGAGTTCAAGGAGTTCAAGGAGTAAGCCTACCCCAAACCCCATTCTTCGACTAGCGAAGCGACTTCGTCGATTACCCGAGCAAGGCTCGCCCATTCCCGCTGACGCGCCTACCCGTAGCCTTTCCCGTAGCCTTTCCCAAAAAGGAGGGGCTTACTAAAGGGCAGGGAGAAGCCTCTCCCCAGCCCTCCCCAAAAGGGAAGGGAGCTCGTAAGCGCTTAATACATTTCTCTAACCCCTAACCACTAATTTTTAATTAAAAAATTACGCTATGAAAAAAGATACATGGAAGACGATTATACAGGTGGTGATATCTGTATTGACGGCAGCACTGACTGCATTGGGAACGACATCGTGTATGGGTCACGGACGCTCGGGAATACAAAGAAAAATTTATTTTCCTTTGGTATTCCGCTCACTTAATCGTACCTTTAAATAAGGTACTACCATTCGGAAAAGAAAAGAAAAATGAACTTTCCTTTTGCTTTTCACTCATTTAATCGTACCTTTGCATCAGGAAAAGTAAAAATACACGATTATGAGCATCGACACTTACAAACTGACAAGCATGGAGGAACCTACCGACGAGGTGCTCTCGCAACTGATGCGTGAGGCCGCTGAAGAGGCACGTGAGACAAATGCACAGGCAACGCAACGCTATTTTGACGAACTGAGGCAGGCTGCCGCAAACATCAGATAGCCATGAGCCAGACCGCACACCGTCCAGTACTCATCGTCATTGCCGGTCCAAACGGGTCTGGCAAGACCACTATCGACTGAGCCTTCAGCCTTCAGCCCTCATCCCTCAGCCTTCATCCTTCCTCCTTGCCGCAGGCAATCCATCGTAACTCAACCCTCATCCTTCAACCCTCATCCCTCGCACCTCGTATCTCGAGAATAGTACTAAGCGCTTGGTACATTTCTCTACCCCCTAACCTCTAACCCCTAACCACTAAAAAACCTCTAACCACTAACCACAAAAAAAGCGGGGCTCAAAGAGCTCCGCTTTTATAGTGTTTTAATAAAATTCTGTTTAGAAGAACAGGTAGCGGTTGTCCTTAACCTTTGCGTTAACGTAGAGCTCACGCATGTAGTTGCCTGCATACTGCATAGCACGCTGCTGAGCACGCTGAGCGTACTGCTTAGCATCGAACTTAGCACCCTGACGTGCCTGACGGCTCTTTACCTGGAAGAGGTAAACACCACCGTTACCCTTTACAGGAGTCTTAGAGAACTGACCTGCCTTAGTGCCTGCTACAGCACCGCTAAGTGCGGGCTCGCTGGCACCTGTCTCCTGGATGAATGCGGGAGCGGCGAAAGTAATCTGGTTTACGTCAGAAACCTTAGCGCCCTTCTTCTGAGCTGCTGCAATGCTTGTAACGCCGTTGAGCTTAGCCTTAATCTGCTCTGCCTTCTTGTCGTTAACAACGAGAGAGCGAACGTACTCCTTAACCTGAGCATTGTCGAGTGACATATAGCCAACAGGGTTAATCTTTGTATTTACGATAACCAGCAGGTGGTCGTTCTCGCCACACTCATAGAGAGGAGAAACCTCGCCTTCCTTAGAGTCGAAAATCCACTTGAGGGCGTCGCGTGTTCCGTGAATACCTGCTACGTAGTGCTCGGTATTGCTCATTCCCTGACGCTCCTGAACCTGGTAGCCGTACTTAGCGGCAGCCTTCTCGATAGCCTCGAGTGACTGGTTCTCGCTTACGAACTGGCTGAACTTGTTGTATGCTGCGCTGTAAGTGTCCTTAGAGAAATCGATAGGACGCTTGATGACTGCTGCTGTATATTTCTCAACAGGAGCACGACGGTCGAGAACCTGGAGGATGATGTTGCTACCAACCATCTCGAGGTTTGTGTAAGCGTTGAGTGCTGCTGTGTTCAGAGTATTAATATATGTACGCGTATCCTTGTCAAGAGAAGGAGCTGTCTGATACTGGTTGCTTGTGAGCCAAGACTTCTCGCCAGTCTGGTTGTACTTCTTAGCAAGAGCCTCGAAGTCGGCACCACCCTGAAGAGCGGTGTAGATAGAGTCTGCCTGCTTGCGAACGGCTGTGATGTCGCTGCCGCCAACCTGGATAGCGCGGAACTGTATAGAGTCAGGAAGCTGCTGCTTAGCGATGAGCTTGATGACGTTGAGTGTGTTGTCAGCCTTGTTCTCCTTTGGTGCTGTTGTAGTACCGACAGCGATAGAGTCGAGCTGAGCAGCGATGTCGCTTGAGAAAGCAGCCTTTGTCTGAGGTACGCCAAGATAGCCTACAACAGAACCTGCCTTGCGGAGAACCTCTGAAGGCTCGTTGGTAGTAGCAAGGAGAGCTGCAGCGTCCTTAACAGACTTCTCGATAGCAGCGCGGTCAGCAGCAGAAGCTGCAACCTTTACGTCAACATACTTGATGTCGCGTGACTCCTCGACCTGCTTGAACTGAGGCTTCAGCTCCTCGTACTTTGCCTTGAGGTCAGCATCGTCAACCTTAACGTCCTTATCGTTGATAGCGCTGTATGGGAATGCTGCGAGCTGGATGTTGCTCTCTACATTCTCGTTGTCGAATGCTGCCTTAGCTGATACAGGATTTGAGAGGAAACAAGCACCGAGCAGAGCCTGATACTTCTGAGAGAGAGTCTGCTGGCGCAGGTTCTTCTCGATGAAAGTCCAGTAGTTGTACATTGAACGCATCTGGTCAGCCATCTGTGGGTTTGAAGTCTGTGCCTTCTGGTACTCAGAGAGGAACTGTTTCAAGAGGTTAACGTCGAAACGTCCTGTCTGCTGGTTAACGAAAGGAGTCTGTGCCAACATTGGGTTGGTACCCGCATTGAGCATGTTCTGGATTTCCTCGTCGGTAACAGTAAGACCAAGTTTCTCTGCCTCGTTCTCGATGATGGTATTCTGAACGAAAGTCTGCCATACCATATCCTTAACACGGTTAAGATCCTCGTCGGTGAGGTTGTCGCGTCCCTGTGTCATCTTGATAACATCAGAATACTCGTCAACGAGTTTCTGGAATTCCTGGACGTCGATTTTCTTACCTAACACTTCGCCAACTTGTTGGCGCTCCTGATTGCGCTGTGACTCGCAAGAGCGGAAAAGCTCCTCAGCGATGAAGGCAAACAGGGCAAGACCAATTACTGTTACAAGTACTGGTCCCCAGCTTCTAATTCTTCCTATTGCTGCCATTGTTTGTTGTTTTTATTTTGTTTTGTTTTTATTTTTTCAATTCAGCCTGCAAAGTTACGAAAAAGTGTGTACAATGCAAAACAAAAGTGCATTTTTTTGTTTTAATCATTCACTTTAAGTCGTACAAGTTCTATTTTAGTCATCGTGTTCTTGAGAATCTTAAACTCAAAACGACCTATTTTTATCACTTCGTTGAGTTTCGGGAAACTCTCGTATTCGTGGAGTATAAGTCCTCCGACGGTCATGTAGTCCTCGTCTTCAGGCAGTTCGAGGTTGAACATCTCGTTGACTTTGTCTATCTCGAGTCGTGCCGAAAGGATGTATTCGTTATCGCCTACTTTCTTTGCCACGTAGTTACTGTTGTCGTGCTCGTCCTCTATCTCTCCGAAAATCTCTTCGACGATATCCTCGAGGGCAACGATGCCGCTTGTTCCTCCGAACTCGTCGATGACGACGCCGAGCGACTTCTTCTGCTGAAGGAAGGTCTGCATCATCTTTTGTGCCGACATAGTTTCCGGAACGTAGGGCATAGTACGGATATGTTCGCGCCAGTCTTTCGGTTCGCGGAACATCTCCGAAGAGTGGATGTAGCCTATGATGTGGTCTATGTCCTCGTGATAAACGATAATCTTTGACTTTCCGCTCTCCACGAAGATGTTCTGCAGCTCCTCAAGGGTGCAGTCCTCGTTGACGGAACATATCTCTGTACGAGGCACCATACAGTCGCGCACCTTTGTGTCGGCAAAGTCGAGAGCGTTCTGAAAAATCTTTACTTCGTCCTCTATCTCGTCCTCGCTGCGGGCATTGTCGATACTTGTCTGTACAAGATAGTCGAGATCTACCTTCGAGAACTCCTCGTCAGGCTCCTCCAAAGGAATCTTGATGCCTACGATGCGCATAAGACGACGTGAAAGTGTAGCGCAGAATTTTGATATAGGCCAAAGGACTATGTAGCAGAGATATGCCGGAACAGCAAATATCTTCAGCAGTCGGTTAGGGTTGCTCTTGAAGAGAGTCTTTGGCAGGAACTCGCCTGTAAACAGCACTATCAGGGTGCTGAGTATGGTGTCAAGAGGAACAGTAACCGCGGGGTCCAGACCATCAAAGATGGTATTGTCGAAAAGACGGGCTATGAGGATGCCGTAAACGACAAGCGCTATGTTGTTGCCGACAAGCATAGTGCTCACGAAGGTGTTTGGATGGCGGTAGAACGTGGAGAGAAGGCGCGACGAGAGTCCTGCCTTTTCTACTTCTGCCAGCATACGGTTGCTTGAGACGAAGGCTATCTCCATTCCCGAGAAGAATGCCGAGAAAGCCATCGATATTATTATTCCTATGACAAGAGTAATGTCTGCTTCCATTGGGGTTATTTCTTTCGCGTTGGTGTGGTAGGATTACGCAGCTTTGCCTTCGTTGTGTCAGGAGCCGACAGTATGGAGTCGCCTGCCGAGTTGCCGAAGCCGCTATCGCCACGCTCGAACGAGCCTTTTGAGTTTGTTACGATATAATGACGCATCTGTTCGTCACTACGGAAATACGTTCCTTCCATCTCGCGCTCAGGAGTTACGAGGCGTGAGAAAGTATGACTGTACATCTCGTGTGCCTGCTGGTCCCAGAACAGTTCCTCGCTGCGGAAACGCAGGTTGTCCTTAGTGCGGACACTAACCCTTCCGCGAAGTTCCCACAGCTTACGCTCATCATAATAGTAAGCGGTATCTGCCTGGATGTAAGCCTCGATATGAAACTTCTTATCATATTGTTCAAGGAAGATGCCCTTGTTGAATATCCAACGTGACGGACGACGTACAACATTCACCTCCCAGCGTTCCGCAACAATGCGGTACTTCATTACTCCCGAGTCGGAAATAAGAGTGCTGACGCCGAAGGATGTCATCATAGAAACGGAGTCGCGCTCGTAAATGGCGGGCGCGGTGTGCTCTTTCTCACTACTGCAGGCCACTATTGCCATCAAACAAACCAAAAACCAAGCTAAATTCTTCACTCTTAACTCTTCACTCTTAACTCTTAACTCTCAACTCTACTCCACCTTCCACTTCATGAACCAGCGTTCGTTGAAGGTTATACCTATATTGATGCGGAAAGTGTTCTCCTTGAGAAGTCCTGCGCCAGACTGCTGTACCCATTGTCCTGAGATGTTGAGTATAGAGCGGTTATTGGTGACATTAACGATAGGAATACCGAAACCGAGACTTGCGCCAATCTCCTTAGGACCGTTGCCTCCGTTGACTCTGATGTATGGCGTAGCATACGAGAAGCCCGCACGGATGCGCATCCTGCTGAAGAAGTTACGGCTTAATTCGTTGGCACAATACTGACCTCCGACGGTAATCTTGTGTCTGTCCTTGAAATAGTTGTCGTCCATAACGTACTTACCGACGTTGTACTCTATGCGATAGACGGGGAACGAGGTCTTGCTCCACATCTGCCACTGATAGTCGGCACCTACTTTCCACTTCTCGTTATGGTTCCACGTTGTTCCGAAGCCCACGATTGTAGGAATCTTGAGAACATGTTGAAGCGAATATACGGTTCTTGTGGTTACACTTGTCTGAGAGTTCGTAGAAATGATGTTACACGTAGGCTCTCCCGAAACCTTATGGCCAGGCGAGAACGTAGCACCGAATGTGAGTTTGTTTTTCTTGTCGAGTTCTGCGGTATATTGAACACCGAAGTTCAACTTCCAGCTTGCCACATTGAACGAAGTATTCTTTCGGAGCGACTTCGTGGTAGCGTCGCTGTATGAGTTTGTCACGTTAGTTTCTATCGGACCCCATATAAAGCTTGTGTTAACACCTGCGGAGAAGTTCTTGAATATCTCCCATCCTACTCCGAGATAAACCTCGTGAATACCGCCGGAACCGTTATAGCTGTTGACATATTTCTGCTTAATGTCGTTGTTGAGGATGCCGTTAACCCTGTAGCTGTAGCCCATATTAGTATAAGGTACGAAACCAAAGCTGACACCCACATGACGGGCAGCACGGAATCCAGCTACGATATATTCAAGACTGGCGTTCTTCGCATTCTTGCTAACTCCGTTCTCCTTGAAATTTGTAATCTGACCGCTTGCTCCGATGTCGAAGATAAACGTTAATGAATCGACAGCAGAGTATGAGGCAGGGTTCATGTAGTTCACCTGATTGTGCTCTCTGAAACCTAACGCCAAACCGTTCATACCGCGATTGAAACCGCTCGTCTGGTCGCTAAGAAGTCCGTATCCGTATTGCGAATAAGGCGAATTAGTGCTGCTCTGAGCACTTACCGCAAGTGATATTGCCGCCAAAACGACGGTACTATATATTTTTTTCATTATACTGTAATATTCTATTCAGTCCCTTCGGCACGAGATAATCGTCCGTTTGGGGTGCAAAGTTGGGAAAATTTTTCGAGAAATGCAAACCTAAATGCACTCCGCCCGTTAAATAAATGTAAAGATTAGGATATTTTTCAGAAAAACGTCGTATGTAACCCTCTATTTCGTACTTTACACCACGAATAACACCGCTACGAATAGCAGTTATCGTAGTATCGCCAAGAAGCGGATTGACTCCCTCGCGATCGACGAAGGGCAGACGCGCCGTGAACTTGTTCAGCGCCTTAAAACGAATGGTTGGTCCGGGAGAGATGTTTCCACCGAGATACTCTCCTCGGGAGTTAACAAAGTCGTATGTGATGCAAGTACCGACGTCGATAATCAGAATGTCGCGCCCAGGATTTAACGTTGCAGCCCCTACAGCTGCTGCCAATCTGTCAGTACCGAGGGTCTCCGGCGTGCGATACTTGTTAACGATAGGTATCGGCGTCACACCGCTCTCGAAAAAGAGTACGGGGAAAGGCAGGAAATGAATCTTCTCAGTAAATTCCGCAGACAACTCGGCAACAGCACTTACTATGCCGCGCTCAAAGGAGTATTTCTTGCAGAATTCGTCAAGTAAATGCTCCTCGCCCTTGTCAACACGCTGCTCTTCGACAACCTTGTTTTTGTCGAAACAAACCATCTTGGCGCAGGTATTTCCTATATCTATTATTAAATTCACGACTGCAAAGGTACAAAATAATTCATAATTCATAATGCAGAATTGATAATTATTCTCTCAAATTTTGAAAATTCTTCTTTCTTTCCCCTTTAAAGTATTACCTTTGCACCCATGAATAATATCAAGCACATATTATTAGCACTCTTTCTGACAATAGTAACGGGAGTGAAAGCCAACCCTGTTGACTCCATAGAAATAAGCCTGCTGACATGCTCGCCACATAACGAAGTTTACAGTCTTTACGGACATACAGCTCTGAGAATCAGGGACTCTATAAGCAAACAGGACTGGGCTGTCAACTACGGTGTATTCGATTTCAGCAAACCCTTCTTCGTGCCGCGTTTCGTATTCGGACTTACCGATTACGAGATGGGTATCTTTCCTTTCAGACTGTTTTGCGAGGAATACAAATATTTGGGCAGCAGCATAACCGAACAGGTACTCGACTTAACTGCTGAAGAGAAGGCAAGAATAGTACAGGCAATACTGAGGAACTACGAACCGCAGAACAGGGAATACAGATACAATTTCTTTTACAAAAACTGCACTACCCAAGCGAGGGATGTGATATATGACAATCTGCCGCTTGACGTAACGTATAAAACAAACAAAACCAAAGACTTACCTTCATATCGTGAACTAATACACGAATATAATGAAGAGTTCAGATGGGCACGCTGCGGAAACGACCTACTACTGGGCGTTGGAGCCGATAAAAACACCACAATAGACGAACAGCAGTTCCTGCCAGAGAAACTTATGAACGATTTTGACAAAGCCTATGTAGGCAACAGGAAACTTGTCAAAGAAAAGAAGGTGCTGTTTGAGGCAAGGAAATACGAAGGAACAGAGGTGCTGCCGATGATGATAAAGCCTACAACAATTACTCCGACACACGTCGGAACGGCATTGTTGGTGCTGATAATCATCCTAACACTTATAGAATGGAGGACAAAGAAACTGTTCTACTGGGTTGATGCCATACTTATGGTTGCTTGCGGCTTAGCCGGAATACTGCTTTTCCTTATGCTTTTCTCGCAACATCCTACTGTTCGCGTAAATCTGCAGCTACTGCTGCTTAACCCTCTCCCACTCTTCTTTGTGGTAAGAATGATAAAACGTAGTCGTAAAAAGCAGACAGACTGGCAGTTCCGCATGTGGATTATTCTTATATGCCTGTTCTTTGCAGGTAGCGCTATACAGCACTATGCAGAGGGAATGCACCTCCTGGCAGCATCGTTATTGATAAGGAATGTGGCACGATTTTTGAAAAAAGCATAAAAACATAGTGTAAAGACATTTTTTTTTACTAACTTTGCGCCCTGATATATAAAATAAGGTATAAATACAAAATCAAAATATGGGTTTAAACAGTTTTTTGAAGTCATTATTCGGCGACAAATCGTCGCGAGATATGAAACTCATCCAGCCTATCGTAGAAAAAGTAAAAGCAGCATATCCTGCAATTCAAGCGCTTAGCAACGACGAACTGCGTGCTAAGACGAAGGAGATTCAGGCTTATGTGCAGGACTCGGCAAAAGAGCAGAAAGAAAAGATTGAAGCTCTGAAGGCTACAATAGAAGATACGCCTATCGACGAGCGCGAGAGTATTTTCAACGAGATAGACAAACTGGATAAAGAAGTTCTTGACATTTACGAGAAAGCTCTCGACGAGGTATTACCTGTAGCTTTCAGTATCGTTAAAGAGACAGCACGTCGTTTCTCGGAAAACGAGGACATAGTTGTTACGGCTAACGATTTCGACAGGGAACTTGCAATAGAGCACGACTTTGTGGATATCGACGGCGACAAGGCGATATATCATAACCACTGGGTTGCCGGCGGCAACGACCAGCAGTGGGATATGGTTCACTACGACGTACAGCTCTTCGGTGGTGCCGTTCTGCATCAGGGAAAGATTGCCGAGATGGCGACGGGTGAAGGTAAAACGCTTGTAGCTACCCTGCCTGTGTTCCTCAACGCACTTACAGGAAACGGTGTTCACGTGGTTACCGTCAACGACTATCTGGCAAAACGTGACTCGGAGTGGATGGGACCGCTCTATATGTTCAACGGACTTTCTGTTGACTGTATAGACAAGCATCGTCCTAACTCACCGGAACGTCGTAAGGCTTATCAGGCAGACATCACCTTCGGTACTAACAACGAATTTGGTTTCGACTACCTTCGTGACAATATGGCTATATCGCCTGCCGACCTCGTACAGCGCCGTCACAACTACGCTATTGTCGATGAGGTTGACTCAGTCCTCATTGATGATGCCCGTACTCCTCTTATCATTTCAGGACCAGTAGAGAACGGTGACGACCAGATGTTCGAGGAGTACCAGCCTCTGGTTGAGAAGCTTGTTGGTGTACAACGCCAGCTTGCTACACAGTACCTCGCTGAGGCAAAGACAAAGATTTCCGAGGGACAGAAATTCCTGGAAGAGGGAAAGAAGAAGGAAGGACAGGAAATGCTCGACGCAGGTTTCCTCTCACTATATCGTTCACACAAGTCGCTGCCTAAGAACAAGCCACTTATCAAATACCTCTCTGAGGAGGGTATCAAGGCTGGAATGCTCAAGACAGAAGAGATTTATATGGAGAACAACAACCGACGTATGCCTGAGGCTATAGAACCTCTGTACTTCGTTGTTGACGAGAAACTGAACTCCGTAGAGCTGACAGACAAAGGTTCCGAGTGGCTTGCTAATCAGGTTAACGACAAAGAGCTGTTCGTGCTGCCCGACATCACATCGCAGCTTTCTGCCCTTGAGAACGAGAACCTTTCTGAGGAAGAGAAACTTGACAAGAAGGACCAGCTGCTCTCACACTATGCTGTACAGAGCGAACGTGCCCACACCCTACGCCAGCTGCTCAAAGCTTACACAATGTTCAACAAGGACGACGAATATGTCGTTATGGATGGCGAGGTGAAGATTGTCGATGAACAGACTGGTCGTATTATGGAAGGACGCCAATGGAGCGACGGTCTGCACCAGGCTATCGAGGCTAAGGAGCACGTAAAGGTAAAGGAGGCAACACAGACCTTCGCAACAATTACTCTGCAGAACTACTTCCGTATGTACCACAAGCTGGCTGGTATGACAGGTACTGCTATCACAGAGGCTGGAGAGTTCTGGGACATCTACAAACTCGACGTTGTAGAGATTCCTACCAACAGACCTGTTGTACGTAAGGATATGGACGACCGTCTGTATAAGACTGCCCGTGAGAAATATAACGCTGTTATCGACGAGATTCAGGAAATGATTAACCAAGGTCGTCCGGTACTTGTCGGTACTACATCGGTGGAAATCTCTGAGCTTCTCTCAAAGATGCTTACAATGCGTAAGATTCCACATAACGTACTTAACGCTAAGCTCCACCAGAAGGAGGCGGACATCGTGGCAAAGGCTGGTCTTTCAAAGACTGTGACTATCGCAACGAATATGGCGGGACGTGGTACCGATATCAAGCTTTCACCCGAAGTTAAGGAAGCTGGAGGTCTTGCCATCATCGGTACTGAGCGTCACGAGAGCCGTCGTGTGGACCGTCAGCTGCGTGGTCGTGCCGGTCGTCAGGGAGACCCGGGATCATCAGTATTCTTTGTCTCGCTCGAGGATAAGCTCATGCGTCTTTTCGCCAGCGAACGTATCGCCAGCGTTATGGACCGTCTGGGTATCGAAGAGGGAGAACGTATTGAGAGTCCTCTGATGTCACGAAGCATAGAACGTGCACAGAAGAAGGTCGAAGAGAACAACTTCGGTATTCGTAAACGTCTGCTCGAGTACGACGACGTGATGAACAAACAGCGTACCGTAGTATATGAGAAACGTCGTCACGCTCTTATGGGTGAACGTATCGGAATGGATATTACGAATATCATCTGGGACCGCGTGGTAAACATCATCGAGAACAACGACTACGAGGGATGCAAGGAAGAGTTCGTAAAGGTGCTCTCTATGGAATGTCCTTTCACTAATCAGCAGTTTATCGAAGGTAATCACGACACTCTTGCTGAGGAGTCGTTCCAGTTGGCTATGGATGCCTTCAAGCGTAAGACCGACAGAATACAGACTATCGGTAACCCCGTTATCAAGGAGGTTTACGAGAATCAGGGCGACAGATATGAGCGCATCATGGTTCCTATCACCGACGGCAAGCGTGTTTACAACATCCCGTGTAACCTTAAAGAGGCATACGATACGGAATGTAAGAGCGTAGTAAAACAGTTCGAAAAGACCATACTGCTCCACATCATCGACGAGTGCTGGAAGGAGAACCTCCGTGCTCTTGACGAGTTGAAGCACTCTGTACAGAATGCAAGCTACGAGCAGAAGGACCCGCTGGTAATCTTCAAGTTGGAGAGTGCTAAGCTCTTCGACGATATGGTTAACGATATGAACAACCGCATAGTAAGCATACTTATGCGTGGTCAGATACCTGAGATGCAGCAGAGTGATGTCCGCGAGGCTGCTCCGGAACAGCGTTCTCGTCGTTACAACGAACAGAAGGACGACCTCACCGATCCTAACCAGGTGGCTGCAGCACAGCACGACACCCGTGAGGGCGCTCAGCAGATTAACCGCACTCCTATTATAAAGGATAAGCTGCCCGGACGTAACGACCCTTGTCCTTGCGGTAGCGGAAAGAAGTTCAAGAACTGTCACGGAAGAGGTGTTGCATAATATGATAACAATAGAAAATCTAAAGAAATGCTTCGGTGAGAAGGTGGCTGTTGACATAGACAACTTCACCATCAACTCAGGAGATATACTTGGTCTTGTCGGTAACAACGGTGCCGGCAAGACTACACTTTTCCGACTGATACTCGACCTGCTCAAAGCCGACGAAGGAAAGGTGGCTATTGACGACATCAACCCTGCAGAGGACGAGAGCTGGAAACAGCAGACAGGAGCATATATCGACGAAGGTTTCCTCATAGAGTTCCTTACACCTGAGGAGTTCTTCTACTTCATAGGCAAAGTAAACGGAATGAAGAAGGAAGAGGTTGACGAGCGACTTGTCGACTTTGAACACTTTATGGGAGGAGAGATTCTGGGACAAAAGAAACTTATCAGAAACCTCTCTGCAGGAAATAAACATAAGGTGGGAATAATCTCTACCCTGCTGAACAAACCAAAGCTGGTAATACTTGACGAACCCTTCAACTTCCTTGACCCGACAAGTCAGAATGTGCTGAAACACATATTGACAAAATATAACCAGGAAACGGAAGCTACAATTCTTGTAAGTAGTCACAACCTTGCTCACACGGTGGAGATAAGCACACGAATAGCTCTACTTGAACAAGGTAAGATAATACGCGATATTACTAACGAAAAGGGAAGTGCCGAGAAGGAACTCGAAGACTACTTCGAAGCATAGTCCTTTCCCCAACATTGCTGCATACGCTGGTAGAGTTTCTCCTCTGCCGGCGTATGTTGTGCATACCAGAACTGTTTGTCTTTTATAGCATCGGGCAGATACTGCTGAACGACGAAGTTCCCGGGATAATCGTGGGCATACTTATAACCATCACTATACCCAAGCTCCTTCATCAAGTCTGTGGGAGCATTACGCAGATGCAAAGGAACGGGAAGATTTCCGGAACGACGCACTTCTTCGAGAGCACTCCCGATACCCATATATGCACTGTTACTCTTAGGACTTGTCGCAAGATATACTGCACACTCTGCCAAAGGTATTCTTCCTTCAGGCCATCCTATCTTCATGACGGCATCGAAGGCTGCATTAGCAAGAAGCAAAGCGTTGGGGTTTGCAAGACCAATATCTTCGGAGGCGCTGATAATCATTCGTCGAGCTATGAACTGAGGGTCTTCCCCACCCTCTATCATCCGCGCCATCCAGTATAGGGCAGCATCAGGGTCGCTACCGCGAATACTCTTGATAAAGGCAGATATGATATCGTAGTGCATCTCTCCGTCTTTATCATATGCCAACGGGTTCTGTTGCAGACGACTCGCTACCTTCTCGTCCGTGATTACAACTTTATCACCACTCTCGGAACCTACGACAAGCTCAAGGATGTTAAGCAACTTTCGCGCATCACCTCCGCTGTAACGCAAAAGAGCATCCGTTTCCTTTAGCTCTATATTACGCTGCGACAACTCCGCATCGCTCGTAACAGCGCGGTTCAGGAGTTCCAGGAGGTCTTCTTTGTCAAGCGACTTCAACACATAAAGCTGACATCTGGAAAGTAGTGGACGAATAACTTCAAACGAAGGGTTCTCAGTTGTGGCACCAATAAGGGTTACTGTTCCCTTTTCTACAGCACCAAGGAGTGAGTCTTGCTGCGACTTGCTGAAACGATGAATCTCATCAATAAACAATATCGGCGAACGCTCATTAAAGAATCGTCCCTTTGACGCTTTCTCTATAATGTCACGAACGTCCTTGACACCGCTGGTTACAGCACTAAGGGTATAGAAAGGAGTGTCTAACTTGTTTGCTATAATCTGCGCCAACGTAGTCTTACCCACGCCCGGAGGTCCCCAAAGGATAAAAGAGGATATATGTCCTGAGTCAATCATCTGACGCAGAACACACCCTTCACCCACCAAATGTTTCTGACCAATATACTCGTCGAGGGTCTTGGGCCGCATTCTTTCTGCTAACGGTTGTGCCATAATTCTAAATGCAAAATTAAAAAATATATCGCATGTAACAAAAAAACTTGTAGAAAAACTTGCAAATAAAATATATTGCCGTATCTTTGCAGACAGATATGATAGTTACCGTTGTACAAACTGACATAGCCTGGATGTCGCCAAAGGATAATATCAAATGTGTGGAGGCATTGATTGATAAGGCACCAGCGTCTGACATCTATGTACTCCCCGAGATGTGGAATACCGGATTCGTTACAGACCAGGCTGTGAGCATCGACCAGAACGATACTATCAACTGGATGAAAGCAACAGCAAAGAAATACAATGCTGCCATCTGTGGCAGTCTTTGCGTTAACGATGAAGAAGGAAAATCGCGTAATAGAATATACTTTGTAAAGCCAGAGGGCGACATCACTACATACGACAAGCGCCATCTATTCGGATATAGTGGCGAAGATAAGTACTATGACGGTGGAGAAAAACGTGTAGTAGTAGAGTTCCGAGGGTTACACTTCCTGCTTGCTATCTGCTACGACCTCCGTTTCCCCGTATGGTTGCGCTATCAGGAGGACTATGACGCTATAATAATAGTAGCCAACTGGCCCGAGTCGCGCCAATATGCGTGGCAGACACTGATAAGAGCCCGCGCAATAGAAAATCAATGTCATGTTGTGGCGTGCAACAGAGTAGGCAAAGACAAGATGTGTTCATATAGCGGAATGTCTGCTATCATCGACTCAAGAGGGATACCACTTATAGAGGCTGAAGCCAACAGGGAGATGGTGATAACGTCCGAGATTGATATAGACAAGCAGAACTACTACCGCGAAATGCATCGCGATTTATATAACAGAGATAATTTTAAAATAACAAGATAACAAGATATATTATGGCTAAGACTAATACCAATAAAAAAGGGATTACACTAAAGACCCTTAACAAAAGCAACGTTTGGGATGTTCAGGAGAACGACGTCTTCCGTATGTGGGAGATGGCGGAGAAAGAAAGTGACTTGAAGGATAATGCACGTCATTACCTCGACATCATAAAAAGCGCTTTCGAAATAGAAGAGATAAAGATAGAAAAGCCTGAGGTATTCAAGAAATATGAAGCACGTGACTTTAAGGTAGGTCAGCTGCGACTCGACGAAAACACAAAGATGCGTATAGCTATTAAGAAAAAAGCAATTATGCGCGTTACCGACCTAACCTATGAGAACATACGTCATATCTCAGCGACAAAACTCCTTGAGGTTATAGACAGAAACTTCGGTGGAGGATGGGACAGTCTTTCACAGAGTATTCAAGACATCATACAGAGTGGTTTCGACATCAGCACCACTACCCTTCCCAAGGATCGTCTCCACAAAAAAGGCGGTATGTGTGAGAAGAAACTCAACGACGGTTTCGAATTATTGGAAATACCTAAAGGTACATGGGTTGAGGCTATCTTCGCAAAACTTAAACCTGTCCAGGAGAAACCACGTATGAAGTTCGGCGATGAAGACTTTGAAGAAAACGAGGATGTTGAGGATGACGAAGTAGATGTTGTTGACGACTACAACAACCACGATGACGATGACGACGACTACGATGAGGACAAACTCACCGAAGAAAGTTATCGCACTACTTTCGACGAAGATCCTGATGCTTTAGGACTTGAAGATGCCGACATCGTCGATGAAGAAGACTATTAACGAACGGTGATGTGGAAACATCCCTGCTTTACTTCATACTTAATATAGCAGCGATTATTATTACGCATATCGCGTAACACCTCACTGAGAACCCACTTCAACGTATCATTCTGTACTTTCCGCCTCTGTTCATCGGGGGCGGAAACTGTTTTGTAGCGGTTATAACATATATCGAACGTCGTACCGTAAAGGTGACATGAGTTCTCTGTAGCATTACCGTTATAGCCGCGTAACTTTACAACATCTTCCTTTGTACGCAACACGCTGGTTACGATAGGAAGATGAAAAGGAACACCTTTCATATAAAGACTATCAAGGAAAGAACGACCTATATCGTTAAGGAGAATAGCAGCACGAGGCACGAGATAAGGAATACTGCGAGACATCTTGTCAACATGATAATACGGATTCGACTCTATATATACCAATTCCTTCTTGCGTTTCTCTGCATCCTGACGATTAGCAACAGGCTTCACTCCCCACTTATGTGCAGCAACTTCCTGAACAGACTGGCTGTCTGGGAAAGTTTCTTTAAATGAGGGAACACTAAGAATACGATTATATCGTATCGGCTTCTTGATGTTCTCGGCTACAATCTTTGGAGCAGCCTCGTCTATACTGTCAACAACGGTGCTGTCAGCATCTGTCTTGGCAACATCAGAAGAAGATAGCTTCGTACTTACACATCGTCCTAATGCCAATATAACTACAATAGTGGAAAAACCTGCTAAAAAATTGTTCTTTGTAATCTTCATACGAAAAAACTTAAAAATCCCGACCGCCTATGATGACTGTCGGGATTTCCTATTTAAAACTGCTTTACAGTGTTAAACTTATGCTTCTGCTGGAGCTTCCTCAGTCTCTACTGCTGGAGCCTCTTCAACTGCTGGAGCTGGAGCTGCCTCTTCCTTAACTGCTGGAGTTTCTTCCTTAGCAACTGGAGCATTAGCAGCAACTACCTTTACAGGAACCTTTACCTCTACCTCTTTGTGGTAGTGTACTGTTGCCTCGTAGTCACCAACTACCTTAGCTTCGTGCATTGTGATGATCTTACGATCTACCTCAATACCCTTCTCAGCGAGTGCTGTAGCAACAGCTGCAGCGCCTACAGAACCGTAAAGCTGACCTGTTGCAGAAACGCGTGCAGCAATTTCGAGAGCAACGCCCTCGAGTGCCTTTGCCTTATCCTCAGCAGCAGCCTTGAGTGCTGCAAGCTTGTGAGCCTGCTGACGAAGGTTCTCTGCCAATACTTTCTTAGCGCTCTCTGAAGCGATAACACCTTTACCCTGTGGGATGAGGTAGTTACGTCCATAACCGCTCTTAACATTCACGATATCGTTCTTGTATCCCAGACCGATAATATCTTCTTTCAATATAATCTCCATGATAAATTCTCCTTTCTTTTATTTCATCAAGTCGGTTACGTATGGAAGCAGAGCGATCTGGCGAGCACGCTTAACAGCCTGTGCTACACGGCGCTGATACTTCAGTGATGTTCCAGTGATACGACGTGGAAGAATCTTACCCTGCTCGTTAAGGAACTTCTTCAGGAACTCAGGATCCTTGTAGTCGATATACTTAATGCCACTCTTCTTGAAACGGCAATACTTCTTCTTCTTTGTATCAATAGAAGGAGCTGTCAAATAACGGATTTCTGATTGTTCTGCCATGATTTAAGCCTCCACTTTTTTACCAAGACGAGCACGACGCTTCTCAGCATACAGTGCAGCATACTTGTCGAGTTTAACAGTCATGAAACGGATAACTTTCTCGTCACGACGGAAAGCTGTTTCAATAGTACTAATCACTTCTGGCTCAGCATTGAACTCCATCAGGTAGTAGAAACCTGAAGTTTTCTTCTCAATCTGGTAAGCCAGTTTCTTCAATCCCCAGGCCTCTTCATTCACAATCTCTGCACCCTTATCGGTGAGAATCTTCTTGAATTTAGCGACCGTTTCCTTTGTCTGCTCATCAGACAAAACGGGAGTCAAAATGAAAACGGTTTCGTATTTGTTCATACTTTTAAATGTTGATAAATAATTGATATTGTGCTAAAAAGCGGGTGCAAAGGTACTAAAAAATAGTGAATAGCGAGAATCCTCGGACAAAGATTTTCACTATTCACTAAATATTTAACAACTCTTAACCTTGTAATTTGCTATAGGACTGTTGTTGACCTTACTCTACTCAGCGTTTCGGGAGTCATCTGCAGATAGCTGGCTATATAAAGCAGAGGAGCTCGTAATGCTACCTGAGGTGAGAGTTTCAACATTCTGCGATATCTGTTCTCGGCAGTCTCGAAGCGTACAAGGTCAGCATGTATCTGCGACTGTATCAGCGACTCCTCAAGAATCTTTCTATATAGAATCTGTATATTTACATTATGTAGTGCCACCTCTTCGAGACGCTTCTTCGGGAGGTGATAGATAACTGTCGGCTCTAAAGCTTCCACCTGAAGATATGTGGGTTCTTCCTTGAAGAGGCTCTCTATGCACATCACAATATTGCCTTCATTGGCCATATGTTCTGTTACCTCTTTACCATTCTTGAAATAGAATTGTCTCACAAGTCCCTTCTCAATGTACATTATACTCATACACTGTTCTCCCTCGCTGAGTATCATGTCTCCTTTACGATACTTCATAGGAACGAGGACGCTCTCCAATACGTCTAACTCGTCGTGAGTCATCGTACTGTACTTTCTTGCGAGCTCTCTTGCCACATCACGTGTCGTTGTTGCCGGTTCTTTCATTTGTTTTAGGTAGGATTTAAGATTAAGATTTCATTTTTAGTCAAGCTTCAGCACAGCGAGGAATGCCTTCTGCGGCACCTCAACGTTACCTATTTGTTTCATACGTTTCTTTCCGCGCTTTTGCTTCTCGAGAAGTTTACGTTTTCGACTCACGTCGCCACCATAGCATTTTGCAGTAACGTCCTTGCGGACTTGCTTAACTGTCTCGCGTGCTATTATCTTTGCACCGATAGCAGCCTGTATAGCTATGTCAAACTGCTGTCTTGGTATCAGTTCTTTCAGTTTCTCACACATCCTTCTTCCGAAGGTAACGGCATTATCTACATGCGTCAGCGTAGATAGTGCGTCAACGGGTTCTCCGTTGAGCAGGATGTCCAACTTTATAAGTTTCGACGGACGGAAACAGTCTATATGGTAATCAAATGAAGCATAGCCCTTTGATATACTCTTCAACTTGTCGTAGAAGTCGATGACTATCTCTCCAAGTGGCAGCATGAAGTGCAGCTCCACACGATTTCCGCTAACATATTCCTGTTTTATTAGTTCTCCGCGTTTGTCGAGACAAAGCTTCATGATTGGACCAATGAAGTTGGCATCAGTAATTATCGATGCACGGATATACGGTTCTTCTATGTGGTCTATCATGGTCTGGTCTGGCAGTCCGCTGGGGTTATGGACTTCTTTTTCCGCACCCTGCTTGTCGTAAACCATATACGACACGTTAGGCACAGTAGTAATGACATCCATATCGAACTCTCTGTCAAGACGTTCCTGCACAATCTCCATATGCAGCAATCCCAGGAATCCGCATCTGAATCCGAAGCCTAAGGCGACAGACGACTCCGGCGAGAACGTTAATGACGCGTCATTCAGTTGCAGTTTCTCTAACGATGCTCGCAGGTTCTCGTAGTCTGTTGGATCAATAGGATAAACGCCAGCGAAGACCATCGGCTTCACTTCCTGGAATCCTTCTATCGCCTTTGAACAAGGAGTAGCTACGTGGGTGATAGTATCTCCCACCTTCACTTCCTTGGAGTCTTTTATACCACTTATAATATATCCAACGTCACCTGTTGACAACTGTTGACGAGGTATCATGTCCATCTTCAGGACGCCTATCTCGTCGGCATCATATTCCATTCCAGTATTAAAGAATTTCACTTTGTCGCCCTTGCGAATAGTTCCGTTCTCAATCTTGAAATATGCAATGATTCCTCTAAATGAGTTGAACACCGAGTCGAAAATCAATGCCTGTAGAGGTGCTTCAGGGTCGCCCTGCGGATGAGGTATGCGCTCTACTACAGCACGAAGAATGTCCTCAACACCTTCACCCGTCTTTCCGCTGGCACGAATAATGTCCTTCCTATCGCAGCCAATAAGCTCTACTATTTCATCTTCTACCTCGTCGGGCATAGCGCTGGGCATATCAATCTTGTTGATAACGGGTATTATCTCCAGGTCATGATCTATCGCCATATAGAGGTTTGATATCGTCTGTGCCTGCACACCCTGTGTGGCATCAACGACGAGCAGCGCTCCTTCGCAAGCTGCGATAGAACGCGACACCTCGTAGGAGAAGTCCACGTGTCCCGGGGTGTCAATGAGGTTCAGTATATATTTTTCTCCTTCGTATTCATACTCCATCTGGATAGCGTGACTCTTAATCGTTATGCCGCGCTCCTTCTCAAGGTCCATATCGTCAAGCATCTGCCCTTCAGTAACCTGAATGGTCTTCGTATGCTCCAACAATCTGTCGGCAAGAGTTGACTTTCCGTGGTCTATGTGAGCAATGATACAAAAGTTTCTTATATGTTGCATTATAGTATTATATCTTTTTTTAAAGTGCAAAAATACAAAAAAATCCATTTTATTCGATAATAATTATCATTTTTTTGCTATTTTCCGCATTTTTTCTTTAATTTTGCATCCATGAAGAAGACTCACATTATACTCTTTGCGCTCTTTGCGCTTGTTTCTTGTCAGGAAAGTATTGACAAGCGTCTGGCACGTGAAGCTGAAGATTACACCCGTAAAAACTGTCCCGTTACGGTTGGCGACAACATTGTCAACGACAGTATGACATACGACAGCAGCAATAAGACGGTGTGCTATCACTATACTTTGTCGGGCATCCTCGACACCACATTTACCGAGGAACAGAAGAAGCAAGTTGGCCAGAAGATGATAGAAGGACTTCGTAACGCTACTAATTTAAATATGTATAAGGAGAATAACATCTCCTTCAGCTACATCTACCACTCTTTGAAGGACAAAAACAAAATAGTCTTCGAACGCACATTCACGTCCAAAGACTATAAGTAATTCTAAAAGATATCGTCTCTTTAGATTTCAGGCTTCATGTTTGTGTAAACAGTCTGCACATCGTCGAAGTCTTCAAGTTTCTCGACCATCTTGTCGATAGTCTCGCGCTGCTCAGGAGTAACGTCCTTCAGGTCGTTAGGAATATATGTAAACTCTGCTCCTGTCACCTCGAAACCATTCTCCTCAAGGTGTTTCTGTATTTCTCCGAAACTCTTAGGATCACCGTAGATGGTTATTGAGTTCTCCTCCTCATCCTCGTCAAACTCGTCTTCTACTCCGTAGTCTATGAGGTCAAGAATCAGCTCATCCATATCCAGTCCGTCCTTCTTCTTGAAGGTAAAGACACTCTTGTGGTCGAAGAGGAACGCTAAAGAGCCCTGTGTACCAAGGTTTCCGTTAAACTTATTAAACACCGAACGCACGTCACCTACAGTACGTGTGGTGTTGTCGGTCAAAGTGTCAACAAAGACAGCTATTCCGTGAGGACCATATCCCTCGTAGGTTACTTCCTTATAATCGCTTTGGTCTTTACCCATCGCATTCTTGATAGCGCGCTCGATGTTGTCCTTAGGCATATTCTCGCGCTTTGCGTTAGCGATGATTGCACGGAGTGTTGGATTCATGTCTGGATCGGGACCGCCAGCCTTTACTGCTATGGCTATCTGCTTACCTATCTTCGTGAAGGTTTTAGCCATGTGTCCCCATCTCTTCAGCTTTGCAGCTTTACGATATTCAAATGCTCTTCCCATATTATTTAATTCATAATTAATAATTCATAATGCATAATTAACGAAGCTCGGCATTGAGCTGTTTCTTCAACTGGGCAATAATCTTCTGCATAATAGCATCTATCTGCTTGTCGTTAAGTGTGTGCTGTTCGTCTTGCAGTATGAAGTTAACAGCGTAGCTCTTCTTGCCTTCCGGCAGGTTCTTTCCTTCGTAAACGTCGAAGAGCTCTACATTCTTCAGCAGCTTCTTCTCACACTGATAAGCTATCTGCTCTACCTGCGCAAACTCTACCTGCTTGTCTATGAGGAGTGCGAGGTCGCGACTTACCGAAGGATATTTGCTAACTTCCTTGTAAAGCACCTTAGACTTTCTCACAGCCTTCATCAGTTGCGTCCAGTTTACGTCGGCAAAGAATACCTCATTGTCTATTCCTGCCTGGTGTTGCAGTTTCTTGCTTACAACGCCCATCTCGACCAGAAGTTTTCCGCCACGTGTCTCAACGGCGATAGACTTCGAGAATATGTTGTTGTCGCCATCCTTGAAGACGACTGTTCCCATCTGCAGTCCTACACGACTGAGGATATTCATCACATATGCCTTCAGTTCATAGAACGAGCTCTGTTCATCAGGATGTATCCACGAGCCTGTGATTCGTTTTCCTGTTACCCAAAGACCAAGATGTGTCTCTTCCTTATAGGCATTCATCGGATTCTCGTCGTCTTTGCGCTCTGGACTATAGATATAGGTATTTCCGAATTCAAAGAATTTCAGGTTCGGGTTCTTACGATTAGCATTGTGGGCAATACTCTCAAGACCTCCGAAGAGTATAGACTGTCGCATAACATTGAGGTCGCTTGACAGCGGATTCATTATGCGTACAACATTCTCCTCCTTATAATGATTCAACTCTTTGTAGTAAGCCTCTTTTGTCAACGAGTTATTGAGAATCTCATTGAAGCCGGCACCTACAAGCTGTTCGCCTACAAGGTTCTCCAACTGATGACTTACATCAACGTCGCTCTTGTCAACCAGCGAAGACTTCAGTTGTGTAGGAATCTCCACATTATTATATCCATATACGCGAAGGATGTCCTCAACAACGTCACAAGGGCGCTGAACATCAACTCTGAAAGCAGGAACAAGCAGCTCAAGTCCTTCAGCATCCTCACGTTCTATCTTCATGTCAAGTGAGGTTACGATATTGCGAATTGTCTCTACCGGCAACTCCTTGCCTATCAGTGAATTTACATAGTCGTATTTCAACGAAACCTTGAAGTCAGGAAGCGGATTAGGATAAACATCTTTTATCTGCATCGACACCTTGCCGCCAGCCAGTTCCTTACAAAGTATTGCAGCCTGTTTCAGAGCGTATATTACTCCGTTCGGATCGATACCACGCTCAAAGCGGAAGCTGGCATCGGTGCTCAGTCCGTGACGACGTGCACTCTTGCGAATCCATGTTGGGTGGAAGTAAGCACTCTCGAGAACCACGTTGCGGGTTGTATCGTATGTACCGCTACCCTTTCCGCCAAACACACCAGCTATACACATAGGCTCTTCGGCGTTACATATAGCGAGGTCACGCTCCGACAGCTTATGCTCTTCTCCATCGAGAGTTACGAAAGGTGTTCCCTCGGGCATCGTCTTTACCACAATCTTATGACCTTTAACCATATCGGCATCAAAGCAGTGTAGCGGCTGACCGTATGCCATCATAATGTAGTTTGTAATATCAACGATATTGTTTATCGGACGCAAACCGATAGTGTTGAGTTTGGTCTTCAACCATTCAGGACTCTCCTTTACGTCGCAGCCTGTAATGCTTACGCAAGCATAGCGCTTGCAAGCCTCGTTGTTTACAATCTCTACATCTACAGGCAACTCTTCGTTATCTACCTGGAACGCATCGCATGAAGGACGATGGAGACTCGTCTTGTAGCCGTTCTGTTTCAGCCAGGCATAGAGGTCGCGGGCAACACCCCAGTGCGACAGAGCGTCAGCACGGTTTGCTGTGATATCTACCTCTATGAGCCAGTCGCTCTCAAGATTATAATACTCTGCTGCAGGCTGTCCTACGGGAGCATCCTCGGGGAGTACGATGATACCGTCGTGACTTGTGCCGACACCAATCTCGTCTTCTGCACAAATCATTCCGAAACTCTCTACTCCACGCAGTTTCGACTTCTTTATCTGGAACTCCTTGTCGCCGTCGTACAATACACATCCTAAGTCGGCAACAATAACTTTCTGTCCTGCAACCACGTTAGGAGCGCCACATACTATCTGCGATGGTGTCTCGCGTCCCAAGTCCACTGTTGTAACGTGCAGATGGTCCGAGTCAGGATGCTGCTCGCATGTAAGCACCTTACCTACATACAAACCCTTTAAACCACCACGTATGCTCTGAACCTCCTCCAAGGCATCCACCTCGAGTCCTTCTGACGTCAGGGCATCACAAACCTCCTGTGGCGACAGTTCGAAGTCAACGTATTCCTTCAACCATTTATAACTGATATTCATATACTTACGAATTAATGCTTTCTACGTTTTTTCAATAACGGGTGCAAAGTTATAAAAAAGTAGTCATAATAGCAAATTTTTGTTTTTATTTATGCAATAAAATCATTAAAAGATTGTTTTCTACATCACAACTATTATATATAATAATGTTAAAGTTGTTAAAAAACAAGGCTTCGGAATAACAACGTATTGGAATTTTAAGTAACTTTGCACCACTTTTGCATGTAAAATAAGTATTATTTGACTGATATTCAGCCTATTAACAATTGTTATTAAGGGAAAGATGAGACAATTAAAAATTCAGAAAAGTATCACAAACCGCTCCAGCGAAGCGCTCGACAAGTATCTTGTTGAGATTGGTCGTGCACCACTTATTTCTATTGACGAGGAAATTGAACTCGCGCAGAAAATAAAAAAAGGTGGTCCCGAAGGAGAACGCGCAAAGGACAAACTCGTAACTGCCAATCTTCGTTTCGTTGTCAGTGTTGCCAAGCAGTACCAGCATCAGGGTCTTACCCTCACCGACCTCATTGATGAAGGAAACATCGGACTTATCAAGGCAGCACAGAAGTTTGATGAGACACGTGGATTTAAGTTCATCTCCTATGCCGTATGGTGGATTCGTCAGAGTATTCTCCAGGCTATAGCCGAGCAGAGCAGAATTGTTCGCCTGCCCCTTAACCAGGTTGGTTCACTCAACAAGATTAATCACGAGATTAACCGTTTCGAGCAGGAGAACCAGCGTCATCCCTCAGTATCAGAGCTTTCTGAAGCAACAAACATCGACGAGGACAAGATTGGACAGAGCCTTGCTGCCGACGGACATCATATCAGCATTGACGCCCCCTTCCAGGATGGCGAAGACAACTGTATGCTCGACGTGATGCCTTCCGGCGACGATTCTCGTGCAGACCGTCAGGTAGATCATGAGAGTATGGCACAGGAACTCGACAACGTGCTCCGCAAGGTACTCCGTGACCGTGAGCTCGTTATCATCAAGGCATGTTTCGGCATCGGTGAACCCGAGATGGGTCTCGAGGAAATTGGCGACAAGCTGAACCTCACCCGCGAGCGTGTTCGTCAGATTCGCGAAAAGAGTATCAGCAAACTTCGCGACAGCGGAAATGCCAAAATCCTCATGAAATACCTCGGATAGTATTACAATACATTTATCACCGCCATCTCCGGCTTTATGTTGGCAGGCCTCGTCATTCAAGATGCCGTCGGATGAGGATCAACACTTCGAATACCGTTAAGCCAGTTCTATGGTATTGTCTTCGTTTAAGAAACTCAATAAAGAGATGTCACTCACCTGTCCCCTGTCATGTTTGAAATACTTAGGATAAATTCGTCAATAAGACATAAAAAAGGAACGCCGGACGCAGTAATGCATCCGACGCTCTTTTTATTACCCTCCGTCAACAGTCAACTATTGACGCTGCGAAGCCTGATACATAGCCTCCCAGGCTGCAATCTTAGCAGCATCGTCAGTAGAGCTAACGCGCTTCAACTGCATCGACTGACCCTCTCCGTCAACAGAGTACGAAATCCTCATCGTGTTGCCACTGATAGCATATGAAGCGTTGGAGAATGGAGCACTGCCACCAATATGAATGCGGTTGCCTTCCACCGTGAGATCACCACTATGGATACTCTTTCTGACTACGTTATCTCTTACATGATACTCAACATTCTTCCAAGTATTTACAGTAAGCTCAACATAGCCAAATCCGTCCTGCTGGTCAAATATTATCCAATCGCCAACGTAGTCGTAAGAAGTCTCACCGCCACCGTTGCCGCCACCGTTAGTCGTTTTGTCATCATCGCCACATGCTGCCAAGCCAAAAGACATCGCTGCTACGATGAACATCATTGCATAGAATTTCATTGTCTTCATAATCCGTATTTTTTTTCATTAGGTTAATAATCAATTTAACACTTTCCGCTGCAAATATATGGATTATTTCTCGAACTTACAAGAAAAATAACAAAAAATCTTCAAAATCACCAAAAATATGACAAAAGCCGCAGTATCTGATTAGGGATTTCTGAGGGAAAGTGATGGCTACAACAGAGAATTCGTGAAAAGAGCATCAGCAAACTTCACGACAGCGGAAACGCCAAAATCCTCATGAAGTATTTAGGATAAGTTCGCGCACGCACGCGCACACGTAAACTTTTTATTTTTGATATCACTTTTGTCACTTTTGTCAAACTTGTTATGTATAAAGCATTTACAAGTGACAAATGTGTGACAACAGTGACATTAGAAACTATGTGTGTCCTTGTTTGAAGTTAGTAGTTTCGGACGGTGAAACTAACAGTTTCGGGCGGTGAAACCAAGGGTTTCAGGCGTTGAAACTCATTTGGAAACTACTTTCTGGGGCTGCTGAGCCTCAACATTTCAATGCATCGCCTTACTTATGCAAAGATACTAATTTCTTTTGGATTATGCAAGGTTTGTAGCATAAAAATGGTCAAATTTAAAGAAATTATAGGAGGGAGAATAAAAAAACCTCTCCGGTTGGAGAGGTTTTTATGATTAGCGTGAGGATTATTCCTCTTCTTTTGCTTCTGCTTCGTGTTCCTTGATAAGTTCTGTCTGTACGTCGGTTGGAACGAGTTCGTAGCTTGAGAACTTAGTAGTGAAGGATGCACGACCGCCGGTGAGTGAGCTCAGTGAGATGCTGTAGTTAGAGAGTTCCTTGAGAGGAATCTTTGCTGAGAGCTTCTGGTAACCAGCCTCGCTGTCCATACCCATGATGAGGGCACGACGTCCCTGGAGGTCACTCATTACATCACCCATGTAGTCGCTTGGCACGAAGACCTCGAGGTCGTAGATAGGCTCGAGAATCTTTGGACCTGCAGCCTTGAAAGCATCAGAGAAGGCGTGACGTGCTGCGAGCATGAATGAGAGCTCGTTAGAGTCAACTGGGTGCATCTTACCATCGTAAACAATGACGCGAACGTCGCGAGCATAAGAGCCTGTCAGAGGTCCCTGCTCCATACGTTCCATAACGCCCTTGAGGATTGCCGGCATGAAGCGTGCATCGATAGCACCACCAACGACAGAGTTGATAAATACGAGCTTTCCGCCCCACTCGAGGTCTATCTCTTCCTTGCCCTTGATGTTCATCTTGAACTCCTGACCGTTGAACTTGTAAACGGTTGGGTCTGGCATTCCTTCTGCGTAAGGTTCTACGATGAGGTGTACCTCGCCGAACTGTCCGGCACCACCAGACTGTTTCTTGTGACGGTAGTCGGCACGCGCCATCTTTGTGATAGTCTCACGATAAGGAATCTTCGGCTCCAGATACTTGATGGCTATCTTCTCGTTGTTCTCCATACGCCACTTTAGTGTGCGGAGGTGGAACTCGCCCTGTCCGTGAACGATGATCTGCTTGAGCTCTTTAGACTGCTCTACAACCCACGTAGGATCTTCCTGACGCATCTTTGTGAGTGCAGCCATCATCTTCTCTGTGTCGCTCTCGTTAACAGCCTTCACCGCACGAGAGTACTTAGAGTTAGGATATTTAATGAAGTCGAATCTGCTCTCTGCATCTTTTGCGTTAAGGGTATTGCCTGTCTTGACGTCCTTTAGTTTTACGGTACAGCCGATATCGCCTGCGTTGAGCTGGTCAACGGGCTGACGGTTAGCACCAGCACAAACGTAAAGTGCCGTGATGCGCTCCTTAGAACCGCGGTCAGCATTGCTGAGGTCGTCACCGTTCTTGATGGCACCGCTCATAACCTTGAAGTAAGAAACTTCGCCGATGTGTGGCTCTACGCTGGTCTTGAAGAAGTAAACACTTGTAGGTGCTGTGCTGTCGGCAGCAACTTCCTCGCCACGAGTGTTGTGAACCTTTGGCATATCGCTAACGAAAGGAACGACGTTGCCGAGGAACTCCATAAGACGGCGAACACCCATAGAACGTCCACCACAAACGCAGAATACTGGGAAGATGCTACGTGTTACAAGACCCTTGCGGATACCCTCACGCATCTCGTCCTCTGTAAGTGTCTCTTCCTCGAAGAACTTCTCCATAAGAGCCTCGTCGTTCTCGGCAGCAGCCTCAACGAGAGCCTTGTGAAGCTCCATAGCCTTCTCTTTCTGGTCGTCAGGAATCTCCTCGATGATAGGAGCGCCACCTTCCGGTTTCCAAGAGTATTTCTTCATAAGGAGTACGTCGATGACAGCGTTGAAGTTAGGACCTGTCTCGATAGGATACTGTACAGGAACGCACTTCTGACCGTAGATTTCGCGCATCTGGTTAAGTATAGAGTCGAAATCGCAGTTCTCTCGGTCGAGCTGGTTTACAAGGAAGATAACAGGCTTGCTGAGTTTCTCTGTATAACGGAAGATGTTCTGTGTACCTACCTCGGGACCATACTGACCATTGATAAGAACGAGTGCCTGGTCGGTAACGTTGAGAGCTGTGATAGCGCCGCCAACGAAGTCGTCGCTTCCCGGACAGTCTATGATATTAAGCTTCTTGTTGTTCCACTCCACATTAAAAACAGTAGAAAAGACAGAGTAACCGTACTCCTGCTCTACAGGGAAATAGTCGCTTACGGTGTTCTTTGCTTCTACTGAACCACGACGCTTAATAACGCCACTTTCAAAAAGCATACTCTCGGCAAGGGTGGTCTTGCCGCTACCCGCACTGCCAAGCAAGGCAATGTTCTTAATCTCGTTAGTTTGGTAAATTTTCATATCGATATGATTTAGGTTGTTAATAGATTCCGATTTCGGGGCACTAAAGTAGGTATTTTTGACGAAATGACCAAACATTTCTTTCATTAATTAAAAAAAATTAGTACTTTCGCACCCAAATGGCAGGCATTTACATACATATTCCCTTCTGTAAGAGTCGCTGCATATACTGCGGATTCTACTCCACGACGCACCACGAGATGCGTCAGAGGTATGTCGATGCCGTTTGTCACGAGTGGCAGAAGTACAAGGAGTCGCTGAAAGAGTCCGTAGATACTATATATATAGGTGGCGGAACACCCAGTCAGTTGGAGGTGCCGCAGCTGCGACAGCTCCTCGACGTCCTGCCGAAGGGGGCTAAAGAGATAACCATAGAATGTAATCCCGACGACATTACCGAAGAGTATGCCGACGCCCTGTCGGGACTCCCCGTAAACAGGGTGTCTATGGGTGCCCAGACCTTCGACGACGAGAGGTTGCGTTTTCTACACAGACGACACACCTCCAAGCAGGTTCCCGAGGCTGTAAGACTGCTGCGCAGCGCAGGAATAAGGAATATCAGCGTTGACCTGATGTTCGGGTTCCCGAACGAGACCATCGGGGACTGGACGAAGGACATTGAGGCAGCCCTGATGCTCGACGTAGAACACATCTCAGCCTACTGTCTGATGATAGAGGAAGGTACCGCACTGTACGATATGGGTTTGGAGGCGGCTAACGAAGAGGTGGAGCGACAGATGTACGAGCTGCTCATAGAGAAGTTGACAGCCGCAGGGTACGAGCACTACGAAATATCGAACTTTGCACGCCCGAGATACCGCTCGCAACACAACAGCAGCTACTGGAACGGGACGGCGTACATTGGTTTAGGGGCAGCAGCTCACTCGTACGACGGAAAGGAACGCCGGTGGAACATCTCCGACGTGAAGGAATACTGCCAACGCATAGAGAAGGGACTGTCTGTGGTGGAAGAAAGAGAGATAATCGATAAAGATACCCGTTTCAACGACAGAGTGATGACGGGACTTCGTACACGCGAGGGCATAGACCTCACCACCCTGCCCTTCCGCGAGCAGCTTCTCAGCGATGCAAAGATGCATCTTGAAAACGGGCTTTTGGCGATTACTGACAATCGGTTACATCTTACTCGCAAGGGGCTTTTTGTCAGCGATATGGTCATGAGCGACCTTATGAGAGTATGATTTATTTGCATAGTTGAAAAAAAAACCGTACCTTTGCACCCCAAAATAAAAGTATATATAATTAAGGTATAAAGATGATTACAGTAACCAATCTGGCGATTCAATTCGGCAAAAGAGTGCTTTACAAGGATGTAAACATCAAGTTTACAAGTGGAAACATATACGGCATCATAGGTGCCAACGGTGCAGGAAAATCTACACTGCTGAAGGCTATCAGCGGAGAGCTGGAGCCTAACAAGGGAACGGTAGAACTGGCTCCCGGAGAAAGACTCTCCGTACTGGAGCAGGACCACTTTAAGTTCGACGACTACAGTGTCATAGACACAGTACTCATGGGACACAAACCCCTGTGGGACAACATGAAACAGCGCGAAGAACTTTATGCTAAGCCCGAGATGACCGACGAGGACGGAAACCTCGCGGCAGAGCTGGAGCTTAAATTTGCAGAGATGAACGGCTGGGAAGCAGAGAGCGAGGCAGCACAGCTGTTGCAGAACCTCGGAGTAAAGGAAGAACAGCACCAGAAGATGATGGCAGAGCTGTCGAACAACGAGAAGGTGCGCGTCATGCTTGCAAAAGCCCTCTTCGGTCACCCCGACAACCTGTTGCTCGACGAGCCTACCAACGACCTTGACCTCGACACCGTTCAGTGGCTCGAGGAGTATCTCTCGAATCTTGAGCAGACAGTTCTCGTGGTAAGTCACGACCGTCACTTCCTTGACGCCGTCTCAACACAGACGGTGGATATAGACTTCGGAAAAGTTACCGTCTTCGCAGGAAACTACTCCTTCTGGTACGAGTCGAGTCAGTTAGCATTGCGTCAGGCACAAAACCAGAAGATGAAAGCCGAAGAGAAGCGTAAGCAGCTGGAGGAGTTCATCAGACGATTCTCTGCCAATGTGGCAAAGTCGAAGCAGACAACATCGCGCAAGAAGATGCTCGAAAAGCTTAATGTTGAGGAGATAACACCTTCAACACGTAAATATCCGGGAATAATCTTCCAGATGGAGCGCGAACCAGGAAACCAGATACTCGAGGTGGAAGGACTGAAGGCTGTAGATACCGACGGCACAGTACTCTTCGACAATGTGTCATTCAACATAGAGAAAGGACAGAAGACTGTCTTCCTGTCACACAACCCGAAGGCGATGACAGCACTCTTCGAGATTATCAACGGCAACAGAGAGGCTGACGCAGGTACCTTCAAATGGGGCGTTACAATAACGACAGCCTACCTCCCACTCGACAATACCGAGTTCTTCAAGAGCGACCTGAACCTCGTTGACTGGCTCTCACAGTACGGAACGGGCAACGAAGTGATGATGAAGGGATTCTTAGGACGAATGCTCTTCAAGCAGGAAGAGGTAGAGAAGAAGGTCAACGTGCTCTCCGGAGGCGAGAAGATGCGTTGTATGATAGCCCGCATGCAGCTTAAGAACGCTAACTGTCTTATCCTCGACACTCCTACGAACCACCTCGACCTGGAGTCTATTCAGGCATTCAACAACAACCTTATACAGTTCAAGGGTAACATCCTCTTTGCTTCACACGACCACGAGTTCATAAATACTGTGGCAGACAGAATCATCGAGCTTACTCCAAAGGGGACAATAGACAAGCTGATGTCGTATGACGACTACATCTACGATGCTGCAATCAAGGAGCAGAAAGAGAAGATGTACGAGTAGAGCTTATCTTGGCACGATTTTTGTACCATGAAAGACAAAAGAATTATTAAAGACCATGAGTGAAGAAAAGAAAATAAATATTGAAGAAGAGGAGGAAGTAGTAAATAACGAAGAGACTCAGGAAGCCGCTGAGGAGCAGAAAACCACAGAGGCTACTGAGGAACAGGAGACATCGGAAACTCCCGAAGAGCCGGAACTCTCGGAACTGGAACAGCTGAAAGACAAATATCTCAGGGCTGTCGCAGAGTTCGACAACTACCGCAAGCGCACCATCAAGGAGAAGGCAGAGCTTATCCTCAACGGTTCGGAGAGGGCGGTACAGGCAGTACTCCCCATCATAGACGATATGGAGAGAGCCATAGAGAACAGCGAGAAAACCGACGACCCGCAGGTGCTGAAGGAAGGTATGGAGCTTATATACCAGAAATTCCAGAAGGTGCTCGAGGGCTTGGGAGTAAAGAAGATAGACACTGAAGACAAAGACTTCGACGTCGATTACCACGAGGCTATCGCTATGGTGCCGGGAATGGGTGACGACAAAAAGGGAAAGGTGCTCGACTGTGTACAGACGGGCTACATGCTCAATGACAAGGTGATACGTCACGCTAAAGTGGCTGTAGGACAATAATACATAATTAATAATAAGATGGCAAAACGTGATTACTATGAGGTGCTCGGAGTAAACAAGAATGCCTCAGAAGACGAAATAAAGAAGGCATATCGAAAGATAGCCATAAAATATCATCCCGACAGGAATCCCGGAAGCAAAGAAGCTGAGGAGAAGTTCAAGGAGGCTGCCGAGGCTTATGACGTTTTGCACGACCCGCAGAAACGTCAGCAGTACGACCAGTTCGGATTCAATGGTCCTAACGCGGGAGGCTTCGGAGGCTTCGGAGGCGGTGGCTTCTCTATGGACGACATCTTCTCTATGTTTGGCGATGTCTTTGGCGGTCACGGAGGCTTCGGAGGCTTCGGTGGTGATTTCACTGGAGGCTTCGGTGGAGGTTTCGGTGGCGGCGCACGTCCACAACACAACCAAGGCTCCGACCTGAGACTGAAGGTACGTCTCTCGCTGCAGGAGATTGCTACGGGTGTCACCAAAAAATTCAAGGTAAAGAAGGATGTTACCTGTCAGCACTGTCACGGAACAGGAGCAGAGAACGGCAGCAGCGCAGAAACCTGTCCTACATGTCACGGAAGCGGTGTGGTAACACGTACCACACAGAGCATCTTCGGCATGATGCAGACACAGGGCGTTTGTCCTACATGTCAGGGTGAGGGCAAGATAATAAAGAACAAGTGTAAGCACTGTGGAGGAACTGGTGTCACCAAGGGTGAAGAGGTGGTAGAGATAAACATCCCCGCAGGTGTTGCAGGAGGAATGGTTGTCAACGCACCAGGAAAGGGTAACGCAGGACACCACAACGGAACAAACGGTAGCATAAAGCTGTATATAGAAGAGGAGCCTAACGACACCTTTATCCGCGATGAGAATAACGTCATATACAACCTACTGCTCGACTTCCCGACGGCAGCCCTCGGCGGCGACGTGGAGATACCTACTATAGAAGGTACTAAGGTGCGCATAAAGATAGAGCCGGGAACACAGCCTGGAAAGACCCTCCGACTGAGGGGCAAAGGACTCCCTGTGGTGCAGGGCTACGGACGTGGTGTCGGCGACCTGATAATAAACATCAGCGTTTATGTGCCTAAGACATTAGCAAAGAATGAAAAGGAGGCTCTTGAACAGATGCGTACAAGCGACAACTTCAAGGGCGACAACGCCACAAAACGCAGTATCTTTGAGAAATTCCGCAACTATTTCTCATGACATACCAAGAGACAATAGAATATCTATATAACGCCACACCAGTCTTTGAGAAGATTGGTGCTGGTGCTTATAAGGAGGGACTCGAAAACACCCTCGCTCTTGACGAGCACTTCGGACATCCGCACAGGAAATTCAAAACCATTCACGTAGCAGGAACCAACGGCAAAGGGTCGGTATCGCACTCCCTCGCTGCTACACTGCAGAAAGCTGGATATAAGGTGGGACTATACACCTCACCGCACCTTATAGACTTTAGTGAACGAATACGCATTAACGGACTGAATATCAACGAAGAATATGTAGTCGATTTCGTTGAGAAAGAACGTTCTTTCTTTGAACCTTTACACCCTTCTTTCTTTGAACTCACCACAGCCTTAGCATTCAAATATTTTGCTGACGAAGGCGTTGACATAGCCGTCATAGAGGTAGGACTTGGAGGCAGACTCGACTGCACAAATATCATAACCCCACTACTCTCCGTCATAACCAATATCTCCTTTGACCACACAGGATTCCTGGGTGACACGTTGGCAAAGATTGCAGGCGAGAAAGCCGGTATAATAAAACAAGACGTTCCCGTAGTAATAGGAGAAAGTACCACAGAGACGAAACCTGTATTCCTGGCGAAGGCTGCAGAGAAGAATGCCCCTATCCTATTCGCTGAGAACTATGCGTGCGACGACACCATAGATTTTGAACTTAAAGGCGACTACCAGAAGCAGAACCTCAGAACAATACTCTGCGCTATAGATGCGCTGAAGATGAACATCAGCAAGGACACGATACGGGAGGCTCTCGCCAACGTCTGCGAGTTGACAGGACTGAGAGGACGTTGGGAAACGCTGCAGAAAGAGCCTTTGGTAATATGCGACACAGGACACAACGTAGGAGGATGGAACTATCTGTCGAAGCAGATAGCCGCCGAGAGGTGCAAAACGCGGAGGATAGTCTTCGGAATGGTGGATGACAAGGACGTTAGCACCGTAATAGGAATGTTGCCTAAGGACGCCACATTCTACTGGACACAGGCAGAAACACACAGAGCCATTCCCGCACAGAGAATTTCGGAATTGGCAAAAGCCCAGAAACTTCACGGAGAGGTGTTCACTACGGTGAAGGATGCATACATAAAAGCACTCAAGGACGCCGACAAAGACGACTTCGTTTTTGTAGGTGGAAGCAGCTATATAGTAGCCGATCTGCTGACGTTCTTATCAAAATAACAAAGTTAAAAAATCATTATTTCATTTTCTTTTGCATTTTTCTTCCGCAATTATTATAAATTTATCACTAATTTTGTCGCTTGAAAAATAATTTAGGAAGAAATATGAAAAGAGTATTTATTGCGATAGTTTCACTTTTCGTCGTGTCTGTTGCAGCCTTTGCGCACACGTGGACACTACAAGAATGTATAGACTACGCACTACAACACAATACCGACATAAGGAAGTCTGTTATCAGCAAACTGAAATATCAGGAGGACGTAAAGCAATACAAATCAGCGCTGCTACCGTCGTTGACAGGAACGACATCACAGAACGTCACCTACCGTCCCTGGACGGGTTCCGGAAGTTCTGTCGTTGCTAACGGTCAGGCTGTAAGTTCTATTGACAAAGTGTATTACAACGGCTCCTACGGCATTAACTCCAACTGGGTATTATGGAACGGAAACAAAAACTGGAACAACGTAAAACTGTATAAACTAAACGAGAAAGCGCAAGAACTCGACAGCATTGTATATGCACATAACCTGTATGAGCAGATAACAAAGCTGTATATCCAGATACTATACTCCAAGGAGGCTATCGGAGTAATGAAGGAAAGTCTTGAAAAGAGCAAGAAGAACGAAGAACGCGGACAGGCTATGCTCGACGTGGGAAACATGAGCAAGGCAGACCTTGCGCAACTGACAGCACAAAGGGCACAGGACGAATATAACGTCGTTGCCGCCGAGAGCACGATGAAGAATTTCAAAAGACAGCTTAAAGAGCTGCTCCAGATAGCCGACAGCGAGCCCTTTGACGTCATAGCGCCGGAGATGACCGACGAGATGGCACTAAGGGCGATACCCAACGTGGATATGGTTTTTGCTTCGGCTATGGAACAGCGTCCCGAGATAAAGAAGGCAGAAACGGATATCGACATCAGTAATATGAAGATAAAGATAGCACGAGCAGGTCACATGCCTACACTTAGTTTCAATGCAAGCGCTATCACCAATACCACTTCAATGAAAAACGACAAGTGGGGAAACCAGATGAAGACTAACTTTAACCTGGGCGCAGGACTGTCGCTGAGCATACCTATCTTCGATAACAGAAGTACGAAAACGGCTATAAGGAAGGCGCTGTTGGACAAACAGAGTTCAATAATAGCGCTGGAAAACGAAAGAACAGCAATATATTCAGACATTGAGAATTACTGGCTCGAAGCTACCAACAACCAGGACAAGTACAAGGCGGCAAAGGTGAGCAGTGAGAGCTACGAAGAGAGTTACAAGTTGCTTTCGGAACAGTTTGAATTAGGACTGAAGAACATCGTAGAACTGATGACTGGCAAGTATAACCTGCTCAACGCACAACAGACGGAGCTGCAGAGTAAATACCTCGCCATATACAACATCAGCATGCTGGAATTCTACCAGGACGGAGCAATAAACACTGAAAATTACGAAAAGAAATAAAAACAACAGATAAAGATGAAAGGAAATAAGAAACTTTGGATAGCGATATGCGCAGCCGTAGTAGTAATACTGATATTGTGGCTCGCCATCGGCGGAAAGAAGGAAGAGAAGGTAACCTTCGAAACAGAAAAGGTACAGATGGGTGACGTCCACACCACCATCACCGCCACAGGAACCATAGAACCTGTAACCTCGGTCACCGTAGGTACACAGGTCAGCGGTATCGTTGCTCATCTCTATGTAGATTACAACAGCATAGTGAAGAAAGGACAAGTCATTGCGGAACTCGACAAGACGAACCTTACCAGCGAACTCGCGGCAGCAAAGGCTAACCTGAGCAGCGAACAGAGTAACCTTGACTTCCAGCAGGCAAACTTCAACCGCTACCAGACGCTGTACAACAAAGGACTTGTAAGTGCTCACGACTACGAGAACGCCCGACTGACATATTTCCAGGCGCGCGAGAAGGTGGCATCAGCACGTCAGACTGTCGCGAAGGCACAGACTAATCTCGGTTACGCCACCATCACCTCACCTATCGACGGCGTTGTCCTTAACAAAGCTGTGGAAGAAGGTCAGACAGTAGCATCGTCATTCAACACTCCGGAACTGTTCGTCATAGCGCAGGACCTTACCGATATGCGTGTTATTGCCGACATCGACGAGGCTGACATCGGCGGTGTAAAGGAAGGACAGCGCGTAACATTCACCGTTGACGCCTTCCCCGACGACAAGTTCGAGGGTCGTGTGACACAGGTGCGCCAAGAGGCTACGACAACAAGTAATGTGGTTACCTACGAGGTGGTTATCTCGGCACCTAATGCCGACCTAAAGCTGAAGCCCGGACTTACTGCTAACGTCACCATATACACTATGGAGAAGAACAACGTGATGACAGTATCTTCGAAAGCACTTCGCTTCACCCCGAACCCGGCAATACTCACTGAGGACCAGAAGATTGAGGACTGCGAGGGACAGCACAAACTGTGGACGAAAGAAGGCGACACCTTCAAGGCTCACAAGGTGGAAGTGGGTACCACAAACGGTGTAGTTACAGAAATTGTCAGCGGCATAGGCAAGGGAACAGAGGTGCTGACAGAGTTTAGCATAAGCAACGGTGAAGAGCAGGAAGAGAAACAAAGTAATCCTTTCATGCCCAAACCAAGAAATAACAAGAACAACGGCAACAGCAACAGCAATAACAAGAAATAACCGTTATGGAAGAAGCGAAAGAAAACAGGAAAGTCGTCATAGAACTGCAGAACGTCAAGCGCTACTTCCAGGTGGGCAGCGAGACGGTAAAGGCGCTGCGTGGCGTATCGTTCAAAATCTACGAGGGCGAGTTCGTCACCATACAGGGAACATCGGGCTCCGGTAAGTCAACGCTGCTTAACCAGCTGGGTTGTCTGGACACACCTACCAGCGGCGAATACTTCCTCGACGGCGTCTCGGTACGTACTATGTCGAAGACACAACGAGCACATCTGCGTAACAGGAAGATAGGTTTCGTGTTCCAGAACTACAACCTACTGCCGAAGACCACAGCGGTGGAGAACGTAGAGCTGCCGCTGATGTACAACTCGGAAGTTTCTGCCAAAGAGCGACGCGAGAAAGCTGTCAAGGCGCTGCAGGCTGTAGGTCTGGGCGACAGACTGGAACATAAGTCCAACCAGATGTCGGGAGGACAGATGCAGCGTGTGGCTATAGCGCGTGCGCTGGTTAACGATCCCGCTGTGTTGCTTGCCGACGAGGCTACAGGTAACCTCGACACCAGGACATCGTTCGAGATGCTTGTGCTCTTCCAGGAGCTTTATCGTCAAGGACACACCATAATCTTCGTGACTCACAATCCGGAAATAGCAGAGTATTCAAGTAGAAACATCAACCTGCGCGACGGGAAGATACGCGAGGACACCATAAATAAGAATATAAAGTCTGCAGCAGAAGCTCTCGCCGCGCTGCCAATACCACAAGACGATTAACAGATGAACATATATAACCTTTTCAAAGTAAGCCTGCGAGCAGTTGCCAACAACAAGATGCGCTCCTTCCTCTCCATGCTTGGTATCATCATCGGTGTGGCAGCTGTCATCATCATGATGGCTATAGGACAAGGTTCCAAGGAGAATATCCGCAAGGAGCTGTCAACGATGGGCACCAACCTCCTATCCATCCGTCCTGGAGCCGACATGCGAGGCGGAGTAAGACAAGACCCGTCGAGCATGCAGACGTTGAAGCCTGCTGACTATCAGCGCATCATGGCGGAGAAGAAATATGTCACCAACGTATCGCCGGAGGTTACCGCCAGCGGACAGGTCATATACGGCAACAACAACACCAATACTACTATATATGGTGAAAGTCCAGAGTATTTAGACATAAAGCTATGGACCATCGAAGACGGAGAATGTTTCAACGAAGAAGACGTCCATAAAGCTGCTAAGGTAGCCGTTGTTGGTAAAACTATCGTTGACGAGTTGTTCGGAGATAATATAGACCCTATAGGCAAGGTAATTCGTTTCAAGTCTATACCGCTGCGCATAGTGGGTGTACTTAAATCGAAGGGCTATAACTCGTGGGGAATGGACCAGGACAACGTCATCATTGCGCCCTACACCACCGTAATGAAACGTATTGCAGCACAGACATTTTACTCGAGCATAGTATGCTCGGCAATAACAGAAGAGCTCTCTGATGCCGCCATCGAAGAACTGACACAGATTCTGCGCGACAGTCATAAACTGAAAGGCGATGCCGAAGACGACTTCACCATACGTTCGCAGGCAGAGATGATGGAGACGATGTCAACAACTATGGACACGGTGACGCTGATTCTCGTCGTTGCGGCAGCCTTCTCGCTGCTCGTTGCCGGCATAGGCATTATGAACATTATGCTCGTTAGTGTTACGGAGCGTACCAAGGAGATTGGTCTGCGTATGTCTGTCGGCGCCACAGGTCCTGTAATATCGTTACAATTCCTCATAGAGTCGGTACTTATCTCCGTCACCGGCGGACTGTTAGGTATCATTGTGGGCTGTTCGGCGAGTGCAGCCCTCGCATCGGCAGGTATGCCGTCGAGTGTTCCGGCTTGGTCTGTCTATGTATCATTCCTCGTCTGCGTCTTCATTGGCGTACTTTTCGGTTATATCCCTGCCCAGAAGGCAGCAAATATGGATCCTATTGAAGCCATTCGTCATGAGTAAAAACAAGAAAAATATCTACTATACATGTGCTGCGATACTTGCTGCGGCATGTCTGGTCTTGGTGTATTATTATTTCTTCTCACCAATGTCAACGTCAGACAAGACGTGTTACATCTATATTGACGACAACGACAATATAGACTCTATTTATAAAAAGGTGGGAGACATCTCCAATGTGCATTCCGTGATGGGCTTCCGCACGTTGGCAAGACATTTCGACCTTGACGACAACATCCCTACGGGTCGTTATGCCCTTGAGCCTTCGGATGGTGCCTTCATACTGTTACACCACATCCGAAACAGGATGCAACAGCCACTATCACTAACTATTCCTGAAGTGAGAACACCAGAGAAACTGGCTGCCTACTTAGGAGAGAAACTTATGATTGACAGCGCTGCCGTTATCAAAGCTTTCAACGACACAAGTGTGTGCCATAGCTACGGTCTTGTGCCCGAAACAATGATAACGCTCTTCATTCCTAACACTTACGAGGTATATTGGGACACGTCGATGGACAAGTTCCTGAGAAGGATGCAACAGGAGAGCCGTAACTTCTGGGACAAAGGACGTATGGCAAAAGCTGCCGCCTTGGGACTTACTGTCGAAGAGGTGATGACGCTTGCAAGTATCATCGACGAGGAGACGGCTAACAACGCCGAGAAGCCTATGGTGGCAGGAATGTACCTGAACCGCTTGCAGTCTGGTATGCCTCTACAGGCGGACCCTACCATCCGCTATGCTCTCAACGACTTCACTATTCGTCGTGTACGAAACAATATGCTGTTCGTAAGAAGTCCTTACAACACCTATACCAACAAAGGACTCCCCCCAGGTCCGATACGCATACCGTCGGTAGCAAGTATTGACGCTGTACTTAATGCCGTCAACCACGATTACTATTATATGTGTGCTAAGGAAGACTTCAGCGGCACCCATAACTTTGCACGCACTTATGCGGAGCATCTGAAGAATGCTGCCCGCTATGCTGAAGCTCTAAACAAAAGAGGAATAGAATAGAAACAAAAACCCCTCCTTGCCGATGTTGCAGGAGGGGTTTTATATTGATTATTTATTTACCTGGAATCTGGTGTCACCGTCTTTGAAGAAAGCGTTAATCTGCTTTGCGGCAGCAATACCAGCGTTGATATTAGCCTCAGCAGTCTGTGCACCCATCTTCTTTGGTGTTGAGAAGTAACGACCTTCAAACTTCTGGAACTCGTCATTAGCGTCAGGCATGATGTCTGTAACAAACTTCAGGTCCTCGCGCTCAGCCATCAGCTTGATAAGTTCGGGCTCGTTGATAACTTCCTTGCGTGCTGTGTTAACGAGTACACCACCCTTCTTCAGCTTGCCAACGAGAGCGTAGTTGATGCTCTGCTTTGTCTCTGGGGTTGCAGGGATGTGGAGAGATACGACGTCACACTGCTCGAAGAGAGCCTCCTGATTTGCCACAGCATGAACACCAGCCTTCTCGATAACGTCAGCAGGACAGAATGCATCGAATGCATAGACATCCATACCGAAGCCCTTTGCTATGCGAGCCACGTTACGACCCACATTACCAAAGGCAAGAATACCGAGTTTCTTACCCAGCAACTCAGAACCAGACTTTCCGTTATAGAAACCGCGAACAGCCATAACAAGCAGACCGAACACAAGTTCTGCTACCGCATTGGCGTTCTGGCCCGGGGTGTTCTCAGCAACAACGTTGTGTGCTGTAGCAGCAGCAAGGTCAATATTGTCGTAACCTGCGCCGGCACGAACAACAATCTTCAGCTGTTTAGCAGCGTCCAACACCTCTGCATCCACCTTGTCGGAACGGATAATCATAGCATCAGCATCCTTCACCGCGTCAAGAAGCTGTGCCTTCTCTGTGTACTTCTCCAGCAGAACGAGCTCGTTGCCCGCTGCCTCTACCTCCTTGCGAATACCCTCGACAGCTGCTGCTGCGAAAGGCTTCTCTGTTGCAACTAATACTTTCATTGTAGAATCTTTTATGTTCATTTTTAAATGACGAGTGCAAATGTAGTTAAAATTATTGGAATACAAGTAATACTTTCCAAAGATTTTATGTTTTCTTATATTTTACTTAATTTCTTCCTCAATAATTTTGCTGTTTCGCAGAAAAATCGTAATTTCGCAGCGTCTTTTGAATAAGGAAAAGAAAACGAAACATTTTTAACAAATAAAGAGAGTAATGAAGAAGTACAACTTTAACGCAGGTCCTTCAATGCTTCCACGCGAAGTCATTGAGAATACTGCTAAGCAGTGTCTTGATTTTAATGGTTCTGGTCTTTCACTGATGGAGATAAGCCACCGTGCAAAGGACTTCCAACCCGTTGTTGACGAGGCTGTAGCTCTTGTCAAGGAACTCCTCGACATTCCTGAGGGCTATTCTGTAATCTTCCTTGGAGGCGGTGCCTCACTGGAGTTCTGCATGATTCCTTTCAACTTCCTGATTAAGAAGGCTGCTTACCTGAACACTGGTGTGTGGGCAAAGAAAGCTATGAAGGAGGCAAAACTCTTTGGCGAAGTAGTAGAGGTTGCATCTTCTGCTGACGCTAACTATACTTTCATCCCGAAGGGCTGGACAGTACCTGCTGATGCTGACTATCTGCACATCACCACAAACAACACTATCTATGGTACTGAAATCCGTGAGGATCTCGACGTTAACGTTCCTCTGATTGCCGATATGTCATCAGATATCTTCAGCCGTCCTGTTGACGTAAAGAAGTATGACGCCATCTACGCTGGTGCACAGAAGAACCTCGCTATGGCGGGTGTTACCATCGTCATCGTTAAGGACGAGAAGTTAGGCAAGGCTCCACGCGAGATTCCTACAATGCTCGACTACCGCACACACGTTGACAAGGGCTCTATGTTCAATACTCCTCCTGTTGTTCCTATCTATTCTGCTCTGGAGACACTCCGCTGGATAAAGAAGAACGGTGGTGTTGAGGCTATGGACAAGCTTGCTAAACAGCGTGCCGAAATCGTTTATGGCGAGATAGACCGCAACAAGCTCTTCAAGGGTACAGCAGTTGCTGAGGACCGTTCACTGATGAACCTCTGCTTCGTAATGGCTGACGAGTACAAGGAGCTTGAGAAGGACTTCCTCGACTTTGCAGTATCAAAGGGTATGGTGGGCGTTAAGGGTCACCGTTCTGTAGGTGGTTTCCGCGCTTCTTGCTACAATGCACAGACTATCGAAGGCTGCCAGGCTCTCGTTGCTTGCATGAAGGAATTCGAAGCTAACCACTAAAAGACTGCATGTCCTAAAGTAAAGACAAATAAGTAAACACACACAAAGCGAGACTAAGTAGCAATTATTTTGTCTCGCTTTTTAATTATGCTAAAACGTTCAAAAAATATTTCAATGAAAAAACTTTTAATTACCATTGCACTTATGTTGCCTACGGTGGCTTTTGCTCAGTGGCGCGTGGGTGTCAATGCTGGTGCTGACTATAACCACTACAGCATCAACACACAGTTCCAGTCCGACTATCAGTACAAGGACCGCTGGGGTGCTACCCTCGGTATTATGGGACAGTACGATTTCAACGACTGGTTAGGAGTACGTGCCGAACTCGATTGGACACAGAAGAACTATCGCATGAATCGTCCTGTAGCTGGAACAACAGACTACAAGTACGTCAACAACTACCTGCAGATGCCTGTTATGGCGTCGTTCAGTTTCGGCGGCGAGAAGATTCGCGGTTTCTTCAACGGAGGTATCTACACAGGTTACTGGCTTAATAGCAACCGTAAGGGTATTGACACCAACAACTTCTCTCAAATAACGTATGACTTCAGCGAGAAGGTTGAGTTTAACAAGGAGCGCGACCAGCGTTGGGACTTCGGTTTCGTTGGCGGCGCAGGTTTGGAATACCGCTTTGCAAAACATTGGGCAGCTCAGGTAGAGCTGCGCTACTACCATAGTACGGTAAGTGTTCAGAAAGACTATACAGGCTTTAAGGACAAACGCTATAACTCTACGTTAGCGCTGCAAGCAGGTATATGGTATTGCTTCTAATAACAAACTAAAAAGGAAAGAAAATGAAAAACAAGATAATTACATTAGGAGTACTTCTCCTTACGCTGCTTGTAACATCATGTCATAGTGATAGCGATGTCATTATGAGCTATGCCAACGGCGATGCATTGTCATTCGCTGAGGCTGAGAAAAGTTATGCTGGTAAGTATCGTGTATTCTGGAAAGCTTTGAACACCAACTATGCACTGTGGGATTACGAAAAGGAATATGGTCTTGACTGGGATGCTCACTACGCTAAGTTCCTGCCACAGTTCGAGGCTCTTGATAAGGAAGGTAACGTTTCTGACGACGAACTGCAAGAGCTTATGACCGAAATGTCTGAACCGCTCCACGACGGTCACCTCTTTATTCAGTTCCAAAATCATGCGACGGGCAATTTCATTCCAGTAAGTCCAAGCGTTACACGCAACAGGAAACGTGATGACTACATCTCCGCTATATCTTTCAAACCAAGCCTTAAATATTACTACAACAATCTTGCAGAATACAAAGATTATAGTAGCAAGGTAAATGACCAGCTTATATATGTTTTAAGAACTAAAGGCATAGGATACAACTGGGCACTGACCAAGATTGAAGAACTTCAGATCAAGGATAACCTTTCTGAGGCAGAAGCAATTGAGATGCAGGAATTATTAGAATTCTGTCAGGCTATGGATAAGCTGAATAATATGAGTATCAACGAAAAGGCTGTCACATACTATAACAATTTAGTTGCTAAGTACAGCCATCTAAACATTCCAAACCTCGACCCAATTAGCATTACCTTTATCAACAACGGAATACGCCTTACCTACGGCTTATTCACCGATGGTATTGCCTATTTCTATCTCAGCGGATTTGGCTTAACTCCATATCTTAACAAGGAGGCTATGGCACAGACTTTCTCTGGCGACAGCCACATGGCATCAATAGTCGATAGAGTTAAAGATGTATGGGAATCTTGGTTCGATGCCATTCAGGATCTTCACAAGAAAGGAAAACTTAAGGGCGTAATCGTCGATGTACGCAGCAATGGCGGTGGTATGATGTATGACTCTTATTACGTTCTTGGCAGCATACTGCCTGCAGGCGGTTTCCAGGCAGGATACGCACGTTTCAAGCGTGGTGTCGCTCGTTACGACTACTCTCCGATGATGCCTTTTGTCATGCAGACTATGAAAGAGACTCATGAAGTCATCAACGACGTTCCTGTAGTAGTTCTTGCCAACGGACGTTCTGTCAGCATGTCCGAAATAACTTCTTGTTGTGCAAAGGAAATGCCTAACGGACGCGTCATCGGTAGCATTACTCACGGAGGTCTGTGCTGTCTTACAGATATCAGCAATTTCTCAAGTAACTATAACGGACATATAGGTATTGAGGACAAGACACCTGTTTACTGCTACACTCCTACTATAGCATTCTTCAATAGCGAGAAGAAATGTCTTGAAGGCGTTGGTGTTACCCCCGATATCGAAGTTGCTTTTGACGACAAACTGTTTAAAAATACTGGTCAAGACAATCAGCTCGACCGTGCTCTTGAGTATATCCGTACAGGAAAATAAACATAAAACATAAAAAAGTACAACAATGAAAAAGACAAGAATACAATATTTACTTGGTGCGCTAATCATTGCAGTCCTTACGTTTACAGCCTGTACTGAGGACAACAGCATGACAGTAAATAATGATCCTAACCTGAAAAGCGACACAGAGATTAAGAGCGACGACCCCGTCATCATCGCGCTGTCGAATATTCCCGGTGTTCACAACGTTAGTAAAAAATACTCAGACATCGTAGAATATGGTGACAAGGGTGCTGAACATACGGATAGCGTTTATATCTTCTACATTGATCAGCCCATTGACTACAAGAACGCTTCTAAAGGAACCTACGAGCATCGATGCAAACTTCACTTCAAGGGTTTTGACAAGAACGTTGTAGTATATACCAACGGCTATGCTATGGAACCTGAATGTCTGCCGTTCAACGACCTCGCTGTAGAGTACGATGCTAACCAGTTGGACATAGAACACCGCTACTTCGGTGAGTCACTGCCCGAGAATTTTGAAGACCTCCACATGACATATTTCGATGCCGACCAGCAAGCTCATAACATTCACAACATAGTAAGCACATTGCGTAAGGAACTCTTCAAAAAAGGCAAGTGGTTGAGCACAGGAACCAGCAAGTGTGGTATTACCACAGCGCTCCAGGCTTACTATAGCGACCTCTACGGATGGAAGGATTTCGACGTCTTTATTCCTTTCTGTGCTCCTTTTATAAAAGGTATAACCATCAATGACGGTTCTTTCTGCTGTGAAGACAACGAACTTGGTACATATCTGTGGAAAGTATGTGGTAACGGCTATGCAAAGGGAACTCCCGAGCAGATTGCCTACGATCGCCTGCTTAAGATACCTTATTATGTATGTACTAACGAGAAAATACGTCAGTCGGCTATTAAGGCAACAACCAACGCTGACCCTGCTGGCTACGCAAGAATCTTAAAGCAGTTCAACGAAAAGAGTTCTTATAGCACTGGAGACCTCACGAAGGACCTTGCAGCTTTCAGTCTTCATATGTACTACGCTGCATTAAGCCAGAAGTTCTCATCCGTTCAGTATAGCATATGGAAAAGTCTGGTTCCTGACCCGGAGTTCCTGGCTTCCGACAAAGCTACAGATGAGGACTTCATCGCTTTTGAGAAGTTCTATGTTATGGATGAAGAAGCTTTGAAGAAGGAAATAGAGAATCTGAAAGGTTCACGCGCTACAGAAGAAGAGACTTATTGGAATTTTCTCGTCACTCTTCGTAAAAACTCTTCTGCTCCTTACTACATCCAGGCATTCAAGGAACTGGGCTACTTCGGTATCGATTACTCAACCGTTGACGGTCAGTATCTAACTGCTCAACAGTGTTTCAACGTAAACTACCAGAACACCATCCAAGCTATTTACAATGGTGTTTACAAGCAGGACAAGGGCAAGCTTATGACCGACTTCCGCGAATGGGTAAAGACGGAGAAGACTATGCCTATCGTCTTCGTTTATGCGCACAACGACGGATGGACTGGTGCCGGTATCACTCCCGACAGAACAGGAGGAAACTCTATGATTGTTTCTCTTGTTGACGGCATCGCAACTCATAACGATTACTTCAGAAACGATAAGTACTACGAGCCAAAGACACGCCAGGCTATCGTTGAGGCAATCAACAAATTCATCAAGTAAGATATTCTGAAAGAAAACAATATTATTACCCTCGTAGAACGACTACTTCACAAGTTCTACGAGGGTTTTTATTCCTTTTATCTTTTCGCCTTTGGTCTGGCGCAACACCTGTTGTACTTTCTCTCTCTTTACTGCAACATACGCATAGCGGTCTTTCACGTCTATGCGCCCTATCTCTGTTGTTTCTAATCCACCTTTCTTGCAGAGGAAACCTACTATATCACCCTTCGATATCTTGTCTTTCTTTCCCTTTCCAATATAAAGGGTATTCATTCGCGGTGCTGGTGCTCTGTGCATCGGAAGTGAGGCATCTAAAGAGAACAGCTCTACTTCTTCCTTTACATATTCCGGCAGCGTCTCGCTCTCGTGCAACAGGAAGAAAGCCCTACCCTCTTTGTCCCATCGTGCTGTTCTGCCTACGCGGTGAATATAGTTATCCTGCGTCTCGGGCAGGTGGTAGTGAATAATATTCTCCACCTCAGGAATGTCAAGACCTCGTGAAGCAAGATCGGTACAAACCAACGTCAATGCTGAGCCGTTGCTGAACCTGTACAAAGCATCTTCACGCTGTCGCTGGTCGAGTCCGCCGTGAAACAGACTTACCGAGAAACGACGCTTGCTGAGAAACTCTGCCGTTCGCTCCACGCTGTCACGATAGTTCAGAAAGACTATGCTGCTCTGCTCTCCTAACTCACCAAGCAACTGTGCCAGCGTCTCAAGTTTGTCTTTCTCAGGACTCATCACACGGAACAGCTTCACTCTCTCCGACAACGTCCCGCTGCCCTCAATGCAGTCAACACGCTCCACGCGGTTCATCTCTACAAAGTCGGGAATCTCCTCGGCGTCAGTTGCCGACAGCAGGAATCTGCGCTTCACGTTAGGCAGACATCCCAACACCTTCGACATCTCGTCGTGAAAGCCCATTTGCAGACACTTGTCAAACTCGTCAATAACAAGATAGCGGAAGCTATCTCTCGCTATATTGCCCTTCGTCAGGTGGTCCAGTATTCGTCCTGGTGTAGCAAAGATAATCTGTGGCTGCACCTTGCGTATCTCACGATGTTCGTCCATCGTTGGTCGTCCACCATAGAGGGCCATAGAGCGCAGTCCGGTACCCATATCCTTCAGCACCGTCTGCGACTGCAACGCCAACTCGCGTCCAGGCACCAATACCAGCGCCTGTGCATCCTCCTTATTAGCATCGACCAGAGCCACCAGCGGTAGTAGGTATGCCAGCGTCTTTCCGCTACCCGTAGGTGACAGCACTATAACGTCTTTCTGCGTCTCCCCGATAGCCTTCAACGCCCTTTCCTGCATAGCGTTCAGCCCCTCAATTCCTAATTTCTGTAGTATCTTATTCATATTCATTTTTTTAATTTAATTCTAAGTCCCACTACGAGCATACGACCGGGCGAATAAAGCGCATATTTGCGGTTGGATGAATCAATGCGACGGTCAACACGATCAAATATGTTGTCGATGCCAAGACTCGGCTCCAAATATGCCCACTTTACAATGTCAAAACTGTGGATGGTATTCAAATTCCAGATGCCGAAGCCAGGAGCGTCCTCATAACTGGTGTAGTAGGTCTTTGACTGCAGCTTGCCATTTAGGTTGACATTCAACGCATAGCGACCCAACGAATAATGGTAGTTGGCTGCAATGGTAGCAGCATGGCGGATGCTACGCTCCATATCAATCCATTCATCACCCGTCTTGCTTCGTGCATAGGTATAGACATAGTTGGCAGACAGGTTGAATCCACGGAAGAGATTAGCTGAGGCATTCAGCTGTACCCCCTTGACGTCACCGCGGTCACTATTTACGTAGCGGGAGTAGCGTTCCAGTTTGCCAGCCTGGTCGTCAGTCATCTCTGGGAACTCACTGCGCAATATGCTCAGCGACTGTGCATCGACAGGAATATCCTGACGTATCACCATATCGTTGATACGGTTGATGAATCCCGTCAGGCTGACAGCCAGCAGGTCGCTGCGATACTCGGCATTCAGAGAGAAGTAATGGCTGTGTTCTGCCTTTAGATTGTTGTTACCAAAGATGATTTGTGCCTTGCCGCGGTTGACGGAGAAATAGTGGTAATAAATCTCATCCAGCCCAGGTGCACGGAAACCTGTAGAATAGGTGGCACGAAAGCGGAAATTACCCGGAGCATACATAAGGACGGCTTTCGGGGTCAGCTGATTGCCAAAGGTCTCGTGGCGCGTGTAGCGCAAACCGACTGTGGCAGTCAGTGCATTCAGCAACTTATGCTCATGCTGTGCATAGGCCGCCAGCGTATAGGCATGTTGGTCTATGTTGCCCGAAGTGGCAGTCAGATAGTCCTTGCGCCAGTTGGCGCCGATGATGGTCGTACTTCCCTCCAGCAGACCGAGAACTGCTTTCAAATTACCCTCCATAGTGCGCTGTTTCTTGGACTGCACGTAGTCGCCAACGGCATAGTCTTTGGTCTCTACTGCATATTCCTTGCCATAACGAAAGCGGTCGACAGTGAAGTCAGCCTGCAACGAGTGGCGGTTGGTGAACTTATAGATACCGCCCAAATACCAGCGGAAACCCTTGTAGCGCATCTCGTAGTCGGTGCCTCCAGTGATGTCCTGACGCGTATGGGGACGGTCGGTTATTTTGTAGCTGTAGTCCAGTCCGGCATTAAGCGCCAGATGCTGATTGGGATTGAAGGTAAACTTCTGTCCCACGATGCTCGACCGGTAGCCCGTAAAGAAGGGGGCTATGGTCTGCTGCGTCTCTGTGTCAGAACCTTTCTTATATTCCAGCGCATTGTTCTGATAGCTGTCGGCACGGTCGTGGGTAAACGTGGTATAGGAGCCGAAACCATTCTTGAAGATATCAACATTGACACCTTGAGTCAGTATGCCTTTTCCACTGACGTGTGTATCGCTTGTCACACTGACCAAAGAGCTTGTGGGCTGGTCGGTGATGATGTTGATGACGCCCGCAATGGCGTCGGAACCATAGAGCGACGAGGCTGCACCGTCAAGTATCTCGATGCGTTTGACGCGCGACATGTTAATACGGTTCAGATCAACGTTATTAGAGATGTCGCCTGAAAGTTTCTGACCATTGATGAGAATGAGTATATACTTGTTACCCAGTCCGTTCAAGCGGAGGAATGTTCCCATGGAATTAGGGGCCATCGAGACCTGTGGCAACATTCGTGTCAGTGCTTGGTCGAAGGTGGCGATACCCTGTTCGCGAATCTCCAGGTTGGAGAGCACGTGAACGGGCGTCGCTGTTGACTTCAAACGCTGATGGTGACCAGAGCCCGTTACCACGACAGGGTTCAGGTTATATGAGCGGTCAACGACAGACGTGTCCTTGCACTCCATCTGGTGAATTTGACCAAAAGCGGCACTCCCCGAAAGGAGTGCCACAATGAGTAAAAGTATTTTTATCTTTTTCATCTTAAAAGATTACTCTTCGGGATACATACTATGGTAGGCATCCTCCAGGAACTGAGCATTCTTGGTATGGTTAATCCAGACATTCAGTACACCAGGAAGTTCGAGCAGTCCCTGTGGATGTTTGTTAATAAGCGGAACGTTGACCTCATAGTTCATGTGGCTGAAGAACTCAAACCAGCTGACGTCCTCACTTTCTGGAGCCATCGGTTTCCAGTATTCGTCACCCTCGCCAGCCATGTCGTTGTGGGCATGGTCACCGGCGATAGACATAAGTGCGTGCAGGAACATCTTACCGCTGGTAATGCCCTTCTTCTCCATACGATCCAGCACGTCCTGCTTATAGTTGCCTGGCATGTCAACGGTGCCGACGAAGTATTTGGCACTATACGCCTGCAATGCTTCTTCCAACTGAGTGTAGCGCACATTGGCCTTGAAGGTATCATAAGTGTCGGGGTTACCATGACCCATAAAGGCAACGATGCCATTCTGGGCCTCTTGGTTATACAGGATATTCAACTGTTTTGCTACCTCGGGAACATCCTTTTCGGGATCGTTCAACAGAGGCATACCCAGGAAGATGGACTCAGTCTCTGACAACTTTGCCAGATAATTGTCATCAAGGTGAGCACTGGCAATGTAGCCGTTGTTCATGAATTTCTTCACGCTTGCAACGACAGCAGCGAACTCTTCGCCAGGGATAACCTGCAGTGACTGCACGTAGATTTTGCTGTACTTTGCAGCGCCTATAGCATGGAGCAGATAGCGTGGCTCGTAGTAGTTGCGCTTTACAATATTACCGTTGTCATCAGTGTTCTCACCAGCACTAGCACGGTTGATGCAGATGTCGCTCGAGAACGAAACGTAAACATCTGCCTCTGGGAAAGCTGCCTCATAGGCCTTCTTCGTGGCATCAAAGGCCAGGAAGGCGTTGTTCCATGTTGAACCGAAGGCAACCAATAATACGGCAACATCCTTCTTTGACTGTGCCTTTTGGGCTGCTACCATCTTGTCGTTAACCTCGTACTCTGACACGAGGTTGTTCACTGTTTTGTCGTCATTTTCGCTACAAGCGGTGAAGACGGGAGCTACTGTGGTCATGACCAGCGTAGCAATGATTAATGATTTAATCTTCTTCATTATTAAAATTAGAATTAGTAGATAATTTATTGTGTTTAACACTCTTGCCACTATTAAACTTTATGCTGAAGGTAGCATGTACAGTCGTTCCCGACGTGTTATTGCCCAGATGATAAGGGCGCATGGTGCGGTCAACATAATTGAAAATGTTATCAATACCCAGTTCTACCCTATATGTTAGACTTCTACCTGACTTGCCCAGGTCATGGGTAGTATTCAGCCTCCATATCTGGAAGGCCTTGCCATCACCGTTATTCTGATAGTAACGCTTGCTACTACCACGTGTTGAAAGGCTGATACCAAGTTTGTAAGCTGTACTGAAGGCGTGACTGTAGATGGCCGAAGCACTCCACTTATGGTGCGCCATTCCGTCGATGACGACATTGGTCATCTGGTTCTTGTGCTCATCATACAGATGGGCCTTGGTGTCAAGGTAGCTATATGCAGAACTGAACGACAGGTCTTTCATTACCTTGTATGACAGCGTAACATCGATACCACAGGTTCGGGCATCGTCCATATTTTTATACATACGTGCCTGTACCTTGTTGCTGCCATCGCCAAGATAGGCTGTTGTAACGCCAGCAGGAATTTCGCCTGGATCAACATTAACAAGTGCTATCATATTATCAAGTTTATTGACATAGCCCGTAACAGAGGCCGTGAGCCTGCTGCCGCGATACTCCACATTGGCTGAGTAATAGTTGCTGGTCTGAGGCTTCAGATTGGTGTTGCCAATATTGAAGAAAGTGCTGCTTCCCATAACGTGCAGGTAGCGGTAATGGAGTTCCTTGACCGTGGGCGACTTGAATCCCTGACTCCAACCCAGACGGAAACGGAAATTGCCTGCAGAAAACATAGTGCTGAGTTTCGGAGTCAGTCGGACACCAAAATTTCTATTGCGAACGAATCGGAGTCCTCCTGTTATATTCAGCCATTTCAACGCATTTAATTCGTCCTGAGCATAGAGGGCTGCTGTCCAGTCGCTGGCAGTACCCGACTCAGTACGGTCTGGTGCCTTCAAGTAGTCATAGCGGTATTCTGTACCTACACTGAGTGTGTTTTCACTCGGCAAGTAGAAGATTCCCTTCAGCTGTCCCATAACTCGTTGCTGATCGCTCTGCAGTTTCTGCTGTCCTGCATACATCGGAACAGAGAACCACTCACCATTCTGAACACCAAAATCCTCGCCTCGAAGCAAAACATATTCATAAGTTCGAGCTGTATATTTATAGTAATAGTCGTGCAGGTTCCAATCCACATCAAGAGTGAGCTGATTGCGACGCGACGAACTCTTATCACCATTCAGATACAATTTTCCACCCGTCGAAGCTGAGGCGTTCTTATAGTGCAAATCATAGGTATAGACATCGCAACTGGCATGTTTGCCGTTTCGTGGACGGTTGATATTCTTGAGGTAAAATGAACCGTCAGCATAGAGTTCAAGGTTATCTATCGGGTTATATGTAAAGCGTTGAGCTATCTGCCAGTTATTAAATTTATTAACTGTCTTGTTGCGACTGTCGGTCAGCACCATGCCCTCTGCCCACTCCTCGGTAGTATTCTGCCAGCCATCGTTGCGCTGCAACTGGAAATTGGTCTGCGAGGTGAATTTGCCAAAAGTAAATGCCACGCTGTTATGCTGGCGTAAGTCGTTGTGCGTGCCGTAACGCGTAGTATTGTCAGCATAGATGCCTGAATCGTTGTGACGCTTAGTGATGATGTTGATGACGCCAGCCATCGCATCGCTACCGTAGAGTGCGCTTTGTGCACCCTTCACAATCTCTATCTTCTCTATGTTGTGCGGATCAATGAGACTGAGGTCGTTTTCGCCACCCACATCGCCATGAATGCGCTTGCCGTCAATGAGTATCAATATGTAGCTATTGCCCAAGCCATTCAGCTGCATCTGCGAACCCATATCGCCCTCGCTGAAGGCAAACGATGCGGTGAGTCCGGCTAGGATTTCCTCCAGACTCTTGCCACCGTAACTGCGCAGCATCTTGTTAGATATGACCTCTGTCTGCACAGGTGCATTCTTCAGAAGGTGCTGTGTACCAGTGCCGGTCACCACCACCTCCTGTAAACTGTCCTGGCGCCAAATATCAGTCTGCGCCAACGAACTGGCAGCCAACAGCCAAAGGCCAATTGCTTGAATCAGTATTCGCTTCATCTTTCCATTATTACGCTACGTATAGTCCTGTACGCGCGTACATTTAGTTATATAGGCAGGTCTTCTGACTTTCCCCAGCCTGCTCTACCTTCCCGAGTCATTGTTCAATATTCAATGTCCAACGTCTCAGTGGCGTTATACTAGCAAGCCTCTTTAACGGGGATTACAGCTGCAGGTACAGTTCCGGACTCTCACCGGATTCCCTTGCATCATGGAGGCTTCTGTCCCCAGATTGCCTTTTCTGGGTGCAAAGGTACGAATAAGTGAGAACAATACAAAACAAAAAATCGTTTTTTTGTTTTTATTGTCGAACGAGAGTATCTTCGACGAAGTCAAAGTTACAAAATAATTGAGAATTGACAATTGATAATTGATATTTTTTTGTAATTTTGCGGCATGAAATCACAATTTCTCATTGCAGCACCAACAAGTGGCTCGGGCAAGACAACGATTGCACGAGGTTTGATGGCGTTGCTGACGAAGAAAGGATATCAGGTGCAGCCCTTCAAATGTGGTCCCGACTATATTGACACGAAGTTTCATGAGGCAGTGTGCCATCGTCCGAGTGTCAACCTTGATACATTTATGGCAACGCCAAAACATGTGCGTCAGTTGTTCACGCACTATGGCGCCGATGCTGATGTCTGCATTGTGGAGGGTATGATGGGTCTTTTCGATGGTTATGACCGTGACAAAGGGGCTACGGCAGAGGTGGCGAAAGTGCTGGATATCCCTATCATTTTAGTAGTTGATGCCAAGAGTGCTGCCTATTCGATTGCTGCGCTCCTTTCTGGCTTCATCCATTTCAAGGAAGATATTCGCATAGCTGGTGTTATCTTTAACAAGGTGGGCTCACCCAAACACTTCCAAATGCTTCAGCAGGTATGCGACGACCTCGACATCCAGTGTTTCGGCTATCTTCCAAAGCATTCGGCCCTTGAACAAGGCTCGCGCTACCTTGGCCTTGATTTCAGCCAAAGTCCAGAGACAATACAGCTATTAGAACTATTAGAGCGTCATGTCAATTGGGAAGAACTGATAGTAAGCCTTCGTGCACAGAATTCCAATTCCCAGTATATTTTGCCTCACCGTAATATCTCCCACGTTCTTATAGCCAGGAACGCAGAGAGTTTCTCGTTCCTCTATCAGGAAACCATTGATAGCTTTCAGTACGTTCAGTTCTTCGACCCTGAGTGCGACGTCCCTTCTCTTGATGGAATTGACTTACTCTATCTGCCTGGCGGCTATCCAGAAAAGCATCTGGACGCACTTGCGGACAATGAAGCCTGTCGCAAGGTCATCAAGGCTTATGCTGATAAAGGAGGACAGGTCATAGCTGAATGTGGCGGCATGATGTATCTGTGCCAGAGCATCGTCACCGATAATGGGACATACCCCATGTGCGGCGTGCTACCATATAGCATTACAGCCCGCCAGGCTGACCGCAAACTCTCACTGGGCTATCGGCGCTTCATACTTGACGGCAAGGAGTATCGGGGACATGAGTTCCACTACACACAGTTTTTAGGAGAAACGCCAGAATCAGTGGCGCAGGTTTTTAATGCCAAAAGTGAGCCAGTTGACACGCCTGTATTCAAATATAACCATGTACTTGCCAGTTATACCCATTTGTATCAGATATGAAACAGTTACATCCGATAATGTTTGCTGGAACCGGTAGCGACGTAGGTAAGAGTATTGTGGCGGCAGCTTTCTGTCGTATCTTCCGTCAGGATGGTTATAGCCCTGCGCCCTTTAAGGCTCAGAATATGGCACTCAACTCATACGCCACCCCTGAGGGATTTGAGATAGGGCGTGCACAAGCCGTGCAGGCTGAGGCAGCAGGTATTCCTTGCCACACAGACATGAACCCGTTGCTACTGAAGCCCAGTTCCGACCACATTAGCCAGGTGGTGCTCAACGGCAAGCCCATCGGCAACAAGGATGCTTATGATTATTGGAAGCCTACCCCTTACCCCTCCCAAAGAGGAGGGGGACTTAATTTTCGAAAAGAAGTTTGTTCCGCCTTCGACCGTCTGGCAACAAAGTATAATCCCATCGTTATGGAGGGGGCAGGCAGCATTGCGGAGATCAACCTAAAAGACCGCGACCTTGTCAATATGTCGATGGCAAGACACGCCAATGCCGACGTGATACTGGTTGGTGACATTGACCGCGGTGGTATCTTCGCCTCCATCTACGGTAGCATCATGTTGCAGACGCCAGAGGATAGAAAGCTCATCAAGGGCATCATCATCAATAAGTTCCGTGGTGACATGCGTCTTTTTGACGAGGGACGCGAAATGTTGGAAGACATCTGCGGTGTTCCCGTCCTCGGCGTCATTCCATACTATAAAGACATCTATATTGACGAGGAGGACAGTGTCAGCCTTGAGCAGAAACGGCGCCAATTGGCCGAGGGCAAGGTGAATGTGGCTGTCGTCCTGTTGCGTCACATCTCAAACTTCACCGATTTCGACACATTGGAGCGCGACACACGGGTAAATCTTTTCTACACCAATAACACAGCTGACATTCAACGTGCCGACATCATTATATTGCCAGGTACAAAGGCAACCCTTGACGACCTCCTCGAACTGCGCCGCAACGGCTGCGCACAGGCCATTGTCCGCGCCCATCGCGAAGGCAAGACCGTCGTAGGCATCTGTGGTGGTTACCAGATGCTGGGTATCTCAGTCGAAGACCCCAATCACGTCGAAGGTGACATTACCAGTCTTCCGGGTCTGGGTCTACTACCCATCCATACGACGATGTCTTCCAAAAAGACGACGCAGCAAGTGACTTTCACGTTCAATGGACAGGAATGTCAAGGCTACGAGATTCATCAGGGCATCAGCGACACCAATGACCCCATCGTCCAGACAGACCACTGCATAGGTACTTATATTCATGGTTTTCTCGACAACATCCCTGTTATCAATTTCCTACTCAAGGATAAGGGTGCAACTCCTACGCAAAGCCTTGCCGACTTCAAGGAAGAGCAATACGACAAGTTGGCTGCCCACGTCCGCAGATATGTCAACATCAACCACATCTATCAAATACTCTCTGACAATGATTAAAGGGCACGGTGACGACGCATACAAATACGAGGGCATTAAGAGTGATTTCTCTTCCAATATCTGCCCGCATGGTTCCCATCAGCAACTGATGGACTACTTGGCGTCAATCCACGGTTTAGCCGATCATTATCCCGAACCAGAAGCATGGTCACTAGAGAAGATGATAGCCGAACGCTATAAAATAGATCCGCAACAAGTTATCGTAACTAGTGGTGCTACTGAGGCCATTTATCTGATTGCACAGACTTTCTGCATGCATCCCGTCATTCCTACCCCAACATTCAGCGAGTACGAAGATGCCTGCAATATGTTTTCTCCTCGCACCTCGCACCTCGCACCTCGTCCATCTATTCTCTGGCTCTGCAATCCCAACAATCCTACTGGTGAGGTCTATGACCAACCATACATCGATCGTATGATGGCAGAACACGATTTGGTGGTGCTCGACCTCAGCTACGAGAACTATACCGATGCACATATCATTAATCCGCGTTGGGGATGTCGCACACCTTATTCTATCCAAATTCACTCCATGACGAAAAGCTATGCTGTGCCTGGACTCCGATTAGGATATATCACGGCTCATGAGAGTCTTACAGCACAAATCCGTAAGAACCTGCGTCCTTGGAGTGTATCGGCATTCGCATTAGAGGCAGGGAAGTTCCTCCTTGAACACGATGAGCTCCTCTGTAAGCCAGACCTTCACGAGGCGCAGCGACTTGCAAAAGAACTGGAACAGATATGGGGTGTTATAGTAACGCCTTCTCAGACGAACTTTATGACATGTAGGTTGGTACATCATACCGCCGCCGAACTGAAAGAATACCTTGCTCATAATCACGGCATACTCATCCGCGACGCCTCGAATTTCCGCGGTCTCACTCCCCAGCACTTCCGCGTTGCCGCCCAATCGCCAGCCGAGAACGATGCCCTCGTGGCTGCCATAAAAAACTTTATAGAAATAAAAAGATGAATAGTTCTCTATTGTCCTTGGTCTTAGGATGGATGCTCGACCTGTTGTTAGGCGACCCTGTCCGCCTGCCACATCCCATCGTGTGGTTTGGGAAGATAATTTCCTTTGGTGAACATCGGCTTAACAAGGGCAGTCATCGTATTATCAAAGGCTCTGTGATGGCCGTTTCTCTCATCGCCGCCGTCTTTTGCGCCACATGGCTTCTGCGTTTTACGATCTTTCAACTCCCGACGTATGGGACTGTGCTTGCGATGATTTTTGATGTTATTATCATTTTTTACTGCCTCGCTGGCACGACACTCATTCGCGAAGTGCGACAAGTATTTCTCGCCCTCGATCGCTCTTTGGAAGAAGGCAGGACACAGGTGGCACGCATCGTAGGTCGCGACACGCATGACCTCTCGGCTCAAGAGGTACGCACCGCTGCTTTGGAGACGCTTGCCGAGAACCTGAGCGATGGTGTCATCGCTCCCCTATTCTGGTATATGCTTTTGGGCGTGCCTGGCATGCTGGCCTACAAGATGGTAAACACGCTTGACTCAATGATAGGCTACAAGACGGAACGTTATAAAGATTTCGGCTGCTGGGCGGCACATATCGATGACATAGCCAACTACATCCCAGCTCGCTTAACAGCTTTGCTTATGGTGCTTGCTGCGGGAAGACCGCAGCTCGTGCGTTTCGTGTGGAAAAATGGTCGCAACCACGCCTCGCCCAACAGCGGCTACCCCGAGGCCGCACTCGCTGGCATCCTCAACTGCCGTTTCGGAGGTCCTCATTATTACTTTGACCAACTCTTTGACAAACCCTATATAGGAGAGAATGACAGGATGCTGACTACCAACGACATGAAAAAAGCGATACGTGTGAACCGTACGGCCGAGGCATGTATGGTGCTGTTGGTGGCATATTTTTTGATTTAACTTGCATAATCACATATTTATTTTGTACTTTTGCAGGCGAAATTATAAATAATTAGCAAGAAAATGAAGAAATCTGCCTTTCTACTTTTTATGGCGACCATACTACTCTGTTCCTGCATTGGACGGAGCGGAAAGGCGCAGGGCGACAGTGAGACAACTGGCGATGGCGACATCGTTCCAATCGAAGTAAAGTATGCAACAGGCTTCACCGTCAGCGACAGCACTGACTGTCGGCTGGTCAACATTGGCAAGGACCGCTTCGCACTCGTCCGCAACCTTGACACACAGGTACCTGAAGGCTACACGAAGGTACTCGTGCCCATCAGCAGCACCATCTGCATGACAGCACTACAACTGTCTAACTTCACCATACTCAACGCTCACGACGTGGTGAAGGGCATCACGGGCACGAAGAACCTCTTCAACCGCGACATACTACAACGTGTGAACGATGGAAAGATAGTAAAAATAGGTATGGAGGGCGAGTTCGACCCAGAGCTTGTACTTGCCGCTAAACCCGACGTTATTTTTATCTCGCCCTCGAAACGTGGAGGTTATGATGCTATCAAGCAGACGGGCATCACGCTTGTTCCACACCTCGGTTATCGAGAACTTGACCCATTAGGACAAGCAGAGTGGATTAAATTAGTGGGTATGTTCATCGGGAAGGAGAAGGAGGCAAATGAACTATTCAATGGTATAGAACAGCGTTATAACAACCTGAAAGAAAAGGTGGCTGGGTGTGAGTCCTTTCCCACTGTCTTTTCCGGCGAGATGCACTACGGCAACTGGCACGCTGTGGGTGGCAAGAACTATCTGGCACAAATTTTCCGCGATGCTGGAGCCGTCTATGTCATTGACGATGATGAGACAGCGGGTGAAGACCTGGAATTTGAGAAGATGTACGACTTGGCTGCAAATGCTGACTACTGGCGTATCCTGAACAGTTTTCAAGGTGATTTCAGCTACGACGCCCTTAAAGCTTCCGAGCCGCGCAACGCACTCTTCAAGGCCTTCAAGGACAAGAAGGTTATCTACTGTAACATGAAGAAGCAGCCCTACTATGAGATAATGCCAGTAGAGCCCGACATCCTGCTCAAGGACTTAGTCGCCATCTTCCACCCCGAAATGGTTGAAGCCAATTATCAGCCGAAGTATTACCGATTGTTGAAGTGAGAGCAACTATATTCCTTGTACTGTTGGTGTGCATCGCTGTACTGCTGGTGGTAAACTTGCTACTCGGTACAGTGGATATTCCTATGTTGGAAGTGTGCCGCATACTTTGCGGTGCCGATGACAACGAGATTTTCACCAACATCATCTATCAGGCACGTTTGCCGCAGGCTCTTACCGCCATCTTTGCCGGTGCCGGACTCGCCGTCAGCGGCTTGCAGATGCAGACCGTGTTTCGCAATCCGCTGGCAGGACCTTCGGTATTGGGCATCAGCAACGGTGCCGCTCTGGGAGTAGCCTTTGTAGTATTGCTGTCAGGACGTATCGGTGGTATGGCATTAAGTCGTCTCGGTTATCTTGGAGATGCCGCCATCAGCATAGCAGCCATTGTTGGTGCCTTAGCCGTGCTATCGCTCATTCTCTGGGTGTCGCAGCGGGTGAAGGGTAACGTCACGCTGCTCATCATCGGTGTAATGATTGGCTACTTGGCGACGGCCATCATCGGTGTGCTGAAGTATTTATCGCCTGAAGAAGACGTGAAGACTTTCGTGGTATGGGGTCTCGGCTCATTCTCGCGTGTCTCGGGCGACAACATGATGCTTTTCGTAGAACTAATGTGCGTGCTGCTGCCCTTAGCATGCCTTATGGTGAAGCCTATGAACCTTATGCTATTAGGTGACCGCTATGCTGCCAATCTTGGTTTGAATATCCGCCGTACCCGAATGATGATTATCATATCCAGCGGCATACTCGTTGCCATCGTCACAGCCTTTTGCGGCCCAATTATGTTCATCGGTCTTGCCGTTCCCCATCTCGCTCGTACACTTTTCCGCAGTAGCGACCACCGCATCCTCATGCCTGCCACAGCCCTATGTGGAGCTACTCTTGCGCTACTGTGCAACCTCATCGCTCGCATGCCGGGTTTCGAGGGCGCCCTACCTATCAACAGCGTTACGGCTCTCGTTGGAGCTCCAATCATCGTCGCCGTCCTCTTCCGCAGGAGAAGGGATGAAATCGGAGAATAAGCATCCGTTGTCGTCAATCAAAAAAATCAATAGTTCACCATTAGGCAGCAATGGGGCACAATGCTCATAACAATGTCTAATGACGGTGCGCGCAAATACTTTTTTTCCGTCCTCTGCAATACGTTCCCATAGTTCTCGCGCCAGCGTCATGTCGTTGATGTCGATATTGATGCCCGACTCGTTCAACATCTGTTGAATAAACACCTTGTCCATAACCGTCTTCCTGCTATGTGTGTCCAAATGACCTGCCGCCAACTTCACCGCTTTGCCGAGCATCACACCAAGCGTCACGTGCTTGAAACCAAGATGGTTAGCCATCGTTAGTGTGTCACCAATATAGTTGCCATACTGCACAAACGCCTGTTGGGGCAGTTCAGGATACATAGCCTTGACGAATCGTTCGCTCTTAGCACCGCTGTTGATGACAACGCGATCTGTGCCGCTGGCTTTAGCCACCTCCATGCATTTGCGAATACTCTCAATGAATGCTTCTTCACTAAAGGGCTTCACAATGCCAGAGACACCAATGATGCTAATACCGCCACTGATGCCGAGACGCGGGTTGAAGGTCCTACGCGCTATTGCCTCACCTTGTGGAACGCTGATGGTAATGCGCACATTTTCCTTAATATTCTCCCTCATCATTTGTCTTGGAGCCTTGTTGATGGCAGCCTCACCGACAGGGTAGTCAAAACCCGGCAGGGTGAAGTGGCCCACTCCTACCCCGCCACATATCTCAAATTGAGACGCTTTCTCAACCTTAGCCCTCACTTCAACACCATCGGTCACATCGGGATCGTCGCCAGCCTCCTTGATGACAAAAGCATCGTCCTCCCCATACTGCACCCCCACCAGGATGGTTTCACCATTAGGCAACTTTACTGGTACCTCGTTGGGCGTTTCTCCCGTCAACAGTCGTTTCGTTGCAGCAATAGCTGCCGCTGTGGCACAGGTGCCAGTCGTCAGTCCGCTGTGTAGAGGAAAAAACTCCGGCAATAGTTTCTCTACCATCCTCCGCAAGCCATGATCACCGTCCACCTTATGAAAGGTAGAAGGTGTTTCGGGACGTTTGATGGAGTATATCTTCATGCCCCGTTGACGTGCTTCGGTAACCTTCTGCACAAAGCCGCCACTGAGTCCGCTCTCCTTCAGCAGGATGGCGTCGGCATCTGGCGTCGCCGGATAGAAGCACAATTGTTCGTCGCTGGCTCCCTGCTGATGCGCCAGCGCGATGCTGCTCTCGCGGTTCAGTATGCGATAGATTACTTTGACCCCTCTCGACTCCAGCCACTTCAGGCGACTGATGCTCTGCACGCCCGTAGTAGCCAACAGAGTGTTTATGTCCGTAGGCACCTGTCCATAGTCATCTATCCAGATGATGTCTGGATCACGTAGAGGATAGATACGCTCGTAGCGAATGACGGGAATCGTGAGTATTGAGGCTACTGAGGCTATCGTCTGGTGTAGTTGACTGGCAAAGGGATGTGCAGCATCTACAATGAGACGGATATCGTGCTCGCTGACGAAGGTTGTCATCGCCTCAGCATCCATAGCACCATCAACACGCACGCCGTGATGAAGCGTCAATTGCTGCTCACCCGTCTTCGTGCTATAATAATAGGTGTTGCCTGCCTCTTCGAGCACCTGCGTCGCTTGGCGTCCTTCCGTAGTTCCTCCGAATACCAGTATCATGCTTCTCCTTTTCTAAAGAGATGGGTAAAGTGTTTGTCGTAGAGAGCAGACAATCCGAGTCGATTGTCGATGGCGTCGCCTACGACAAGCATGGTGGTTAGAGTGAGATGGTTATCATGGACTATCTTCGCCAGGTCGCGCAGCACACCGCGATAGATACGCTGGTCGGGCCACGTCAGATGATAGCATGCCGCAACAGGCGTGTCCTCAGGATATTCCTGCAAGAGTTCACGTTGCACATCGTCAACAATGGATGCAGAGAGGAAAATGCACATCGTTGACTGGCTGCGGGCCAGCAGGTGCAACTGTTCCTTCTCCGGCATTGGCGTGCGCCCTTCACCTCTGGTAAGGATGATTGTCTGGCATCGTTCAGGTATGGTGAACTGACTTTGCAACTCAGCGGCGGCGGCGAGGAATGAGGAGATACCTGGCGTAATGTGATACGACATTCCCTCGCGGTCGAAGAAGGCCATCTGCTCCTGAATAGCACCGAAAATGCATGGGTCACCTGTATGCAGACGGACAATATACTTACCTTGGTCATAGAACTGCTTCATCAGCGCGCATTGCTCCTCAAGATTCATATCGGCTGAACTTCGTACTATGGCGCCGGGCTTGTGGCATTCGGTGAGCGCCTTTGGAACCAGCGAGCCTGCATAGAGTATCAGGTCTGCACGCTCCAGCATCTTGCGGCCTCGCACACTTATCAAGTCTGGATCGCCAGGACCAGCTCCGACAATTTCAACATGACCTTTTTGTTCGCGCAGATATTTATAGTCTATGGCGAGGGCTGCCGTCCAGTTCTTGCCTTTCACCTTAGGAACAATCAGTTTTCCATTGTTTGCCCCAAGGATGGCTGCTGCTTCACAGACGCTTGGAGTACCCACATGCTTCTCGACGGTCTTGCTGGGATTAGGAACATCGACCTTCGCCAGTTCCTCAGCCGTATAGAATACCAGTTCTTCGTTATATTCATCTTCGAGCATCGCGCAAAACTCTTCGTCCTGCTTCACGTCGATGGTGCAATAGCGTTTGTAGCAAGGTAATACACCAATTTGACTCATGGCTTCGTCTATCTGGTCATAGATTGTCTCATAGTCATCAGGATGGCTGGCAAGTCCAAAGCCCAAAGACGCTATCATCGGCACGAAATGCAACTCGAGTACACCGTATGGTACACAGAGGTTGTATGGTGTCACCAGTATTACCAGCTTGAACTTCTTAGGATCAACCTCCTCGAGGCTTTTGACAATTGTGACATGCTCAGGCAGTGTCTTCTCCAGATAGTCTGTTCCGTCGTCGCAGACTTCCATCAGCAGGGCTGTAGGTTCGCGATTGACGAAGGCAAAGATGCACTCGTTCATATCGTCATCGCTGGCAATGGCCCAGTTGAAGCGTTCTGCCAACGTGTCGAGCGCCCATAGTCCGGCATTGTCGCTTTGGGTGGTAATAACCTCATGTCCTCCGATGATGGCGGCCACTTGACGAGCCAGTTCGTTGGCGCCTCCCACATGACCGCTGAGCACGGAGATGACGTTCTGTCCAAGGCTGTCTATGCAGACCACTGCGGGGTCCACGTGCTTGTCCTTGATGTATGGCGCTATGGTGCGCACACAAATACCCATTGCTCCGATGAAGACGAAGGCGTCGTAACTGTTCCAACGTTCACCTACTTCCGAGCGCAGAATAACCTCTGCCCCCAAATGACGTTGTAGTGTTGAGGCAACCTCGTTGCCAGCCTCGCTGATTTGTATGATAGCTATCTTCTGCATTTCAGTATCGTTATCGGGTGATTATCATTGAGTTGTATGTGTAGTGGCGGCTCCTGACGCAGGTTCAGTTCCCTGCAGGCTTCGTCCCATAGCTGTCGGCTGTCGGTAGTTACCTTGGGCGCTACGACACTATTCATCACGATGACGCCATCAGGGGTAAGGACAGTGAGAACTTTCGCCATTATCTCCTTTAACTTGCCGCCGTGTCCTCCTATGAATACAGCATCAGGACGAGGCAATGCAGAGAGGTTTGTTTCCAAGAAATCACCGATATGCACATCGATGCCTGGGGCATGAAAACGGCGGGCGTTCTCGCGGATGATGGCTTCACACTCAGGACGAATCTCAAATGCCTCAATGTGAAGATGAGGAAACTGCAGACACGCCTCAATGGAAACGCTGCCTGTACAGAAACCAATGTCCCAGAACACGTGACGATGAGACAAGTCGAGGGCTTGTAGCGTGAGCAGACGGATAGGCATCTTCGTAATCATCTTCTCCCTACCGTCCAACAGCGTGAACTCGTCATCAGGAATACCCCATCGGCGTTGGTGTCCTCCTATGAGGATAAGGCAGTTGGGGTGAGAAAACTCTTGCTCTGCAACGGCTTCGAGTGAGAGCGACGTGACTCTTTCATTCACAGGATTGCCAAGGTGCTCACCGATATGCATCTGATAGTCTTTATAACCATAATCCATCATGCGACGAGCTATGGCGGCAGGAGTGTGTTCCTTATCCGTCAGGACACCTATCTTCCTGGTACCTTCTATCAGGGCGCGGTCAAACTCATGCCAAGGACGACCCGTGAGCGAAACGATGCGCATGTCGTGATAAGGTATCACAAGCCTGTGGGCGAGCATCTGAAGGGAGTGAAAAGTGGGATAAACCATAATGTCCGCATCAGGCATCTTCCGCCGTATGGTATTGGCAAAGCCGAAGAACAGCGGGTCACCGCTGGCAAAGACCACCACCTCGTCGTGATACTGCTCAAAGACAGCATCGAGAGGCACGGTGATGTCAATCCACTCTGCATCCTTAGGAAGCAAAGACTTCACAATCTCATGGTGGCGCTTGCCACCAGAGAACACTTTTCCGTTCCTTATCACCTCTAATACTTCGGGAGGGAAGAAAGGTTGTGGGTTATCTGTGATGCCTATAACAATGAATCTTATCATAAGTCTCTGCCTGGTTTCAGTTGTGCCGCGTCATCGAAGGTGAGGATGGCATTGCATAGTGTCGCAGCCAGGTTGGAGCCTCCCTTGCGTCCCTCGACAATGATTTTGGGAATGTTTTTGAACGGTTTCACCATGTGCTTCGACTCCTTCACGTGCACGAATCCTACAGGGGCAGCTATGATGCCTGCCGGGTGTGCCTTACCCTTGCGTATCAGGTCGCAGAGCTCCATCAGAGCGGTGGGTGCATTGCCGAAGGCGAATAGTGCATCGGGGTGCTCCTCCACTGCAAGACGAATGCCTGCCTGGGTGCGTGTGATGCCCTTCTCGGCAGCCATCTCCGCCACTCGCGGGTCGTTGAGATAGCATTGAGTCTCGATGCCCAAGCGCTGCAAGGCACCCTTGCGAATGCCGCTGGTCACCATAGTAACATCGGTAATGATATGAGTCAGTTCACCATTCTTTACTTTATTATATAATGTGGCAACAGCCCCGTCATCGGTATGCAGGATGTCCTCCATGTCGAAGTCGGCGGTGGTGTGAATAGCGTGCAGCAGCGCCCACTTGTGATCAAGACGATAGTCCTTACACTTCAGCTCGCTTTCAATGGTGCGGAACGACTCTATCATTATCAGCTGACCTTTCTTTTCATTGCCTTTATGAGCCTCGCGGTAGTAGCCTCGTGGCGTTATCATTTTGTCGTTCCATTGATATGACTGCGAGTTGCCAATAATTATCACCGTGAACATATCAACGTCTTCGGGGTCGAACGCGCCCAGTGTGGTCAACGTCACCTCCTGCTCCTCACGTCCTGCTTGTCGTACATAGCCTACGGGAGTGTTGGCAGCACGTTCGCGCAGGAATATCTCCTGCAGCCGATAGAGTTGCCAGTATCTTCCATTCGACTTCGGGTTATAGACTGCAGTGACAAAGTCGCCCACGGCAGCCGCCCTGATGCGTCGCTCTATCGTCTCCCACGGCGTCATCAAGTCGCTCAGCGAGATGACACAGAAGTCATGCCCCATAGGAGCACCAAGCAGGGATGCAGCTTTCTGGAATGCCGAAATGCCCGGCAACGATTCCACAACAACATCGCTGTTCCTCTCACGCTGCATCTCATAGACAAGTGGCGTCATACCATAGATGCCGGCATCGCCAGAGGAGATAACCACCACCGTCTTGCCTTGCTCCGCAAGTTGGAAGGCTTGTTCAGCACGCTCACGTTCGTGCTTCATACCTGTGTCTATACACTCACATCCATCTTTTACGAAGGGCTCAACAAACTGGAAATAATACTTATAACCCACTACGGCATCCGCATCTCCCACTACATTCAGCACCGCAGGAGTAATGTCATCTTTACTACCAGGACCTATGCCCACTACAATAATCTTTCCCATACTTGTGTGCGAAGGTACGAAAATTTTGATTAAGTGAGAAGAAAATGAATGTATTTATTTTCTCGAACGTGAAAAATTTATCAAAGAAGTGTGGAAAGTACAAAATAAATCTTAATTTATTTTTGAGCGAAAGTCATTACACAAACAGAATACAGGTACCACCCATAATGTCTTTGCCTCGTTAGCCACGAGAGCCAGCCTCGTTAGCCACGAGAGCCAGCCTCGTCCCAAACGAGAACGGTCCTCGTAAATGCAAGAGCCGCCGTTGTCTCCCGACAGCAGCGGCTCTCTTGTGCGTGTGTTCAAAACAAAACATTTTAAAGAAAATTTGCCCTTTCAAGGGCGGCAATCGTGCAGCACACTGCATCGAATGCCTTATAGTAGCGGTCTGCCGGAGTCTCCCGACTGCGGCAAGACCTAATTATAATAACTCTAACTAATTTTTTACACACGCACTTTATTTATTCTTCCTCACCCCAAACTGAGGTAGAAGAGATTTCTGTTTCTTTACCTAAAATTGTACCATTTCCTGTTCCTTCATTTACAGTAGCTGTTCCAGTATTTTCACTTTCCCAATTTACTGTACCTGCTATCATGTCCTGAAGTTCAACAGCATGCATTTCTGTATTTGGCTTTATATATCTTTTCATTTTTCTTGCTTTTTTTATTTGTAATTAGCTTTCCGTTGAGCCCCTTCCTTTTGGAGGGGGTTGGGGGAGGCTTTTATTTTCTCAGGTACTTCTTACCATTCACGATAACTATGCCTTTATAATCAGCACCTACCTTCTGACCTGCGAGGTTATAACGTACACCGTTCTCTACCTTTGTAGATACAGCCTTGATGCCGTCTGTTTCTTCGCCTTCTTCATCGTCATAGTTAATGACAAAGCCCTTTGCCAAAGCTGCAGTAGACTGCAGGTAAGCATGATCTCTAGGAACTGTTTCACCATTAGCCTGATAGAATCCTACACCATTATCACCGCCAGAAAGTACATAGTTGTAAATATCAATTTCTGGATTTGGTTGATATGCGACTGCAGTACCTTCACCACGCTTCATTGCATTTTCTATTGGAGAAGCTGATGCCTTGTGAGGAACATAGAATGTAGTTGTAGCATCCAAATCACTCATTGCACGAATAAGCATACCCTCACCGGCTGGAACCTCATCCATCTTTGTGAAAGTAATTGTCTTACCAGATATTGAAGCCTTGTAAGCCTTAATACCTGTTACTTCTGAGAAGTCAAGGTTGTAGTTGCTTGCATAAGTTGCTAAACCAGCTGGTGTAACTGTTATAGCGTCTGCCTCTGTGAATTCCACCTTGTATATACGAAGCATAGCAGCACCTACGTTATCTCCACTTCTTGAATATGGATCATTTGCATTAGGAATGTATCCTGTTATAGCAACGTCGCCAGCTGGTACGAAGAATGCTTCAGTAGTTTTATGAGTGGTACTTGCTGAACCCTCTACTGACATCATTTCATTTACCTTAACATAACGATAAGGGCGTTTATCGGAGTTATCTTTGGGTTCGTCTTTTCCACCTGTGTTAGAATAGGTTACTTTTACATAACCAGGAACTGTTGTATGGAATTGAATTTTATCACCTTGAAGCATCTTTCCATTACCATCATTACGGAATGGATATTGGGCTATTACTTTCAACTGCTGAGCATCACCTGCAAAACCTGCAATCGTATAGTCATTATATATTTCAACATTCTTTAATACAAATTCATCTGTGTTCTTTGGTGTTGTGCCATCTGTAAGTTGTACGGAGGCAGAAGTCAGTTCTTCCCAATCCCATTCGGTTGAACCTGTAACATTCGTCTGAGAATATAACGTTTTAATAGTATATTCAAATGTGTTTGTGGTTGGAGTTAAGAACTTTGAAGGGTTTGTAGTTGTCAGTGTTGCTACTAATGTTGCTTCTCCCGCTGTGTTAGTATCTATAGAAGGAACATTTTCTGTGACTGACAGAATACCTTCTGTAGAGCCAGCCTTTACAGAATAAACCACGTTATAATCACTCGATCCTGGTGTGCCGCTTGTTGCAGCCACTTCAAATGTTGGCAATGTAAAAGAAGTTCCCTGCACCACATTTGCTTCTGTTACAACATCGTCACCAATCTTCCATGCACCTGTGAGGGTTGGAGTGGCAGGAGCGGCTGCATAAGAAAGTACTTCGATGCGGAACAAATGTAAACCTGACGAATTGCTGCTTGCCGCTTCTATAGAAGAAATAGTCTCTGTTGCATCTGGAATTGTATATTCGGCTATATTCAGCATTTTAGGATATAGCGTAGTCGCTATCGATGTGGGAGCAAACGCCACAGATGATCCATTTACTTTTAGTGAAAGTGCTTTTCCGTTTGAAGTATGTCCCCAATAGATACGAATGCGTCCGCGATCTGTACCATTGCTAGCCAGTTCAATAGGGGTTGCAAATGACAGAGTTGCTTTACCTGATGATGAAGTAGCATAATAGCCACCTGTGTATGAACTTGCCCATCCTATCCAGTTAGAAATATCGGACGCTACTGCACTCATAGCTGAATAAGCAATAGTTGCAGCTCCCATCGGCGATGCAGCAAAATCATTTGCATAAACAGTTGTATAAGTAGGTACTGGTACATCTGTCCACTTAATTTCTTTAATAGTACATTTTGCGCTAAACGTGATAATCACATCACTAGTCCCTGCTTGCAAGCCATATATTGTTGGAGAGTCAAGAGAGCTGTTAAGAGTTGTTACAGTATAAGATACTGTCGTTCCACCATATATTGTAACGTCAGCTGTTTGGCTGCTTGAGCCATCCGTTTTTCCGTTGATTGCAGCAAAAGTTATAGAAACTTTTCCTGTTGATGATGGAGCTTTGAAAGTAAAATAACGTTGATTATTAGAATTATCATATTGAGATTTACCATTCATCGATAAACCTCCATTATTTTTTAATCTTTTACATCCATTAGAGTATGTGTACGTTAATACGGTAGCCTCATCATCTCCAGTAAATGTTGCATTTTTTCCTTTTGTGATAGAAGCATCATCACTTGTGGAATTATTATCCGCAGTATTCCACGTAATAACTCCTCCCCGCGCCCCACTACATACGGTTAGTAGTAGCGTAAATAAAGTTAATAATTTTTGTTTCATAATTTTGTTGATTTGAATTAGTTTGTTAGATATTTGTTAGTTAATTATTTTATGTTATATCATTTTCTCGTTGGCATCGCTGCCTTATATATATAGGTATATGCTGCACTCCCTACGCTCCCTGCATCGAGAGTTTCGTATTTTCCTGTTGTTCAGGATATTGCATCGTTGCAACCCAGTGCGCCATCCTACACCGACCATACACCTACCCCACACCTAGGGTTTTGTTCCAGATTCTGTTTTCCCTTTTGGGACTTTTTGTCCGGATGCTCCAGACTATGTGTCCGGCTACTCCGTGGTAATTGTCCGACTGCTCCGTGGTTACTGTCCGACTACTCCGTGGTTTGTGTCCGACTGCTTCGTGGTGAATTCAAAGTGTTGGATTTCACTTTACCACTTGGTGTAGCTTCGGTGTGGCTTCGATGTAGGGTCTAACCCCTTTGTCGCCATCTGCCAACACCCTGAGCTATAAACACTTACACCCTTTTAGGTGCTATCGGTGTAGGGAGTGCAGGTATTTTTGTCTCAATAAGTAGTATCTAACCCCCACGGAGGACCTTCATCCCCCGTGAGGCTAGATTAGTCATTTATTCTTCCTCGTCGCCCCAGAGGTTTGGAGAAGAAGGAGTATCGTTTTCAATTTCAAAATCTTTACCACGCGGAGCAACGTTTACTCCGCCACCGCCGATACCTGTTGTAGCAGGATTCATTAACTGCAACTCTATACTATGCGTCTCTGTATTTGGTTCAATATACTTTTTCATTGCTTTATTTTCTAATTACTTTTTTACCATTTTCAATAACTACTCCCTTAACGTTAATCTCGTTCTTCTTTCCAATGTACTTACCATCAAGGCTATATACACGGCATTCATCCGGATTCTCACCATTAATAAGTTCGATATGTGTTACCTCAGAACCACCGAAGTCTGTACCGAATATCTTTGCTTCGCCACTGCCTTTGTCTTCTGAGTTTATCATGTAAGCACGACGAGGATAAACACCATAAGCATCAGAGCCTGTATAGTAGAACCACTTATTGCTTGCACCAAGCGCCCACATATTTGCCTCAGCTGCTTCTGCGGCAGTCATGCTCTTATATGTACCAACGAATGTCCAGTTGCCATATTCACCGCTCTCCGTGTCGTTAGCAGGAGTAGCTTTGACAACAGTCTCAGCATTGATGCTTCCGTTAACTGAATTTGATGCGAGTACAAGATATGGAGTGTTAGCTTCAAGATCCTGTGAGCCAAGCTCTGCAAACTGAAGAGCAGAACCATTAACACCAGAGAATGTATAAGCAGTATTTCCTGCAGGCAGTGTATATGCATATGGCTCATACCATGTATATGCGCCTTCATCTGCAGTGAGAGTTCTGTCGTTAGTTACCTTGTCAGCAATGACATCGTGTTCCAGATTCAACTCTTCACCACTGGTCAGCTTAATCTCCTCTGCAACATAATCACCATCTTCATTCTCCACGATGATATTTGACTTGTCTGCAGGTGATGTACAGTAGTTGTCGTAGGTTGCAGGAGTTGCGTAGTTTACAACAATCTTTGTTATGATATTTGCTCCAGAAGCAGGATTAATATATCCTGTTTTGTAACTTTCGGAAGATAAATCAATAACATTGTTCGTTGGTGTTGCAACGGCAGAGCCTTTCAATGTCGTTCCGAATGAGAAATAATTATCTCTAGAACCTGTAACTACAATGGTCGTGATATTATCTGGACATGTAGGTAACTTGATACCAGAATCTTGACTCGTATTAATTTGATAACCACTATTGTCATATGCTCTAACCACCCATTCACTTTCATCAGAAGCAATAATGTTTTTATCCTTGCCATATCCACTTGGAGCACCATCTACTGAATAATTAAGAGTATATGAGCCTGAAGATGCAGCTGTCTTTTCTTTACCAAACACAGCATAATAATCTACATCTCCTGTCAGACCGTCAAACTCTGTTTCCGTAATCAGCGTAGAAGGAGCATCGTCCTGGGGTACGCTTATCTCTGCGTTAGTCCAGCCAAGGAAAGTATTTGCACCCATCGTTTCTACTTCTGGAGCGGTAACACCTGCACCAGATGCCACCTCACGTACCTCAATGTCTTTTCCGAGGACTTTGAAGGTTACAGTATGACGAGCATTTACGGTAATCATGTACGAAGCGGGATCAGATGCCAGATAAGGAGTTGTCACACCAGCATCAACAACATCGCCTGCAGCAGCTGATACATTAACAATTGCACTACCTGTAGAACCTTTCAGTACAAGTGCTCCGGTTGTTGTGTCGAAACTTGTAAAGATATCATCGCTTCCATCCTCAATAGACCATGTCAGTGTGGTATGTGCGCCATTAACATCCTGACCAGTGAACGCTGTCAGAGCAGGAGTTTCTTCGTCAAGTTGAATATCCTCATTGTCAAAGGTCAGCACCTGTGCGGTAGGAGCATTGTGAGTCTTCACAAACTGACGCTCGTCGTAGAGGTTGATTCGAGGAGTTTCACCATTATACAAACTTATATAACCAGTAAAATTACCTTTCTCTTTATCGTTAACAGAAGCGGCACTATTTGGAGAATACATTGTTATTGTTGCTTCAACTTCTTCAATCTTACTTCCATCCCTAAGGGTAGTGGTTGTACTTGGTTTGTCTATTGTAACAGCATTGATGGTTACGAGCTGACCGTCAAGAGCCGCAGCATCCGCTTTGACCTCTGCAACTGTTTTAGTTAAAGCTGCAGGGATAACACCGTCATCAGTAACAGTAGCATCGGAAAGGTCGATTGTCTTAATTTCGTCAATCTGGTTAGGAGCAGAGATAGTACCACTAACAGCGCCGTTAATCTTCTTACCCGCTGTAAGACTGCTTCCACAAGAAGCGTAGATAGCACCTGAAGCATCCTGAATATACGCATGAGTACCACTTACATATGTAACTACAGCATCCGTAAGGTCTGCAGCAAATGCTTTAGCAGGACTTTGTGCAGCATTGTAGAGTGCCTTTAATCCTGCGATTGTGGTAGTGTTCTTAACAACAACATCGTAAGTTTTAGAAGCTGCCTTGTTGACACCAAGTTCTGCTGCAACGCTTGCTGTAATGGTAGCATTACCAATACCCACTGCCGTCACTTCACCAGCGCTTGATACTGTAGCCACGCTCACATCGCTTGAAGAATAAGTAATAGGCTTATCTACTCCAGTTACAGAAGCAGCATTTGTATAGGTTGTTGTTCCGTCAAGATAAAGGGTCTTTGACGCAGTGCTATTGAAAGCAACCACAGGAGTTATCACCGCCTGAGTTGGGTTGGAGTTGTAAGCGCTAAGTACAGGAATATATAGTCTCAAGGCTGTATTTGAATTGCCTGCAAAATTTGCTGCAGCAAGATAATATACCTGCCACTTATTTGTACTACCTGCATAGAATCTTAATGAACCTACATATCCAGAGGATTTAGTAGTATTATTTCTTAAAGTAAATAGATTTGTCTCCGAAGTATTAACAACAAACTTCCACAATCCATTTGTCAAGGTGTTTGAGGCGTAGGATTTAATGTTTGCATAATTTGTGCTTTCCGAAGGAGTATCGAATCCCATAGGACGATTATTTCCTGATGCAATTACGTTATAACCATCAGTATTATCGCCACTGAGATTCCATACCATATCATCACTTGGTGTAATTAATCCATTTGTTTCTGTTGGAGCAGTAGCATAGGTAATATTATCATCATTGTATTTGAACACTTTACTATTCGTATTATCTACAAATATCATGGAGCCTGCAGAGGTAGCTTCGCTAAGTTCTGTTACCCTCTTATATTTTGTATCATCTATTCCCTCTAATGTATAAACAGCATGCAGAGTGATGTTGCCTTCTGGATAGTATTTAGCGCCCGGCAAATATAGTGTAGGACGAGTACTGGTATTAGCCGTTGCTGCCGTAGCCCAACCAGCAAAAGTCCAACCCTCAAGATCAATTGTTGCAGCAGGAAGTACGACGCCTGCACCACCTGAAGCTTCTGTCAAGTTTGTAGTAGCACAAATACCAGCCTCATCGTTAAATGTTACCATATAGGTCGGTATCGCTTCGAAATTAATTGTTACAGTTGTATTAGCAGAAGGAGTTACCGTAAACAGATTACCATTTTGTGATACCGTTGCAGAGTTAGCCGGAGAAACTGTATATGCGGGATCTGCATAACGATAGCCTGAGTTTGGAGATGCTGTTATCGTAGATCCATCTAACGAAACCGTTCCATAGCTATTGTTATTAGACTGGGCGGTTATCTCATATGCTACAGCTTCAGCTCTATAGAATTTTGCTTCTTTAAATTCTACAAACTTGTTACTGCTTTCACTGACTGTTACATTAAACACAAATTTGTAGTAAGCACCACTTGCCCAATTTGTCGCTGGAGAAGTTGGTGTAAAGGTTATAGTACTATTTGCAGTAAAACTCTTTGTGACTTCATCAATTACAGAAGAAAAATTGGCATCACTTGCAACTATAAGTTTTAAAGAATTCACAGTAATACTACTGGCAGCACCTACTGTTAATTCAACCTTTGTAACTGCAGAGTTCATCGCAGTTTTTGAATATACGGCTCTGTCAGTTTTTGTTATGGATTTTCCACCTATGCGCCAAGGAGTGAGAGTGGAGTTTCCTTCTACATTCCACGTATAATCACCAACTTCTATATCGCAATTCCCAGAATAGGAATTATTACTTCCTGTGCCCGTTTTAGCAGTAGCTGTTAAAGTGTAGAATATCTCGTCCGCACCCCACGCATTACCAACATTCCCTACCAGCAGGGCGACCAGTAGGAGCATCCTAGTTAACACATTTAGTTTTTTCATAATTCTGTTTGTTTAATTGAAAATGTTATAATGTTATTTGTTTAATGCTTGTCCTTCAACGTAGATATTTTCACTCTTACCATTTTTTCTAAAACAGTAAGAGCAAGCCTGTGCTTATTCTTCTCGACTACGAAATCGATTATCATACTTCTTCTTCACCTCGCCCTCCGGTCCCAAGAAGACATAACTTACATTATTAAACTATATGTATAAGAAAACGTGGAACCTGTGATCCATATCTCAAGTTAGAGGTCCTAGGAAAACCCACGAAAAAAGATATAGACACAACAAGCCCACGTCATACACGTGAACCATTGCTCATCCATCTTGTTTTCGTTCGAAATTTCCTAGGTTTCTAACTTCAAGATAGAAGCACAACGCTTCTTTATTTATACGGCTTTCGCCGCATTTTTCCCTCAATGTCTGCCGTTATCTTAACGGCACTCGCCGCACAGTTTACACCACACGGCGCTGCAAAATTATTAAATAAAAATGAAACGAGCAAGCTTTATTGGAAAAACTTGCTCTGTTGTGCCATTTATGAATAGCTAATGCTCTTATTTTTATTGTTCTGGGAATTATTTCCCTTGTAATATATTCTAATCTTCTTGTTTTTTCTTTTCTGGCAACAAATAGTCACTTGCCTTGTCTTTGGTGATGACATTGCGCCCCAGTTTGCTTTCCAGTTGTTTGCGAGCTGCCTTAGCCACACTACCACCTTCTCTCGCCACCTGTGTCTGAGCGTTGAAGCCTTTAGGGTCACGTTCTTTCGAGATTTCTGTGGCTGATGCTTCCGCAAGGATATTGAGGGCAATCTCAAGATTGGTCATATTATCTCGCAGGTTCTCTTTCTTCAGACCCTTATAGTGCTTATATTGCTTGGTGGTAAAGCCGCTCCATTCACGTGTGATGATATCCGTCAGCGAGGCATATTCCAACCCTTCTTTGACGCCTGTCCGTTTCCACTCGTCAGTCAGTTCCTTGCGCACCTCTATCGACTTGATGCGCTGGTTAATCCACGCATCACTATATCCCAAGCGCTTGTAGTCGGCTATGGCTTGATCGATGCTCAGTTCGGGGTCTTGCATTTGGTCGAGACGCTGACTAGCCACCTGTGCCATCCACTGCTTGAAGGGTTCTGCCTTTTTAGAAGGGATTGACTGTATAATGCGGAAGATACCCTGTTGCGTTGCGCAATTTACCCTCTGTTTACCACCTGCTGTCTGAACGGAAAGGGGGGTGACAATTTGTCCCCACCCTTTGGCAAGTTCAGGGTCACGCTTCTTCATTTTTTTGATGGCGCACCTTGCGCTCCTCAAATAGTTGTATAGCTTGTTTCTTAGTCATCTTTAGCTGATATTAATTCTTGACAGGAATTTATAGGCGAAGGAGCCAAAAAGCTTCGCTCCTTGTTTGCGCTCTCTTTCGAACTCGCTGAGAGTTTGTGCAACATCTGTATCTGCGCTATTTTCTGCTCCCGCGAGTAGGGATGCAATGACATTTGTCGTACCGCCCGCTGCGCAGCCATGCTGTTCTCGCGGTGAAAATCGTTGATATACAAGCCTTCCACTGATAAACTTCTCTGCATTCTATTTATAAGATGTCATTTTATTTATTCTCCCACTCCACCCAGTTGGTTTCTGTGAGATATTTTTCTATTTGAGTACGGAGAGGAAGAAGGTCATCTTCTATAACATATTTTATCTCATTCTCGTCAATTTGATAATAATCATGAACAAGGACATGACGCATCTTTTCAATAACTTTCCACGGAGTTGTAACATGAGAATCCTTAAACTGTGGGGTTAGTTTATATGCAGCTTCGCCAACTATTTCAATGTTTTTTACAATGCCGTAGTATTCAATTTTATCTTTTTGTAATTTGTCGAACGACTTATCCTTCATAAAATCTAATATACGGTCTATAGCTTCAAGCATGTGTTCTAAACGACCTTTATCTCTAATTGGCTCTCTCATAAATCAAAATTTTATCACGATCAGCACTTTTTGTAGCAAAAGGTAGCAACGTCCCATTAACAACCAAGTCTATAGGGCGATTCAATTTTTGTTCTAAATCAACAATCATACCAGCATGTTTCATTAGACTCACACGAGAATTTTTGTCAAATTCAACAAGTATATCCACATCGCTTTCCGGGGTTTCCTCACCGCGGGCGAAGGAGCCAAAAAGCCAAGCTTTCAAAACTGGTTGCGTCTTGAAATACTCTGCTATCAGGTACGAATAAGCGAGGACAAATCCAAAAAATATTTATATTTTTATTGATTTGATTTTAGAACCTGGAAATTTTAATTTCATAGTTTCTGGAATCAAAACAAGAAGAAAGAGCATTCTTTCATTTGTCGAGCGGGAGTACCTTCGACGAAGTCAAAGTTACATACCCGCAATGAAATTATAAAATAAAAAGTTGTATACTATTTTCTTCACCTCCTACTTACCACTCACCTCAACAATTTCATTCTTCAGCATTTCCACAATGTCTGCATGTTTGTCACGGGCTATAATGTGCATGAATATACTATAGCCATAGCCATTCTCGTAATTATCAAGACGAATGGGTGTATTGGATACACCAACTACTTGGTGACTTGACATATATGTATCAAAAATGTGTGTAGCCAGTTATATCATGTAATACATCTTGCTCTGTTGTATCTTCTCCACTAATTCTGTCAATAATCAGTTCGCTGATATCTAAATTTAATTCTGTTAAATGGCGACTTAGCTTGTCGGACAAGACATCAAGCTTTACAGGTGATAGCAATATACGATACTCACTACCTCTTCGTACAATAGAATAGGATGCTTTCATTATGACAGAATTACACGACGATCGAACTCCTCTGGCTTCATATTGCGCAACTGCTCCAACTGCTCAAGCTTATGCTGCCTGAGTTCTTCCAAAGCATTCAAAACCTTCTTTGAAGGCTTGTTTATAACCAAAGTATCTTTAGTGTATGCCATAATTTTGTTATACATATGTTCTCAGGTGCAAAATTACGAATAAGTGAAGAGAATACAAAATAAATCACGATTTATTTTTATTCTTGAACGAGAGAAGTTCCCTTGAACGAAGTGAAAAATTTATCAAATAAGCGAGGACAACATATAATAAAAACTTTTTTTCTCATAACACTTAACAACTTAACTAAAAACGCCTAAAACTCCGATAAATAAAGGGCGCAAGCAACGTTAAGTGTTGTCCAAACACTTAACGTTGACTTAACTAAGACTTAACAGTCTCAGCCTCCCCGAGGGTGCTTTTTCAGAGAGGAGAGAGGAAAGGCTACGGGTAGGCGAGCGAAGCTCGGGAATGAGAGGAGTGAGGAGAGAGATGTGTTTTAAACCCTTCAGTACTCCCCTCCTTTTTGGGAAAGGCTACGGGTAGGCGAGCTTGCTCGGGAATGGCGGTTGGGGGTAGGCTGTTAAGTGTTAGTTAAGTGTTTGAGCAACACTTAACGTGCCCGAAACACCGATAAACAGAGGGCGGAGCGGCAATTTTGCACCCGGGCGGAGCGGCAATTTTGCACCCTAAATGTTAAGTGTTGATGAAAAATTCTTTTTTCAGGATTTGTCTAAAGCGATGTGTAAGTAGGCTAGTTTTAGTGTGTAAGTAGCCTACTTTTACGATGAAAGTAGGCTACTTATAGGTCGGATTACCAATATCGGGAAAACAAAGAAAAATGAAATTTTCTTTGGTTTTCCACTCGGTTTGCACTATCTTTGTCCCCATGAAAAGAGTGATAATAGAAGTTGGAACGAATATAAACCAGCGCGATAATGCCCGACTGGTGCGCGAGGACTTGTATGCGAAGTTCGGTAACGATATACGGTTTTCGCCCTCTATGAAGACGAAACCGGTGGATGGTGGCGACGGCTATTACATTAACTACCTGGCGGAGATTCATACTGACATGCCCTACGACGAGTTGCGTGCGTGGTTCAAGGACCTGGAGCAGGAGTGCGGGCGCAACAAGGAAGATACGCAGGACGGATGGGTGCCACTGGACATAGACATACTGGAATATGACGGTACGCGCTTTAGCGAAAAGGACTGGGAACGTTCGTATGTTAAGGAATTGCTTAAGGAAATGAGAATAAAATGATGAAGAGATTTACTATTATAATACTGATACTGACACTTGCGACGAGTATTAGGGCGCAGAAGTTTGACGACTACTTTGCTGACGCCACGCTGCGACTGGACTACACCTTTAGCGGTGGCGTGAAGAGGACTTCGATTTATCTGGACAAGCTGAACTATATTCCCCGATGGTACGGCAAGCGTAAGCGACTGGCGGAGGTACCTATGGAGGGTAACGGACAGGTTGTGGTGAAGAGCAGAAAAGATAAGAGGATTATATACAGGAACTCCTTCTCCACCCTATATCAGGAATGGCTTACAACTCCTGAGGCAGAGAGTGTTAGCATGTCGTTTGAGAACGTTTTCCTTATGCCGATGCCGAAGGACACGGTGGAAGTGACAATAAACCTAATGAACAACCGCCGAGAGATTACAGCAACGATGACTCACACGGTGGTGCCGACGGACATACTGATACACCACATAGGGGAACGTTACGTGACGCCTTACGACATAGTACAGAAACCGGCGGACACGACGCGCTGCATACACATAGCATACATAGCGGAAGGATACAAGGAGGAGGAAATGGGAACATTCCTCGAAGATGTTAACATAGCAAACGAAGCTCTCTTCGCCCACGAACCGTTCAAGAGCATGCGCAACCGCTTCGAAGTGGTGGCGGTAAAGGCTCCTTCCAAAGAGAGCGGAACGAGTGAGCCGAGCAACGGAATATGGCGCAATACGGCACTTGGGAGTCACTTCGATACTTTCTACAGCAAACGTTACCTAACCACGCTGAACCTTAAACAGTTACACGACTGGCTTGCAGGCACTCCGTACGAGCATATCATAGTGCTGGTGAACACGAGTCATTATGGTGGCGGCGGAATACTTAACAGCTATAACCTGTCGATGACACACCACCCGAAATTCCGTCCCGTAGTGGTACACGAGTTCGGACATTCCTTTGCAGGACTCGCCGACGAATATGCATACGAGAACGAACCAATACCCATGTATCCCGCCGACGTGGAGCCGTGGGAGAAGAACATAACGACAAAGGTGGACTTCCGCGACAAATGGGAAACGTTGCTGACAAAAGACAACAGCGTAGGGTTCTACGAAGGTGCCGGTTACAGTCTTAACGGTGTATATCGTGGTTGCGAGGACTGTCGTATGCGTACGAACGAGAATCCGGAGTTCTGTCCCGTGTGTAAGAAGGTGATTACCGAGGTTATAGAGTTCTATACGGAATAGTGGTTAGTGGTTAGAGGTTAGAGGTTAGAGGCTATGAATTATAGGTATTGGATGATAGCTTTGTTGTTTTACTGCGGTATTAGTGTCGTAGCACAGAATAATGCGAGTGGTAAGGAGCAGCTGACGCACGCTATGGAGTACTTCAGCAGCGGAAAATACCACGAGGCGCTGCTGTTGTTCCAGAAGCTTGACAAGAAGTATGACCTGAACCCGCGTTTCCACGCCTATATGGGTGTGTGCTACTATTACGACTGGGAGTATAAGAAAGCGTGCGAATATCTTGACGAGGCTATTCCGAAACTTGACGCCTATGCGCCCCACGAGCGTAGCGTTTACTACTACGCAGCTGCCGAGAGTCACTTTAACCTGGAGCAATATGCAGAGGCGCTACCCTACTACGAGCGTCAGTTGACCGTTTGTTTCGACAACGAAAAAGCCGACGCGCTGTATCGCATCGGCTTCTGTTATCTTTTTGCCAACAATAAAGAGCTGGCTCTTGAATATTTCCGTTCTGCCCTCGCCTACTACCAGACCTACCGTGATACGCCAGAACTGAAGGCGCGTATTACGCAACTGCAGAAGATGGTGGCAGGACTGGCGGCTACTTTGGAAGCTTCTTCTGCCACTCCCAAGCACTCCTGAGGACGTCCTCAATCTTTGCTTCCGCCTTCCAACCGAGAACATTATTTGCCTTATCGACATTGCCCCAAACCTTTTCGATGTCGCCCTCGCGACGTGGAGCATATTCCCAGTTGACCTTTACGCCAGTAGCTTTCTCGAAACCTTCAACAACTTCGAGGGTGCTGAGTCCACGACCTGTACCGATGTTGAATACCTCAACAGCATCGGTGTCGGGCTTGTCGAGCACGCGCTCCATAGCCTTCACATGAGCCTTAGCAAGGTCCACAACATAAATATAGTCGCGAATACAGGTGCCGTCGGGAGTGTTGTAGTCATTACCGAAAATCTTCAGCTGCTTGCGGATACCGATAGCAGTCTGGGTGACGAAAGGAATGAGGTTCATAGGAACACCGTTAGGCAACTCACCGATAAGTGCTGTGGGGTGAGCACCAATAGGATTGAAGTAGCGCAGGATGACCGCCTTGATAGCAGCACCACTATGTATGTAGTCCTGGATAATCTCTTCGTTAATCTGCTTGGTGTTACCGTATGGCGACAGCGCCTTCTGAATGGGTGCCTCCTCGGTTACAGGCAGGTTCTCCTTTGACGGCTGACCGTAAACGGTGCAGGAACTTGAGAAGATGATGCCCTTAACGTCGTACTTCGGCATAAGCTCCAACAGGTTAAGCAACGAAGTGATGTTGTTGCGATAGTACATAAGTGGCTTCTCAACACTCTCGCCGACAGCCTTGGATGCCGCAAAGTGAATAATACCCTTGATGTCGTTGTACTTCTTGAATACACCCTCGAGAGCCTGCATGTCACAGCAGTCAACCTGCTCGAAGGCAGGACGGATTCCTGTGATTTTCTCTATGCCGTCAACGACGTCGGCCTTAGAATTTGAAAGGTTGTCAACGATAACAACTTTATAGCCTGCTTCCTGAAGTTCAACTGTGGTGTGGCTGCCTATAAAGCCCGTTCCACCAGTCACTAATATCGTTTGTTTCATTTTAGTAAATTTAAAATTTATGTTATCAACGAGTGCAAAGGTATGATTTTTCTTGCACATCTCAAAATATCTGCGTACTTTTGTCGGACAAAAAATTCTTAACAATGAAATATTACAGCACAAACAAAAAGGCACCGATAGCTACTCTCGAGAAAGCTGTGGTGAAAGGATTGGCAGAAGACAGAGGTCTATATATGCCTGAAAGGATAAAGACATTAGACAGTAAGTTCTTCGACGAGATGCCGGAAATGACATTCCAGGAGATAGCGCTAACTGTTGCTGACGCCTTCTTCGGCGAGGATGTGGAGCCGGAGGCTCTGAAGCGCATCGTCTATGACACGCTACAGTTTGACTGCCCGCTGGTGAAGGTTACTGACAACATCTATTCTCTGGAGCTTTTCCACGGACCTACCCTTGCCTTCAAGGATGTGGGTGCACGCTTTATGGCGCGTCTGCTACAATATTTTATTAAGGAGAGGAGAGAGGAGAGAGGAGTGAGGAGAGATATCAACGTGCTCGTGGCAACGAGTGGCGACACGGGTTCTGCTGTTGCCAACGGTTTCCTCGGTGTTGACGGCATCAACGTATATGTGCTGTACCCAAAGGGAAAGGTAAGTAGAATTCAGGAGTCGCAGTTTACTACCCTCGGCAAGAACATCACCGCCATAGAAGTTGACGGAGTCTTCGACGACTGTCAGACGCTGGTGAAGAATGCCTTTATGGACGAAGAGCTTAACAAGCACATGCGTCTTACATCGGCAAACTCTATCAACGTGGCTCGTTTCCTGCCACAGGCGTTCTACTACTTCTATGCGGTAGCGCAGCTTGGCAAGGGAGCAAGACCCGTCATCTGCGTCCCCAGTGGAAACTTCGGCAATATCTGTGCTGCACTCTTCGGAGCAAAGATGGGTATGCCGGTAAGACGTTTCATAGCTGCCAATAACGCCAACGACATAGTATATAAGTATCTGCAGACGGGAAAATACGAGCCGAAGCCATCGATACAGACACTCGCCAACGCTATGGACGTAGGCGACCCATCGAACTTCGCACGTATCCTCGACCTCTTTCAGAACGACTACAGCGCAATAAGCGGACACATAAGCGGAGCAACATACAGCGACGAACAGATACGCAACATCATGCGCGAATGCTACAAGGAGAATGGATATATTCTTGACCCGCACGGAGCATGCGGATATCAGGCGCTGAAGGAACAGTTGCAGCCAGGAGAGGTTGGAGTGTTCTGCGAAACAGCACATCCCGCAAAGTTCAAGGAGAAGGTTGACGAGATTCTCTCCATAGATGTAGAAATACCGGAACGACTTGCCGCCTTCATGAAGGGCACGAAGAAAAGCGTACCGATGTCGAAGGAGTTCAAAGATTTCAAGGCATTCTTAATGAAATAAAAAATAATCCCTGGCCAAACGGTCAGGGATTATTGTATAATCGAAATGACGATTAGTTGAGTCCGAAGAGGTTCTTAAGACCTCCATCTACTCCTGAGAAGCCCATGAAGGCAAGACTCAGAAGACCAGCGGTAACGAGGACAATTGCGGTGCCCTGCATACCACGTGGAATCTTTACCAATGCCATCTGCTCACGGATTCCGGCAAACACGGTGAGTGCCAAACCGAAACCAATAGCGGTAGAGAAGGCATAGACAACACTCTGAAGGAGTGAGTAATCCTTCTGGATAACAAGGATTGCCACACCAAGGACAGCACAGTTTGTGGTGATAAGAGGAAGGAAGATTCCAAGTGCCTGATAAAGGGCTGGAGAAACCTTCTTGAGAATAATCTCTACCATCTGCACCAGAGCTGCAATGACAAGGATAAAAGCAATTGTCTGCAAATAGCCAAGTCCTAAAGGATTAAGAATGTAGTATTGTACCAGATAGGTTACAATAGTTGCCAATGTCATAACGAACGCTACGGCTGCCGACATTCCCAGTGAGGTGTTCACCTTCTGTGACACTCCGAGGAAAGGACAGATTCCGAGGAACTGCGCCAGAATAATGTTATTGACAAATATGGCTGATATAAATATTAATAGATATTCCATACGTTTATGCCTTCTTTAAATTGTTAACAATAGCTACAAGGAAGCCGAGGGTGATGAATGCACCCGGAGGCAATACGAAGAGCAGGATGTTGTAGGTCTCGGGCAACAGTGTGAAGCCGAAGATAGAACCTGCGCCGAAGAACTCACGGCAGATACCGAGGAGTGTCAGACCGATGGTGAAACCTAAACCGATACCAACACCGTCCATAAGGCTCTCTACAGGACCGTTCTTTGCTGCAAAAGCCTCAGCACGACCAAGGATGATACAGTTAACCACGATAAGTGGAATAAACAGTCCAAGCGATGCGTAGATGTCGGGCAGATATGCCTGCATAATCATCTGAAGGAGGGTTACGAACGATGCGATGACAACGATGAATACAGGAATACGCACCATGTCAGGGGTAAGGTTCTTAATGAGTGAAATAACGATATTTGAACATATAAGTACAAACATTGTTGCAAGTCCCATTGAAAGACCGTTGATAGCGCTCGTGGTTGTTGCCAACGTAGGACACATACCGAGCATGAGGACAAACGTAGGATTCTCCTTCGTTATGCCATTAAGTATAATCTTTAGATAGTTCATTGTTCACCTCCCTCTTTTTTTGTTTGTTTTGATGCTCCTGACTCACCGTCAACAGGTAATGCCTGGTAAGCCTTGTAAGCCTGATTTACTGCCTTGAGGAAAGCGCGGCTGGTAATAGTTGAAGCTGTGATAGCATCAATCTGACCACCGTCTTTCTTAACAACGAGTGCCTCGGAAGGGTTCTTGCCGATAATGTTTCCTTTACCGTCCTTCTGGAACCACTTGTCTGCCTTTGCTCCAAGTCCTGGAGTCTCTGCATGCTCAAGAATTGTGTAACCAAGGATATTACCCTTGGGGTCGAAACCTACGAGAACTTTAAGGTCGCCACCGAAACCGCCTGTAGTGCTCTCAACGGCTGCACCGAGATAGTTCTCCTTAGCATCATTAGTATTGTAAATAATGAATACCATTTCCTTACCCTTCTCGTCGTTCTGGCGAACGGTGTCGGTCTTAGCGACTGTCAGCTCACCGCCACCCATAACGGTCTTAATACCGTCGGCAAGAGTCTTCTCTTTCTGCTCAGCGATAGGACCTTCTGTAGCGTGGTTAACGTAAGCAAGGATACATCCTGTGATAAGTGCTACACCTACGAGCACCATCACCATATTCTGTACTGATGATTCTAACTTTTTCATTTCTTCTCCTCCTTTGCTTTAGCTGGTACCTCACCGAAACGCTTTGGCTTGATGTAAGCGTTGATAAGCGGTGTGAAACCGTTCATGATAAGAATAGCAAAAGACATACCTTCTGGATAAGAACCCCAGTTACGAATTACTACGGTAAGGAAACCGATAGCAATACCGTAAATAATCTGACCCTTTGCCGTCATTGGAGAGGTCACATAGTCTGTAGCCATGAAGATAGCGCCAAGCATAAGACCACCACTGAGTATCTCTGTGCAAGGATCTGCATAAACAGGATCGATGACGTGCATCAGACCGCTGAATACGAATACTGTAGCAATGATACTGATAGGGATATGCCAAGTGATGATTTTCTTCCACAGCATGTAGATAAGACCGAGGATAAGTGCGAGAGCACAAACCTCACCGATGGTTCCGAGACCTAATGTAGGGTTGGAGCCAAGGAGCAACTGTGTTGCTGAAGGAACGTTATCAAGCATAGAAAGATCACCAGTCTTTATGGCTTCCTTCATATAATATAAAGGTGTAGCGCCTGTCTCTGCATCGAGGTAGCTTGTCAGCTGTCCTGCCTTTGGCCAAGAGGTCATCTGTGCAGGGAAACTAACGAGGAGGAAGCAACGACCTACGAGAGCGGGGTTGAAGGGGTTGTTGCCCAGACCGCCGAAGGTCATCTTACCTACTCCGATAGCTACGAGAGCACCGAGAATGATAATCCAGATAGGAAGATTTGATGGCAGGTTGAAACCTAAGAGCAAACCGGTAAGGATTGCAGAGCCATCGCATATCGTGAGTTTCTCACGTTTCATAATAAACTTAGCGATTGCCCACTCAAAGAGTACACAGGCAAGTACGCTGGTAGCAAGCACTATGGCTGAACCTAATCCGAAGTAGATCAGCGATACTACAAGAGCAGGAACAAGGGCGATGATAACACCGTACATGTTCTTCTCAACAGTGTCGGTTCCATGTGCGTGCGGCGAAAGTGAAACAATTAACTTTCCCATTATTATTTTCTTATTTAATTTGTTATTCTAATTATTATTTCGCGTTACGAGCACGGATGATGCCCATTACAGTACTCTTTCCCTGACGGATATTGTCGAGAAGTGGACGATGAGCAGGACAGGTAAACTGACAAGAACCACACTCAATACATGAGGTGACGTCCTCTGCCTCTACCCTCTCCCAGTTCTTCAGACTGCTAAGAGTTGCCAACAAGTATGGCTCCAAGCCCATAGGACAAGCGCCAACACACTTTGCACAACGGATACATGGCTGTGGCTCCTTACGACGTGCATCGTCCTCGGTAAGTACAGTAACACTGTTAGTACCTTTACATACAGGAACTTCTGTCGAGGTAAGTGCCTTACCCATCATAGGACCACCGGCAAGAATCTTGTTGTCGCCCTCGGGGAGTCCACCGCAAGCGTCGATGAGCTGACTCATCGGGGTTCCCATACGAACGAGGAAGTTTCCTGGGTTCTTAAGCTGCTTACCTGTAACGGTGGTATAACGCTCGAACAATGGTTTGTTCTTCATAACTGCCTCATAGACAGCGAATGCAGTACCAACGTTCTGGACAATAGCACCAACGTTAACAGGAATTGCTGGAGGAGCAGGTACCTGACGGCGGATAACAGCATCAACGAGCTGTTTCTCACCACCCTGAGGATACTTCTTTGCAAGAGGAACAATCTCTACATCGCTACGATTGGCTGTCTTCTGCTGGAAGAGCTCAATAGCTGCAGGTTTGTTGTCCTCGATACCGATATATCCCTTTGTAACCTTTGCTGCCTTCATCAAGAGGTCGAGACCAACGAGTATCTCATCAGCCTTCTCCATCATAAGACGGAAGTCGGCGGTAATGTAAGGCTCGCACTCTACGGCGTTGATGATGACGCACTCTGCCTTTGCTGTTGGCGGAGGGGTAAGTTTAATGAATGTTGGGAAACCTGCACCACCCATACCAGTAACACCGGCTTTCTTTACACGCTCGATGATTTCTTCTGGGGTAAGTTCAGGATGGTCCTCGAGACGCTCCAACTTATCAGAGCGGTCGATAGTCTCTTCCCACTCGTCACCCTCTACCTTTATTATAATAACAGGCTTGCGGTAGCCGGTAGCGTCGATTGCTGTGTCTATCTTCAGTACTGTTCCAGAAACTGAAGAATAAACGGGAGCAGAAACGAAACCTCCTGCCTCAGCAAGAAGAGTACCTACTTTTACTTTATCACCTTTTGCCACAACAGGCTTTGCCGGGGCTCCGATGTGCTGAGACAATGGGAATATTGCCTGTGCAGGGAGAGCAGCAACCTGGGTTACAGCGTCGTTGGTTAACTTATTTTCTGCGGGGTGTACACCACCGATTCGGAATGTTCTTACTTTCATGCTTTTTCCTCCTTTCCTACTTCTGGTTTAGGGGTTTCTACTACAGGAGCTGCCTTTGGAGCTTCTGCCTTCGGAGCAGCAGGTTCTTTTGGTTTTGGAGCTGGAGCTGGTGTTGGGAAGTTAACGTCGTGGATGGCCTTTGTAGGACATGCTGTAACGCACTTACGACACAAACGACACTTGTTGAAGTCAATGTAAGAAACATTGTTCTCAACGGTGATAGCCTCAAACTGACACTCCTTAACACATTTGCCGCAACCGATACAAGCTGCCTTACATGCCTTCATGGCAACAGGACCCTTGTCCTTGTTCACGCAGCTAACGAATACACGGCGATTCTTCGGACCCTTCTTGCGAAGTTCGATGATGTGACGTGGACAAGCCTTAGTACAAGCACCGCAGGCAGTACACTTATCGTCATCAACTTCAGGAAGACCTGTCTCAGGGTTCATGTGGATAGCATCGAACTGACAGGCAGCGACACAGTCGCCACAGCCAAGACAGCCGAAACCACACGCTGTTTCACCAGCGCCACAACTATTCACTACGGCACAAGTCATCAGACCATCGTAAGATGCAATGCGTGGACGGTTCTCGCACGTACCATTACAACGAACGACAGCGACCATTGGGTCAGTATTAGCAATAGCCATACCCAAAAGATCTGCAACTTGACCCATTACATCGGCTCCTCCCACAGGACAAAGAAGTCCGTCGAGAGAACCCTTGTCAGCAGCCTTTACCAAGGCGTCAGCCATTCCTGAACAACCAGGATAACCGCAACCTCCGCAGTTTGCACCAGGCAACACGGCTGTGACCTGACCCACACGTGGATCTACGTAAACAGCAAACTTCTTGGAACAAATGTAAAGTACCACCGCTGCAACGAGCGCGATACCTCCAAGAACGAGTACTGCAGTCAAAATAAAGTTCATAACGTATTTGTTTTTTTAGATTATATAATTTGTTTGTTTATCATTATTCAACAGTAAATGCGAACTTCTCTTTTATGTGGTCGCGAAACATGTAGAGCAACAAGTAATATGGTATCAGACATACAATGCTTACGAGTGCCATAAGTGGTTCGTCTGACGTAAAGCGGCTTGCAATGTAAAGCGCAAGAATCATTATGAGGAAAGGAACGCCGAAGCCCATAAGGACCGCATTCATACCTACTCTGGAAGAAGCAACCACCGTCACGGTGTCACCCGTCTTGCATGCTGAGGGGAAGTCATAAACGTCAACAATCTTCTCTTTTTTCTCTGAAGCAGAGCAATGACTCGCCACCTTACAAGCAGCACAAGCAGAGGTCTGTACGATTCTAACCTTCATACATCCATCTGCTATTTCCTCAACAATACCGCTATGTTTTATCTTGTTGCTCATGCTATTATTTCGGTCGACCTTTTGCAATGTAGAGATTGCAAATGCAAAGGTAATACTATTATTTTACTCTCGCAAATAAAATGAAAATTATTTCAAAAGATTAGCTAAGAAGTCGTCTAATTCGTCGTCAAGCCCGTCCATAAGGTCGCCACCAAGAATTATAGTATCTCCATCGACAACCATAAGTTCGGCAATGTGCTCATGATCCTCATTCTCAAGTACAAAGCTGAAAGGCTTAAGAATACTCATATTCTCTACAACGGAACGGTGCGACTCCAGGCTGTTGCGCAGTTGAGCAATAACGGAAGTGAAGAAATCGTCTTCTTTATAGTCTATCCACTGCTCCACGACACAACGAGTAATCTCGTCGTCATCGTCGTCAAAGGCCAGCAGTTCACCACCATCCTGAGTGACGCGAACATGAATGTCTGTCATGCGCTCTGCCTCATCAGAGATGGGGAACTTGTGTGATACCTTAACAAGGAAGCGTTCCAATTGCTGCAATGTTTGATCGTTTGCTTTCATATTTTAGTTTTTAGTTCTTCTTACTTGTCTCTGTCCAATGTTACCTCACCCTTCGACGACACCTTGACAGCAACATAGAAGGACGTGTTGCTGTCGGGAATTACAAACTGTGCCTGATAATGTATGTCGTCATTTACAACTTTGCTAAAAGCGAGGTCGCTGAGTATCGCTTTCTCCATGAAATCGCTTGGAACAAGATTAGTGAAGTCTTGCTTCTTAAATTCGTGTCCATACAATTTCTTATTTCCTTCATATACAGCAAGATGAATGGTGTTGTCGTAGTAAACATTGGAAACCTCCACGCCGTCTGGATTAAACGATGTCACATACACCTTATACTTTGTAGGATTGACATTAACATAACAATGCAAACGTTTTTCTCCCACATACAACACGGTGTCTCTTGCTATTCGGTTATTCTGGTTTAGTGATACTGGTGGACGTTTGGTGAAAGCGTAAGCGTCGGACACATCCTTGCTTTTTACAAGCATCACCTCTTCATCGTTTTGATTCCTGAAAGAGAATCTTTCCTGCGTTTGCAGGATGATAGCATATCTCACCTCCTGCTCTCCACTACCAAGCAAAATGGAATCACCAACAATCTTAAACGCTACGGGAACACTTGTGCTGTCGGCATAGAAAATAGAGTCGTGGTCCGCCCTCCATACGGGTTGCAGACTCTCTTCGTCAATCCAGATTCCCTGTAGCATCTTCTTTGCATCAAGATTCTCCTCTTCGACAACATCATGCGACTTATTGGTACATGATGCAACGAAGCACATAAGCGTAAGCAACAGGAAACTTATCAACGACTTCATATCTTGGAATCTACTCAAATACTTCAGCGTCTTTCAACTCACAGCCATTCTCGTCCTTAGGACTTGTAAGAATCTCGTTTTTCGGCAACCCCCACTCTACTCCAATTGACGGATCGTCATATCTTATACTTGCCTCTGCCTGAGGAGCATAGACATTGTCGACCTTATACGTAAAGATGGCCTCGTCGGATAGTACTGCGAAACCATGAGCGAAGCCGCGAGGGATGAACAACTGGCGTTTATTCTCGTCGCTAAGCTCTACCGCAACATACTTACCAAAAGTGCTACTGCTTTTTCTAAGGTCAACAGCAACATCTAACACTCTACCCTTTACAACCCTTACGAGTTTAGCCTGAGAAAACTCACCTTTCTGGTAATGAAGGCCGCGGAGTACGCCTCTCGAGGACTTTGACTCATTATCTTGCACAAATGTAACGGGATAAACGTTCGCATCAAAATCCTCCTGACGCCATGATTCAAAGAAATAACCTCTGGCATCAGGAAAAACGCGAGGTTCTATAATATAAACACCTTCAAGTTCTGTCTTTATATATTTCATAGTGCTTGCAAAGTTAACAATAATAATTGATTTCCCAATACATTATTGTGGTTTTTTGTGTTTTTAAGAAAATATTTTTGCTAAATCATCAGAATTGTATTACTTTTGCATCCGTGATTGAACTCGAAAGACATATAGAAATACTTCTTCTGCAGAACGATTGTGTTATTGTTCCGCAGCTTGGAGGCTTTGTTGCACACCATGTTGACGCACGCTATGACAGCAGAGACAACATGTTCCTGCCACCTATGCGTACGTTAGGGTTCAACCAGAAACTCCAGATTAATGATTCGTTACTTGCGCAGTCGTATATCGAGGCATACGACATCAGCTATCCCGAAGCGATGAGCAGGATTAACGATGACGTTAATGAACTGAAGCAACGCATTGAGAATGAAGGAGGTTATGCACTTAACGGTATTGGAGTGCTATCGTATAATGAAAACGGCAGTTACGAGTTCAAGCCTTGTGAAGCCGGCATCCTTACACCAGATATCTATGGTCTCGGGGGAATTGAGATAGATTTGCTCAACAACGTTTCAAAGAAGCACGCTCCTATGATAATAGAGCCTGTTATTGAGAATGATGTTGAGGAAGAACAAAAGCATCATGAAGGAGCAAAAATTATCAGTTTGCGCGTAGATACACTAAAGAATGCTGTAGCTATTGCTGCAGCGATATTGGCTATTTTCTTCTTCTCTATTCCACTGACTAATGGTGATAGCGGTGACGTGAAGATGAGCCACATTGACACAGGAATGCTACAGCGACTGATGCCCAAACAGGCTGTCAAGGGGAAACCAATAGTACTTACCGAACACATAGATACGGCAAGCAAAGAATCCGTGGAAACAATTACAGTAGCAAAGAAAGACAGCCTGCCCGTAGAAACTGTTAAGACTGTAGAACCTGTCAAGCAGGAACAAACTGAAAAGAGTTACTTCGCTATTGTTCTTGCAAGCAAAGTATCAATAAAGAATGCTTCTATATACGTTGAACAGTTGAAAAAGCAGGGTTTCTGCAATGTTGAGATACTACAAAAGAACGGCAACAAGGTACTCATGGGCCACTATGATAATATGAACGATGCTTACCAGGCACTTAACTGTCTTAGGTATAAATGTGATAAGTTTGAAGACGCCTGGGTTTATGAAGTAAAGATATGAAGCGAGTACGTTGTCCCAAATGCGACAATTTCATCACTTTCGATGAAACGAAATATACCGAAGGTCAAAGTTTAGTCTTTCAATGTCCTGACTGCGGCAAGCAGTTTGGCATAAGGATTGGTGTTAGTAAGCTCAGGGCTCGACAGAAAGAGGAGAATCCTGACGAATATGCTAACGAGAACGGATATGGAAGCATTGTTGTTATAGAAAATGTCTTCCACTATAAGCAAGTAATACCACTGAAGATGGGCGATAACGTCATTGGACGCTATCAGAAAGGAAATCCGATAAACACTCCGATAGAAACTGTGGACCCGAGTGTTGACAATACTCATTGTGTGATAAACGTATCACGCGACAAGAAAGGGAATCTGAAATATGTTCTTCGTGACGGTCCAAGCAATACAGGTACATTTGTTGACAACGAAATTCTGGGAGACCGTGAACGACGAGTTATCTACGACGGCTCACTATTTACCATCGGAGCAACGACAATTATTCTTCGTGGAGCAACGGAAGAATAAGAACTATATCCGCTTACATAATTGTGACATCATAGCAGCCGAAAGTGCTGCCGTTTCTGTACGTAAACGTGACGTACCCAAGGAGATGCTCTCGTAACCATTATCTATTGCAAGACGCACCTCATCTATAGAGAAATCACCCTCCGGACCAATAAGGATAGTAATGTCTTCTTCTGCACTTTTCACATCCTCCTTGCTAATGATATCAAAGAGGTCTGGACGTTCTATCTCATTGTAACAATGGGCAATAAACTTACGACCAGAACGTGGTTGCCGAATAAAATCTTTAAAGGGTATCATGTCATTTACTATAGGCATCCACGCCTTACGACTCTGTTTTACTGCTGCAACCACAACCTTCTCTATGCGATCTATGCGCATCACTTTGCGGTCTGAAAATCTGCAGAGAAGGAAACTAAACTCATCGACGCCAATCTCTGTGGCCTTCTCAACGAACCACTCCACCCTTTCCATCATCTTCGTAGGAGCCATAACGATGTGGATATGTCCTCGCCATTTACGCTCCTGAGGAAGAGACTCTTTTATTTTATATGCACAATGTTTGTTGGTAGCAAGGGTTACCTCCGCGCGGTAGAAAGAACCTTCTCCGTCCATAAGCACCATCTCGTCGCCAGTCTTCAGACGCAACACACGCACCGCATGTGCAGCCTCTTCGGTAGGCAGTTCTGTTCGAGATGATGCTTGTGGAACGAAAAAGTAGCGTTCTTCCTTCATTATTTTTTCTTTTCAGGATTGAATACAAGAGCAAAGCTAACACCTACAACGAGGGCAAAGCCGGCAAAGATGAACCAACATGTCTGCCAGTCGCCATTGAGGTATCCGTTTTCCCACTGACAGTAGCTGTTTACTATCTCTCCTGCTGCCAAAGTACCTACTGTCGCTCCTACACCATTTGTCATCATCATAAACAGTCCCTGTGCAGAGGCCTTTATTGATGGCTCGCACTCCTGGTCAACGAAGATACCTCCAGAAACATTGAAGAAATCAAAGGCAACACCATAAACGATGCAAGACAAGATGAAAAGTATAACGCCAGGCATTGTTGGTTCTCCTAAACCGAAGAAGCCGAAACGGAATACCCATGCGAACATAGACATCAACATAACTATCTTTATACCGAAACGCTTTAGGAAGAATGGTATCATAAGGATACACAGGGCTTCGCTGACCTGCGAGATAGAGGTAAGAAGCGTAGCGTTGTTAGCTGCGAAGGAACTTGCTATGGCGGCATCCGTAGAGCCCTTGAAACTTGTTATGAACGGACCCGCGAAACCATTGGTAACCTGAAGACACATTCCCAAGAGAGCCGAGAAGATGAAGAAAAGAGCCATCTTCTTAGTCTTGAAAAGCCTGAAGGCGCTAAGTCCGAGACTCTCGGCAAGTGAAACACTCTTCTCCTGTTTCTCCACACGGCATGAGGGCAGTGAGAAACAGTAGAGGAAGAGCAGCACACTGAGCACTCCCGATACGAAGAACTGCATATAGGTATATTGAAACTTGTGGGAGTTGTCTGCCATAGTGAACATAAACTGTCCGTCTTCCCACACTGCGCAGTTCACGAACCACATCGTCACAATAAAGCCCACAGTACCAAGAACACGTATCGGCGGGAAGTCACGAACGGTGTCCAGACCGTTGTTCTTCAATATGGTAAAGGCTACGGTGTTCGTTAGGGCTATAGTAGGCATAAACATCGCGACACTAAGTGTATAGAGTGCTATAAAGGCAGTCTTGTCAGGCAGTTCCTGCCCGAAGCCCGCCTGTACACCCATCCACCAGCATCCAAGCATGAAGCCACCGGCAAGAAGGTGGCACAAGCCGAGGAGTCGCTGAGGCTGGATATACTTATCAGCAACAATACCCATCAGTGTTGGCATAAATATCGAGACGATACCTTGAATGGCATAGAACCAGGATATCTGACTTCCTAATCCTGCTACTCCAAGATAGTTTCCCATACATGTGAGGTACGCTCCCCATACGGCGAACTCCAAGAAGTTCATTAAAGACAATCGTGCTTTCAAATTCATGATTATATATTTTTTTAGGTTTTTATTTCTCTACCTGAATATCTATCTTCTTAACAATTCCTCGTTGCTTATCGGTAACGGTAAGTGTTGCCTTTCCTGCTTCTTTGGAAGCTCTCACAACAACAACAAGCTGACCACTGAAAAGTTTCATTTGTGGTTGTGTAAACGGCTCCAGAGAGGTGGCATCACCATTACATGCAGCTTGGTATGTTGCAGCACCACTAACACTGAATATCAACTGGTCAGAAGCATCAGGAATTAGTGTGCCCTTCTTGTCAACAAGACTAACAGTAACAAAAGCCATATCATCGCCATCAGCCTTAAGCACATTTCTGTCGGCTTCAAGTTTCAAAGTAGCTGGTTTGCCTGCTGTTCTTACAATCTTCTCTCCTACTTTGCTACCATTCTCGTCATAAACAACGACACGTAATTCACCAGGTTGATAACGCACATCGTTCCAACGCAGACGATAGCGATCCAAAGAAACATTAAGAGCCGATATCTGTCCTTCCTGCAAGTGTTCCTTTGCAGAAAGATCCTTTGTGCGTTTTCCAAGACTCTTTCCGTTAAGGAACAATTCTGCTGTAGGATAATCGGTATAGCAATATACAGGTGTTACCTCACCCTCGCGTCCTGTCCATGTCCAGTGAGGAAGAAGGTGTATTGTATGATTCTCCTTGTTCCACTGTGAGCGATAAAGATAGAAACGGTCTTTAGGAAGACCTGCAAGGTCACAAATTCCAAAATAGCTTGAGCGCGATGGCCAGTATTCATCGTATGGTGTTGGCTCACCAAGATAGTCAAAGCCCGTCCATACAAACTGTCCTATAGTCCAAGGACGCTCATCCTGAATGAAGAAATCGTCATCGGGCAGATTACTCCAAGAGCAATACTCTGTATCATAGCCAGAACATTGTCCGTCAGGATATGTCACCTGAGACTTCACCTCAGCAGGGAACTTATAAACACCTCGACTACTTACTGTGGATGCTGTCTCTGAACCTAAGATAAAGCCCTGAGGAAGTATTGGAAATTTCTCATCATATTTCTTCACACGATAATTAAAACCAGGAATATCCATTACCTGCATAAAACCACTTGCTGTTGAGCCATCAGGATTATCCATACCCTGTGTTACGGGGCGTGTCGGATCGAGTTGATGAATAAGGTCCTGCATGTGTTTCGCCATAACTACTCCAACCTCCTGCCACTGCTCGTAGATTTCATTACCTATAGACCACATGACGAGTGACGGGTGATTACGGTGGTTAAGTACAAGATTTGTTATGTCATTGTCAGCCCACTCATTGAAAAAGCGTGCATAACCGTTCTTACACTTTGGGTGAACCCACATATCGAAACTCTCAGCCATAACCATCATGCCGAGGGAGTCATACACTTCCATCTGCATTGTTGAAGGCATATTATGACTGGTACGTATAGCGTCACAACCCATATCTTTCAATATGCGAACCTGTCTGATCAACGCAGCTTTGTTAACAGCGGCACCAAGAGGACCAAGGTCATGATGTAAGCACACACCCTTGAGTTTCCTTGTTATTCCATTGAGTTGGAATCCGTGTTCTGCGCCTACTGTTACTGTGCGTATTCCAACATTTTCACATATCTCATCGACAGTATTTCCGTCTGCATCAGAAAGAACAGTGTGTAACTTATATCTATATGGTGTCTCCGGTGACCACAGATGTGGTTCTTTCACCGTTGCAACTGCGTGCACACTACCATCTTGCATTATTACATTATTATATATACACTGCTCGTTACCGTCTGTGTCAACGAGAGATATTGTTGCCCTCCAACCATTTGAGGTTAGTCCTTTAACGCTGGCATCTACAGCTATTGTAGCCTCATCCTTCGAAGCTCTCAATGTACGGAAGAAAAGTCCCCAACGGTCTAAGTGCGCCTTATCTGTTGTAACAAGGGTAACAGGACGATATATACCACCACCTGGATACCAACGTGAACTTTCCTCCAAATTCTTAAGATCCACTGTTATAGTATTCTCGCCCGCCTTGACTAAGTTTGTTATATCTAAACGGAAAGCATTATATCCATACTTCCATTGTCCTGCCTCTTCGCCGTTTACACACACAAAAGGCTCACTCATAGCGCCATCAAACAACAGTTCTACATGTCCTTTCTTTCCGTCAAGATAAAACTTTGTGCGATAGTGACCCTTTCCTATCCAGGGTAGCGCGCCACTTCTGCCAGACTTCTCCGTCGCTGTGGTTTCACCATTCTCGCGGATGGCAACTACTTGCAGGTCCCATTTCTTGTCGAAAGGACCGCTTATCGCCCAATCATGCGGTACAATAACATTCACCCACTGTGTTCCATCGTGCGAGAACTGCCACTGACGTAATTGTTCTTCAATACGTTGTGCATTACACACAACAGAAAACATTAAAGCTGATAATAATAGTGTTAATTTCTTTGATTTCATAGTTACTGATTAATTTTGCCCACAAAGATAATAATAATTTATGAATAAAAACATAAAAGCAGTAAAAAATGCTTTAACAAAGGATTTTTAAAGCCATCCAACCGTTAATAAAGTTTAAAAAAGCCACTTGTGTTCCCACACAAAATTAAAACGACGAAAATTGTTTGTAAATTGTTTGGAAGTTAAGGAAAAGTGCTTTACTTTTGCAAGTGTTATCCTGAAAACAATCTTTTTACCTTAAAAAAACTAATACCTATTGAAGATATGAAGCGATCAGCTGTGAAGCCTATCGCTTTATTTTTTTATATAGAATACAGAGCAACAAGTGTTTCGTATTTTTCTTGTTTTCCAGATGTCTGACGAGGCTCCTCCACCTTCTTTCCGTATTCGTAGATTTGTTCAAGTGTAAGTTTTCCTTCCTCGAAGTCTTTACCTATTCCGGCATCGAATGAAGCATAACGTTCTTTCTTCATCTTTGGAAGTTCACTCTTTTCAAGAATCTCTGCTGCATTGACAAGTGCACGTGCCATAGCATCCATACCACTGATATGAGCAATGAACAAGTCCTCAAGGTCTGTTGAGTTACGGCGCAGTTTAGCATCAAAGTTAGTACCACCATTGCCAAGACCACCATTACGGATTATCTCCATCATAGCCTGTGTCAGTTCGAAATTATTGATTGGGAACTGATCTGTGTCCCATCCGTTCTGTGCGTCACCACGGTTAGCATCAATACTTCCCAGCATACCATTATCAACAGCCACAGCAAGTTCGTGCTCGAAGGTGTGTCCTGCTAAGGTTGCGTGGTTCACCTCAATGTTCACCTTGAAATCTTTATCCAGATTGTGTGCTTTCAAAAATCCTATAACAGTTTCTGTGTCCACATCATACTGGTGCTTTGTTGGCTCCATCGGTTTTGGTTCAACAAGGAAAGTTCCTTTAAAGCCGTTCTTACGAGCATAGTCACGTGCTGCTGTAAGCATCTGTGCCAGATGTTCTTTTTCGCGTTTTTGATCTGTGTTAAGAAGCGACATATAACCTTCTCTTCCGCCCCAGAACACATAGTTCTGTCCACCGAGCTTAATTGTTGCATCTATGGCATTCTTTATCTGTACGACAGCACGTGCAACAACATCAAAGTCTGGGTTTGTAGCAGCACCATTCATATAACGTTTGTTACCAAAGACATTTGCTGTTCCCCATAAAAGATGAATATTAGGGTACTGTTTCATCTTCTCAAGGGCATAGTCGGTTATTGCCGCCATACGCTCCTCGTACTCGGCGATGGTCTGTCCCTCCTCAATGAGGTCAACATCGTGGAAACAGAAATACTCTATTCCCAACTTATCCATAAGTTCGAAGCCGGCATCCATCTTATCCTTAGCACGCTGCAGAACATCATTGGACTTATCCCACTCATATGAGCGTGTCTGTCCGCCAAACTGGTCACCAGAGGCCTGACATAGTGTGTGCCACCAAGCCATAGAGAACTTCAGCCATTCCTTCATCTTTTTTCCCATAACAACACGTTCTGGCTCATAGTAATGAAAAGCCATCACATTCTTACTCTCTCTTCCCTCAAAGGGAATCTTTCCTGTAAATGAAAAATACTCTTTCATAATAATATTATTGGTTTATTTGTGTTTTCAATATTTGTTTCCAACGTTGGTATGCCTCAACATAATCTTCTTGATGTTTTACGTCAGGCTCTATATGTGCAAAACTCTCAAGAGTACAAAAGGCTTCGTTATTGTCAGCATATATTCCAGCACCTATTCCTGCTGCTTTTGCTGCTCCTTCTGCACCGTCGGTCTTATACACATCAATAACGGCACCACTTACTGTGGCAAGTGTGTCACGGAATAGAGTCGATTTAAACATATTTGCTCTTCCGGCATGAATCTTCTCAATATTCATACCCATCTGCTGCATTATCTCCATACCATAGCAGAACGAGAACACTATTCCCTCTTGTGCTGCTCTTATAATATGTGCCGATGTGTGTTTTGTGAAACTCAAACCGTGGAAGGAGCATCCTGTCTCCTTATTTTCAAGTACTCGTTCTGATCCGTTTCCAAATGGTAAGACTACAAGTCCGTCACTGCCTATAGGAATCTTTGTCGCCATATTATCCATATCTGGATAATCTATTGATGGCGTAATATTTTTGTGAACCCAAGAATTCAGTATTCCTGTGCCGTTAATACACAACAACACGCCAAGTCTGGTACAGTCTGTTCCGTAATTAACGTGTGCGAAAGTATTTACCCTACTTTTCTTATCGTAGTTCGTATCACCTAATACGCCATAAACGACTCCCGATGTTCCTGCTGTCGATGCTATCTCGCCTGGATTAAAGACATTAAGGCTCACAGCATTATTAGGCTGGTCACCGGCTCTATAGCTTATAGGTGTTCCGGCTTTCAATCCTAATTCTTTTGCAATCTTTTCTGACACATTACACTGCACACTAAATGTGGGAACGATGTCAGCTATCACGTTATCGCTAATACCGAAATAGTCAAGCACAATCTTTGCAGGACGCTGTTCTTTAAAATCCCACATTATGCCCTCACTAAGTCCGCTCACCGTTGTTTGTGCCTCACCACTCAGTCGCATAGCTATATAGTCGCCAGGCAACATAATCTTATATATCTGCTCGAAAATGCTTGGCTCATTCTCTTTTACCCACGCTAATTTCGAAGCTGTGAAATTTCCTGGTGAATTCAACAGATGCTCCAGACACTGTGCTTCACCAATCTCTCGAAAGGCTTTCTCACCGTAAGGGACAGCACGTGAGTCGCACCAAATTATTGATGGACGTAACACTCGCATCTTTTTATCCACACACACCAGTCCGTGCATCTGGTAGCTTATTCCAATAGCCATAACATCATCACCTGAAGCGAGGGCATCGCTCATTACCTTCTTTACAGCAAGTTTAGTATTCTTCCACCAACGTTCTGGCTCCTGCTCTGCCCATCCTGTACGCACAGCTATTATTTTCTCCTCATCTTTTGGATAGAATGCGGAGGCAATACACGTTCCCGTTTTGGCTTCTACGAGTGCAGCTTTCACCGACGAGCTGCCGACATCAATTCCAAGCAAATAGTTCTTTCCCATATTATCTCTTACTCCACATTTTTGTCATATCCTCAAGTGATTTTCCCTTTGTTTCAGGAACTAACTTCCATACGAATATAGCTGCTATTATGCACACCACTCCATATAGTCCGTAGGTGAACCAATGTCCAAAGTCGTCGTCGGGTGTAAGGTGCATATTGAACATTGGAACAAACGACGAGCTAACTATGAAGTTGAACACCCATTGGAATGCTACAGCTATTGCCACAGCGGCACCACGAATCGTATTTGGGAATATTTCAGCAATGAGTACCCAGCATATAGGTCCCCACGAGAACATAAACGAAGCAGAATAAACCATTATCGACATCATCGTTATCATCTCCAATCCATCATGACCAAAAGTAACAGCTACTCCGAAGGCGCCTATTGCCATTCCTATTGAGCCGTATATGAGCAGAGGTCTTCTTCCCAGACGTTCAACAGTGAATATTGCTAAGAGAGTAAATATAATGTTTACGACACCCATAACGATGGTATTTACCATAGGATCAACCATACCCATATCGTGGAAGATACGTGGTGCATAGTACAACACAGCGTTTATTCCCACTGCCTGTTGGAATACAGAAAGCATGATACCGACGAAGATACACATCCATCCATATGTGAACAGTTTCTCTGTCTTTACCTTTATCGTCTCCTTTATATTTGGCATAATTTTTTCTGCACGACATCTTCCGTTTATCCTTGAGAGGATTCTCATTGCTTCGTCGTCTTTACCAACCATAACGAGATATCTCGGTGACTCAGGTACGAAACAAACAAGGATTGCAAAGAGTGCAGCAGGTATTGCTTCTGATCCGAACATATATCGCCATCCTGTCGTTATTGTCCACGGGTCACTGTCAGCTGTTACTGCATATAGGTCTTCGCTAATCTCTTCAATAATAGGTTGAGTGTGTTCACCAAGAATGATAAAATTAACAAAGTACACTACCAACTGTCCGAAGATTATAGCAAACTGGTTCCACGACACCATCATTCCCCTTATCTTCATTGGAGAAATCTCTCCAATATACATTGGACATATTGCTGATGCCAATCCTACTCCTATACCTCCAATTATTCTATACACGTTAAAGGTAAGGAGCAAAGACAGTGTTGGAACTCCTTGCTCGAAGAAGAATGCTTCCGGCATCATACTTCCCAATGCCGAAACGAAGAAAAGTAATCCGGCTACCACTAATGAACGTTTACGTCCTAACGACGTCGCCAAAAGACCTGATAATGCGCTACCAATAACACATCCTATTAAAGCACTCGACGAAGTGAATCCATGCAAGAAGTAATCATATTGAAAATCGTCTGCCCCGAGGAAGAATGCCTCAAGACCTTTCTCTGCGCCGGAGATCACTGCTGTATCATAACCGAATAACAAACCGCCAAGAATGGCGACCATAACAATTGAAACGAGGTAAGTTCGACTTCTTTTTTCTGATAGTTCCATAGATTTTAAGTAGATTATTCGGCAAAGGTACAAATAAGAGAAGAAAGCACAAAAAAAATGAAGATTTTTTTACTATAAAAAAACAAAAGAGGACTGAATGACGAATCATCCAGTCCTCTTTTTTATCTGTTAAGATAGTGATTAAGCGAGTGCAATCTTACCCTCAGCCTCAGCAATCTTACCTTCCTTGAGCAACCATCCTGCACCGAGGATAACCTCTTCGTTGCTGATCTTAGCTGCCTTAGCAATCTCTGCTACAGTGAGAGCCTTGTTAGCTGTTGCAAGTGCCTGATAAACATCACCAGCCTTGAAACCAGCGTTCTCAGCATTGATTACGAGAGTTGCCTTCTTTGCTGCTGCCTTAGGAGCTGCTGCCTTCTTAACTTCCTTCTTAGGAGCTGCTGCCTTTGTTGCAGCTGCCTTTGTTGCTTTCTTTTCTGCCATGATAATTTTAATTTTTGTCCTTATATTGGAATAATACCTATTGTAATAAATTTACGCTGCAAAGGTAATGTTTTTTTACATAGGCGGTTACACCAAAAATAGGCAATTTACTCTATATATTACTTTTCTTGATGTAGGTCAAGTTTGATTTGTAGCTCGTCTAACTGTTTGTCATCTAACATACTTGGAGCATCAAGCATCACGTCGCGTCCACTGTTGTTCTTCGGGAATGCTATACAATCGCGGATGCTGTCAAGACCTGCCATAATCGACACAAAACGATCAAGACCGAAAGCAAGACCTGCATGAGGTGGAGCTCCATACTTGAAAGCGTTGATAAGGAAGCCAAACTGTGCCATAGCCTTCTCGGGAGTGAAACCAAGAATGTTAAACATCTTCGCTTGCAGATTACCATCGTGGATACGCAACGAACCGCCACCGAGTTCTACTCCATTACATACGAAGTCGTAGGCCTTGGCACGTACATCCTCTGGGTGTTCGTCAAGCAATGGGATATCGTCAGGATTTGGCATAGTGAAAGGATGGTGTGTTGCCATAAGGCGTTGTTCCTCATCGCTCCACTCAAAGAGTGGGAAATCGATAATCCATAGACACTCGAACTTGTTCTTATCACGAAGTCCAAGACGATCACCCATCTCAAGACGCAGCGAACAGAGTTGGATACGAGTCTTATTTGCATTGTCACCACTGAGTATGAGTACAAGATCGCCGTCCTTAGCCCCCATCTTCTCTTTGAGTTGTTGCAGCACTTCGGGACTGTAGAACTTATCGATACTTGACTTCACTGTACCGTCGCTGTTATACTTGACATATACAAGTCCTTTGGCACCGACCTGTTGAGACTTCACGAAGTCTGTGAGTTGGTCTAACTGCTTACGAGTGTATTCCGCACATCCAGGGACACAGATGCCACCGATATAGGCTGCGCTGTCAAAAACAGCAAAAGAGCCTGTTCCTTTCAGTGTATCCATAAGTTCCACGAACTCCATACCGAAACGAAGATCTGGTTTGTCGCTACCGAAACGACGCATTGCTTCGTGCCACGTCATCTGCTGTAGTTTCTCAGGCAGGTCAATACCTCTTATCTCTTTGAAGAGGTGACGTGCCATATCCTCAAATATCTGGAGTACGTCCTCTTGTTCTGCAAAAGACATTTCGCAGTCTATCTGTGTGAACTCTGGCTGACGATCAGCACGGAGGTCTTCATCACGGAAACACTTTGCAATCTGGAAGTAACGGTCGAAACCACTAACCATAAGCAATTGCTTCAATGTCTGAGGACTCTGTGGAAGAGCATAGAACTGTCCTGGGTTCATACGGGAAGGAACGACAAAGTCGCGTGCTCCCTCTGGTGTAGAACCAATAAGAATTGGTGTTTCTACCTCAATGAAGTTCAGGTTGTCGAGGAAGTTGCGTATAAGGATTGTCATACGGTGACGCAACTCCAAATTCTTACGAACGACAGCACGACGCAGGTCAAGATAGCGGTACTTCATGCGCAGTTCGTCACCACCGTCGGTATTATCCTCAATGGTAAAGGGCGGTGTAAGGCTCTCGCTGAGAACGTTCATTTCCTTTGCCATAATCTCAATGTCGCCTGTAGGCATCTTGGCATTCTTACTCTGGCGTTCGCTAACAATACCCTTTATCTGTACACAGTATTCTCGTCCTAAGCGGTTTGCACGCTCGCAGAGCTGTGCATCAGCAGACTCGTCGAAGACTATCTGTGTTATTCCATAACGGTCACGAACATCAACAAAGGTCATACCACCCATCTTTCGTGTTCTCTGGACCCATCCGGCAAGTGTGACATTCTTGCCCGCATCTTGGAGACGTAACTCTCCACACGTATTTGTTCTATACATATTATTATATTTGTTTTTCTTTCGGGATGCAAAAGTACTCAATTATCCCGAATATGCAAAGAAAAAAAGCCGAAATTCATTCGGCTTTAAAACTGTTTTAACGATTAGGATGTTCTCTGCTTATCTTCTTACTGAATTCCTGTCTGTGGAAGCGCTGTTCTATACGAAGAATGTTATAGACTTTACTTGCAGGTAGTATATTAAGGAATTTCTGATGATACTGCTGTTGTATCTTCTTCAGTTTCACCTCAATATCATCAGTAGAAACTATAGCCTTCTTATAGGCATCCTCGTCTGCATTGTCAAGTCTTCTATAAGACTTTAGTTGTTTATACAGATGGTGCTGTTTCTTTGACATTTCACGATATACAGGAATGAATTTTGCTGCCTCCTGTTGCGTGAGGTTAGCTTCTTCTATGATTCGTGTTTCCAGTTCAGCCTGAAATTTCTGTGGGTTGAACTTTTCCTTTTTTCCTTGTGCTGCAACGCTCATAGATATTATGAGCATTAAGATAGTAAGTGTATTCTTCATTAGTAATCTGCTAAATATGCGTAAATATCATCATTATCAAATATGTAATAGTCCTCTTCAGATTGAATAGCCTTTGTCTGCTGTGCTATAGACTTTGCCTCCTCGTCGTACCCTATCCACAAGCTGGCACCAGCAATAACTCCGAACATACTGGCGGCAACGGCTATCGGACGCAGTCTGACCAGGATGGACTGTTTCTTGCCTGGCAGGCTCTCCATGATTTGTTTATTGAAAGAGTCAAAATATCCTTCTGGGACACGAAAACCCGCGTCCTTACCAAACCTTTCTTTTAACATCAATTCCTCTTCCATATTTTTCTATTTTACTTGTTAGACGATTCTTTTGTCGAATGGTTTAAAACGTACTCGCTAATTTTTTTAACGGCTATATGATACGATGCCTTCAATGCTCCTTCGGTTGTTGAAAGCACATGACTCATCTCGGAGTATTTCATCTCGTCGTAGTAACGTAGTGTGAACACCGAACGTTGTACGTCGGGCAGCTGTGCTATAGCCTCCTGCAATAGAGCCTGGGCCTCATCACCATCGAAGTAATCATCAGCAAGAAGTTGATTTGCCAATGTCAGTTCATCCGACGTTCCCTGACGCTTCTTCTCGCGCCTGAGATGGTCAAGGCTTTCATTAACAGCAATGCGGTAAAGCCATGTAGAAAGTTTTGACTGTCCCCGGAAGTTATCCAGACTTTTCCACGCATTAAGGAAGGTGTTCTGGAGTACATCGTTGGCATCGTCATGCCCCACAACGATATGACGTATCTTCCAATAAAGTGTTTCACTATATTGATTTACGATTTGTCCGAATGCCTCCCGACGCGTTGACTCGTCATCAAGGAGTTTTATTATCTTTTCTTCTTCCATCGTTATTACTCCTTGATAAACGCTTTTAGTCGTTCAAAGATAGCCTCGTCATAACCGTAGACATCAGGATATGACTGCAACACATTACTTTCGTTTGGGTAGAACGTATAGTACGTAATATATATAGGTACTTCCGGTGATATGCTGATAGAGCGACTGACACTGTCCTTTGTCGTAGTATCATGGATTTTGTCTATCACACTTTGTTCTTTCTTCTCTAACATAAATTCAGCAAGTTCAAATGGACGTTCCACCCTTATGCATCCATGACTTATTGCCCTAAAATCACGTTGCAACATCCACGGTGTGTTAGTATCATGCAGATAAACAGAGAAATTGTTAGGGAAGCGGAAGATTATACGTCCCAAGGAGTTGCCCTCCCCACCCTTCTGTATTATATACTGTTCGCCGGAAAGGATGCGTTCCAGACTGGACTCTGTACAGGGTAGTTTTCCTCGTGTCTTGTCAAAGATAAACATTCTTTCCTTCTGCATGTAACTGTAGCTATAAGCTATTCCTTTGGCTATGCTTTTTGGAACAATCCACTGTGGATTAAGGTCCATACGCGCTACCTTACTTGTAAGCAGCGGTGTCTTTGTCTTTACTGCCCCACAGCCTATTCTCATGTGGATAGTTTTATCCTTATCAACAGCATATAGATTGAACGACGGAATGTTTACAACAACATATTTCTCATGATTCTCGGGATAGTCTTTCTGCCGCCATCGACAGCGTTCTATATTACATAGTATCTTCTGACGTACAGAACCCGCGTTATTTCTCTGAAGTTCGCTTACAAGTCTATGATACAGACTACCTACGGGCTGCGACGCTTTAACAAAGGCAATGATACTGTCAGCGGAAGAACATCGTAGAGCTGTAGTAAAGAAGTCATCGTTAGCACGACGCAAGGGAATGTCAAAGAGACGAATATACTTATTACTCAGTGAGTCTTCAGGTTTCTTATAAAGGCGGTTTAGCACCGCGTCAGGATTTACGAAACCAAACCTTTGTCCGCTAAGGTAACGCAAATAAGCACGTGTTAAGTTATAATCGAGACGGGCTATAAGAGCATTAATATTATGTGCGTCGTCGAAAGAATAAGAGCGAAACGTTTCAAGATCTTCGCTAATTTGTTTCAGTCGGAATACGGCTGGCGATATACCCACAGCTTCTGTTGCTTTAAGCCACTCTTCAAGACTGTCAACGCGCCAGTCTATGCCCTTATAATCTATCCATAAAGGTTTGCCTTTTTCCTTATAATAATTGCGTGTGAATTTGTCGGCAGAGAGACCTCCTTGGTCAGCTGCAGCCATACTGGCGAGGTTCTTAATCACCTCGTCGCCATTCACTTCAAAGGCTCCATCGCGGTATTCTTTAAAGTCGTTGAGTGTTCGTTCTTGTGTATAAACAAACTCCCCGTCACCGCATGACATTACTATTGCCGCGATGAAGAGGAGTAGATATTTTTTTCGTGTCACGATGACCTCTAATGTTCTGTTACTTCACAGAAATCTTACGAACGGTCTTGCCTACCTTTATAATGTAGCATCCTTTGGGAAGGTTCAATTCGTAGTGGCGGTCGGGACCCTCCACTCTGAAACTCATAACACATACACCAGCTACATTGTAAATCTGCAATACCTGATCGTTCGCACCAACCACGTGGAGCGTATTTCCTGATATTGTCACCGTTGCCTGCTGCACCTCCTGCTCTATAATCTCAATAGCAGTGCCTGCGATAACAGCGGTAGGCATGCCTACAAACAACACGCCTGCAAGAATTATTGTAAGTACTTTTTTAGTCATAAGCGTATACGTTTGGTGCAAAGATAGGGATTATTTCCGAAACCTCCAAATATTTTTCAATATTTTTTAACTTCTTCTACATATCCTTCACACGACAGGTAACTCTCAGCAAACACTTCACGCGCCTGGGAGAGCAACTCGTTTTCATCGCTGTAGCGTGCGCTGTAATGTCCTAACAACAGTCGTCCTACATGAGCTTGTCGTGCTACCGTCGCCGCCTGACGGGCTGTGCTGTGGAAGTATTTCTCAGCTCCATCAATTTTATCATCACCGTAAGTACTTTCATGATATAGCAAATCTACCCCTTCTACCTGTTTCCACAGTTCAGGCATATAGCGTGTATCACTACAATAGGCATAGCTTCTTACTGGCTCTGGCGGGGTAACAAGTTCCTCGTGCGAATATGTGCGTCCTTCTTCGGTTGTCCACCCTGCTCCGTTCTTTATATTGTTTATCTGACTTACTGGAATTTTCAGGAAGTCTATCATATCCCTGCGTATGTGAGGCAACGTCGGTTTCTCACGGAAGAGGAAACCGCAACAGGGCACTCTATGTTCCAGTGGTATAGTCTCAACAGTAAGCGAACGGTCCTCATAAATAGTCTTTCGTTCATACGCGTTAATCTCGTGAAACTCAACACTATACTCTAATCCGCTACAGAATAGCTCCAACTGAGATTTCAGCATCGGACCAAGTTCCTTAGAGGCATAAACATGTAACGGAGCTGTGCGTCCAACCATACCGAAAGTGGAGATCATTCCCATCAGTCCGAAGCAGTGGTCCCCGTGAAGATGACTGATAAAAACAGCTTGTATTTTCGTGAAGGCTACATGAGAACGACGGAGTTGTATCTGTGCACCTTCACCACAGTCAATCATAAACTGTTTACCACGTATCTCCACGACTTGCGACGAGGGATAGTGATGAAGTGTCGGCAGCGCACTTCCACAGCCTAATATATTAACACGAAATGCCTGCATAGTATTAACGTAGTCGTTTATATGCGAAGATACCCTTCTGGTTTTCGAGCAACAGACTATCGACACCGAGTTCATAGACATTGAACGTGTCGGCACCGAGGATTAGTGCGCCATTACATATATGCCACTCCGTCAGCGGGTGTGGTTCTTTTATCTTCGATATAACCACTCCACCCTCCTGAAGTTCGAACGACTGGTCTATGGCAATCCATTTTCCCAACAGCGTCGTAAGGTTAATGACGTTTGTCGCTACGCGTTCACCGTCAGCATTTACGGTAATTATCGCTGCCACCCTGTCACCAATGGCAAGACCTCCCTTTACCACTGGGTTCACAGCATCCTGGTCAACAATACATCTAACGGTATCGCCTCTTGAGATGATAAGTTCCAAAGCATTCATTGAAGTGCCTTCTCCACAATGTCCATAAACCGTAGTGTCAGTTACTTCCGGAATATCCACAATTGTGGTGTCCACATCATTTGCTTTCTGGGTCTTACCGCTATTACATGAGCATATTGCTACGATAGCAAGAACTCCTAATATAATCTTTTTCATTACTCTTTGCTTTTTGCTTCTTCCCACAGTTTGTCCATCTCTTCAAGCGACATCTCCGTTAGCGGCTTTCCGACTCTTATGGAGTGTTCCTCAATATAGTTAAATCTGCGGATAAATTTCTGGTTAGTATATTCAAGGGCATTGTCCGGATTCAGTTTATACAGACGTGCCGCATTGATGACGCTAAAGAGGAAGTCTCCAAGTTCCCGTGTAGAGCGGTCCTTGTCCTCACGCTCAAGCTCTGCTTCCAGTTCGTTAAGTTCTTCGTGAACTTTCTTCCACACATCCTTTCTGTCTGCCCAGTCAAAGCCAACATTACGAGCCTTGTCCTGCACCCTGTAGGCTTTTATCAGCGACGGCAGCGAGTCGGGAACACCCGAAAGGACGCGTTTCTTTCCTCCGTTTTCCTTAAGTTTTATCTGTTCCCAGTTCTTTAGCACATCGTCGGAAGTCTCTGCCGTAGAGTCACCATAGATATGTGGATGACGGAATATCAGTTTATCAGCCTCACGGTTACACACGTCGGCGATGTCAAAATCTTCCTTCTCCTCTCCTATCTTTGAGTAGAATATCATGTGCATTAGTACGTCGCCCAACTCCTCACAAATGTTTTCCTTGTCATTTTTCAGGAGGGCATCAGCCAGTTCGAACGTCTCTTCTATGGTATTTGGACGCAGACTCTCGTTGGTCTGTTTCTTATCCCAGGGACACTCCGCACGCAGGCGGTCCAGTACATCGACGAGTCGTCCAAAGGCTTCTATTTTTTCTTCTCTTGTATGCATACTCTTTGTTATTACGCTGCAAAAGTAGTTATTTTTTTATTATATCCATAAAAATTTTGTAAAATATGATATATTTTGTACCTTTGCAGCCAATTTACGAAACAAAGATAAATTCAACGAGATATATGGAATTAGCAAGTAAGTACGATCCTCGCGAGGTGGAATCGAAATGGTACCAGTATTGGCTTGACAACAAGCTATTTAGTTCAAAACCCGATGGTCGCGAACCATACACTATTGTAATACCTCCACCAAACGTTACTGGTGTGCTTCACATGGGACACATGTTGAACAACACCATTCAAGATATTTTGGTAAGAAGAGCCCGCATGGAGGGCAAGAATGCCTGCTGGGCACCAGGTACCGACCACGCGTCAATAGCCACAGAAGCGAAGGTAGTAAAGAAACTTGCCGAACAAGGTATCAAGAAGAGCGACCTCACCCGCGAGCAGTTCCTGGAGCATGCATGGGAATGGACACACGAGCACGGAGGCATCATCCTTAAGCAGTTGCGCCGCTTAGGTGCAAGCTGCGACTGGGACCGCACAGCGTTCACTATGGACGAGAAGCGTTCCGAGAGTGTTCTCAAGGTTTTCGTGGACCTTTACAACAAAGGACTCATATATCGTGGTCTGCGTATGGTAAACTGGGATCCAAAGGCACAGACAGCACTCTCCAACGAAGAGGTAATCTACAGAGAGGAACACTCTAAACTGTACCACCTGAAGTACTACGTTGCAGACCTCAAGGAACTTAACGACAAAGAGCTCGAAGCTCAAGGCAACATCATCCACAAGGACGAGAAGGGCTACTACGCTGTTGTTGCCACCACACGTCCAGAGACTATCATGGGCGATACTGCTATGTGTATCAACCCTAAAGACCCCAAGAACCAGTGGCTCAAGGGCAGAAAAGTTATCGTGCCTCTCGTAGGACGTGTTATTCCCGTTATCGAAGACCGCTACGTAGATATAGAGTTCGGAACAGGATGTCTTAAGGTTACTCCGGCTCACGACACCAACGACTATATGTTAGGAAAGACTCACAACCTGGAGACTATCGACATCTTCAATGCCGACGGAACAATTTCTGCCGAAAGTCCTTTGTATGTCGGAATGGACCGCATGGACTGTCGTAAGCAGATTGCCAAGGACCTCGAGGCTGCAGGACTTATGGAACGCATAGAGAACTACGTTAATAAGGTGGGCTACTCTGAGCGTAACAGCGACACAGCGGTAGAGCCACGTCTCTGTAAACAGTGGTTCCTGAAGATGAAGCATTTTGCCGACATCGCGCTGCCTCCGGTAATGAACGACGAACTGAAGTTCTATCCTACAAAATACAAGACTACTTACAAGAACTGGTTGGAGAACATTCAGGACTGGTGTATCTCCCGTCAGCTGTGGTGGGGCCACCGCATCCCTGTATATTATATAGGAGAACAGACCGACGACAGCGAGAACTATGTTGTTGCCGAAACACGCGAGAAAGCTCTTGAGATGGCTCGCAAGAAGAATCCTTCTGTTACCGACAGCGACCTTCATCAGGACGAGGATGCCCTCGACACCTGGTTCTCTTCTTGGCTGTGGCCTATCTCGTTGTTCGACGGCATCAATAATCCCGACAACGAAGATATCAACTACTACTATCCTACTGCCGACCTCGTAACAGGTCCGGACATCATCTTCTTCTGGGTAGCACGTATGATTATGGCTGGCTACGAGTATCGTAAGGATATGCCTTTTAAGAACGTCTATTTCACAGGTATCGTTCGCGACAAACTTGGCAGGAAGATGTCTAAGTCGCTCGGTAACAGTCCTGACCCAATAGAACTTATCGACAAATACGGTGCCGACGGAGTACGTATGGGAATGATGCTCTCTGCTCCTGCAGGCAACGACATCCTCTTCGACGACAGTCTTTGCGAGCAGGGACGTAACTTCAACAACAAGATTTGGAACGCCTTCCGTCTTGTTAAGAGTTGGGAAGTTTCCGACACCCTGCAGCAGTCTCTCAACACCAAGATTGCCGTTAAGTGGTTTGACGCTAAGTTGAATATTATAAACGCTACAATCAACGACCTCTTCTCGAAGTACCGTCTTTCTGAGGCTCTCATGGAGGTATATAAACTCTTCTGGGACGAGTTCTCAAGCTGGTATCTCGAGATGGTTAAGCCTGCATACGTTGATGGTAAGGCACAGCCGATAGACCGTGCTACCTACGATGCCACACTACGTTTCTTTGACGCTCTGCTGAAGATGCTCCATCCGTTTATGCCTTTCATCACAGAAGAACTGTGGCAGGCTCTCTACGACCGCAAGGATGGCGACTCTATCATGCGCGAGTGCCTCAAACTCAACGCTCCAACAAAAGAAGAGCAGAAGCTGTCTGACGACATCGAGGTCGTTAAGCAGATTGTCTCTGGTGTTCGTATGGTTCGTAACCAGAAGAACATCCCCCCAAAGGAGCCTATGACACTTCACGCTATCGGCAAGAACAACTTCGAGGCATACAACGACGTCATCAGCAAGATGGCGAACCTCAAGGCCATCGAGGTCGTTGCCGAGAAGAGTGCCGACGAGTCTTCATTCATGGTGGGCACAGAGGAGTTTGCTGTTCCCGTTGGCGACATGATTGACGTCGCTGCCGAGTTGGAGAAGCAGGAGGCTCAGCTGAAGCACCTCGAAGGCTTCCTCATGGGTATTAAGAAGAAACTCTCCAATGAGAAATTCGTTGCTAACGCTCCCGAGGCTGTCGTTGCTCTCGAGCGCAAGAAGCAGAGCGACTCCGAGGAGAAGATAGCTACTCTCCGTGAGAGCATTGCCGAACTGAAGAAGAAACTCTAACCATTCCTTTATGAAGAAGATACTACTGGCATTATGTCTCGCCTTCACTCTCGTCGCATGTCACAGTGACGACGAGACAGAGCCGCCGGTTATCTACGACGAGACCTTCTTCGTATATATGCCTTGGACGGGTAATCTCACCGATTACCTGCAGAGCAACATCTCCGCCATAAAGCGTTCCATAGTAAAACGCAAAGGTTTGGGCACAAAACGTGTTCTTGTATTCTTTGCCAAAAGCACCACACAGTCTGCCCTCTACGAAATAAAATACTCTAACGGGGAGTGTAAGGACGACACGCTGAAACGCTATACCTTCAACGATACCGACTACACTACCGTCGAGGGACTGACATCGATACTTCAGGACGTCAGGAACGTTACCAAGACCGACAAGTATTCTATGCTTATAGGCTGTCACGGCTCAGGCTGGCTTCCTGTGGGAAGACCTATGGATGCTCCTCGCAGAGCTTTCGGGGCAACTGACAAATACGCTAATTATCAGGCGGAGATAAGCACCCTCGCCAAAGCTGTCACAGGTGCCGGGATGTCTATGGAGTTCATCCTCTTCGACGACTGCTATATGGCGGGCATTGAGATAGCCTACGAGCTACGTAAGGCGACACGCTACTTCATCGCCTCTACATGCGAGATAATGGATGTGGGAATGCCTTATGAGCTTTGTTTCCCTCCGCTCCTCGCCCACGACTATAATGCCGTCCTCGATGCCTTCTACGAGTTCTACAACAGCTACAGTCGTCCCTACGGAACGCTGGCGGTTATAGACTGCAAAGAGACTGAGGCTACGGCAGACATTATGAAACGCATTAATGCAACATACACCATTGATGCCGAAAGACTGGAAAAAGTACAGAAACTCGACGGCTGCAACCAGACAATATTCTATGATATGGGCAGTTATGTTGAGAACCTTGTAAACGACAAGGAAGAACCGTTGTTTATGGAGTTTCAAAGCAAACTCATAGACCTTGTGCCCTACTATATCTGCACCAAGGAATACATCTCGTACCTCCACAACAGGGCAGGCATCGTATATCCCATAAACACCTTCAGCGGAATAACAAACAGCGACGCTACCGAAAACCAGTACGTCGCTGAAGATAAGCTCAAAACATCTTGGTGGCTTGCCACACACTAAGACAGCCCCTTATATTTTCTTGGGACAGAACGTCGTAAACGGACACTTGTCGCACTTCGGTTTACGACTCTGACATACATACCTTCCGTGCAGCAGCAGCCAGTGATGGGCGTCGGCAAGCACGTCTTCTGCCATATTCTTCCTTAGCTCCATCTCTACCTTCAGCGGTGTATTTGCCTTCTCCGACACAAGTCCCATACGGTGACTCACACGGAACACGTGAGTATCTACAGGCATAGCACCCTTGCCGTATGCCACAGCCTGAATGACGTTAGCCGTCTTGCGCCCCACGCCAGGCAGCTTCTGCAGGTCGTCCATCGTCTGAGGCACCTCACCGGCGAAATCACTCATCACCATCCGCGCCATCTCCACAAGGTATTTCGCCTTAGCATTAGGATAGCTCACACTACTTATATACTCCAGCACATCGTCAGCCTCAGCCTGCGCCATAGTCTTTGCGTCAGGATAGTGGCGGAAGAGTTCCGGAGTAACCATATTCACGCGCTTGTCGGTACATTGTGCGCTGAGCATTGTGGCTACGAGGAGTTGAAAAACAGAGCCGAAGTCCAGCTCTGTAGTTACCTGCGGCATCTCCTTTTGGAAATGCCGCAGTATATATTCGTATCGTTCTTTTTTATTCATCACTTGTGAAGACTTCTGTTACCGCGTAACACGCTCCAGCCACTTCACCATACCGAGCATTACGCCCATAGAGATAAGGCACACTACGAGGAATACCGTCCAGCACTCCCATATAGGCCAGATGTTATACATGAGCGGACCAATCCAGAGTAGCAGGTTACCTACGGCAGTAGCACCGAGCCACAGTCCCTGACAGAGTCCCTGCAGGTGCTTTGGCGCCACCTTCGACACGAAGGAAAGTCCCAGCGGAGAGATGAACAGCTCGGCTACCGTCATGAAGAAGTAATATACTATAAGCACCCAAGGACCAGCCTTCAGTCCTGCCTTGACGCTGTCGCCGAGAGCACGGAACTCCTCTGCCGAGGGATAGCCTTCCATGAATGAGTATATAGTAATAAATAGGTACGCGATACCTGCAATACCCATACCGTATGCTATCTTCATAGGTGTGGAAATCTCCTTACCTCTCTTTGTCAGCGTACCGAAGAGCCACATGATAATAGGTGTCAGCACGATGACGAAGAACGGATTAACAGCCTGCCAAATCTCCGGAGCTATGGAGTCGGTCTGCACGAAGTCGCGTGCGAATAGCGACATTGACGTACCGTTCTGGTGGAACGAGAACCAGAAGAACACTGCTATTCCGAGAACTGCGAAGAGAGCATACATTCGTTGTGTAATCTCCTTTGCCATAGCGTGCTTCTCCTCTTCGGTATATTCTACAGAAGCAACAGCCTCCTTCTTTCCTGGAGTTGGGAATATGGACTTCGAAGCCACGAAGATTACCAACGATATGAGCATAGCCACCACAGAGGCTATGAATGAATAGTGAATACCCGTATTAAACACGTCGAGATACTGTGTACAGAAAGCTCCCACGTCTGCCGAAGAGCCTCCCACCTTGGCGATGAGCTCGTTGAGGTTGGCAAGAGCATCTGCCGACATAGTAGCGCCCTCGTTAAGGTACTTATGACAGAGTGCCGGCAGTCCTGCGTCGTATGTCAGTCCGTTTACTCCTAACCACCACTGACGGAGGTACGGAGCGATGAAAGGAGCCACAAGACCTCCGATGTTTATAAACACATAGAATATCTGGAAACCGGAGTCGCGCTGACCTTTTGCTATGCGCAACTCTTCCTCTCCCTTCTTAGCAGCCTCAGCCTCGAAGTTGTCGTACATCTGTCCTACGATAGCCTGCAGGTTACCCTTGAACAGTCCGTTACCGAAAGCTATGAGGAACAGCGCCAGACAGGTCAGCGGCAGCAGCCACGATATGTTTCCTGCCGTTGCCAGGATAGGCACAGAGAGGATAACATAGCCTGAAGCCATAATTATCAGACCCGTCATAATGGTACCTTTATAGTTCTGCGTGCGGTCAGCAATGATACCGCCCACAAGACTCAGAATATAGATACCTGCATAGAAGAAAGAATAGATGAGGCCTCCCTCTTCGTCGGAGAGACCGAACTTAGAACAAAGAAACAGCACGAGTACGGCGTTCATGATGTAGTAGCCGAAACGCTCACCCATGTTGCTCAATGCGGCCTGTAACAGACCTTTAGGATGATTCTTAAACATTGTCTTATTATTTTATTTTGTTTTTAGTTTTTATCACGTCAAAGAGGTAAGTCATCTTTATCACTACGTTTCCGAAGTTCGACTTTCCGAAGTAGTCGCGCTTGGAGTTTCCGTAGATATTTCCCAGTCCGTAGTAGTAACGTCCTTCCACGAGGAAATGTCCTATGTGAGGATTAGAAAACTCTATACCTGCACCACCGGCGATACCGTAGTCGAATTTGTTCTCTACGTCCATCTTGTACTGTCTTATCGTAGGATTTGCCCTGTCGTTAAGGTTCGCCTGGTCGGGGTCGAAGTTTATATGACTCTTCTCACTAAGGTAGAAACCTATCTGCGGACCTACCTGTGCAAAGAAGTTGAAGCCTTTTTCCTCGCGTCCCCACGCCAGATGTGCGAAGAACGGTATCTGTATGTAACTTATGTCGCGGCTGTATTCCTCGGGACGTCCCGTCTGTTGGTTTATCACGGGAGCTCCGCCCTTAGTCTCTATTTTCTCCTTCCATCCTATCTTGGCGTAGTTCACCTCCGCCATAATGGAGCATATCGTGGAGAAATACTTCTCGCACACATAGCGGAACGACAGACCTCCGGTAAATCCGCTTGTCATCTTTTGCGTCACCTGCGGTTCAAAGCCTACGTCGCTCATAATGTAACCTCCGTTGACACCTATCGAGAAGTCGGAACGGTATTTTCCCACCTGTGCCGACGCCAGACAGCAGAAAGCGCTAAGTACTATGACAAAAATACTTCTCATCGTTATTATCCTTAAAAGGCGATTGTCGAAATAGACCTGTTCTTATTATAGTGAACGAGTATGAAGTTCTTGTTCTGCATACCTCCGCGTTTCGATGCCGGCTCAAAGCGCAGACGTGTCTGCAGCGCGTTCTTGTCGGGCTCCGTACCTTTGAAGTCGGCTCCCTGACGGGCTATTCCTTTCACGAAGAACATAGCGTGGTCGTATCCTGTGATGGCGAAACGTGGCAGGTAGTTGTTGTTCATCGAGGTATGGAACCACTTGCGGTATTCCTGTTCCAGCTGCTGCGTCTTCGACGATACTACATTATAATAATAGTACGAGGGTATGAAGGTGTTGTACTTGTAGTAGCGCTCTAAGTTTTGCTTTTCGTACATCAGCCACTCATTATATCCGAAGAGCGAGACGTCAAGGTTTTGGTTTTTCTGCGTCAACTCGTCCAGTTTGTCCAGCGCCTTGGTAAGCTCCGGCGAACGTCCTGAGTTTAGCACTACAAGGTTGGGCTTGTCTAAACGGAATGCCTTTACAAAGCTCTGTTCGGGAGTATTGAGGTTGGTAATGTTGAAGTCTATCTTTTTTCCTTCCAGCAGGGTTCTCAGTCCTACGGTGAACGGTCCTTTGCGACTTGTGCTGTCGTTGCAGTCAATAAATACTACGTGGTAGTCCTTGAACCTGTATCCCAACTGTGCTATAGCCATCTTGTCGAGTTCCTCCGGCGACTGATACACCTGGAACACCTGGGGGTTCGTCTTCACCTCGTCGCTGTTTATCGAGAACGGTATAACCACCTTTGCTCCGTAGGCTTTGGCAAACTTACCCAGCTCTTCTACCTGCGGGGTGTATAGCGGACCGAATATGAGGTTACACTTATCGGCACCGTCCTGCAGCAATGTTGTCCTTATGTCGGCATTCTCGGGGACGTTCCACGCATGAAGATCTATGCTCACGCCCTCACGTTTCAGTTGGTCACACGCCAGGAGTATTCCTCTGTAATACTCCACCATTCGCTTTCCGTCACCATTATCGTCGTGCAGCGGCAACATGACTCCTACCCTCACCGTCTGCGCAACAGCAGCAAGGCTTGTCAACGCCACGAAACCACCAACCAAAAATCTTAAAAAATGTCTCATAATTACAATTTATCGGTTTTTATGGTGCAAATATACAAAATAAATTGTACATTTGCACGATTATATTATATGAAAATGAAAATAAAAACAATATTTTTCTCACTTTTACTGTTTTTCGTAGCCTCTGACGTCCTTGCCCAAGGCTATCCTGTAATAGTTCCGTCAGCCACATGGACGAAACCCGACGGCACTGAGGAGGAGGGCGAGACAATGTCGAGTGCGGCTCCGCTGATAGGTCATTTTTACGCTAATCCTGTTGACGACGAAGGATTCACATCTCATTACGAGTGGCGTTTTACTCGCGAAAAGGAGACTGAGCCTTATCTTATTCGCTACGAGCAGGATACCGACTTCACCTTTAACGAGGCGGGCACCCACATCATCGTGTGCTACGCCACCTTCACCAACGGCACGCAGACCTATGAATATAAAGAGGAATACTGGGCTACGGAGGGCGTACCTATTACCTGTACCGTAAGCTCCAGCAAACTGGAGATGCCTAACGCCTTCTCGCCAAATGGCGACGACAAGAACCCTACCTATAAACCCAAAGTTCACCAGAGTATCGTGGAGTTCCACGCTACCATCTACAATCGTTGGGGACAGGCTCTCTATTCGTGGGACAACGTCAACGACCAGGGTTGGGACGGCACCTATCACGGAAAGCCTGTTGCTCAGGGCACCTATTTCGTCGAGGTTCACGCCCGCGGTGCCGACGGCATAGAGTATAAGATTCGCCGCGATGTCAACCTTCTTCGCGGATTTACGGAAAGCTCAACGACAGGACCAACACAATGAGTCAGGAATATATAAAGGTTCGTGGGGCGCGCGTCCACAACCTCAAGAATATTGATGTTGATATTCCGCGCAACTCGCTGACGGTAATCACAGGACTCTCGGGTTCCGGCAAGTCGTCACTCGCCTTCGACACTATCTTTGCCGAAGGACAACGACGCTACATCGAGACATTCTCCGCCTATGCACGCAACTTCCTCGGCGGCATGGAACGACCTGACGTTGACAAGATTACAGGTCTTTCGCCCGTCATCAGCATCGAACAGAAGACTACCAACAAAAACCCGCGTTCTACCGTAGGCACCACCACCGAGGTATATGACTACATGCGTCTGCTCTTCGCCCGCGCAGGAACGGCTTACAGCTATGTTACCGGCGAGAAGATGGTGAAATATACCGACGAGAAGATTATCCAGATGATCCTCTCCGACTATGCCAGCAAGCCTTTCTATATCCTTGCTCCGTTGGTGCGCAACCGTAAAGGTCACTACCGTGAACTCTTCGAGTCGCTGCAGCGTAAGGGTTTCCTTCATGTCCGCGTTGACGACGAGATAATGGAGATTACCAGCGGCATGAAGTTAGACCGCTACAAGAACCATAATATCGAGGTCGTGGTGGACAAGGCAAGCGGAAAACCTGAATATGCCGACCGACTCCGTCAGAGTGTCGAGCTGGCGATGCGACAGGGCGACGGACAGCTTATGATACTCGAGCGCGACGGCTCGAAACCACGCTTCTTCTCGCGCCACCTTATGTGTCCCACAACGGGAATATCATACGGAGAACCTGCTCCAAACAAGTTCTCGTTCAACTCTCCCGAGGGCGCTTGTCCGGCATGCAAGGGACTCGGTTATGTCAACGAGATAGATCTCAACAAGGTTATTCCTGACCGCTCACAGTCTATCTACTCGGGTGCAATAATTCCTTTAGGCAAATACAAGAACCAACTGATATTCTGGCAGATAGAGGCAATACTAAAGAAGTACGACCTCGACCTTAAGACTCCCGTCAGCGATATCCCCGAGGAGGCTATGAGCGAGATTCTCTACGGCTCGTTAGGCAACGTCAAGATACCCAAGGAGCTGGTACATACCTCCAGCGACTACTTCGTGGAGTTCGACGGCATAACGAAATATCTGCGCTCCGTTATGGATAGCGACGACAGCGCCAGCTCACAGAAGTGGGCAGACCAGTTCCTCGCCACCTGTCAGTGTCCCGAGTGTCACGGAGGACGCCTTAACAAGGAAGGACTCTCCTACCGTTTCTGGGACAAGAACATTGCCGAGCTGTCACACATGGACCTCAGCGAACTCAACGAGTGGCTCTACGAGGCAGAGAACCACCTGGAGCCCCAGCAGAAAAAGATTGCCGCAGAAATTCTCAAGGAGATACACACACGCATAAAATTCATGCTCGACGTAGGTCTTGACTACCTCGCCCTCGACCGCCCCTCAGCAAGTCTGTCTGGTGGTGAGAGCCAGCGCATACGTCTTGCCACACAGATAGGCTCACAACTCGTCAACGTCCTCTACATCCTTGACGAGCCCAGCATAGGACTTCACCAGCGCGACAACGACAAGCTCATCGCGTCGCTCAAGGAACTGCGCGACCTCGGCAATACCGTCATCGTTGTAGAACACGACCGTGACATGATGCTCAATGCCGACTACATCATAGATATCGGTCCGCGCGCAGGACGCAAAGGCGGCGAAGTGGTGTTCCAGGGAACACCACAGGAAATGCTCAAGGCAAACACCCTGACAGCCCAAAGCCTTCACCCATCAGAGCTCAGAACTCAGAACTCAGAACTCAGACATCAGACATCAGACTTCAGACTTCAGACTTCAGAACTCACCCTCCTTGGCGCTCGCGGCAACAACCTCAAGGGAGTCAATGTGTCGTTCCCGCTCGGAAAACTCATCCTCGTCACAGGCGTCAGCGGCTCCGGCAAGTCAACGCTCATCAACGAGACGCTGCAACCAATACTCTCGCAGCACTTCTTCCATTCGTTGAAACGTCCCCTGCCCTACGACAGCATCGAGGGAATAGAGAACATCGACAAAGTAGTCAACGTTGACCAGTCGCCCATAGGACGCACCCCGCGTTCCAACCCTGCAACCTACACAGGAGTCTTCAGCGACATCCGCTCGCTCTTCGTCAACCTCCCCGAGGCAAAGATTCGCGGCTATAAACCCGGACGCTTCTCGTTCAACGTCAAGGGCGGCAGGTGCGACACCTGTGGCGGCAACGGCTATAAGACCATAGAGATGAACTTCCTCCCCGACATCCAAGTGCCCTGCGAGACGTGTCACGGAAAACGCTACAACCGCGAAACCCTCGAGGTGCGCTACAAGGGAAAGTCCATTGCCGACGTGCTCGACATGACCATCAACCAGGCTGTAGAGTTCTTCGAGAACGTCCCCGAGATACTCCGTAAGATAAAGACCATTCAGGAAGTAGGACTCGGCTACATAAAGTTAGGACAGCCCTCCACAACACTCTCCGGCGGTGAGAGCCAACGCGTAAAACTCGCCACCGAGCTGTCTAAACGCGACACAGGAAAGACGCTCTACATTCTCGACGAGCCCACCACAGGACTCCACTTCGAAGACATCCGCATCCTCATGACTGTCATCCGCCGTCTTGTAGATCGCGGCAACACGGTAATAATCATAGAACATAACCTCGACGTCATCCAACAGGCAGACTACATCATCGACATGGGTCCCGAAGGCGGGCGTCGCGGAGGCACCGTAGTAGCCACAGGCACACCCGAAGAAATAAAGAAACAAGGCAAGGGCTTTACAGCGAAGTATCTGTATTAACTTTCCTCACACCTCAAAAATAAGCGGAGCCCTAAAGCTCCGCTTTATTCCTTCTTACTTTACACTTCCTACTTGCCCTTTAGTAAGCCCCTCCCTTTGGAGGGGTTTGGGGAGGCTTTCCTCATACGTCAAGTACGCCACCCTATTCTTCCACCCTTCCAGGAATCCTAATTGTCCAGGCTTGCGGGCTATACTCTCAAGAAACTTCAGTCGCTCGAAGGTCACCCTCAGGTGTAGCTGTCGTGGGTCGTTAATGTTAATGGCAGCAAGGGTCTTTGGACCTAACTTTCCATCCACCGTAGTGTTCACTATGCGCTGCACCGTCTTCACCGCTGCCGTTCCAGAGTGCCAGTAGAAGTCAAAGATGGCGAGAGCCAGCGACTTATCGCGAATCTTGTCAGCATTAATATCAAAGTATAGGTGATAGACTATCCTCTCCCATTCCTCGAAGGTCATCGTCACGAATCCTTCCCACGTTGAGGGCCATCCGTACACGTCAGCCATCGCCTTGTATGTATCGAACGTCACGCCAACCAGCGTAGCACCGCCGTTGTCCAACTTCACGTTCGTCACTCCTTTTTCGGCAGCACGGCGGTAAGTGTCTGATACCGAGTGGTTCCCTGCCTTCACTGATGTCTCTACGAAAATCAGTGTCTTTAAATAATCATTCCAGTTCTTCATAATCACCAAATAACCTTATCATCCTTAACCAAGAAATTCTCACCCAGATACTCATTATCGTGCAGACTCTCCTTTATCTCCACCGTCTTGGCGTTGACGTTCAGCATCGTCCTGACGATACGCTTGTAGTCGTCTTCGCTCAATATGCTCTCGTCGTAGTTCAGAAGGTAGATGTCGTTGCCGAAGTTCTCCCACGTCACGTGCTTGTAGGGCACTATGCCGATGAAACACTGTACCGACACCTTGAGTACCAGCGCCGGCAGGTAGCCGGCACGGGGTTTGAACTGCAGGGGGAAGGTGCCGCGTGGTATGCGGTTACCCGTTGACTTACTTCTTATTCTCGCTGTGCGCCACAGACACTTCAGTTTCTTCTCCTGTCCCTCTGCCTGTAGCAGTACCTGCGCCATAGTGACGTCGTCATAGACGTCGATGTTCCTTATTATTATCTTTGATTCCATAATTGATTAAATTTTGATTTTGACCAAATGACCTTGACCATTTGACCACTTAGCCATTCTTTTTCATAAATTTTTTTTCTTCTATCTTTACTATTAGACCTTGTTTTATCCAATTCTTTAACATTTGTCTAACGCTATTGTGTGTAATTCCTGCACCTTTCAGGGCTACACTTTGCTGCATAGCCTGCTCAAAGGTGAACTGCGAATCAAGGCGTTCAAAGATATTGTCGTTCTTGCCACGTTTTATGCGTTCACTACCATTATAACTCGCATACTCCCTGCTTGTGAAAGCATTCTCTATACGTTCACGGAAGAAGTGTAGAGCGTTCTGTGCTTTCAGCAGAAGTTCTTTCCATAGGTTAGGGTTCTGCTTCAGCTGCGTCTCTGCACCGTTGAGTCCGTGCTTCTTTATCAGCTGTTCGCACACCTTGCAGAGCATCAGACAGCAGGTCATTCTTTGTGCCGTAACACAGATGCGGAACCTCTGACGAGCCATAACCTTGTCGTCGTTCTTCATCGTCTCTAATCGGATGTTCTCAAGCCACTGACGACCACGAGCCTCCAACTTCGGCAACACTATCGGACCGTACATCAGCGGCAGCAAATGGGCTACTTGCTTTATGCGCTCCGTCTGGCGCTCCGTCAGCACGTGGGGCTTGTCCTCAAGCGGCGCGAAGGTGTTGTCAGGAGTACGAGCAACTGCAATTCTGCTCTGGAAACCGTCGGTGTAGTTCGATACTACCCTGTATAAAGCATCTGGCGTTCCGCACATCACTACGTTCCACAGTAGCTTTTCTATATGTACGTTGACAGCATCAGCACTTCGTGCCTCACGCTCGTACTTCGTTCCGTCGTAGCTCTGACGTAACATCACCGAGAAGTCACTGAGTGTCGATTTCCACTTCTGCGCCACAGTGTCAGCTTCCGGAGTAAACGAGAAGGCGTGTTTCCCTTCGGTGTTCGCCAGTCGTTCTGCGAGGTTCGCTACCGTGTTGTTCAGCGTCAGACACCTTACAGGCAGCTTA
>ONAJ01000034.1 GCA_900315775.1 uncultured Prevotella sp.
TAATTTTATTAATTCGTTAACTCATTAACATATTAACATATTAACAAATTAACATATAAGGCACCGCCCTGATTCAGGGCCCCCTTTAGATAAGGGAGTAGCGAAACGCGACCCCCTTGAGGAAAACAAAAACCATCACCCTAAATTAGTGTAGTGGTCTTAACTAAAATAATGGCAACTATATAGCAAAGTTAAAAGTTAAAAGTTAAAAGTTAAAAACATTGTGTTTTAATGTTTTCAAAAAAGGGGTGATAGAGAGTATTATGATATTATATATATTATAATATATATAATATTTATAGTATATATTATTATACTATTTTATTCTCTTCTCTTCCCTCCCTCCTTACACCATTATTTTCATTAAACAATTAACTTTTAACTTTTAACTTTTAACTTTCACAACAAGACACTCTCGTTGATTTCATCGACCTCGAACGCGACTCGACCAACCATACAAGCATGTTGGCTCTCACTGCTTACTCGGTTCGAAAGTAAAAATAAAAATATTTTTATTTTGTATTTTCCTCGCTAAATCGTAACTTTGTAGGCTGAAATAAATATTGAACAACTGGGCAATACCAGCTGACTAAATCGAATACGAATGAAAATAGTTTCAAAAGCAAAACATATACAGAACGCCTACAACGAACATTGTGTGTAGAAACTACAAACAAACTGATTATGGCAAAGATAATAGTACAGGACACAGAGATAACGGTCTTGTCGCATGATGACAAAGACTACATTTCCTTAACAGATATGGCCAATGGAAAGCAAAGCGAAAGCCGTGCAGCCGACATCATTAAGAACTGGATACGCACAAGATATACCATCGAATTCCTTGGTACATGGGAAATGATACACAACCCTCATTTCAAAGTGGTCGAATTTGACCACTTTAGGATGCAAGCAGGACTTCCCAACTTTGTGATGAGCGTTAGCGAGTGGATTGAGAAAACCAATGCAATCGGCATCATCGTGAAAAAAGGACGCTATGGTGGAACTTACGCTTTCAAGGATATTGCTTTTGAGTTTGGTACTGCTATCAGCGTGACATTCAAGCTGTATCTCATCGAGGAGTTCCAGCGTCTAAAGGCTGATGAACAGAAGTTGCTGGAATGGTCTGCAAAGCGCGAATTGTCAAAAATCAATTACCGCATACATACCGATGCTATCAAGAGCAACCTTATCCCAGCAGAAGTAACTCGCGAGCAAGCAGCGATGAAGTATGCTGAGGAAGCAGATGTCCTTAATGTCGCCATGTTTGGTATGACTGCCAAGCAATGGCGCGAAGCTAATCCTGCCCTGAAAGGCAACATCCGAGACTATGCCACCATCAATGAACTCATCTGTCTCTCAAACATGGAAAACATCAATGCCGTGCTTATCAACGATGGCATGCCGCAGGGAGAACGCCTCGTGAAGCTCAATCAGATTGCCATTCAGCAGATGCAGGTGTTGGAAGATAATAGCGGCAGGAAACTTTTGAAATAGGTAGGTATGAAAGGGAAAAAGTATACACAACGCTTTTATTATCCACAAAAGTCAATGCGCCGGCTGTGAGGTCCGCGCATATTTTAATAAAGCGCGTGAGAGACACACCATAAATTAGAAGAAAGAAATGAATAACGATGAAATTGAAGAGTTGATTAGAGAAATGGGGGCTAGGGGTTGAGGGTTGATGGTTGAGTTACGATGTATTGCCTACGGCAAGTAGGAAGTATAAAGTAAGAAGAAAAAGCGGAGCCAAAAGCTCCGCTTATTTTGTGCGCCTGACAGGACTCGAACCTGCACGTCGTGGGACACTAGATCCTAAGTCTAGCGCGTCTACCAGTTCCGCCACAGGCGCAAAAGTGGGTGCAAAGATAAGAAATAATTTACTATTTAGCTATTTACGATTTACGATTTATTTGCTATTTAACAATTTTTCAATGAAGCGTTTACGACGCAGTGATTTTTATTGTAAGTGTACGCGTGTCGAAGGTGATGCCTGGACGATTGATGAAGGCGGAGAGTTTTCCGTTATCGGCAAGCTGTTGTGGGGTGCCAAGACTGATGCCGTCGGGTGCCATAAGCCACAGCTCGTCGGCTATCTGCAGCGCTAACTCCATGTCGTGGGTGGAGAGGAAGATTATCTTGTCGGTATCGTGACTGAGACGACGGAGGAGCTGTAGCATCTCTACCTTCGAGGGGTAGTCGAGGAAGGCGGTGGGCTCGTCGAGGAAGATAACGGGAGTCTGCTGTGCCAGAGCCTTTGCTATCATCATCTTCTGACGTTCGCCGTCGCTGAGTGTCTGTATCATACGACTACGGAGATGTGTTATGCCGACGAGTGACATACTCTCTTCGACGACTGCCTTGTCGTCATCGTCGAGGGTGCCCCAGAAGCCGGTATAGGGAGAGCGTCCAAGAGCTACGATGTCCTCGACGGTCATATTCTGGACGTCGGGCTTGCCGGTAAGGACGATGCCTATGACGTGCGACAGCTCCTGGTCGGAGAAGTCGGAGAGAGGACGACCATCGACGACGATGTTTCCCGACAGCATGGGCTGGAACGCCGAAAGGGTACGCAACAGGGTGCTCTTGCCTATTCCGTTGGAGCCGACAAGACAGGTCAGACATCCGCTGCGTAACGTGGCGTTGATATTGCCGGCAACGGTTTTGCTATTTCCTTTCTCGGAATAGCCGATGGTGAGGTTCTGGAGTTCAATTGTTGACATGATTTCTTGCAAATTCTATTATGGTATCTTCGCCACGAAGGAAGTCCTCGTCGGTGAGGTCCACCTTGTGGTCGGGCTCTATGCCGAACTCTGTGCTCTGACGCTGGCGGTCGTACATAGGACAAGCTGAGAAGCGTACGCTCCACCCGTTAGGCAGCTCGCTGGAGAAGGGCATTCCTGCTCCCCCACCCGTCTTGTCGCCCACGACGACAACGTTAGGACAGCACTTCATATATTTCACGAACTCGTTGGCGGCGCTATAGACGCTGCGATTGGTAAGCAGGAAGACTTTCTTATGCCAACGCACACCGCTGGAGGGTTTCAGTCGTTGTTCCTCCATATCGGAGAAGTCGTTATGTCCCGTTCCGGTCTTATGTCGCATATAGCCCACGAGTATCTCTTCGTTAGTAAAGCGGGCAGCGCACTTCTCTGCCGCCGTAATCATTCCTCCGCCGTTGTTGCGCACATCGACGATGAGTGCGCGGCAAGGTGCGAGGTTAATGAGTACCTCGTCGAGATTGCCGTCGCCAGGCTCCGTCTGGAAGGAACCGATGTAGAGATAGCCTATGTTGTCGTCAAGGGTACGATAGCGCAGGGTGCCCGCAATCTTGTAGTCGGTGCCGAGATAGCGCCGTTGCAGGGTGTCGCTGAAGTTTGAGGGGTAGTCCTCGTGCCAAGCCCAGTAGCGTCCCATATCGAAGGGTGCGTAGAGGTTCACATGACCGTCGCGCAACTCGGAGAGCATAGCCGACAGCAGGTCGAAGAGCTGCTGACGTGAGAGGCTGCCCGCCGCCTGCGGAGCATAGCGCGAATGGACAGCATTCCAGTCAACCTGCTTCTCGCTGAAGAAACAGTAGTGCTCGTCCATGATGTGCCACAGCGCCTCGAAGTTTCCGCGCGTGTCGTCGCTGTACTCCTCCTGATCGACGCAGGAAGTGAGGAGCAGGAGGCAACACGCGAGGAGCGAGATGCGAGGTGCGAGGTGCGAGATGCGAGACGCGAGGTGCGAGATGCGAGGTAAAATTATATTCTTCTTCATAACTATTCTCTCTCCTCTCTCATCTTAGTAACGCTAAACTTCTTGACAAATCCCACGACGAAGAGGTGGGAGTAGTCATGATACTTCAGGTTATTCACCTTAGACTGCTGGTAGTCGCCAAGATACCCCACGCGGAAGGTTGTCTTCCACAGTTGGAAGTCGAGAGTCAGCATGTGGCGCATTGAGGGTGCCGAGAACGGTGTCGTCACCACCACATTACGGTCGTAGTTGCCGCGATTGAATATCTCGTAGTACGACTGTCCGTAGTTTGGCGAGAACATCACACCGAGTACAGGTACAGACAGCTCATAGCCCAGGTGGAAGGGTTTCTTCCACAGTTTGAAGTGCCACGTAGCTGCTGCCGACGGGCTGGCGTTGATGCTTGCACGCAGCTGTGCGGGGTTATTGGTGTTACGGGTATTGTAGAGGAAGCCGAGGTTCAGGTCGCCCATACCTCCCACCCTAAGGTCTATATTATTAAGGTGGAGATTATAGTGACGTCCCCAGCTGAGCATATACATGCCTCCAAGTTGTGAGGCATCCTTGGAACGCGGTTTGCTACGCGCGAAATAGCCCTGATGGACTATCTCCGTTGTCCACAGACGTCCTGGACGCTGACGTATGGTGTGGTCAACGAAGCGCAGTTCTGTGCCAGAATAATGTTCCTGCGAGAGATAGGTATCGAGGATGCGCGTAGCACCGATACCAATCATCTTGGAATTGGTAACTATCTTATCCTGGGCATTCGCCAGGAGGGGGAAGAGCAGTATGAACAGCAGCCTAATCCTCATCTCCGAAGAGGTTTAATTGAAGGGGTTCGGAATTCTCGGAAGGTTCGGAATTCTCGGAGGGTTCGGAATCTTCCGGACTGTCATCATCCTTTTCCGGTTCCTCAGGCTCCTCCGGGAATCGCTGAGGCTCAAGTTCCTCGATATCAGCAATCTCCCATGTACTTATACGTTTACCCTTTGCCTTGAAGCCCTTGACAGAGATGAACTGTTCAGCATCAATCTCCATAGGTTCACGGTAGGAGTCGTTGCCGCCGAAGGTAACACGTATTAGCGGATAGACAACGTCGGTAAGGATAATGAGTTTAGACTCAGCGTTCTCACCGAGGAAGTTCTGCTTGCGTTTCGACGCCTCCATGAGGAAACGTTTGATGTACGGGAAGCCGTCATTGTCGGCATCGTAGAGGACGGCCGTCCACACCTTGTCGGCACGGAACTTCTCTATGCGCATGATGTTGTCCTCGTAGTGGTTGTTGATGTCGAAATTACTGAGGTAGTAGTCGCCGTTATCGAGTATTACGAGTATGCTGTCGCCGTCGTTGAACTCTCCCAGGTACTTTCCGTGTTCGTCGTGGTTGAGACGTTTTATGTCGGTATCGAACCAAATCTTCCTTCCGCCGAGTGTAGAGCGTCCGTGACTCTTCAGCGAGATGCGGTTTACGGGGTTCTTTGTAAGTACGTTACCCTTTGAGGCGCGTCCCTTGATGATTATCTCGGAGAAGTCCTTCTCGAAGAACAGTTTCTTTATCTTCGGTCCCGGGTCTAACGTCACCTTGATAACCTCCGCCTCGCCGTTAGGATTGCTGGTGAAGTAGAGCACACGACTGCCCGGAGTGCCCTGAGTGAGGTCGTACTCCTTGTCGCGGGTTACCGACGTGACATTGAAGCGCTTAATATAGCAGAAGCCCTTCTTGCCGTCGCGATAGACAACGTTGTACGTGGTGCGGTTGTCGTTCTTCTTGAACACCTGAATATGTTGAATATTCTTGCCGACGAACAGTTTCTCGGCAACCTTAATAACCTTGTACTTACCGTCTTTATAGAAGATGATGATATCGTCGATATCGGAGCAGTTACATACGAACTCGTCCTTCTTCAACGATGTTCCGATGAAGCCGTCCTGACGGTTGATGAAGAGTTTCTGGTTAGCATCGACAACCTTTGAAGCCTCGATGGTGTCAAAGTTCTTTATCTCCGTGAGACGTGGGTGGGCAGCGCCGTACTTATCCTTGAGATAGCGGAACCAGTCGGCAGTAACCTCCACCATATTCTTCAGTTTGCCGTCAATCTCGTCGATCTCCTCCTTGATGCGTGCCATAAGCTCGTCAGCCTTATCCTTATTAAACTTCAGGATGCGCTGCATCTTTATCTCGAGCAGACGGAGGATGTCGTCTTTGGTGACCTCGCGAACCATCTGCGGGTAGAACGGAGTGAGTCTCTCGTCGATATATTCGCAAACGGCATCAACGTTAGGAGCATTCTCGAACTTCTTATCCTTATAGATACGTTCCTCGATGAATATCTTCTCGAGCGATGCGAAGTGGAGCTGTTCGAGGAGTTCGCCCTTACGAATCTCGAGTTCCTGACGAAGGAGGTCCTTGGTGTGTTCCACATTATGTTTAAGGACATCGCTGACAGTGAGGAACTGCGGTTTGTCGTCCTCGATGACGCAGCAGTTTGGAGAGATGTTTATCTCGCAGTCCGAGAAGGCGAAGAGTGCGTCGAGAGTCTTGTCGGAAGAAGCTCCTGGTGCCAGCTGTACCTGTATCTCGACGTTTGCCGCCGTGTTGTCGTCAACGTGACGTGCCTTGATCTTTCCTTTGTCGATAGCCTTGAGGATGGTCTCGATGAGTGTTGTGGTGGTCTTGCCGAACGGTATCTCGCGGATGACGAGAGTCTTGGAATCTACCTTCTCTATCTTTGCGCGCACCTTGAGAACTCCGCCACGCTGTCCGTCGTTGTAGCGCGAAACGTCTATGCTGCCGCCTGTGGGGAAGTCGGGATAGAGCACGAAGGGACGTCCGTAGAGGTAATCTACGGCAGCGTCGCAAATCTCGCAGAAGTTATGAGGAAGAATCTTTGTCGATAGACCTACGGCGATACCCTCAGCACCTTGTGCCAACAGCAACGGGAACTTCGCAGGCAGCGTTATCGGCTCCTTGTTGCGTCCGTCGTAACTGAGCTGCCACTCGGTGGTCTTGGGATTGAAGACGGTGTCAAGGGCGAACTTCGACAGGCGCGCCTCGATATAACGAGGTGCTGCGGCGCGGTCGCCGGTGAGGATATTTCCCCAGTTTCCCTGAGTCTCCACCAGCAGGTTCTTCTGTCCCATCTGCACCAGCGCATCGCCGATGGAGGCGTCGCCGTGAGGGTGGAACTGCATGGTGTGACCAACGATGTTAGCCACCTTGTTAAAGCGTCCGTCGTCCATTCGTTTCATGGAGTGCATGATGCGTCGCTGTACGGGTTTGAAGCCGTCAACGATATGCGGAATAGCGCGGTCTAATATAGAGTAGGAAGCATAATCGAGGAACCAGTTCCTATACATTCCACTTAGGTGGTGCACCATTGAGGCGTCAAACCTGTTCGTAGGAGTATAGTCGGAATGACCTAATTCGCCACCCTCGTCAACTTCCTCGGCATTCTCGTAACCAGGCACTTCTTCAGTACCGTCGTTCTTCTTTATTTCGTCGTCCATCAAAAATTATTTAATTTCCTGCAAAAGTATGAAAAAAATATCGCAAAACCAAGTCTTTTTAATAAAAATTGGGCGACAGCACTAATTTAAGCAGATTTTTTTCTACCTTTGTACCCAAATTTAAAGAACTATATCCATCTGTTTAACAGCAAAGGAGACAAGACGATTATGAACAAGAATGAAAAATATGTGATTACTATCAATCGCGAGTTAGGCAGCGGCGGACGCACCGTAGGACTCAAGTTAGCAGAGAAGCTGGGCGTACAGTTCTACGACAAAGCCGTTGTAAAGGCAATAGAGGAGAAGTACAACCTTAATGTTGAGGAAATTGAAAAGTTAAAAGGCAAGAAGCATAACTGGTGGTCCGACCTGAAGAGAGTAGTAAGCGTTGGCGGCGGCATAATGGGAGCTCCATATTACAGCGTGTCGGAAGGCGAGGTAACCGTAAAGACCACCACCGACGAGATGTTCAAGACCGAGACACAGATACTGAAAGGCATCGCCGAGGAAGAGTCGTGCGTACTTGCCGGACGCAGCGGATTCTTCGTATTCCGCGACCATCCCAATCACCTCAGCATACTTATCCAGGCATCTATGGAGTCGCGCATAAAGCGCCTCATGGGTAAGCAGAACCTCTCCGAAGAGGAGGCTCGCAAGACTATCAATAAGGTTGACGAGATGCGTGAGAACTACGTGAACCGCTACACGGGGACGTCGCGCTACGACACTCGCAACTACGACATCGTACTTCGTGCCGACGGCAAGACGGAGGACGAACTCGTGGACATCATCATGCAGTACATCGGTTAACGGACGGGCAGTCCTTTTGCGGACGGTAAAAATAAAAAATGTTTATTTATTTTGTATTCCGCTCACTTCTTTGTACCTTTGCATCCAAATTTTGAAAATACTATAAAATAATTATGGCACAGGAAGACGTTTTTAAGAAAATTGTTTCGCATTGTAAAGAGTATGGTTTTGTATTTCCATCAAGTGAGATATACGACGGTTTAGGCGCTGTCTATGACTACGGTCAGAACGGTGTAGAGTTGAAGAACAACATCAAGGAATACTGGTGGAAGGCTATGGTGCTGCTCCACGAGAACATTGTGGGTATCGACTCCGCAATATTTATGCACCCCACGATATGGAAGGCATCAGGACACGTTGACGCATTCAACGACCCACTCATAGACAACCGCGACTCAAAGAAACGCTATCGTGCCGACGTACTCATAGAGGACCAGATAGCAAAGTATGACGACAAGATACAGAAAGAGGTAGAGAAGGCTCGCAAGCGCTTCGGCGACAGCTTCGACGAGGCAAAATACCTTGAGACGAGCGAGCGCGTCAAGGAGACAAAGGCTAAGCGCGATGCTCTCCACGCACGCTATGCTGCTGCTATGCAGGGACCAGACCTCGACGAGCTGAAGCAGATAATCCTGGACGAGGAGATAGTATGTCCTATCAGCGGAACACGCAACTGGACAGACGTTCGTCAGTTTAACCTGATGTTCGCAACAGAGATGGGTGCTTCTGCCGACGGCGCAATGAAGGTATACCTGCGTCCGGAAACGGCACAGGGTATCTTCGTGAACTACCTCAACGTACAGAAGACCGGTCGTATGAAGATTCCTTTCGGAATAGCACAGATAGGTAAGGCTTTCCGTAACGAGATAGTAGCACGTCAGTTCATCTTCCGTATGAGGGAGTTCGAGCAGATGGAGATGCAGTTCTTCGTAAAGCCAGGAACAGAGTTAGAGTGGTTCCCGAAGTGGAAGAAGACACGTATGGCTTGGCACCAGGCGCTGGGCTTCGGTGCAGAGAACTACCGTTTCCACGACCACGAGAAGCTGGCGCACTATGCTAACGCCGCTACCGACATCGAGTTCAAGATGCCATTCGGATTCAAGGAGGTTGAGGGTATTCACTCACGCACTAACTTCGACCTGTCACAGCACGAGAAGTTCTCTGGAAAGAACATCAAATACTTCGACCCACAGGAGGGCGAGAACTACACCCCATTCGTCATCGAGACATCTATCGGTGTTGACCGTATGTTCCTGAGCATCATCTGTCACTCATATACTGAGGAGAAGCTGGAGAACGGAGAGACACGTGTGGTACTGAAGTTGCCTGCAGCGCTGGCTCCTGTGAAGCTTGCCGTGATGCCGCTGGTAAAGAAAGACGGACTGCCCGAGAAGGCTCGTGAGATTATTGACGACCTGCGCTTCCACTTCAACTGTCAGTATGACGAGAAAGACTCTATCGGAAAGCGCTACCGTCGTCAGGACGCCATAGGAACACCTTACTGCGTCACCGTTGACCACGACACTCTGCAGGACGGCTGTGTAACACTGCGTTTCCGCGACACTATGGAGCAGGAGCGTGTGAAGATTAGCGACCTGGCAAGCATCATCGAAGACAAGGTGAGCATTGCAAGTCTGCTTAAGAAAATTAGTAAAGAGTAAGTAAATACAAAGGATATGAAAGGATACCTTTCTCTGTTGACAATTGTTCTGTTGTCGCTGCTCAGTCTTGCCTCATGTAAGGAGAACGAGCAGGAGGACTACGAGTATGCTAACTGGCAAAGTCGTAACACAGAATACTTCAACAAAATATACGATCATGCTAAGACAGCTAACAACTCCACTTGGAAAATAATTCCCAAGTGGTCGTTGGGAGAAGAGGCGGCAGCAGGAAAAGCATCGAACTACATCGTTGTCGAAGTGCTCTACAGTAGCGGCAGAGAAGGGTCTCCTTTATATACTGACTCTGCATACGTGAACTATCGCGGCAGACTGATTCCTACTGTTTACCACGCTGATGGATGGGTATTCGACCAGACATATAAGAGTACTGACTATGTTCCGGAATTGGCATTACCGAAACTCATAGGTGTCGGTGAGGGAACAATAGACGGAATAACGACAGCACTTATGAATATGCACATCGGAGACCGCTGGCGCGTTTACATACCGCAGGAACTCGGTTATAGGACTACGGATACGGGCTCCATTCCGGCATTTAGTACGCTAATCTTCGACTTATCACTGATGGCATACTATCGTGCAGGAGCAAATATTCCGGAGTGGAAGTAATGCCAAAATTCACACATAGCGACACCTTACTTGAAAAAATACGCCAAGGGGAGATTCTCACTGGCAGGGAGAAGCTATTGCTGATATTCCTGCTCAGCATACCCTCTATCCTGGCACAGATTACCAGCGTGATAATGTTCTTCATTGATCAGGCTATGGTAGGACGTATCAGCGTGGAGGCGGCGGCAGCTTGCGGACTCGTGGAGACCTCTACATGGCTCTTCGGGAGTATCACGTCGGCAGCATCAATGGGTTTCTCCGTCCAGGTGGCTCATTATATCGGCGCCAACGACTTCGTCCGTGCCCGTCAGGTGTTTCGTCACGCACTGATAAGCACCACAATACTCAGCATCATCATTGCGACGATAGGCATCGCCATAAGTCACGACCTGCCCTACTGGTTAGGCGGTAGTGCTGACATCGCTTCTGACGCCTCGCTGTACTTTATGATGTTTATGATTGCTATGCCCTTCTTTCAACTTGCCAACCTCTCGGGAGCAATGCTGAAGTGTAGCGGCGATATGCGCATACCGAGTATTATAAGTATTGCGATGTGTGTTATGGATGTGGTGTTCAACTACATTCTTATATTTATCTTTCACCTCGGAGTACTCGGTGTGGCTCTCGGCACAGCGCTGGCTATCGTCATCGGAGGCTGCTGTCAGGCATACTTCGCCATCTTCCGCAACAAGATACTGGCACTTCATCTTGACAATACGAAGTTTGAATGGGTGGGCAGCTATCTGCGTAACGCCTTTAAGATTGGTTCACCAATGGCGCTGCAGTCAGTACTTATGAGTGGAGCACAGATAGTAGCGACGATGATTGTGGCACCACTGGGAAACATAGCGATAGCAGCAAACACCTTCGCAATAACGGCGGAGAGTCTGTGCTACATGCCAGGCTACGGCATAGGAGATGCTGCGACGACACTCGTAGGACAGAGCACCGGAGCAGGACGTGCCGACATGTGTCGTAGTCTGTCGCGTATGGCGGTATTCTCAGGAATGATTGTTATGACGTTCATGGGAGCTATAATGTATGCCTCAGCATACGAGCTGATGGCATTTATGACTCCTGTAGAGGACATCTGTACCCTCGGAGCGACGGTACTCCGCATAGAAGCCTTTGCAGAGCCTTTCTTTGCTGCGTCAATAGTAAGCTACAGCGTTTTCGTTGGTGCCGGCGACACCCTGAAACCCGCCATCATGAACCTCTGTTCTATGTGGCTCGTACGACTGACGCTGGCAGCACTCTTAGCTCGCGACTACGGACTGCGGGGAGTATGGATAGCGATGGCGATAGAGCTCGCCTTCCGCGGGTCGATATTCCTCTGGCGACTGTTCTCCGAAGCGTGGATAAAGGTCAAGAAGTAATGGTTTTTTACAGTTTACCTTACAAATTCTTGCATAGTTAAATAAAAATTCATACTTTTGCGTACTATTTTACTGTAAGTCTCTTATGCTGACAATTCTCAGTTACCTGCCAATAACCGATGCCACATGGATATTCTTCACCGTGTTGTGTATCATCTTGTTTGCTCCTATGCTCATGAGCAAGCTGAAAATACCCCATATCATAGGTATGGTGCTGGCGGGTGTCATCGTAGGACCTTACGGACTGAACATCCTTGAGCGCGACGCCTCGTTCGGACTCTTCGGACAGGTAGGCCTTTACTACATAATGTTTCTTGCAGGACTGGAGATGGATATGGAAGGTCTGAAGAAGAACTACCACAGGATGGTGTTCTTCGGACTGCTCACATTCCTCATTCCCTTCCTACTCGTAGATCTCTTTGGCGGCTACCTCATGAACTACTCACGACAGGCACTGATACTGCTGAGTTGTGTTATGGCGTCAAACACCCTTATAGCCTACCCCATAGTCTGCAAATACGGTCTGCAACGCCACCGCTCCGTAACACTCAGCGTGGGAGCGTCGATGATGGCGCTGCTGTTGGCGCTATTGGTGTCGTCGGGTCTTAGCAGTGTGATGCACGACAGCGGCAGGTCTATATTCATTATTATACTGCTGCTCATAGTAAAGCTGATAGTATATTGTGCTGCGATGGCGTACCTCGTGCCGCGTGTGACACGATGGTTCCTACAACACTACTCCGATGCTGTCACACAGTTTATCTTCGCCCTCGGCGTGCTGTTCCTCAATGCGGCAATAACAAGTCTTATGGGTATAGAGGGAGTCTTCGGAGCCTTCTTCGCCGGACTGCTACTGAACCGCTACATACCGCGTGTATCGCCGCTGATGTCAAGGATAGAGTTCACCGGTAATGCGCTGTTCATCCCCTACTTCCTTATCGGAGTGGGTATGCTGATAGACATAAGACTGCTGTTCACAGGTTGGCATACAGTATATATAGTGTTGGCAATAGTGATACTGGGAACACTGGGAAAGATGATTGCTGCGTATCTTGCAGGCTATGCTCTCCGACTGCCGCTCTCTAACGGTCACATGCTCTTCGGACTTACAAGTGCTCACGCCGCAGGTTCCATAGCCATCGTTATGGTGGGAATGAGCATAAAGACGGCTAACGGCTCCACACTCGTAGATAGCGAGATGCTTAACGGTATCGTGATGATGATTCTCTTTACGTGTATCATCTCGAGTCTGGTGACAGAGCACGCCTCGAGAACGATTGTTCTGGATGGCGACATAAAGACACCCGAGCAGACGGGCGACGACGAGAAGATACTGCTGCCGCTGAAGAACAACAGCGATACGGAGTCGTTGGTGAACCTCGCCATACTGATGCGCAACCCGAAACTGAACCGCGGTGTGGTGGCGCTGAACGTAGTGCTCGACGACAAAGAAGTAGAGAAGAATCAAACACAGGGATATGCGGTGCTGGAACAGGCAGTACGTACCGCTAACGCTGCCGACATGAGGATGCAGACACAAAGCCGTATTTCTACGAATGTGGCTAACGGCATCATGCACGCATTCAAGGAGTATAACGCCAGCGAGATTATCATGGGACTACACCAGACGAAAAGCGAAACGGAGAACTTCTGGGGAACATTCACGGAGAACCTGTTCACAGAGATGAACCGCCAGATAATCATCGCCGACTTCGCACAACCCATAAACACCATCCGCAGAATACAGGTCGCTGTGCCTTCAAGGGCTCAGTACGAGCCTGGTTTCCACCGTTGGATAGACCGTCTGGCACGTATGGCAAGTAATATGGACTGCAGAATACAGTTCCACGGAAGACAGGACACGCTGTCTATCATCAACGCATACATCCAGAACATACACCCCGACGTAAGAACAGACTTCACCGCTATGCCTCACTGGATTGAGGTGGGACAGATGATGGGACAGGTGAAGGAAGACCACCTGCTGGTAGTAATAACGGCACGAAAGAGTACCGTATCGTACAAGACGGCATTCGAAAAACTCCCTGCTGAGATACGACGCTACTACAAGCAGAAGAACCTTATGATTATCTTCCCGGACCAGTATGGCGAACCCGTTGACGTGATGTCGTTCACCGCTCCACAGAAGGGTACACAGGTAACGGCATACGCACAGCTGCGCGAATGGATGAAGAAGGCAAAAGCAGATAACAAGATATGATTGAAATACGAAACATACATAAGAGCTTCGGAAACCTACAGGTGCTGAAAGGCATCGACCTCACCATCAATAAAGGTGAGATAGTAAGTATCGTAGGACCCAGCGGAGCCGGAAAGACTACCCTGCTCCAGATAATAGGAACACTGGACAGAGCTGACGAAGGTACTGTTATTATCGACGGCACCGACGTTAGCAAACTGTCAACGAAGAAACTCAGCGACTTCAGGAACAAACATATAGGTTTCGTATTCCAGTTTCACCAGCTGCTGCCGGAGTTCACCGCCTTAGAGAACGTCATGATACCAGCATTCATCGCCGGCATGAGCAAGAAGGAGGCGAAGGAACGCGGTATGGAGTTGTTGCAGTATATGGGATTGGCAGACCGCGCATCGCATAAGCCACAGGAGCTCTCCGGCGGCGAGAAACAGCGTGTCGCAGTAGCACGAGCACTCGTCAACAAGCCCGACGTAATACTTGCCGACGAGCCGTCAGGATCATTGGACACGAAGAACAAGGAGGAGCTGCACCAGTTGTTCTTTGACCTTCGCGACAAGTTCGGACAGACCTTCGTCATCGTCACCCACGACGAGCATTTAGCGACGATAACCGACAGGACAATAAAGATGAACGACGGAGTATTAGATAAAGAACAAGGAGCGCTGTAAAGGCGCTCCTTGTGGTATGTTAGAATTCTGCATTCTTTGGTGTTCGTGGGAAGGGGATGACATCGCGGATGTTCTGCATTCCCGTAACGAAGAGGATAAGGCGCTCGAAACCGAGACCGAAGCCTGCATGAGGACAAGAACCCCAACGACGGGTGTCCATGTACCACCACAGGTGGGTAGTATCCATCTTACGACGCTCCACCTCAGCGTTAAGCTTCTCGAAGCTCTCCTCGCGGACAGAACCACCGATAATCTCACCAATCTGCGGGAACAGCACGTCGGTACCCTGCATTGTAGGACCAGGAGCAACAGCACCCTTGTAGCCTATACTACCCTCGCCCTGCTCTTTGTTCTGCTTCATATAGAACGACTTGAACTCACGTGGGTAGTCGGTCATGATGACAGGCTTCTTGAAGTGCTCCTCAACGAGGTAGCGCTCGTGCTCAGAAGCGAGGTCGTCGCCCCAGTTGCAGGGGAACTCAAACTTCTTACCGTTCTTGATAGCCTCCTGAAGGATGTTGATTCCTTCTGTATATGGCAGACGTACGAAGCTGTCCTTGAGAACACCCTCGAGACGTTCGATGAGAGTCTTGTCAATCATCTTGTTAAGGAACTCAAGGTCGTCCTTGCAGTTGTCGAGTGCCCAGCGTACGCAGTACTTGATGAAGTCTTCCTCGAGGTCCATCAACTCTTCCTGGTCGATGAATGCCACCTCTGGTTCTACCATCCAGAACTCAGCCAAGTGACGGGGAGTATTACTGTTCTCTGCACGGAATGTAGGACCGAAGGTATAGATAGCTCCTAATGCTGTCGCACCAAGCTCACCCTCTAACTGTCCACTTACCGTCAGCGATGTCTGCTCGCCAAAGAAGTCATCATCATAGATAATCTTTCCCTGCTCGTCCTTCTTCAGGTCGTAGAGGTTCTTTGTCGTTACCTGGAACATGTTTCCTGCACCCTCACAGTCGCTGGCTGTGATAAGAGGGGTGTGGAAATAGAAGAAGCCGTGCTCGTGGAAGTAGGTGTGGATAGCCATCGCCATATTATGACGGATACGCATCACCGCACCGAAGGTGTTTGTACGCAGACGCATGTGTGCATTCTTACGCATAGCCTCGAAAGACTGTCCCTTCTTCTGCATGGGGTAGTCGCTTCCGCAGAGACCGTATATCTCTATCTTCTGTCCCTGTACTTCTGACGCCTGTCCCTGTGCAGGACTCTCTACGAGTGTTCCTGTCACTCCGATACAAGCACCTGTTGTGATCTGCTTAAGTGTTTCTTCGTCGAACGCAGCAGGATCTACAACCACCTGTATATTCTTTATAGTACTGCCATCGTTGAGGGCTATAAAGTCAACAGCCTTACTACTGCGATGGGTTCTCACCCATCCTTTAACGGTAATCTCCTTACCATATTCTGTGCTCTTGAGAGCATCTACTATCTTTGTTCTCTTCATGGTCAATAGTCTGTAATCATTTCAATTATTCAAACGCTCCCATTCTGAGCATATCAACCTCTTTAGGAGTGAGGAAACGCCAGTCGCCGCGACGCAGGTTCTTCTTTGTAAGTCCTGCAAAGAATACGCGGTCGAGTTTTACCACACGATATCCCAGAGTCTCGAAGATACGACGAACGATACGGTTACGTCCGCTGTGAATCTCTATTCCTATCTGGCTGTGGTCGTCTTCCTTTGCGTAGTCGATAGCGTCTGCATGTACCTCTCCGTCCTCAAGGTCTATACCCTCGGCAATGCGCTGCATATCCTCTGCAGCCACCGGACGGTCAAGGAATACGTGATATACCTTCTTCTTAAGGAACTTAGGATGAGTCAGCTTACTTGCCAAGTCACCATCGTTAGTGAGGAGCAGCACACCCGTTGTGTTACGGTCCAGACGACCTACAGGGTATATGCGCTCAGGACATACGTTCTTTACGAGGTCCATAACAGTCTTGCGCTGCTGTGGGTCGTCGCTTGTGGTTACATAGTCCTTTGGTTTGTTAAGAAGTACGTAAACCTTCTTCTCCAAAGATACGTCCTTGTCGCGGAAACGTATCTCATCGGTGCGGAGCACCTTTGTTCCCAGTTCCTTAACAACCTCTCCGTTAACGGTTACTGCTCCTGCGAGTATGAAGTCGTCGGCCTCGCGACGGCTGCACACACCTGCATTAGCGAGATACTTGTTAAGACGGATGGGTTCATTAGGATCGAAATTCTCCTCCTTATATTCTATACGCTTTTTCAAGCTGTACTTTGCATTAGGATCATAGTCATTGGTACGTGGACGATAGTTCTGGCGTGGACGCTGTCCGTAGCCGGTATGTCCGTAGTTGTTCTGACCGTAGTTGTTCTGTCCGTAGCTGTTCTGTCCGTATGGACGCTGCTGATAGCCTCTTCCACCATTATTCTGGCGTGGCTGGTAGCCGTCACGCTGACGAGGACGATAGCCTCCGTCGTTGTTGTACTGACGTGGCTGGTAGCCGTCGTTCTGACGAGGACGGTATCCACCTGCGTTATTGTACTGACGTGGCTGGTAGGGGCGCTGTGGACGCTCCTCAGAGTGCAGTGCTGCACCGAATCCTTCTGGTCGGAATCCTCCTTCGTCGTTATTGATACGTGGACGGTAAGGTCTGCCACTATTTATACGTGGACGTGGCGAACGACCTGCTGGACGATAGTTCTTGTTTCCGTACGAACGATAGCCCTCACGGCCATTCTCATTGTTCTCTTCTGCAGAAAAACCTTCTGCCTTCTTCTCTAAATCTTCTGAATTCATTCTCTTAAGTGTTTTTATTTACCTTTTCTTTGTTTCAACCCTCACGGTTGTTTCTTTAATATTGTTTAAACTCCTGTATAGTTATATGGTGTTATCGCCATAAGTTCTTCTTTCACAGCATCACTTACGTTGAGTCCCTGAATAAACTCATGTATTGTCTTCTCCGTCATCTTCTCGTTGGTACGAGTGAGTGCCTTCAGCGCCTCGTAAGGATGCGGATATGCCTCACGACGCAGTATTGTCTGTATTGCCTCAGCAACCACAGCCCATGTAGCGTTAAGGTCGTCGGCAGTCTTCTCCTCGTTGAGGATAAGTTTGCGCAGTCCTTTGAGAGTACTCTGTATGGCTATCACACCGTGTCCTAAGGGCACACCGACATTACGCAACACTGTCGAGTCGGTAAGGTCGCGCTGCAGTCTGCTTACGGGCAACTTCTGTGCCAGGAACTGCAGTATAGCATTAGCAATACCAAGATTTCCCTCCGAGTTCTCGAAGTCTATTGGATTTACCTTGTGAGGCATCGCGCTGCTGCCCACCTCGCCGGCCTTTATCTTCTGCTTGAAGTACTCCATAGAGATATACATCCAGAAGTCGCGGTCGAGGTCTATTATTATAGTGTTAATACGACGGATAGCGTCAAAGAGGGCTCCCATCTGGTCGTAGTTGCTTATCTGTGTGGTATATTCCTCGCGCTCAAGACCCAGTTTCTCGCTGACGAACTGTCGTGCGAAACGTTTCCAGTCTATTGCAGGATATGCCACATGATGTGCGTTGAAGTTTCCTGTAGCACCGCCGAACTTCGCTGTCAGAGGGACCTTCTTGAGGCTGTCGAGCTGTGTCTTCAGACGATAAACGAAAACCATTATCTCCTTACCAAGACGTGTGGGAGACGCTGGCTGTCCGTGTGTCTTTGCAAGCATCGGCACGTACTTCCACTGCTCTGCATACGCGTCGAGTAACTCTATGAGTTCCTCAACCATCGGGATATAAACATTCTCGAGGGCTTCACGGAGCGAGAGGGGTACGCTGGTGTTGTTGATGTCCTGTGACGTAAGACCAAAATGGATAAACTCCTTATACTGGTCGAGTCCGCCTATTGCGTCGAACTCTTCTTTTATAAAGTATTCCACAGCCTTAACGTCGTGGTTGGTAGTCTTCTCTATCTCCTTCACACGTTGTGCCTGCTCCTCAGTCATATTGCGATAGATGTCGCGCAACTGCTCGAAGAGTCCCTGTGGGAACGTAGCCAACTGCGGCAAGGGCAACTGGCACAGAGATATGAAATACTCTATCTCTACGCGAACACGATAACGGATAAGGGCATACTCAGAGAAGTATTCTGACAACGCCTCTGTTTTCCCTCTATATCTACCATCAATTGGTGAAATCGCTGTTAAAGAACTAATACCCATTGCTATACTTTATAAATTTGCATGCAAAGTTACTAATTTTCCCTATAAGCAGAAAAGAAAAAGAAAGAATTATTTATTAAAGAGGTGTGTTTTCACTAAATTTATGATATACATCAAAGAAAAGAGGTCTCATCAATATTGATGAAACCTCTTGTTTTGTGGGCGTTGACGGATTCGAACCGCCGACCCTCTGCTTGTAAGGCAGATGCTCTAAACCAGCTGAGCTAAACGCCCTTACTTTTGAAAAGCGATGCAAAGGTACGGCAATAAAACCTAACTACCAAATTTATTAACACTTTTTTAGAATAAAATAGCCGTATGACTTACGGCACACGGCTATTTTACTTTTATGTTATGTTCAAATGATTAGTCTGTAACCTGAACAGTTGCACGACGGTTGTAAGAAATTGGTGACAGAGCGTCAACACCACCCTTAGCTTCCTGCTTGATGTTTTCAGCCTTAACACCCATCTTAACGAGCTCGTCAGCTACGCACTTAGCACGCTTCTCAGACAGAGTCTGGTTGTACTTCGCGTTACCAGTAGCCTTGTCAGCGTAACCAACAACGAGGAGTTTGTTGTTGTTAGCAGCAGCATACTTAGCAAGTGCCTGAACGTTTACGAGGTCCTTCTTCTCAGCGATTACGCTCTTACCGATGTTGAAGAATACAGAAACAGGAGTGTTGATGAATTCCTTAACATGCTCTGGAGCTGGAGCTGCAGTTGGTTTTGGCTGGTTAGCCAAAAGATTCTTCAGACGAGCGATCTCACCGTTAGCGTCAGCAAGCTGAGCGTTGAGGGCGTCGATCTGGCTCTGTGAGAGTGCCTTGATAGCATCTACGTCTGGACAGTTCTTCCAACCTGCCTTACCGATGTTGTATGTTACACCAACCTCAGCATACAGAATGTTGTCGTGAGAATCGAATACGCGCTTACCAAGAGCTACGCGACCATCACCGTCGAACTTAGGCTCGTAGTAGTTCCAACCGAGTTCGAGGTTTACAGCCAACTTCTCGCATACGTAGAACTGGTTCAGCAAACCGATGCCTAAAGACATTGAGTAATTGTTATTGCTCATGTTACGAGCAACACCTGCGCCACCGAAGAGGCTGAGGTTATATACACGAGCAGGATTGTAACCGCAGAAAATGTTGCTGAGGTTAAATACTGGCTGAGCCTGGATGCTCCAGAACTTATACTTCTCAGAAGCGTCCTTGCCAGAAATTCTCTTACCCCAGATACCGCTACCCTTAACACGGAAACCCATCTCAGGAGAGAACCACTTACCGATAGCTACTGCTACCTCAGGGCTTGTGCGGAAACTCTTAACTGGACTTTTTGAGCTACCGAAGTTGCTCTGGCTGGGATAGAATACGTCCCACTGTCCACCAACTTGTACAAACCAGTTACTCCAGAATGAATTCGTTACAACGCTATTCTTCAGAACTGGATCTGAATCCTGTGCCATTGCAGAGAAAGAAATACCTGCAAGAGCTAAAACAACTAATAACTTTTTCATAAAATTGATTTTAATAATAGTATTTTAATTACGTAATTTCACTTTACGGGCACAAATGTACAAACTTTTTTTTATTTGTTACACATTTTTCGCAGTTTTTTTCTCCCTTGTGTGATTTTTTTACTTTCCTCATCGGAAGAGCACCTCTATATCGTCGTGTTTTAAAATGTTCAGAATGACTTTCCCGTCGGGAGTATAATTGACATTCGTACATTGGAAGAGGTTATTCACTATGTCGTCCATCTCGTCGTTGTTCAACACCTGTCCTACAGGTATTGCAGCATTACGTGCAAGACAGTCGGCTATGGCGTGCCCTATATCTGTTGAGTTTACACTCCTCTGCTCTGCCGCCTCAGCCACCATCTGCTGTACAAGAGCTGTTATCTGCAGTCCTTCTATGCCCGCCGGTATGCCGTTAACACCGTAGCTTCCGCCACCGAGGGGTACTATGTCGAAGCCTATGCGCTGCATCTCTGGGAGTACATGTTCCATAATGACCTGTTGTGACGGCGGCAACTGCACCACCTCCGGGAACAGCACCTTCTGCGTCGGCAACACATTCGCGGTGTCCTTGTTCATATACCTCTCGTAGAGTATCCTTACGTGGGCACGATGCTGGTCTATCACCATCAGTCCCGACTTCACGGCAGTCATGATATACTGACCTTTATACTGGTAGTGTGCTGGCGACTTGTCGGAGAAGATGTCTTCGGGGGCAGTCTCTTTCGTTGTCTCGAACAAGGTCTGTTCGTGTTGTTTCCTCGTAAGAACACCTTCGTAGAGCTTTTCCCAGTTGCGCGTCACCTTGTGCGAGTGGTGTTGGCTCTCTTTGAACGGATTATACTGAGGGTCATAGTCCACCTTCGGCATCGTCGGCATCTCGCCGCTATGTTCTCTGAACACGGGTATGTCGGGTTTTCCTTCGGTGTTGAAGTCTATTATAGGGACATCGTGAAACTTTCCTATCGCGTCTCTTACGGCAGCCGTAAGTATCTGCCACAGCGTCTGTTCGTTCTCGAATTTTATCTCTGTCTTCGTAGGATGGATATTCACATCGATATCTTCCGCAGGCACCTCCATATAAATAAAGTACGGCACCTGGTCGCCTGTAGGCACAAGACGTTCGAAAGCCATCTGTACAGCCTTGTGGAAATAAGGGTGACGCATAAAACGACCGTTTACGAAGAAGTACTGATGAGCACCTTTCTTCTTGGCTGCCTCGGGCTTCCCTACAAAGCCGTATATCTTTCCCATCGTTGTCTCTACATCCACCGGAAGAAGGTCTTGGTTGAGTTTCTTTCCGAAGACGTCTATTATGCGCTGTCGCAGACTGCCCGCATTAAGATGGAACAGTTCTGTGCCGTTGCTGTGCAGGGTAAACTTTATGTCGGGATATACTAGTACTATTCGTTCAAAGGCGGAGAGGATGTTGTTCAGCTCCGTAGCATTCGACTTCAGGAACTTCCTTCGTGCGGGGACGTTGAAGAAGAGGTTCTCTATGCTGAAGTTACTTCCTGCGGGACACGACACCGGTTCCTGACTTATCACCTTGCTTCCTGCTATCGTTATCGACGTTCCTATCTCCTCCGTATGCAGACGAGTCTTAAGCACTATCTGCGCTACAGCAGCTATTGAGGCGAGAGCCTCACCGCGGAAACCCATAGTGTGCAGACAGAAAAGGTCGTCGGCAGAGCGTATCTTCGACGTAGCATGACGTTCAAACGACAGTCGGGCATCGGTTTCCGACATCCCCTTTCCGTCGTCAATAACCTGTATCAGCGTACGTCCCGCATCGACAACAATAACCTGTATATTCTTGGCACCAGCATCAACAGCATTCTCCACCAGTTCCTTTATCACTGATGCAGGACGTTGTATCACCTCGCCAGCAGCAATCTGGTTGGCAACACTATCGGGAAGAAGCTGTATTATGTCACTCATTGCTGCTCTCCTCTCTCCTCTAAACTCAGTTTCTGCAGCGGCACAGCATGGCGCTCAATATTCTTCAGCTCCGTACCTTTCTTTTTTCCTCTCCACACGAAGACATCCTCTTTGCTTACTGGTCGTACATCGTCGAACCACGCAAAGCTGCTCAGTTTATACTTGTCTGGCGGAATCTGCGTCATTGGGTACATCATACCCTCCGACTTCGACGTCCACACTCTGTCAAGCACCTTGTTCTTCATATACATTCGCAGCGTGTCTGTCTCCGTATAGTTCAGCAGTATCAGCGTGGAGTCCTGTTCGTCCACAGGGTAGTATATTGCCAAGACGTTGCCTACAGCCTCGTTGAGGTACAGGTTACCGTCGCGGAAATATGCATACATATCCTTCGACGACAGTTGGTTATAGTGTTCTTCCTCGTCGGCTTTCTCCACCGACAACGCCTGTCCGTTCACGTGTGCATAGTTAATGGTCGAGTCGTTCATATACACATAGACCACCTCGCCGAGCAGCTGTCGTCCTTCGTACCATATTATCGGGTCCTTGTACATCGTCATACACGAGTCTTTGGTGTTATACACCAGCGAGTCGCATATTGCCTGCATATCCTTCCTGTACGCGCGAACCTTATTATATAAGTGCATCTTCCTATATACCGAGTCGGTATTAAGATAGTACGAATACATCTTCATACTGTCGGAGTGCAGGTACAGCGTGTCACCCTGTGAGTACTCCAGCAGCAGGGCACGTTTTGTGGCATACGCCTCGCCGGTCTGCTCGTTATACCAGAAGTAGTCGCTGTGCAGTTCGTTGTCGTTTTGTTTGTCCTTATACACAACATTATTAAAACCTTCGCTGACGCCCGTCTTCTCGTCGTAGAACAGGCTGTCGCCCGTCATTTCGCGGTTCTCGTTTGTCAGCGTACTCCTTCCGTAGAGCTGTGCCTTTCCTTTCTTGGTGTCGTAGTATCCTTCTTCTGTGTGTATCACGCTGGCGTCCGACGTTATCGTCGATGGTCCCACCACGTGCGACAGCGACGTATGGGTGTCGTAGTACAGGGTGTCTGTCTGCAGAAGGAACTTCGGGTTCTTCAGGTTCACCGAGTAGCGGAACTCCGCCATCTTCTCCTCCGTGTTATACTGTCCCCAGTCTGATGTCAGCACGTTATCGTTGTCAACCATCTTTCCTCCCTCGAAGAAATATCCCAGGTTATACAGTCTGTCGAAGTCGAGACTGTCCGTATAAAGTTTAGTCTTACGGTGTGTCAGCAGTACGTTACGACGAGCACGTGCCATCTGTTCGTTGCCGTCGTAGTAGGCGTAGTCGCTGTTCAGCGACAGCGTGTCGCCCTGACGCATCTTCACGTGACCAAATGCCTCGAAGGAGTTTGTTGCCTCGAAGAAGTATGCGCTGTCACAGCTCATCGTGGCACCTTTATGCTTGAACTGCACGTGTCCGTTGAGAATCTGTGCTCCCGGCACTCTGCCGTACATGTCGTACGTCAGCTGGTCGGCATGAACAAGATACACCCTCTCGTCAACCTTCTTGCGCGGGACTTTCTTCTTTGGAGCCATCCTCGACTGTGCCAGACAAAGTCCAAAGAGGCATAGAACAACCACAAGTATTGCTCTATGCCCACCATAATTTGTTATATGTTCTTTTCTTTGGTGTTTCATTTAATCCATCCTTCATGTTCGAAGTCACAGTCCTTATAGCGGTCTTTCATCCACACATAGGTGTGTTTCAGCTTTTCGCTTATCCATTGCGACAGGAACTCTTCCTTGCGGTGTTTCAGCACTACGTCCTTCATCACCTGGAAGTCCTCGGTTATCGTGGCGCGGTGTCCCTCGGTACGACTCTTCAGCTTTATGAAGGCGCAGACGGTCTTTCCGCGTTGGTTAACCATCTCGAAGGCTTTGCTCACCTGTCCTACCGCCAGGGTGTCTGCCACCCTTGCCACCTCTGTGGGGAGGTCCTGCATGCGGAAGCGCGAGGTGCGTCCCTGCTCCGAGGTGTTCGCCATCAGTCCGTTATTGCTCTTCGTGTCCTTATCGTCAGAGAGGTATGTGGCAGCCTCCTCGAAGGAGAACTTCCCTGCCCTGATGTCGTTGGCTATAGAGTCCAGACGCTCGTGGGCTGCTGTTATAGCATCCTGCGACACACGTGGTTTTATAAGTATGTGGCGCACCTTAATCTTGTCGCCTCGTTTGTCTATGAGCTGAATGATGTGGTATCCGAACTCCGTCTCCACAATCTTGGAAATCTTCTTCGGGTCGGTGAGGTTGAATGCTACGTTGGCGAAGGCGGGGTCTAACATACCACGACCGGTGTAGTCGAGCTCTCCACCCTGACGTGCCGAACCTGGGTCTTCGCTATACAGACGTGCAAGGGTAGCGAACGATGTCTCGCCATTTGTCACACGTTCTGTGAACGAGCGCAACTGTCCCTTAACCCTATCTATCTCGTCCTGTGCCACCTTGGGAGTCATCGTTACTATCTGTACCTCCACCTCGGTGGGCACGTATGGCAGACTGTCCTCGGGGAGGTCTCTGAAGTATGAACGCACGTCGGCGGGCGACACCTTGATGTCTGCCACGAGTTTCTCCTTCATCTTGTCTATCAGCTGACGGTTGCGGAAGTCGTCGCGCATCTCCTGACGCATCTCAGTGATGCTCTGTTTACGATACTCCTCGAGTTTCTCGCGGTCGTTATCTACCAGCTGCAGCCAGTAGTTTATCTGCTGATCTACTGCCGACGTCACCTCTGCCTCGGTGACCTCTATGGAGTCTATTGCCGCCTGGTGCAGGAAGAGTTTCTGTACTGCTATCTGTTCCGGTATAGCACAGTCGGGATTTCCCTTCCACGTAACACCCTCTGCTGCGGCCTGCAAACGTGTTGCCTCGATATCGCTCTTCAGTATCGGTTCGTCACCGACAATCCATACCACCTCATCGACGATACTTGCCTCGCGCACCACAGGCTCTGGCACCACTTTCTTTACTACGGTGTCAGTTACCATAGTGTCGGTGGCTGTAGTGTCGTTGTCGGGTAGCCACATCGTACCCATGCCGCCTCTTGCATTTGTTGCGAAGAGTGCCGTCATAAGCACAACAGCTATAGGAAGACTTTTCTTATTTTTCATCATCATTTTATTACTTCACAGTCTTGAGCACCTCAGGATCTACGTAGTAGGTATAGCGCTTACGAAGCGATGCCACCCACTCCTTCTCGAGCTGGTCCTGATAGTCTGCAACAACGAGGTTACGCACGTCGGTATAGTCCTCTGGACCCTTCTTCAGTATCTTACCATAGACAGCATCTATTGGGTAGCCGTCAATAGCATTCACCGTTGTATCCTTCTTGAATACCATCTTGTCGATGAAGGCGTTGTCGCCCTTCTTGAAGATGCCCTTCTCCACACGGATACGTATCACGCTGTCGTTATTGAATGTAGTGCGCAGCTTCTCTGCCCACGCCTCAAAGTCGAGACCTTTCACGCAGTCCTTCACCGCCTTCTTGTCGGCTTCGTTCTTCACGTGGTAAGCCATTCCCTTGTATCGTGGCTCGTCCCACTTATAGTTTTTCTTGTGTTTCTTGAAGTATGCAGCCAGTCCTGCCTCGTCCTTTGCTGCCTTGTCCCACACCTCACGGTTGCTTATTTCGTAGAGCAGCAGTCCGTCGTGGTACTCCTTTACGAGGTTGTCCAGGTCAGAGTCCTTTGCCTGCATCTCTGCGGCACGCTTGTCAACGAGCTGTTCGCGTTCTATGCCCTCTTTCTTTGCCAGCGAGTCAACGATGGTTGATGCTAAGCGGTCGCGGACGTTACGCGACTCTAAGAATCTCATGATGTCGCTGCGCAGACTGTCGTATGGCTCCAGTTGCTTACGGTCCTTCAACAGTATGATGTGCCATCCGAAGGGAGAGTGTACAGGCTTGCTCACCTCGCCCACCTTAAGTGCATAGGCAACGTCCTCAAACTCTTTTATCGTCTGGTTGGGAGCTACCCATCCTAATTCTCCACCACGCGGTGCTGTACGACGATCCACAGAGAACTTCTTTGCCATCTCGGCGAAGTCGGCACCACCGAGAATCGCGTTGTATATAGAATCTACGCGCACCTTAACGGAGTCTGCCTCTTCCTTGCTGGCGTTAGTACTCTCGCGCAACAGTATGTGTGCGGGCTTTATGAGTCCACGAGGACCTATAGCGTCCTTTGTGCGCTGGTAGGTCTTCTTTGCCTCGTTCTCCATATCTTCGTCGCTGACGAACGAAGGCATTATCTGCTGGTCGCGATATGTCAGGAACTCCTGCTTGAAGGACTTTGCTGTGTCCATCTTAGCATCGAGGGCTGCCTGCACCTTCATCTTGTAGTTCACAAAGAGCTCTACGTACTCGTCAACACTTTTCTTATCTATGACTCCCTCGGAGTTGTTCTTGTTATAAGAGTATTCAAACTCTGAGCGCAGTACAGGTTTTCCTGCAACTGTCATAATTACCGGGTCGTTAGCCTGTGCCATAACGTCAAGACTGACAGCACTCAGCACAACCCCCATCAAAATTCCAATTCGTTTCATTATATTAATTCTAAATTCTCAATTCTCAATTCTCAATTCCCCTTACTCCGGTCTCGAATAATTTGGCGCCTCACTGGTAATAGAGATATCGTGTGGATGACTCTCCATAACTCCGGCATTAGTAATCCTTGTAAACTTAGCATTGTGCAGAGCCTCTATCGTTCCTGCTCCACAGTAGCCCATGCCAGAGCGCAGACCACCTACGAGCTGGTAGATAACCTCCTGCAGCGTGCCTTTGTAGGGAACACGTCCTGCTATGCCCTCGGGAACGAGTTTCTTCACGTCCTTTGTTCCCGACTGGAAGTAGCGGTCCTTGGAACCGTTCTCCATAGCCTCGAGCGAACCCATTCCGCGGTAACTCTTGAACTTTCTGCCGTTGAAGATTATGGTGTCGCCAGGACTCTCTTCTGTTCCTGCCACCAACGAGCCTATCATTACCGAACAGCCGCCAGCTGCCAGCGCCTTGACAACGTCGCCAGAGTAGCGCAGACCACCATCGGCAATGAGTGGTACTCCTGTGCCCTTCAGCGCACAAGCTACGTCATAGACGGCGCTCAGCTGTGGCACTCCCACACCGGCGACAACACGTGTAGTACATATACTGCCAGGACCGATACCCACCTTAACGGCGTCGGCACCGTTGTCAACCAACAGTCGTGCAGCCTCTCCCGTAGCCACGTTACCAACAACGATATCTACGTTGGGGAATGCCTTCTTTGCCTCTACCAGCTTTTCTATTACGAACTTGCTGTGTCCGTGGGCTGTGTCTATGATGATAGCGTCGGCACCAGCCTCCACCAGCGCCTTCATGCGTTCCAAAGTGTCCTCGGTGACGCCTACGCCGGCAGCCACACGCAGACGACCTTTCTCGTCCTTGCACGCCATTGGCTTGTCCTTCGCCTTCGTTATGTCTTTATATGTTATAAGTCCCACCAGGTGGTTATCTTTATCCACTACGGGGAGTTTCTCAATTTTGTTCTCCTGAAGAATCTCTGCTGCAGCGTTAAGGTCTGTCTGCTGCGTTGTTGTCACCAAGTGCTCCGATGTCATCACCTCGTCAATCTTCTTGTCGTGATGGCGCTCAAAGCGCAGGTCGCGGTTAGTAACGATACCCACCAGGTGGTTCTCGTCGTCAACAACGGGAATACCGCCAATATGGTATTCAGCCATCATCGCCAGCGCATCGGCAACAGTCTTTCCACGACGTATTGTCACGGGGTCATAAATCATACCGTTCTCCGCACGTTTCACAATAGCCACCTCGCGTGCCTGAGCCTCTATCGACATATTCTTGTGAATAACACCAATACCGCCCTCACGAGCTATAGCTATCGCCATAGCGCTCTCCGTAACGGTGTCCATAGCAGCCGTAACAAAGGGAATGTTAAGACTAATGTGTCTCGAGAACTGTGTTTTCAACTCAACGGTCCTTGGCAGCACATCCGAGTAAGCCGGAATGAGCAGCACGTCGTCGAACGTCAGACCGTCCATCACAATTTTTTCTTCTGCAAATGATGACATAAAACTATACCTTAAAGATTAATTGCGTGCAAAGATAGTGCAAATCGAGCGAAATACCAAAGGAAAACATATTTTTCTTTGTATTTCCGAGATACGAGATACGAGATGCGAGGTACGAGATATGTTTTATGCGCTTACGAGCTCCCTTCCCTTTTGGGGAGGGCTGGGGAGAGGCTGTTCTCTAACCACTAACCACTAAAAACCTCTCCGTTTGGAGAGGCTTTGACTTCGTCTAACCCCCTCACGCTCGACATAGCTCAAGCAAGCTTGGCTCTGTCCTCGCTTAATCGGGGCTTTACAATTCTAAACTATTAGGATTAAGGAGAAAATCATAGATGCTCATGGTGGTAAAACCATGTTCATTACGATGTACTAGACACTCTTCCCCTGTAATAATAATTTTTTTGAAAGAATCGTTAACTTTTAAAAGAGAGGCCTGCTCTTGCTTACGTTTCTCTTCATTTTCCATGCGGAATGCTGATTGTATATAGTAACGCTTACTACCTTGATTACATACAAAATCTATCTCTAACTGTGTCCTGTGTTGTTTTTTGTCTTCGCCTATATAGACTATAGGAACAACTCCAACGTCAACATTAAAACCACGGATTAATAACTCGTTGAAAATAAGGTTTTCCATAAGATGCGGCTTCTCATCTTGGCGAAAATTTATACGAGCATTACGTAATCCCATATCTGTAAAGTAGTATTTGTATGGGGTATCAATGTATTTTTTTCCTTTTACATCATAACGCATTACTTTTTCTACAAGAAAAGAATCACACAAGTAGTCTAAATATGACTTTACTGTATCTGGAGCAATTGTTACGTTCTTAACGCTCTTGAAGGTATTGACCAGTTTTGCAGGATTTGTAAGACTTCCTATTGAGGAAGAAATAATGTTAAGCAATTCTTCAAGTTCTTCTTCATGACGTATTTTGTAGCGTTCTTTAATATCCTTGATATAGGTTTCTGTGAAGAGATTCTTCAGATATGAAATCTTCTGCTCTTCAGACTTCTGAGAGAGTATCTGTGGGAGTCCACCATACATCATATATTCATCAAGTCCTAATTGCTCGCTACCCTTATATTCTGACATGAACTCTGCAAAAGACAAGGGATACATCTTTACTTCATCACCTCGACCACGAAATTCTGTTATTACATCTTTAGACAAAAATTTAGCATTTGAGCCAGTCACATATACGTCTGCATTAGGGATGCTAAGGTAGCTATTCAGAACATCTTCAAACTCATCCACCAATTGTACCTCATCTAATAGAATATAATACATCTGACTATCTGTCATCAGGGAGTCTATGTATTCAAGTAAAACATCTGGATTGCGAAGTTTTTTGTTTCTACGATTCTCCAAATTTACCTGAATAATATGTTGACTATCTACTCCTTGTGATTTCAGATAATTTTGAAAAATATTGAATACAAGATACGACTTGCCACAACGGCGCATTCCGGTAATTACCTTAATCATTCCGTTGTGTTGACGATCAATCAATTTCTTTAGATATAGGTCTCTTTTAATTTCCATATATTTGATTTTTGTGTCATTTATGACATTGAAATCGAATGCAAAGGTAAGGGGTTTTATTGAAAACAGCAAAATTTTGGGGGATTTTTTAAACCTTACTATCGAGGTGCGAGGTGCGAGGTACTTTTATCGAGATACGAGGTACGAGGTGCGAGATATGTTTTGAGCGCTCAGTACTATTCTCTAACCTCTAACCCCTAACCACTAACCACTAAAAAGACCCTGCGTCTATCAGCCCGTACTGCCGTCAGGCGGTATATACGCGCGGCCAAAAACAAGAAAAGTTACAGTAAAATGAAAGAAAATCGATAAAAAACTTGGCAGTTCACACATTTTTTCCTATATTTGCCCCCTGAATGGTGACTCTGTCGCTTTTCACGACATGATGGGAATTACGGAGCGTTATGCTTCTTTTACGTAATGACTGTTAATGTACGACAAACTAGAATAATTAATGTAACCGCTTATGAAACAAGTCGTCGCCCCCAATCACAAGTGCAACTCACTTGGTTTCCACCTCGTGTTGTCGAAAAATAAATAATTATTTGATCAATGGTTACATTTTGCATTAGTCTTATAGCACTTGTCTTAGGCTATCTGTTGTATGGCCGTTTTGTGGACAGCGTGTTTGGCCCTGACGACAGGGAAACTCCTGCTGTTGCCATGGCCGATGGTGTTGACCGCATTGTGCTTCCTAATTGGAAGGTGTTTATGATCCAGTTCCTGAACATTGCCGGTACCGGGCCCATC
>ONAJ01000031.1 GCA_900315775.1 uncultured Prevotella sp.
GGTGTTCCACCTCTTCCCATTCCGAACAGAGAAGTTAAGCCCGCTTGCGCCGATGGTACTGCAATGCAATGCGGGAGAGTAGGAGGCCGCCTTCTTTTAAGATAAGCCTTGAGGATACAATATCTTCAAGGCTTTTTCGTTATTATATCGTTATGCAGTGGACAGATAGGATAAGACAGGTAAAGATTATTCTTGTTGTTGCGGCAATTATCATTGCTGTAGCATCGCTGTTAGTATCACATTTTCTTGTGCGTGACCTCTCCATTGAAGAACGCCACCGTATGGAAGTGTGGGCCGAGGCGCTGCATTCTCTGAATGAAGTTGAGGAAGGTCCTGCTCTTTCCCTCGTACTCAGTGTTATGGAGGGTAACAATACTATTCCTGTTATTGTTGTAAATAGCGAAGGCGGGGTGGATGACTTCAGGAATATAGAAGATACAGTCAATGTTGAAGATTATGCCCGTCGTATGCAGCTTGCTGGTGATACGATACGAGTTGGTAGCCAGATTGTGTGTTACGACGAGAGCCTTATGCTTAAGCGTCTGCAGGCATGGCCTTATATCCAGTTAGGAATAGTACTTATCTTTGTTGTGGTCGCTATTTTTGCATTGCTTTCGTCAAAGCGTGCCGAGCAGAACAAGGTATGGGTTGGTCTTTCCAAGGAAACAGCCCATCAGTTAGGCACTCCTGTGTCGAGTCTGATGGCGTGGACCGAAGTGTTAAAGGAGAACTATCCAAATGACGACTTATTACCCGAGATGGAGAAAGACGTTAAGCGTTTGCAGCTTATTGCTGAACGTTTTTCCAAGATAGGTTCACTTCCAGAGCCTGTTCCTACAGGACTTATTGAAGTGATGTCGCATGTAGTGGAATATATGGATCGTCGTACCTCGCAGAAGGTACAGATGGTAACTGTCTTCCCGCCGCAGGACATCATCGTGAAGATAAATGCTTCGCTTTTCGAGTGGGTCATAGAAAATCTCTGCAAGAATGCCGTAGATGCTATGGAAGGTGCAGGAACCATTACACTCTTTATGCAGGACGAAGGCGAGTGCGTTGCCATTGAAGTTTCAGACACAGGAAAGGGAATTCGTAAGAAGGATGTCGGCAACGTCTTCAAGCCAGGCTTTACCACCAAGAAGAGAGGATGGGGACTTGGTTTGTCTTTGGCGAAACGTATTGTCGAAGAGTATCATCACGGAAAGATTTTTGTTAAGAGTACTGATATAGGTCGCGGTACTACATTTAGGATAGAGTTGAAGAAGTAATATAAAACTTGCACACTCGCTGTGAGTGTGTGCAAGTTTGTGAAAAAACGCATTTTTTCTTTGGTTTTTTGCTCACTTATTCGTAACTTTGCACCCCAAATGAGTGTACTTGAGTCCTTAAAGATTGATTTGTTGAGTGTTACGTCAGCTGGTGAACAGTTGGATGTAAATATTGACGATAGCTTCTTTGAGGCATTAGACGGTTCAGAGGTTAAGCGAGGTTCTTTGCATGTGTCGCTGTCTATACGCAAGATGAGCGGCTTTTACGAACTTACTGCAAATGCCGACGGAAGTGTTTATGTGCAGTGCGATCGTTGTCTTGACGACATGTTACAGCCTATAGAGGCAGAAGGTTGTTGGACAGTGAAGCTTGGCTCTGAGTATAGCTCTGACGATGAGCAGATTGTGGTTGATGAGAACGAGGGAGTTCTCGATGCCTCATGGCTTGTTTACGAAATGATAGCGTTGGCTATCCCCATCAAGCACGTTCACGAGACTGGTAAGTGTAATGCTGCGATGACGAAAAAGCTCGAAGAGCTGTCAGCTGCCCGAAGCAGTGATGTGGAGAAAGAGGTGGACCCTCGTTGGGCAGCCCTAAAGAATTTGAAAGAACAATAGTAAATAGTAAATTGTAAAATAGTAAATAATTATGGCACATCCTAAAAGAAGACAGTCGAATACTCGTACTGCAAAAAGAAGAACTCATGACAAGGCAGTAGCTCCCACACTGGCAGTATGCCCTAACTGTGGTGCTTACCATGTTTATCACACAGTATGTCCTACTTGTGGTTATTATCGTGGCAAAATTGCCATTGTAATGGACGAAGCAGCTGAATAATGGGAAAAATTAACGCTATAATCACTGGAGTTGGTGGCTACGTGCCCGACTACATCCTCAACAACGAGGAGTTGTCGCGTATGGTGGACACCAATGATGAGTGGATTATGTCGCGTGTTGGTATCAAGGAGCGTCACATACTTAGTGAGGAAGGTCTTGGTACGAGTTATATGGCTCGTAAGGCAGCCAAGCAGTTGCTCAAGAAGACCGGTGTAGATCCCGACAGTATTGACGCCCTAATAGTAACCACGTCAACCGCTGACTATCAGTTCCCCAGCACAGCAAGTATTGTGCTTGGCAAGTTGGGGCTGAAGAATGCTATGGCGTTTGACTTCTGGGCAGCTTGTTGCGGTTTCCTGTACACACTTGACGTAGCATCGTCAATGATCCAGAGTGGTAAGTACAAGAAGATAATAGTTATCGGAGCCGACAAGATGTCGTCTGTGGTTGACTATACCGACCGCCAGACCTGTCCGCTCTTTGGTGACGGTGCTGCAGCGGTGTTGTTAGAAGCAACAGAGGAAGAGAACATTGGTGTTATGGATTCATATCTGCGCACCGATGGTAAAGGACTTCCATTCCTCCACCTCAAAGCTGGAGGTTCTGTTAGTCCAGCTTCACACTTTACCGTTGACCACCGTTTACACTTCCTTTATCAGGAGGGACGTACCGTGTTCCGTTATGCTGTTACCAGCATGAGTGACGACTGTGCACTCATTGCTGAGCGTAACAATCTCAATGCCGACAACATTCGTTATGTGGTGCCTCATCAGGCAAATATCCGAATCATTGAGGCCGTTGCTAAGCGTCTTGAATTGTCTATGGACAAGGTGATGCTTAATATTGAACACTTTGGAAATACAAGTGCTGCAACGATTCCGTTGGCATTGTGGGAGTATGAAGACCGTCTTAAGAAAGGCGACAACCTCATTCTCACTGCGTTCGGAGCAGGATTCGTTCACGGTGCCCTCTATTACAAGTGGGCCTATGATGGCGGTAAGTAACTGATAACTCAGAATTAATGCATAAAGCAGGATTCGTAAATATCGTTGGTAATCCCAATGTAGGTAAAAGTACGCTCATGAACCAGTTGGTTGGTGAGCGTATTTCAATCGCTACGTTTAAGGCGCAGACAACCCGTCATCGCATTATGGGAATAGTGAATACCGACGACATGCAGATAGTGTTCAGCGACACCCCGGGAGTGCTCAAACCCAACTACAAGTTGCAGGAGTCTATGTTGGCATTCTCCGAGAGTGCACTTGCTGATGCCGACGTGTTGCTCTACGTCACCGACGTTGTGGAGAACCCCGAGAAGAACATGGACTTCTTGGAGAAAGTGCAGAAGATGAGCATCCCCGTGATTCTGCTTATCAACAAGATTGATATCCTCGCCCCTAATCCCTCTTCAAAGAGCGAAGAGAACTCAAAGAGCGGTGGAAGTAGTCAGACTCAACTTGCTACAATTGTTGAGAAGTGGCACTCGCTGCTTCCTAAGGCAGAGATACTCCCCATCTCGGCGAAGAACAAGTTCGGTGTTGATATGCTGTTGAAACGTATTAAGGAGCTCTTGCCCGAGAGTCCGGCATACTTTTCAAAGGACCAGCTTACCGATAAACCCGCCCGATTCTTTGTAAGCGAGATAATTCGCGAGAAGATACTCCTGTATTACGACAAGGAGATACCTTATTCTGTGGAGGTTCGTGTGGAGCGTTTCAAGGAAGGCGAGAAGAGCATCCATATCAATGCTGTCATCTATGTGGAGCGCGACTCCCAGAAGGGCATCATCATTGGTCATCAGGGAGTAGCATTGAAAAAGGTTTCCACCGAGTCGCGTAAGGCTTTGGAGAAATTCTTCGGTAAGTCCGTTTACCTCGAGACTTTCGTTAAGGTTGATAAGGACTGGCGCAGTTCCGACCGCGAACTCGATGCCTTTGGATATAATTTAGAGTAACTAGGAGAAACTAGGAAAGCCTAGGAGAACCTAGGAGAACCTAGGACCACCTAGGAAAGCCTAGAAAAAAATAAAGAAGTTATGGGAAATTTAGTAGCGATTGTAGGACGCCCTAACGTTGGCAAGTCCACACTGTTCAACCGCCTGACGAAGACCCGTCATGCGATAGTCAGCGACGAGGCAGGCACCACACGCGACCGCCAGTATGGCAAGTGCGATTGGTGCGGTCGTGAGTTCTCCGTTGTCGATACCGGCGGCTGGGTAGTAAATTCAGATGACATCTTCGAAGGCGAGATACGCAAGCAGGTTCTCGTTGCCACCGAAGAGGCTGATCTTGTTCTGTTCCTTGTTGATATCAAGAATGGTGTTACCGACCTTGATATGGACGTAGCTAATATCCTGCGTCGCTCCAAACTCCCCGTAATTCTTGTTGCCAACAAAGCCGACGACGGCAAGGACCTCTACTATCAGTATGATTTTTTCCGTCTTGGTCTTGGTGACCCTATGTGTATTAGTGCTGCCACCGGTAGCGGTACCGGCGACCTTCTCGACTTAGTGTTAGAGAAGCTCCCCGTTGTTGCCGAAGACGAGGTAGAAGACGGTATTCCACGTTTTGCTGTTGTTGGTCGTCCTAATGTTGGAAAGTCGAGTATTATCAATGCCTTCATTGGCGAGGACCGTCATATTGTTACTGATATTGCAGGCACCACACGCGACTCCATTTACACCCGTTACGACAAGTTCGGTTTCGACTTCTACCTTGTAGATACAGCAGGAATCCGTCGCAAGAATAAAGTTACGGAAGACCTTGAGTTCTACAGCGTTATGCGCTCCATCCGTGCTATCGAGAATAGCGATGTCTGCATCCTTATGATTGATGCTACACGTGGTATTGAGGCACAGGACATGAATATATTCCAGTTAATCCAGAAGAACCAGAAGTCGCTTGTTGTCGTTGTCAACAAGTGGGACCTCGTAGAGGATAAGTCACAGAAGGTTATCGACACCTTCACCAACGCCATCCGTCAACGTATGGCTCCATTCACCGACTTCCCTATAATCTTCTCGTCGGCAGTTACCAAGCAGCGTATTTTCCGTGTGCTTGAGACGGCTAAGGAAGTTTACCTGCATCGTAAGATTAAGATTGGAACCTCGAAACTCAATGAGGTTATGTTGCCTATCATCGAGGCAACACCACCGCCAAGCATCAAGGGTAAGTACATTAAGATAAAGTACGTGAGCCAGGTTCCTGACACACGCATTCCAACTTTCGTGTTCTATGCCAACCTGCCGCAGTACATCAAGGAGCCCTACAAGCGTTTCCTTGAGAACAAGATGCGCGATAATTGGGAACTCACGGGAACTCCGATAAATCTTTTCGTAAGACAGAAGTAGGATGAAGAAGTTTTGTGTAGTCCTTGCAATTGCCAGTATGATGATAGTAGCCTGTGGCAAGAAGGATGCTCCCGACTTTGCTGCAGCTGAAGCAGCACGCGACTATTACCAGCAACTCGTTCAGGGCAATTACGAGCAGTACGTGTCAGGCATGATTAATGGCGACAGCCTTCCTGCCGACTATCGTGAGCAACTCGTTGCCAATGCCAAGATGTTTATTGCCCATCAGAATGATTTGCATAAAGGCATCAGCACCATAACAGTACAAAACTGCATCAATGACAATACTACCCCTGCAGCTCAAGCTTTCCTTCTGCTTACCTATGCCGACAGCACCAGCGAAGAAATTGTAGTGCCAATGGTGAAGCAGAACGACATTTGGTATATGAAGTAGTATCTTACTCCAAGGTTTGTGTGATTGGGTGTTTTCTGGAGGCAGTAGTTTCAGAGGGTGAAACTGTTGGTTTCATCGGTTGAAACTATTAGTTTCACACCGAGAAACACATCCGATTATGAAGATGGTGTTGCGAGGAGGAGTAGGAATAAAAAAATCGGGCGTGAAGCCCGATTCTATTTATTTGCATGGGTTGAACCCGTAAATTCTTGCTGAATTGATGCAGTACTCGTAGTAATACTCACTGCTAAGCCACTTCTTAATTAACTTTTTCATCTTTTTACCCTTTCTTTAATTTTAGTTGTCACCCTGTAATCAGGGATTCATTGTTATCCTTTTTCTATGCTTTTTATTTCTTTTGACGATGCAAAGGTAAACAGTATTTGCTATATGTTGATTTAGTAATTACGGATTTAGGGTAAAAAGTGCTTTATTTTTGACTTTAATCAAGATTGTGTGGGCACACGGCGGTGTTGTTCCACCACAACTTCGTGCATTTCTTTGAGCAGATCTGAGGCGAAAATGAAGTCCGTAAGTCGTTTATTTTTCGATTCCATAACGTCTGCCGACACTCCCTGCCACTCTTTGTGACCTTCGTATATAAAGAGGATATTCTCGCCTATGCCCATCACGGAGTTCATGTCGTGGGTATTTATGATTGTAGTCATGTTGAACTCCTTAGTCAGTCCGTGCAGCAGTTCGTCGATGACGAGTGACGTCTTGGGGTCAAGTCCTGAGTTCGGTTCGTCGCAGAACAGGTAGCGTGGGTTCAGCACTATGGCGCGTGCTATTGCCACACGTTTCTGCATACCTCCGGAGATTTCGCCCGGGTATTTGTTTTCAGCTCCCATGAGGTTCACGCGTTCCAGACATTCCATAGCTCGGTGTTTACGTTCGCGTAGTGTCATTGTAGAGAACATGTCGAGAGGGAACATGACGTTTTCGAGTACCGACATAGAGTCGAATAGTGCGGCGCTTTGGAATATCATTCCCATTTCGCGTCGCATAAGCACTTTCTCCTTCTTCGACATGGTCACGAAGTCGCGTCCGTCGTAGAGAATCTCGCCCTTTGTAGGTTCCAATAGTCCCACGATGTTGCTCATTAGTACCGTCTTTCCGCTACCACTCTGTCCTATGATGAGGTTTGTCTTACCATCCTCGAAAGTGATGTTAATGTCGTGGAGCACTTCTTTGTCGTTGAACGACTTATGTAGGTTCTTTATTTCTATCATGACAGGAGTTGTGTAAGGAATACGTCAGAGAAAAGTATAAGGATGCTGCTTGTAACGACAGCGCTTGTTGAAGCCTCGCCGACCTCTACAGAACCGCCCTCTACGGTATATCCGCAGTAGCTTGACACGCTGCTGATGATGAAGGCAAATACAAGACTTTTTATGATACTCATCCACAGGAACCAGGGGATGAAGTCATGTGTAAGTCCCAAGGTGAGGTCCTCCGGCGGCATGAGGTGGCCTATGTACGATGTTGCGTAGGCACCGATGATACCCATTGCCGAGGAGAAAAGTACGAGGAACGGCATCATAGTAATCATTCCGAGAATCTTAGGTAGTATGAGGTACTCTGCAGAGTTGACACCCATTATCTCAAGAGCGTCAATCTGCTGTGTCACTCGCATCGTTCCTAACTCTGAGGCGATGTTTGAGCCCACCTTACCGGCGAGGATAAGACACATTATACTGCTGGAGAACTCCAGGAGCATGATTTCTCGTGTTGTGTATCCCGCCACCCATCGTGGCATCCACGGGCTTTCGATGTTAACCTTCATCTGTATGCAGATAACAGCGCCGATGAAGAACGAGATGAGCAGGACGATGCCGACCGAGTTTACTCCCAGCGCCGACATTTCCTTGATATATTGTTTCAGGAACATCCTCATGCGCTCCGGACGTGAAAAGGTGCGTCCCATAAGCATCAGGTAGCTTCCAAAACTTTCAAGCCATTTAAGTATTATCATATAAAAAAGTTGAATATTGGTGCAAAGATACTAAATAATTGATAATTGTGAATTGATAATTGTGAAATTTTATTCTTTTAAACTATTCTTTTTGGCAAATTGCAGAAAAGAAGTTATCTTTGCAACTAAAGAATTAAGAATTAATACTATGTCAAAGAGAATATTTACGGTAGTTGCAGCCTGCCTGTGTTCGGCTGTAATGTTTGCGCAGAGTTTCGAGGCGCTGTGGAAGCAGTATAAGGATGCGGTAGAGAAGGACTTGCCCAAGACCCAGGAGGAAGTGCTTAAGAAGATAAGTGCTAAGGCAGAGAAAGACCCCGTATTCAACGAGGTGTGGAAGGCCGTTATGGCGAAGTACGAAGGTAAGGACTATGTCATTGAAAACCCCGAGTTGTTGGCAGGAGGCAAGGCCAGCGCGTATGTTCCCTTTGTCGAGAAAGGTCCTGACAGCGAGCTGTTTAACGGTGACCTGCTCCATGCTGTTGGTATGTATGTCGGCGACTACGACACCATGATAAGATACTACAAGGAGCATGGTAACAGGAGAGTACTTCCGCTGTTGTATGCCGAGAAGAATACCAGTCGTACCGACGAAGAGTGGGACCAGCTCTTCAAGGAGTATGGCGACCTTGTGGAATGTGGTGAATTGGCTATAGCGCGCCACGACGATATGGTGCGTCATAGAGCCAGCGCCAAGAAACGCATAGAGTGGATTGACGCATCGTTGAACCGCTGGGGGAAGTGGAAACGCATCGACGTGTTGCGCAACGAACGACTCATGCTTACTCAGCCCGGCTATAATGTGCGAATGAAACACATGGTAATGCCTGGCAAGGAAACAAAGGTGGAGGTGTTTGACGTTCGTAATCTTGAGAGCCTTACAATAAAGGTACGCAACAAGAGTAACAAGACCATTGTGCAGACAGAAACCATCCGCTTCGTGGGAAAGAAAGACTACGAGCTGAGCAGCGACACCATAACCATTCGTCCGCTGCCGTTAGGCGAGTACGAGGTGATGTTTGACAACGACCAGACTCTGGAACTCAACGTTACCGACCTTTTTGTGCTTTGCGAGTATCTGCCAGCAAACAATATCCGCTATGCCGTTGTTAGCGCTACGACAGGACAGCCCGTCGCTGGTGCTCACCTGCGTCTTAGTTTTAAGAACGAAAAGGCAAACTCTGTGGTGACGCTGACTACCGACAGTCGTGGTGAGACAACATATAATTATAAGGAGGGTATTCCGTCAAAGGTGTATGCCTATACCGACAGCGACAAGTCGTTTGTGGGACAGTCCATGTGGGGCAATTACATCTTCTACGATAGTCGCAGCAGTCAAAACATAGTAAACATATATACCGACCGAAAGATATACCGTCCGTCGCAGACCGTCCACGTGTCGCTGCTTGCCTATAACAACAAGCACGGACAGACCGTAACCATCATCAACGGAAAGACAATAAAACTATCCCTGCGCAACGCTAATAACGAGGTTGTGGCAGAGAAGAATGTCACCACCGACGAGTACGGCTCTGCAGCGTGCGACTTTATTCTGCCGCAGTCGGGAGTTTCCGGCACATACAGCATCTCAGGCGACTTCGGTGGTTATGCCTATATCAATGTAGAACAGTATAAGCGTCCTACCTTCGAAGTAACCTTCGACGAGGTAAAGGAGAAGTACGTTGCCGGCGACACCGTTACCATCAAGGGACATGCCCGTTCTTATGGCGGTGTGCCTGTAACCAATGCTAAGGTAAGCTATAACGTTAGCCGTAAGCGCTCCTTCTGGTGGTGGCGTCGCAACGATCGCAAGGTAACCATCGACAGCGGTGAGACATATACCGACGCAGACGGTAACTTCACCCTCCGCATGCCACTCGTAATGCCCGAGAAAAAAGAAGGTGAGCGTGAGTCGCTATTCTACAGCTTCACCGCAGAAGCTGATGTTACCGACCAGAGCGGTGAGAGCCACAACGCGCAGCAGACTCTCGGTGTGGGTACCAAGCCCGCAATACTCTCTGTTGACCTGCCCAAACAGGTGCTCCGCGATAGTTTGAATCAAATGACCTTTACGTTGTACAACGCTGCAGGACAGGAGATTGAAGGCGACGTGACATATACCATTGACGGCAAACAGATGCCGACGGCGAAGGCTGGCGATGCAATAAAGAAACTCTCTGCGCTGACCATTTCAGGACGTCACACCGTTGAGGCTATAGCCCTCGGTGACACCTTGCGCCATGAAGTCGTTGTGTTCACGCTGAAAGACAAGAAGCCTGTAATAGAAACCCACGACTGGTTCTACGCATCGGCAACAGAGTTCTCCGATAAACAGCCTGTAACCGTTCAGGCAGGTTCGTCGGACCCCGATACCCACATCTTCTATACCTTCTTCGCAAATGAAAAGGTTGTTGAGAGTGGGGCAATAGATGTTAGCAATGCCCTCTACACGCGTACCTTTAATTATAAGGAAGAGTACGGCGACGGACTGTTACTTACCTATGCCTGGGTGAAAGACGGCAAGTGTTACACACATACCGCAAAGATAAACAAACCGCTGCCTGACAAACGTCTGAGGATGGAGTGGAAGACTTTCCGCAACCGTCTTGAAGCAGGACAGAAAGAAGAGTGGACGCTGAACATTAAACGTCCTGACGGCAAGCCCGCAAAAGCACAGCTATTATCGACACTCTACGACCACAGCCTGGATCAGTTGACAAGTTACGACTGGAACCTCAACTTAGGTTACTTCCAAAACTTGCCGACAACAAATTGGCGAAGCACAATCTTAGGGAGTCAGGGCAAGAGCTATTACAAGGATATCCGTCTCAAGGATGTTAGCGACCTGAGCTTCGACCAACTCTATCCTGTTGTGAAACCCTATAGCTTCTACACAGACCGTCATCCTTTGATACGTGTCCGCGGTACTCATATGATGGGAACACCGAAGGCTGCCAATACTATGATGATGAAGTCGGTAGCTGTAGAAGAGTCTTCCGACAAAGTGTTCTATAGCTTGAAGGAGGCTTCACCTGCTGCTGATGTTGCCGGCGAGGAGCCGACAAAGGGTAATACCTCGTCGTCTGTTCGTGAGAACTTCAGCGAGACGGCCTTCTTCTACCCGTCGCTGATGACTGACGACAAAGGCGACGTCTCCGTGCGTTTCACCCTTCCGGAAAGCATCACCACATGGAGATTTATGGGACTTGCCCACGACCTCGAAATGAACTACGGCATCATCGATGCTACCGCTGTGGCAAAGAAAGATCTTATGACGCAGCCCAATATGCCGCGCTTCGTACGCAAGGGCGATAAGGCCACCATAGCAGCTAAGATTACCAATACTGCAGAAGGTGCTATCAGCGGAACGGCTACGATGACAATCCTCGACGCAGAGACAGAAAATGTGATATACACAGAGCAGCAAGAGTTCGCAGTCGAGAAGGACAAGACGACAGCGGTAAGCTTCGGCTATACCCCCGACGGCAAACACTCTCTGCTCATCTGCCGTATCGTTGCCGCCGCAGGTAATTTCAGCGACGGAGAGCAGCACTATCTGCCCGTGCTTAGCGACGAAGAACTGGTTATCAACACCGAGGCTTTCAACATGAATGCTCCCACCACCAAGACAATAGCACTCGCAGCTGGTGGTAGCAGTACTATAGAATACACCCAGAACCCCGCATGGCTCGTCGTTCAGGCAATGCCTTATCTGGCTCAGACAAACGAAAAGAACGCCATCTCGCTGGCATCGTCATATTATGTTAACAGCATAGGACGTTACCTCGTTCGCCAGATACCCGACATTGAGAAGACCTTCCGTCTGTGGCAACAGGAACAGAGCACAGAGACAACTCTTATGAGTCAGCTCGAGAAGAACCAGGAACTCAAAACTCTCGTCCTCGAAGAGACACCGTGGGTAGCAGAGGGAAAAAAGGAGAGTGAGCAGCGCAGAGCAGTTGCAAACTTCTTCGACAGTAACACTCTTGATAACCGTCTGGCGACAGCGCTCCACGACCTTGAGGAACTGCAGAACAATGATGGCTCCTTCAGTTGGTGGAAGGGCATGGACGGCTCGCCAATGATGACGGCACAAGTGGCGGAGTTCCTGACACGACTCAACATCCTTACCGGCGAGAAGAGCGAGACAAGCGAAATCCTCGACAAGGCACATAAGTTTCTCAGCAACTACACCGTCAAGGAGGTAGAGAAGATACGCAGTTTCGAGCGCGCCAAGAAACCTTACCATATAAGCAGTTATTTCGCACTACAGTGGACATACCTCTGTGCTATCAGCGACAGGAAGATGACTGCACGCGAGAAGAGTGCTACCGATTACCTCATAAAGTATCTTGAGAAGCAGAAACTGTCGCAGAGTCTTTATGCAAAGGCACTCACAGCGATAGTACTATATAAGAACGGACAGACACGAAAGGCAGCAGAGTACGTCAAGAGTCTTAAGGAATACACCACATACAGCGACGAGATGGGCCGTTACTACGACACTCCGCGTGCAGGCTACTCGTGGCGCAGCTATACCATTCCTACACAGGTGGCAGCGATAGAGGCGCTGAAGATGATAGTCCCCGAAGACCACCAAACGGTGGAGGAGATGCAGCGTTGGCTGTTGCAGCAGAAACGCACACAGACATGGGACACCCCGATAAACAGCATCAACGCCATATACGCATTCCTCGACGGTAACACGTCGGCACTCGCAACACAACAGCGCGACGTGATAACGGTGGATGGAGAGCTTCTTGACACCAAGGCATCAGCTGGCTTAGGATATGTGAAGACACGTGTGGAGGGTGGCAACGAGCTGAAGATAGAAAAGACATCAACGGGCACCAGTTGGGGCGCCGTATATACACAAAGCGTACAACCGCTGAAAGATATCGCTGAATCTTCCACAGGACTCAAAATCAGCCGTGAGGTGATGACAAAAGGTGAGCTGAAAGTAGGCGACCGCGTGAAGGTACGTCTTTATATCGAGGCGGACCGCAACTACGACTACGTACAGGTAGTAGATAAGCGCGCCGCCTGCCTTGAGCCGGTGAACCAGTTAAGCGGTTATCAGGACGGATGCTATGTAACACCAAAAGACCAATCAACAAACTACTACTTCTATACGCTGCCGCAAGGAAAGCACACCATAGAGAGTGAGTATTACATAGACCGTGAGGGCGAGTACCAGACGGGTACCTGTACCATACAGTGTGCTTACGCTCCGGAGTTCTATGGAAGAGCAAAGAGTGAGGGAGTGATTGTTAAGAAATAAAGTATAATGAAAAAGAACATAATAATAACAGCGATGCTGTTAGCCTCGGCAACAGCAGGAGCGCAGCACCTTCAGGCAGTCCGCGACAAGGTGGACTGCGGAAATGTCATCTACGAACATCCTGTGACGGCACGTTTTGAGTTGCAGAATAAGGGTGGAGGACAGTTGCAGATAAGTATGGTAAAGCCCTCGTGCGGATGTACGTCGGTAGAGTACCCCAAGACACCTATTGCGGCAGGCGATAAGTTTTCCATAACAGCGACCTACGATGCCCGACAGTTAGGACATTTCTTCAAGGACCTTGCCGTATATTACAACGACGCAAAGAAACCGCTGTACTTAAGTATGACGGGTGTTGTCGTGGAGGAGGCTATAGACTACAAGGGTGACTTCCCCTTTATGATAGGTAATATTCAGGCAGACGTCAACAACATAGAGTTTGACGACGTCAATCGTGGCGAGTGTCCACTGAAGCGTATCAACATTCGCAACAACGGCAATACGGCTATCTCGCCTGTCGTCATGCACCTGCCTAACTACCTGTTGGCTACTGTGTCGCCATCGACAATAGCACCAGGACGTCAGGGAGTGGTAACAATAACACTCGACTCGAGGAAGTTGCGCGACTTCGGTCTGACGCAGACAAACGTCTTTCTTGGTGCCTTCCCGGGCGACAAGGTTAGTCATGCTAAGGAAATACCCGTCAGCGCCGTGCTGCTGCCAGCCTTCACCGAACTCACAGAGACAGAGATTGCCAACGCACCGCAGTTACGTCTATCGACAGAGAACCTCGACCTGGGTTCCTTCGATGGGAAGAAGAAACGTTCGGGTGTGATAACGGTGGAGAATGTGGGACGTTCAACGCTGAACATCTCGTCGTTGCAGATGTTTACCTCAGGACTTAGTGTGAAACTCAATAAGACAACGTTGCAGCCTAACGAGACGGCAACGATGAAGATTACCGTTGAGGCGAAGGGACTTAAGACAGCTCGCTCGAAACCTCGTGTGCTGATGATTACCAACGACCCGATGAAGTCAAAGGTTGTGATAAACGTAGATATAAAGAAATAAGATATGGAACATCCAGAGAATAACGAAGAATATAAAGGACTGCAAGTGAATGACGGAGTAGCGCAACCGTCGATAATAAACCCTTACCTGCAACGCAGCAGGTTCCGTCGTCAGGAGCTTTCCGTTGACGATATGGTGAAGGGAATACTTGAAGGCAACGTTACCATACTGTCGCAGGCAGTAACCCTCGTGGAGAGTGTTAACCCACAGCATCAGAAGAAGGCGCAGGAGGTCATAGAAAAGTGTTTGCCGTACAGCGGAAAGTCTGTAAGGATAGGTATCAGCGGAGTGCCTGGAGCAGGAAAGAGTACCTCTATTGATGAGTTCGGAATACATGTCCTCGACCGCTTCGGAGGGAAACTTGCTGTGCTTGCCATCGACCCCAGTTCGGAACGCTCCAAGGGTAGTATCCTCGGCGACAAGACACGTATGGAGAAACTTTCGGTACGTCAGGATGCTTTCATACGTCCTTCGCCAACGGCAGGCAGTCTTGGCGGTGTGGCACGAAAGACGCGTGAGACGATAGTACTCTGCGAGGCGGCAGGCTACGACAAGATATTCGTGGAGACCGTTGGAGTAGGACAGAGCGAGACGGCATGTCACTCTATGGTTGACTTCTTTCTGCTCATTCAGTTGGCAGGAACTGGTGACGACCTGCAGGGCATTAAAAGAGGCATCATGGAGATATGCGATGGCATAGTGATTAACAAATGTGACGGCGACAACGTCGATAAGTGTCATATGGCGGCACGCAACTTCAGCAACGCGCTGCACTTCTTCCCGAAGTCAGAGAGCGGATGGCAGCCAAAGGTGCTTTGCTACAGTGGCTTCTATGGTCTTGGTATCAAAGAGGTGTGGGACATGATCTACGAATATTTCGACTTCGTCCAGGCAAACGGATACTTCAGTCATCGTCGTAATGAACAGGCAAAATACTGGATGTACGAGAGTATCAACGAACACCTTCGCAACTCGTTCTATAACAACCCCGTCATAGAGCAGAAGCTCATCGAGGCAGAACGCTCTGTACTTGCCGGAGAGAAGACGTCATTCGTGGCTGCTAACGAGCTGTTGAAAATATATAACCAATGTCATGAATAAAACTATAAAGGTAGAGATTGACGAAGGTAGCGGATTCTGTTTCGGTGTCACTACCGCCATCGGTAAGGCTGAGGAGGAACTCGCCAAAGGCACCCGTCTGTATTGTCTTGGCGATATTGTGCATAACAGTATGGAGTGTGAACGTCTGAAGAACTTAGGACTGGTGACTATAAACCACGAAGAGCTGAGTAGTCTTCACGATGCTACGGTATTGTTGCGCGCCCACGGTGAGCCACCGGAGACTTATGCTATAGCAGAGCAAAACAACATAAAGATTATTGATGCTACGTGTCCTGTCGTCCTGCAGTTGCAGAAGAAGATTAAGGCGCGTTATGAGGCGTCGCATAACAAGCGCTCTATAGTAATTTTCGGAAAGAAAGGTCATGCTGAGGTGCTCGGTCTGGTAGGACAGACACAGGGTGAGGCAATTGTCATAGAGAATGTAGAGGATGCTGCCAAACTCGATTTCAACAACGACATCTACTTGTATAGCCAGACAACGAAGTCGGTTGATGAGTTCCGTCGTATCATAGCATACATAGAACAGCACATATCGCCGTCGGCAGAGTTTAAGAGTTTCGACACCATCTGTCGTCGTGTTGCTAACAGAATGCCTAACGTAGCCGACTTCGCTTCAAAGCACGACATGGTGCTCTTCGTCAGCGGAAAGAAGAGTTCCAACGGTAGGGTGCTATATGCAGAATGTAGAAAGGTAAACAGCAATAGTCACCTTATAGAAGGTCCGGAAGATATACGTCCTGAGTGGTTCAAGAACGTAGAGACGGTAGGGCTCTGTGGAGCTACAAGCACTCCAAAATGGTTGATGGAGCGCTGTAGCGAATATATTACTCAGCAGCTTCCTTAAAGCGTGCCATCAGCCACTCGTTCTGCTCTGCAATAGTCATATTGCTATTGTCGAGCATCAACGCATCGTCGGCAGGTTTCAGGGGGGCTACCTCGCGATGGCTGTCGATATAGTCGCGCTCCTGCACATTCTTTAATATGTCGTCGTAGTCAGCTTCCATACCCTTTGCCTTCAACTCGTCGTAGCGACGTTGCGCACGTACCTCTGCTGATGCTGTAACGAAAATCTTCAGCTCTGCATTAGGGAATACCACCGTTCCGATGTCTCTGCCGTCCATCACTACTCCTCCGTCCTTACCCATCTGTTGCTGTTGGCGCACCATCTCTGTGCGTACGAAGGCGAGGGTGGCGATAGGGCTAACGTGTGACGATACCTCCATGCTGCGTATCTCTTTCTCTACGAGTTCTCCGTTGAGGTATGTGTCGGGACGTCCTGCCTCCTTATTGAATTTGAACGATATATTTATGTCGCCCATTCTCTTCTTCAGCGCTTCGGCATCATTTAAGAGTCCTTCACGCATAGCGAAGAGTGTTACGGCACGATACATAGCACCCGTGTCAACATATATATATCCAATACGTCGTGCAAGGTCCTTCGCCATAGTGGATTTTCCGCACGAAGAGTGTCCGTCAATTGCTATTGTTATCTTTTTCATTATTGAGTTTATAGTTTATATGATACGTTTACCATTAGTGATGTGCTGCTAACATGATACTTTCCGTAAGCAAGCTGCAGTTTGAAGCGTTCCAGTTGAAGACCGGCACCGAGTGACAGTCCTGCCATGTGGGCGCTGCCCTTTTCCTCGCCGGCGGCTATTATCTCCATCTGTTTCGCCCTGCGGAAGTTATAGCCTGCCGCGATGTATATCTGGTCTGACAACAACAAGTCGAGACCCGCTACCAAGTGGTTGCCGAAACGATAGTTCCAATGTCCGAGATCTACCATCGTCGCCGACAGACGTATAGGACTGTTCGCAAGACGTTTGGTGATGCCAAACTGGAAGTCGATAGGCATCCTGTTATACTCGTCTTCATAGGCTTTCAACTCGCCACCGAGGTTCTTTGCCACCAGCGCCAGCGACCACTCCGTATCGGGGTCGTAGAAGTTAAGACCCAAATCGACACCCATCGCTATGGAGTTGTAGTTACCTATGTACGACGTGATGAACTTTGCTGTGATACCACCCATGAGTTTCTGTGTCAGCGCGTAGCTGAATGTTCCTCCGACAGCAATGTCCTTTGCCGAGAAGTCACCCGTCTGCACGTTGTTGACGGTAGTCTCCTTCATGGTGCCGTAGTTTATGTACTGCGCCATTGCTGCCCACGATGCCTTCTCGTTGATAATCCTGTTGAACATTGCGCTGGCGGTAATAGCGCCCTCCATGTATGTCATGAAGTTAACGTTGATATTCTTGTCGCTCACACTGCCCAACAATGCGGGGTTATGGAACGTTAGGGTAGGGTCGTCCTCTATAATCGTTATGTTGTCGCCACCCAGTGCCGCACCGTGTGCACTCACGGGAAGTCGCAGGAAGTTATACCCCGTCCTGCTGTCTTCCTGAGCGCTCAACGACGTAGCGCAGAGTAGCATGATGGTCGTCAGTATGTAAAAAAAACTATAATTTCTCATTATAATAGTAAAATTCTTCACTCTTCACTCTTCACTCTTCACTCAAAAGTATTACCTTTGCAACATTATAACGTAAAAAAGTTGTTTTTGTTGTGGAGATAAAGAAATCTAATAAGGCAGATATTGAAAGACGACGTCCGTGGCTCTTCCTCATCGGGGTGGTCATAGCCTCGTCATTGTTCTTTGCCGTCCTCAATATCTCCATAAATCCGCCTTCCGGAGATGTGTCACCGGAGCTCCTCGAAGAGATAGCTCAGGAGATGGAACTGAATATGAAACGTCCTGATAAGGACCTTATTCCAGTCTTCCCTCCCGAAGAGAAAAAAGAGGAAGAGTCAGAAATACTTAATATCGTCGATGATAAGGTGGAGACTACCGACGTTAACGAAACCACTGCTGAGTCTGAAGGAGAAAACGAAAAGGAGAAGACGGAACCGGTATCACCCGTTGTCGTTGACGAGAAAGACAAACCCTTGCAGTTCCGCATCGTAGAGCAGCTGCCGGAGTTCCCAGGTGGAATGACGGAGTTCATAAAGTGGCTCACCAAGAATCTCCGCTATCCCCTTGCTGCCAAGCATTCCAATATAGAAGGTCGCGTGGTGGTGTCGTTCATTGTAAATACCGACGGCAGTATAAGTAATACCCGTGTGGCTCGTTCCGCCCATCCGCTCCTCGACAAAGAGGCTCTCCGCGTCATCAATATGATGCCACAATGGAAGGCTGGCGAGGAGATGGGAAAGCCCTGTCGCACAATGATTTCAGTACCTGTTGTTTTTAAATTATGAAATACGAAGAAATTGTTAACCGTTACATCGAGTCGTTGCCATACGACCGCAAACCACAAGAGCTCTACGAACCGATAAGGTACGTGCTCTCTATGGGTGGAAAACGTATTCGTCCAGTACTTATGCTTATGGCATACAGCATTTATCGTGATAACCCCGAGACAATACTCCCCGAGGCTGTAGCGCTGGAGACATACCATAACTTCACATTACTCCACGACGACCTTATGGATAACGCCGACGTACGTCGCGGCAAACCCACCGTACATAAGAAGTGGGATGCTAATACAGCTATTCTCAGCGGCGATACTATGCTCGTCCTTGCCTTTAAGCGTATGATGGAGGAATGTCCTGCCGACAAACTTGGTGAAGTCCTCAATACCTTCACCGTTACAGCACTTGAAATTGACGAAGGCCAGCAGTACGATATAGACTTCGAAACGCGTAACGATGTTCGTGAAGAGGAGTATATCGAGATGATCCGTCTTAAGACCAGCGTGCTCCTTGCATGTGCTATGAAGATAGGAGCGATACTTGCCGACGCACCCGCTGGCGATGCCGAAAAGTTATATCATTTCGGTGAACAGATAGGACTGGCTTTCCAACTTCAGGACGACCTGCTGGATGTCTATGGAGACCCTAAAGTTTTCGGTAAAACTATCGGTGGCGACATACTCTGTAACAAGAAAACATTTATGCTTATTAATGCCTTCAACAGAGCTGATGAGGCTACCCGTAAGGAGTTAAATCAATGGATTAGTATTTCTGAGCAACTTGCTAGAGATAAGGCTCTTGAGAAAATCAATGCCGTGACAGGAATATACAACAAATTGGGTATTCGTGAGCTTTGTGAAGACAAGATAAACAGTTATTTTGCTGAGGCGGAAAGCACTCTTGAGAGCCTCAATGTCGCTGAGGAAAAGAAGGTGGCGCTGCGCAGTTATATGAACGAACTGTTACATAGAAACAAATGAAATTTATAGACACACATATTCATCTTGATGGAGAAGAATTCGCTCCCGACATAGATCAGGTTGTGGAGCGTGCACGTGAGGCTGGAGTACAGAAAATGTTCTTGCCTGCCATCGATGTGAAGTCGTGTCATTCCGTCCTCGCTACCTGTCAGCGTTTTCCAGACCTCTGCTTTCCTATGTTGGGACTACACCCCGAGGAGGTGCGTAGCGACTGGCGCAGCAGTTTGGAGCAAATAAAGGAAATTATTCTCTCCTCTCTCCTCTCATTCCCGAGCTCCGCTCGCCTACCCGTAGCCTTTCCTCTCTCCTCTAATGTTATAGCTATCGGCGAGGTAGGTCTTGACTACTATTGGAGTCGTGAGTTCGAGCAAGAGCAGTTGGAAGCCTTCGAGGAACAGGTACGTTGGTCTGTAGAGATGCGTCTGCCCTTGATGATTCACTGTCGTAAGGCACAGAACGAGCTTGTCGCCATCCTGCGTCGTTATAAGGATGACCTCCCGGGAGGAGTCTTTCACTGCTTCACAGGAAATGACGTTGAGGCGCGTCAACTCCTTGAGTTTCCTAATTTCGTACTCGGCATAGGTGGTGTACTTACCTTTAAGAAGTCCCATCTGCCTGAGGTCCTCCCTGCCAATGTGCCTTTAAACAGGATAGTCCTTGAGACCGACGCTCCATATATGGCGCCGGTACCTATGCGAGGACAGCGTAACGAGAGTGCCTTCATAACGTACATCATAGAGAAGTTAGCAGATAGTTACGGTGTTAGTGAGGAAGTCATTTGCGAGCAGACAAACGAAAACGTTTCCCGCATCTTCTCACTTCGTAAATCTTAATTCTTATTAATTCTTTACTTATCATTCTTCTCTATTGACTTTTCTTTGTATATTTGCATTACGAATTTATTAGGAGAGGTGCTCGAGTGGTTGAAGAGGCACGCCTGGAAAGCGTGTAACCGGCAAAACCGGTTCGCAGGTTCGAATCCTGTTCTCTCCGCAGGAAAAACAGGATTCAAAGCTTTGAGACAAAGCCCATCCTGTTCTCTCCGCTTATTTTTACCTGTTATCTTTTACGAGAAAAGGGATATTTGTAACTTTAAAGCTAAATACAATTATGGAAACGAATCAAATTGGAGAAAACGCAGGAATCGTTTGGCGTATGTTGGAGAGCAAAGGCAATCTCACTTTCGAAGAATTAAAAGCCGAGACAAAACTTGATATGCCGGAGTTGTTTGCTGCTATCGGTTGGCTCGCTCGCGAAGGCAAGATTAGTTTTACGAAGGACAAAGGTGTTACTTCTGTTCGTCTCTACCAAGAAAGGTATTACTAAATCGGAAGTAGCATAAGAATATCTCGGAAAAGAACTTCAAAAGTTCTTTCCCGAGATAGATGTCAGCTCAGCAACGAAACCGTCTATTTTATCTTTCGTTATGTGTTGCATCACCACGATGTGTGCCAAGTCGCCACCGAAGTTGTCGTCGTGGCCTTGTGCCAGCGTGTATTTCTTCACTATCTCTGCTGGTGGACGTCTGAAGAACACCGTATTGCTGTAGGTGTTAACCCACGCAGGCCAGCCAATCTTGTCGAGTTGCTGTTTCAGGTACTTTGTGTTCTCCATAATCCTTTTAGCCTGTTCCGTCCATCCTTTTTCTCCCACCTTCTGTATGAGCCACCAGAACTTAAGGGGCTGTATGGCGTCGCGCGAACAGTTTATCATTTTCATATTTCCGTTGAGATAAGTAACGTTGAAGTTGTCTTGGTTGTCATATACCTCACGGGTGCAAAGGAATAGTCCACAGGGAGAGTCTATGCCGAAGAACTTATGTCCGCTGATAGCGATGCTCTCGAAGCGCATAGCCTTATGGTTAACCATCTTCTTGTGTTCTGAGAAGGGCAGATACCCTCCAAACAGTGCTGCGTCAACATGACGATATACTGCAGGTATTTTTTTGTGCTTGTCGATGATGGCATTAATAGTCTCCATATCGTCAATAGCTCCTTTGAATGTAGAGCCCATAGCGTAGATAATGAGTACCGGACGTGTTACGTCGAGAGCCTTATCCAGCTCCTCGGGAATCATACGTCCCATCTTGTCGCTCTTTATCAGTCTTAGGTCGAGGTTCTGCAGGTGAGCCAGTCTCATATTAGAATAATGTGCCTCGTCGCTTACATACACCACTGGCTCCATATGAGTTTTATTCTTCAGGTAATTGGCTCCGAAGTATATTCCGTGATTGTTGCCGTCAGTACCGCTGTGAGTTACCAGTCCCCATACATTATCTATGTCAAAACCGTACAGAGGAGCAAAATAGTTTATCACTTCTCGCTCGAAAGGATGACTTGACATCTTAAAAGGCTCACCCGTCATTGGGTCGCCGGCATTATTAAGATTGATTACATCTAGTCCGGATTTGGTGTACCACTCATAGAAGTCTTTTAACTCAGACTTCTCGTTGACAGGATATCCGAAGTATGTCTGCTGTGCCACTTTCATTCTATCTGCCCACTCGTTGAGTTTCGGGTATTCAGAATACTGTGCCATAGCCGCTTGTGCAGAAGCAAGAAGCAGTAGACAAGCAGCAAGATGCTGAAGGTGAGTTGATTTTTTCATGATGTATGTTATTAGGATTTGTTAGTTATCACATTATTCCGAAGAATCGTAGGATGTCGTTAAGGTTAGCGACAACCATAAGCAATATGAGCAGTCCGAAACCAACATATTCTGCCTTGATGAGGAAATTGTCCGAAGGCTTACGTCCTGTAATCATCTCGTAGATGAGGAAGAGCACGTGTCCACCGTCGAGGGCAGGAATAGGCAGTATGTTCATAAAGGCGAGGATGATGCTCAGGAAAGCTGTCATAAGCCAGAAGAGATGCCAGTCCCATACCGGAGGGAAGAGGCTGCCGATAGCTCCGAAGCCTCCCAGCGACTTCGCTCCGTCAGAGGTGAAGAGGTATTTCAGGTCGCCAACGTATCCGCCGAGAACCTCAAAGCCGTAGCATATGCCAGCGGGGAAGCTCTCAAGGAATCCGTAGCTAATGACGGTGGGCTTGTAATAGGTATAGATAGATGTCTGTCCTACGCCGAGCTGCAGCTCTGGGGTTAGTTCTACTGTACAAGAGTCGAGGGACGAAGTGCGAGAAGCGAGAGAAGGACGCTTGTAGGTTATGGTTACGGTACGCAGACGCAGACTGTCTTTATGTGTCTGTGCAACGCTGAGCATATCACTGAGAACACCTATCTGGTTTGTCCATTCGTTCCAGGAGTCAACGGGTTTGTTGTTGATAGAAGTGATGATGTCACCCTTGAGGAGTCCCATCTTCTCTGCAGGACTCTCGGGTAATATGGTGTCTATCTCGGCAGGAATGAAGGGACGTGCAAACTGTGGCTGTGCCTTAAGCATAGAGAGCAGACTTAGGTTGCCTGGAAGTTTTATGCTCATAGGCTTTCCGTTGCGTATGATGTCGGCACGATGAGCCTCTGCGAGGTTGCGGAACATATCTGCGTCGAAGGTTTTGAAAGCACCCTTCTCCGTACCTACAAGAATATCGTGGTCTTGGAATCCGAGAGCCTTTGCCTCGTCGTTGAACTTCATACCCATAGTCATATCCTTTGAAGCGATATAGCTGTCGCCCCATGTGAAGAGCACCATAGAGTATATGAACAGTGCGAGGAGGAAGTTTACGAGCACACCACCGATCATAATCAAGAGTCGTTGCCACGCTGGTTTAGCGCGGAACTCCCACGGCTGTTCTGGCTGTGCCATCTGTTCCTTGTCGAAGCTCTCGTCAATCATTCCTGCAATCTTGCAGTATCCGCCGAGGGGGAGCCATCCTATACCATATTGCGTGTCGCTGCTCTTCGGCTTGAACTTAAACAGCGAGCCGTTCCACTTACCTATTGATGGGTCGAAGAAGAGGTAGAACTTCTCCACTCTTACCCCGAAGAGTTTTGAGAAGAAGAAGTGACCGCCTTCGTGAAGGAGGATGAGTATTGAGAGTGCCAGCATGAGCTGGAGGAGTTTTATGAGAAATATTTCCATTAATTTTAAATTCTAAATTTTTAATTCTAAATTTACAACATTTCCGTCGCGATGCGTCGTGCCTCAGTGTCGGTAGCTACATATACGTCGTAGTCGGGAGAGGCATTGAACGGACAGCGCTGCATAGTCTTTTCTATTATCTCTGCTATCTGGAGGAAAGAACAGCGGTCCTCGAGGAACGCGCGGTTAGCTATCTCGTTGGCTGCATTCATGATACACGGCATGTTACCGCCCTGCTTTATAGCTTCGAAGGCGAGTGCGAGACAGCGGAACTTCTTGGTGTCCGGCTCGAAGAACTCCAGCGGGTGTTTGAAGAGGTCAAGACGGTCTTCCGAGAGGTGTAGTCTGTCGGGGTATGTGAATGCGTACTGTATCGGCAGACGCATATCGGGAACACCCAGCTGAGCCTTCACTGCTCCGTCAACGAACTGTACGGCGCTGTGGACTATGCTCTGCGGATGTACGAGGACCTGTATCTTGCTTGCCTCGACGCCAAAGAGCCATTTCGCTTCTATCACCTCAAAGCCTTTGTTCATCATCGTTGCTGAGTCTATGGTTATCTTTGCTCCCATATCCCATGTAGGGTGGCGCAGCGCGTCAGCCTTCGTCACCGTCTTCAGCTGTTCTTCACTCATCAGGCGGAACGGTCCTCCGCTGGCTGTGAGTAGAATCTTTTCTATCTGGTTGTCACCTTCTCCTACGATGCTCTGGAATATTGCAGAGTGTTCGCTATCGACAGGAATAATGGGGGCGTTGTACTCATTTGCGAGTTGACAGATAAGTTCGCCGGCAACGACGAGAGTCTCCTTGTTTGCAAGACAGATCTTCTTCCTGGCGCGAATAGCGTGAATGGTGGGTGCAAGTCCTGCGTAGCCCACCATAGCTGTGAGCACCATATCTATAGGTTCTGCTTCTACAATCTGTTCTACAGCCTTCATTCCCGCATACACCTTGATGTCAGGCATATCGGAAAGAAGTTCTTTCAGTCTTTCGTAATGCTGTTCGTTGGCTATCACCACTGCTGCTGGTGAGAACTTACGAGCCTGTGCTGCGAGTTCTTCCACGCGGTTGTTGGCAGTGAGGCAATACACTTCGAAGAGGTCGTTGTGTTCCTCGATGACCTGTAATGCCTGAGTACCTATGCTTCCAGTGGAGCCGAGTATTGCAATTTGTTTCTTCATATATCAAATAATCCTTCAGGGATATTCATTGTTATTGTTTTCTCTTCGTTGTTGATATCGACGATGAGGTCGTCGGCAGCGGGTATCAGAGCACCATTCTCCAGTTCGAAAAGAACATTTTCGGTGGTGGTGTCTATGTGGGTGATGGGTGAGGGGTGGTTGTTTATGGTGTAACCTATGAAGTCGTCCCACGACAGGTGCGGAGCGTCGTCGTCGGAGAGTGCACGTGGGAAATACACGTCGGTATTGGTAAGTGTGCGTGCCTGTTCCTGTGTATCTATGCCGTCGAACTGTATCAGCGCCGTCTCGTCGGTACGGAAGCGGTAGTCGCTGATGAAAAAAGGAACGAGGATGCCGTCAATGTCGAGGACGAGATAGGGCGCATCAACACGGTCGAAGACATCGTCGTCAAACATAAATGTCATCTCGCCCTTCACCCCGTGGGGTTTGCCTATCTTGCCTATCTTGTAAACGTCCTCTCTGCGTATCATTCTCTTACGATGTTGGCACCCAGTGCGTTAAGTCGTTTCTCAATGTCTTCATAGCCGCGGTCTATCTGTGCTATGTTGTCTATGCGACTGGTGCCGTTGGCGCTCATCGCTGCTATGAGCAGTGCTATACCGGCACGTATATCAGGACTCGTCATTCGTCCCGCACGAAGTGTCTTCTCCCTGTCGTGTCCTATGACGACGGCGCGGTGTGGGTCGCAAAGAATTATCTGTGCTCCCATGTCGATGAGTTTATCGACGAAGAACAGACGACTCTCGAACATCTTCTGGTGGAAGAGTACAGAACCGCGTGCCTGTGTAGCTACCACAAGGAGTACCGACAGCAGGTCGGGAGTTAAGCCTGGCCACGGAGCGTCGGCTATGGTCATGATAGAACCGTCAATGAAGGAGTCTATCTCGTAGTGAGGCTGTGCAGGCACGAAGATGTCGTCACCCTCTACCTGTATCTTGATGCCCAGACGACGGAACGCCTCAGGTATTATGCCGAGGTTCTCTAACGACACGTCCTTGATACGTATGCCGTTACCTGTCATTGCCGCCATACCGATGAACGACCCCACCTCAATCATGTCGGGCAGTATGCGGTGTGTCGTTCCGTGAAGACTGCTGGCACCCGCTATTGTAAGCAGGTTGGAGCCAATGCCTTCTATGTGTGCTCCCATGCTGTTGAGCATACGGCAAAGCTGTTGTATGTAAGGCTCGCAGGCAGCGTTGTATATCGTCGTGGTGCCCTCGGCGAGTACTGCCGCCATAATGATGTTGGCGGTACCTGTCACCGAAGCTTCGTCAAGTAGCATATAGCATCCTTTCATGTGTTCCGAGTGGATGTCATAGACGTTGCGCTTAGCGTTGAAGTCGAACTGTGCTCCGAGTTTCTTGAAGCCAAGGAAGTGGGTGTCAAGACGTCTGCGACCTATCTTGTCGCCTCCGGGCTCTGCAACTATTGCTCTGCCGAAGCGTGCAAGCAGCGGACCTATCATAAGCACAGAGCCGCGAAGGGCAGCACACTTACGTACGAACTCGTCGCTCTCAAGGTAGTCCAAACGTACCTTGTCAGCCTGGAAGGTGTAGTCGTTACGACTATGCTTGGTGACGCTGACACCGACGTCGCGAAGCAGCTGTATCAGGTTGTTGACGTCCAGTATGTCGGGAATATTCTGAATAGTCACAGCCTCGTCAGTGAGGAGTGATGCACATATCACTTGTAATGCCTCGTTCTTCGCACCCTGAGGTGTTATGGTGCCGCTAAGCGGGCGACCTCCTTCAATAATAAATGAGTTCATGTGGCTATTTGCGCTTGCGTTTCTTTGTTGTTTGTTGCGGCATCTCCTTGCCTATCGTCTTGTCGAAGGCAAAGGTGTCGAGGTCCAGCTGTATCACTCCGTCGGTGAAGCGTGCAAGGTCGCTTGCTACACGTTCTTCGTTGTTGCTGCCGTGTCCCCATGTAATGAGGTTACGCTTCATCTGGTTGGCAGTCATTCGTGCAAGTGCGTCGCGCTCTTCGCCTTCGGGCATGCTCTTCAGTTTCTCGAAGGTTTCGAAAATCATCTTACCATAGTGGCGCACGGGGATGTTCTGCGCAGGGTAGGCGATAGGTTCCGGACGCGATACTATCTTTGCGGCGTTGGACACATCGACGGGGTAGTCAATGTCGAGTTTAAACTGACTGATGAAAGCCAGATGGTCCCACAGCTTCTGGTTGTGCTCAGCGCGGTCGCCGTTCTGGGGCACCATACGTGCCATCGTTTCTACAATCTTCTCTGCGCAGCGCTGGCGCTCTTCCTTTGTCGGGAGGCTTATAGCATGCTGAACCATTGCCTGCACCTCACGACCATATTCTGGCATGAGGAGTTTCTCTCTTTGCGTATTATAATCCATTCCGTTAATGTTCATGCGTTTAATAGGTCTTTAGGTTTTTTAGCAACAAAGTCTTTTAGATAATATGGTGTGAAATATGCCACATCTTCGAACTTCTCTTGGAGGAAACGACGTTCGGCAAGTGGCATCATATTCTTTGCGAGAGGGTGGATGTCGCGTATCAGGTGTGCGTTGGGGTGGTTTATGGTCTCCATACACTTCGCAGCACCATCGCCAAAGAAATAAACCTGGTGTTTGTCAAGATACTCACGGTATGTGTCACCGTCAACAACGTCAGCCTGTATGGGGCGCACCTCGTGGAGGGCACGGTCATAGATGGCAGCATAAACCTCCATACGACGGGCATCAAGCATAGGACACAGCAGCGGCGACTCCTCAGTGTCGGAAAAGTCCTTGCTGAGAAGTACGGGGACGGCGAGAAGTTCCAGGGTGGGGACGGCTATCAGCGGGATGTTACGACCGTAGCAGATGCCCTTCGCCATCGATACTCCGATACGCAGACCGGTATAGCTGCCTGGTCCCTGACTTACCGCAACAGCGTCGAGGGGTATGGCGTGGCTGTCGATGAACGACAGAGCCTCGTCAACATACACTCCAAGACGCTCAGCGTGGTTAGGACCGCTGAAGTCTTCTTCGTGGAATATGACCTTACCGTTCTCGCTTGCAGCTACCGAACAGACGTTAGTACTCGTTTCTATGCTTATGATACAAGCCATATATTTAATATCTTCTGTGAAATAATTTGCAAAATTACGCATTTTCCAATAAAAAATTGTACTTTTGCAAAAAATTAACGTAAACAATACATGATATACTCAATGACTGGCTACGGTAAAGCCGTTGTAGCCTACAAGGAAAAGAAGATTAATGTTGAGGTGAAGTCGCTCAATAGCAAGGCTTTAGACCTCTCCACACGTATTGCTCCGCTCTACAGAGAGAAAGAGATGGAGCTGAGACAGATTATCGCTAAGGAAGTAATTCGCGGAAAAGTTGACTTCGCCCTGTGGATCGAGAAGGACGCCGGAGCCGATGCCACACCTATCAACGAGGCACTTATACAGAATTACTACAAGCAGATAAAGGACATTATGGCTAACGAACAGCTGCCCGAGCCTAACGACTGGTGGGCAACACTCCTCCGACTGCCCGACGTCACAGCACGTATCGACGTGGAGAAACTCAGCGACGAAGAGTGGCAGTATGCTCTCGAAGCCGTTAACAAGGCGCTGAAGGAGTTCCACGACTTCCGTCGTCAGGAGGGTGCCGCCCTGCAGAAGAAGTTTGCCGAAAAGATTGACAACATCGAATCTCTGCTGGCTCAGATAGAACCTTTCGAGAAAGAACGAGTAGAGAAAATCAGGGCACGCATCGTTGACGGACTGAAGTCTATTCCCGACGTAGAGTACGATAACAACCGTTTGGAGCAGGAACTGATATACTACATCGAGAAACTCGATATCAGTGAGGAAAAACAACGCCTTACAAACCACCTTCGTTACTTCCGTGAGACGATGGACGAAGAGGCAGGACAGGGTAAGAAACTCGGATTTATCACCCAGGAGATGGGACGCGAAATCAACACTACCGGCTCGAAGAGCAACAACGCTGAAATGCAGAATATAGTAGTGAAGATGAAGGATGAGTTAGAGCAGATTAAAGAACAGATACTCAACGCTTTATAGTAAAACAATGAAGAAAGGCTTGATAATATTTTCCGCACCCAGCGGAACAGGTAAAAGCACCATAATAAACTGGTTGATGACGGAGCATCCGGAGCTTCGTCTGGCGTTCAGCATCTCGTGCACTTCACGTCCTCCACGAGGCAAAGAGCAGAACGGTGTGGAGTACTTCTTCCTGACTCCCGAGGAGTTCCGTCAGCGCATAGCCAACGACGAGTTCCTCGAGTACGAAGAGGTGTATCAGGACAGGTTCTACGGCACCTTGAAAGAGCAGATCGAGAAGCAGTCTGCCAAAGGCGAGAATGTGGTGTTCGACGTTGACGTGAAGGGCGGATGTAATATCAAACAGCACTATGGCGACAGAGCGCTGAGCATCTTTATCCAGCCGCCGTCGATAGAGGAACTGCGCCGACGTTTGGAAGGTCGTGCGACAGACGCTCCCGAGGTGATAGAACAGCGACTGGCAAGGGCTGAGTACGAAATGACCTTTGCCAAAGAGTTCGACCGCATCGTCGTCAACGACGACTTGGAACAGGCAAAACAGGATGCTCTGGCTGTCATTAGCGAATTCCTGGAAGTATAATAAATAGGTAAGGAGGAAATGAGGATAGGACTGTTTGGAGGGTCGTTCAACCCCATTCACAACGGACACATAGCCCTTGCACGTCAGATGGTAGAGAAAGGACGTCTTGACGAGGTGTGGTTTATGGTAAGTCCGCAGAACCCTCTGAAGAAACAGGACGACCTTGCGCCTGACGACGTGCGGTTAGAGTGGGCGCGTGAGGCGCTGAAAGACGAGCCGCAACTCTTGGCAAAGGACTATGAGTTCCATCTGCCGCGACCTTCCTATACGTGGAAGACGTTGCAGGAGTTAAAGAAAGACTTCCCGCAGCACGAGTTCGTGCTTATCATCGGTGCCGACAACTGGGTGAACTTCAACCGTTGGGCGCATCACGACGATATACTCAAGGCCTACAGCATACTTGTTTATCCCCGCGAGGGCTATGATATGTCGGCAGCGACATTGCCAAAAAATGTGCTGCTCGTTGATACTCCTTTGTACAACGTCAGCAGCACACAAATAAGAAAACTCCTTAAAGAGGGAAAGTCGGTAGATGGGTTGGTCCCTAAGGGCTTAAAGTTTTAGCGTGTGCCCCATACGGTCCTTCTTCGTCTTCAGGTATCTCAGGTTGTACTTATTGGGCGTCACCTCAATAGGTACGTTTTCCACTATTTCGAGTCCGTAAGCCTCAAGTCCCACGCGTTTCACGGGGTTGTTCGTCATGAGGCGCATCTTCTGTACACCTAACTTCCGGAGTATCTGTGCTCCGCAGCCGTAGTCGCGCTCGTCGGCCTTAAAGCCTAAGCAGAGGTTAGCATCTACGGTGTCGTAGCCCTCCTCCTGCAACTTGTAGGCAGCGAGTTTGTTCATAAGACCTATTCCGCGACCTTCCTGTTGCATATATACTATGACGCCTTTTCCTTCTTGTTCTATGCGTTGCATAGCCTTGTGGAGCTGTTCTCCGCAGTCGCAACGTTTAGAGCCCAGTATGTCGCCCGTAGCACACGACGAGTGCACACGCACCAGTATGGGTTCGTTCTCCTTCCATTCGCCCTTTATCAGCGCAAAGTGTTCCTGTCCGTTGCTCTTCTGACGGAAGGGTATTATGCGGAAATGTCCGTAGTCCGTAGGCATATCCACCTCGACGCCTTCTTCCACCAGCGACTCCGTCTGCAGGCGGTATGCTATGAGGTCCTTTATAGTGATTATCTTCAGTCCGTGTTTCTTCGCGAACTCCTGCAGCTGCGGCATGCGTGCCATAGTGCCGTCGTCGTTCATTATCTCCATGAGGGCGCCGGCGGGGTAGAGTCCTGCAATGCGACAGAGGTCTATAGCCGCCTCGGTATGTCCGCTACGGCGCAGCACACCGTTGTCCTGTGCGTACAGCGGGTTTATGTGTCCTGGACGTCCGAAGGTCTGTGGCGTTGACTTTGGGTCGGCAAGAGCACGTATTGTGGCGGCGCGGTCGTTTGCCGACACTCCCGTAGTACACCCCTCCAGCTTATCTACGGTGACGGTGAACGGTGTGCCCAGCATGGAGGTGTTCTCCTGCACCTGGTGGGGCAGCTCCAGCTCCAGACATCGTGACTGTGTGATAGGTGCACAGAGCAGTCCGCGAGCCTCCTTGAGCATGAAGTTAACCATATCGGGGGTAATCTTCTCTGCGGCACAGATGAGGTCGCCCTCGTTCTCTCTGTCTTCATCATCCACAACGATGACGAACTTGCCTTCTTTGAAGTCTTCTATGGCTTCTGCTATTGTATTTACTTTATATTTATCCATCGTTTATAGGTTGTTTATTCTGTCTGTAATCATTGCGCTGGCGTTCTGCACAGCCTTGAGGTCGCGGTGCAGTCGCAGACGGTAGCGCCACATTCTTATGTATAATATAGCTCCCAGCGGGAATACTATTGCCGCCATGATGTTGAGCCACTTCTTCTCGAACGGACGGGTGTGTGCCTTGTCCGATATGACGGGTAGCATGTTTATTCCGGTGAGTATTACCTTGTCGCGGGTGTTCGAGAGGTCTTCCACAACACTCTCCATCTCCTCGCAGATGCGCTCTATGGCGTGGTCGGGCTCGTATTTGAAGAACGTCTTTATTACGCTTGGAGCACGCAGCAGGTGGTGCTGCTTGTCGTAGGTCTCAGCCTCCTGGCTAATCCTGCGCAGAATCTCTGCATCGGCAGAGTAGGAGGGGTCTTCAATGATAACCTCCTTGCGGAAGATGTGTCGTTTCTGTCTTATTCCGAAGAGCTTCTGGAAGAAGTTGCGATATACGTCAATGTTGAACACTACGGAGTCGTTGTTAGCCTTGTAGGTAAAGAATACGGCAAGTGGTGTGAGTACCGCCGTAGCCAGTCCTTTGCCGAACCATATGGCCCACATTCCGCCGCGCGACATGCGGTAGCCCGTGTTGTCCAGGATGTAGTAAATTATGAATACCAGCACGGAGATGATGACGGGTATGCCAAGACCTCCCTTGCGGATGATGGCTCCAAGGGGTGCTCCGATGAAGAAGAAGATAAGACACGACAGCGCCAACGTGAATTTGTTTATCGCCTCTATCTGGTGCAGACGGATAAGTCGGTCGCCGTCGGAGGTTATCATTCCCTTGAAATCAATGTCGGTAAGCAGGAAACGCAGCCTGCTCAGCGCCGTCGTGATAGCTTTCAGCTCACCCTCGGGACCGCTGCGTTTCAACAACGAGTCGATGGATACGGGTGCTTCCGCCACCTCTTTATGTACACGCAACGAGTCCTTCTTCGACAGGTATGCGTGCAGCGAGTTACGTCGCATGTCGTGATAGTATGCCTGTCCTATGCTGTCATAGACAGCGTTCATCGAGTCTATGTCGTGACGAATGCGTTCAATGCTCTTTCCTCGCTCGTTGTTGCTCAGCGCACCAGCATCAATGAGGTTCAGGTCGGCGTCGAAGTCCAGCACTATGCGCTTCTGCGAGAACGTCTCGCGACGGTACGGGACGTTAGCCTGTCCGAACTCCTGACTGCGCATATTCTCAAACCACTCACCGCTCCATAGCGTCAGCACAAGGTGCTTCTTCTCCGCTGTAGATTGCAGCATACCAGAGTCGGCAAGTATTATTGCGGCGTCGTCAAAGCTTCCGTTCATACGGTATATCATCACTCCGTAGAGCTTGCCCGATTCCAGGTCTTTCTTCTGCACGTAGAGGTTGCAGTTCGGTATGCCGTCATAGAATATTCCCTCGGGAATCTCCAGTTCCGGACTCTTCTGCTTCATTGATATTAGCAGCTGTGCGAACGACATGTTGGCGCTTGGTGTCACCACGTTCTGGAAGAAGAACGAGCCTATGGTAATGAATATAGTTATCGCTATCAGCGAACGAAACGCCTGCATCAGCGATATTCCCGCAGCCTTTATAGCCGTCAGCTCGGAACTCTCGCCGAGGTTTCCGAAGGTTATGAGCGCAGAGAGCAGTATCGCCAAAGGGAACGCCTGGGGCATGAGCATAAGACCCATGTACCAGAAGAACTGCACCAGCACCTCCATTGACAGTCCCTTACCGATGAGCTCATCGACGTAACGCCACAGGAACTGCATCATCAGCACAAACTGACAAACGAAAAATGTTCCCACAAATAACTGGAGGAACTGCTTAGCAATAAATATATCGAGTTTTTTCAATCTCATTAAAGTCCTGTCTTCCTGTGCAAACGGTTCAGATTACGGTCCCAGATATCCTTAAGGTCGTCTATATCCTCGTCGTATGCGTGGTCTGTGATGAGCAGAGTGAAGTCATTCGTGATGTCGCTCTTTACCATTGCCAACTCTACGAAAGCATCCTCGTCCTCGTCGTCAACCCATTTCCAGCGTATTCGCTGCATTTTCTCTTCCGCTACTATGGTGGCGGTCCATGTCTCGCTAACCTTCCATACCTCGCCCCATGTGAGCACTAACTTGTCGCCGTCTCTATCTACCTTGTCGGCAATCCATATTTCGAGTCCTTCAGCCGTACTCAGCAAGTTCCATATCACGTTTGCCGACTTCGAATGAAGGCTGTATTCCATATGTATAGTTCGTTTTTTCATGACATTATTATTATTTTATGTCTGCAAAAATAAGAAAATTTTGTGAAATACGAAATAAAAAGCGAAATAATTTTGCATATTCAGATTTTTATTTTACCTTTGCACCCGCAAAACGGAAATGATGGCGGGATAGCTCAGCTGGTTAGAGCGTCGGATTCATAATCCGGAGGTCGAGGGATCGTGGCCCCCTCCCGCTACAAAAGCCTCTCCAAACGGAGAGGTTTTTTATTTTTTTAAAAATCGTGGGTGCGAGGTGCGAGGGTGCGAGGTGCGAGATATGTTTTATGCGCTTCTGAACTCCCCTCCCTTTGGAGGGGTTGGGGGAGGCTTCACATATGTCCTTGCACCTAAGAGTAAGCCTACTCTTACGTAAAAGTACGGCTAATCTTACGCATAAGTCCTCTATCTACACTTCGTAACAGGGCTGCTTATGTCTTACCCTGAAAAACGTTGAATAAAAAACAGCGTTTTAAGATGGAGACAAAAGAAGTTTTAGAATTATCAGAGTTACAGGAACTCGCATTGAGAC
>ONAJ01000012.1 GCA_900315775.1 uncultured Prevotella sp.
ACAAGCAGTAAGTCCGAACACTACTACCATACCCAGAAGTAGTGATTTCATGTTAAATAACTTTTTCATTGCTTTTAGTTTGAGTAATCATTTATTATATTTACTATTTACTATTTACTATTTATTTCCCGTCCGCTCTTGTCTCCCCTCTCTACTTGGAGAGGGGTCGGGGGAGAGGCTTCTACAGGAACCATCCCTCGTAAGCGACGCCGATACTTACTGACGGCTCGTTGTTGTACGGACTCTTGAGGAAGCGGTTGCTGTATTCTGCCTTCACTGCTATCTGTGGCAGTGGGTGGTAGTTCACACCACACGCGATGCGATTAACATTGGTGTAGTTGAACATGTTTTTGTCGCCTGTCGGTATGTAGCTGTCGTAGTACTCATAGCGTCCGAAGACGTAGATCTCGATGCGTGAGAAGATGTCGTAACCTGCCTCGATGCCAAAACTTACTGCGTTCTTGCCTACCATAGCACTCTTCACTGGCGAGTTGGAAGCGTGTGCCTTGGCGTCCTTCAGCGCGTTAAGGCGCTCTGTGTCACCTACATATCCGTAGTCTGCCTGTCCGCGAACAATCCAGTTCCAACGGTTCAGTGTCATGTCTATAGAACCTATGGCTACCGTTCCCTTCACGTCGTTATATGGCTTGCCGCTACCCTTGGTGTCGTTGGGGTAGGTATTATGTGCCGACTCTCCCAGATAACCGCTGATGCCGAGGCGCAGTCCCTGCATGGCATAGTAGTCAAAACGTGCTGCAAAACCATAGCGGTTAGCAGGCTTGAACTCGAAGGGTGAACCAGCACCGTGGTGTATCCACTTGTCACGATTGAAGAGCATAGCGTTAAGACCTGCAACGACCTGCACCTCGTAGCGGAACTTACCATAGCGTCCCCAGAACGAGATACCTGTGTCGTGCCATGTGGATGGGAGTATAGTGTTCTCACCCTCAGGACGATACACACCAAAGTAGTTTAGTGGCTCGTGGTATGCGTTGTTAAGACCTACGGGAACTACGAAGTGTCCCATACGGATGTTTGCCCACTGTGCGAAAGACTTCTGAATCCAGAACTGCTCCAGCTCTACCTCACCGCCTTTCTCCTGCTCGCGTTCCCACTCGGCAGCCTCGTCGGCTTCGTTTTCTATGGCACTGCCGGTACCGGTGTGCTCGAACTCTATCTCGGAACCCATTGTCCAGCCCTTGCCGAAGTCGTAACCTACGTAGATGACCACATGAGGAATGTCGAAACGTCCGTGACTGGGGTCGCTACTTCTCCGTAACCGCCGACACTGAGGCGGTTTCCTGTAACATGTTGCATGACGCTGTCGCCTGCAACCTCCTGAGCCTGAACACTCGTTGAGGCCAGGATAATTGAAAGAACAAAAAGTAATTTTTTCATAATCATTTATTTGTGCTGCAAAGGTACGGCGATATGAAAATGTGGACAATACTCAAAATTAGGTATTTTTAAACGTGTACAAATATTTGGGCACAAGCATAAAAGGGCTGTTCGACGTACTGTTGGCACCAAACATTGAGGTGAAGGTGTCCTGTTCTATGGTGCGCTCACCCACGCTACTTCATGTCTTCTATGCAACAAAGCTGTGGAATTTAGAAATAAAACAAAACCATTTGTTTGGTTATCTCCAAGTTAATTGCTAATTTTGACTTCGTCGAAGGTACTTTCGCTCGGGAATACAAAGAAAAAATGGTTTTTCCTTTTGTATTCCGCTCACTTAATCGTACCTTTGCACCCGATTATGGAAGAGAAGAATCAATATGTGCGCCAGGTGGCGGAGCAGAAATATGAGTTCGGCTTTACTACCGACGTACAGACTGAGGTAATACCTGTAGGACTGAATGAAGACATTGTAAGGCTCATTTCGAAGAAGAAGAATGAGCCGGAGTGGATGTTAGAATTCCGTCTGACGGCTTTCCGTCACTGGCAGACTATGAAGCAGCCGACATGGGGACATGTGAAGTTGCCTGAGATAGACTACCAGGCGATAAGCTATTATGCCGACCCGACGGCTAAGAAGCCTGTCGGCGACGGAAAGATAGACCCGGAACTGGAGAAGACCTTCGATAAGTTGGGTATCCCCTTGGAGGAACGTCTGGCGCTCAGCGGCAATACCGCTGTCGATGCCATCATGGACTCGGTATCTGTGAAGACCACCTTTAAGGAGAAACTCTCGGAGAAGGGCATCATCTTCTGCAGCATTGGTGAGGCTATTCAGCAACATCCCGACCTTGTGCGTCAGTACTTGGGAACGGTGGTGCCTTACAGAGATAACTTCTACGCAGCCCTGAATAGTGCTGTCTTCAGTGACGGCTCCTTTGTATATATCCCCAAGGGGGTGCGCTGTCCTATGGAGCTAAGCTCTTACTTCCGTATCAACGCCAAAGGTACAGGACAGTTTGAACGTACCCTCATCGTTGCCGACGACGATTCCTACGTATCGTACCTTGAGGGCTGTACCGCTCCTATGCGCGACGAGAACCAGCTGCACGCCGCCATTGTGGAGATAATAGTCAATGACCGTGCTGAGGTGAAGTACTCTACGGTACAGAACTGGTATCCTGGCGACGAGAACGGCAAGGGAGGAGTGTTTAACCTCGTGACGAAGCGCGGAGACCTCCGCGGTGAAGGTTCTAAGCTGTCGTGGACACAGGTAGAGACAGGCTCTGCCATAACATGGAAATACCCGTCGTGTGTACTCCGTGGTGACAATTCGCAGGCAGAGTTCTACAGCGTTGCTGTCACCAATCACTATCAGGAGGCTGACACGGGAACAAAGATGATACACATAGGGAAGAACACCCGTTCGACGATAATATCGAAAGGTATCTCCGCAGGTCATTCGCAGAACTCGTACCGCGGACTTGTGCGTGCTACATCGAATGCGGAAAATGCCCGCAACTACTCGTCGTGCGACTCGTTGCTGTTAGGTTCTAACTGTGGTGCTCACACCTTCCCCTATATGGATGTAAAGAACCCTACGGCAATATTCGAGCACGAGGCAACGACGAGCAAGATTTCCGAGGCACAACTGTTCTACTGCAACCAGCGAGGCATACCCACCGAGCAGGCAGTAGGACTCATAGTTAACGGATATGCCAAGGAAGTGCTTAACAAGCTGCCTATGGAGTTTGCTGTTGAGGCGCAGAAACTACTTAGTGTGTCGTTGGAAGGAACAGTGGGGTGAGATAAAATTGAGAATTGAGAATTATGCATTATGAATTATGCATTATGAATTATGAATTAAAAAGATGTTAGAAGTAAAGAACTTACATGCCAAGATTGGCGACAAAGAGATATTAAAAGGTATTGACCTTACCATCCGTGATGGTGAGATTCATGCCATTATGGGTCCTAACGGTTCGGGGAAATCGACGCTGTCGGCAGTACTCGTGGGAAACCCGATGTACGAAGTTACTGAGGGCGAGGTGCTGTTCAACGGCAAGAACCTTCTTGAAATGAAGCCCGAAGACCGTGCCCACGAAGGACTGTTCCTGTCGTTCCAGTATCCTGTGGAGATTCCTGGGGTGTCTATGACAAACTTCATGAAGACCGCCATCAACGAAAAGCGTAAGTACCACGGTGAGCCCGAGCTTAAGGCAAGTGAGTTCCTTAAACTGATGCGCGAGAAGCAGAAAGTGGTAGAGCTGGACAACCGTCTTGCTAACCGCTCCGTCAACGAGGGCTTCAGCGGTGGTGAGAAGAAGCGCAACGAGATATTCCAGATGGCGATGTTAGAGCCAAAGCTCAGCATTCTTGACGAGACAGACTCTGGTCTTGACGTTGACGCTATGCGCATCGTTGCTGAGGGCGTAAATAAGTTGCAGACACCAGAGACATCGTGTATCGTCATCACCCACTACGACAGACTTCTGGAGATGATACGTCCACAGTTCGTCCATGTGCTCTATCAGGGAAAGATAGTACGCACAGGAGGTCCAGAGCTGGCGAAGGAGATTCAAGAGCACGGATATTCGGAGTTGAGAGTTTAGAGTTTAGAGTTTAGAGTTGAGAGTTTAGAGATTGGAGTTTTGAAGTATGTCGCAGTTCCGCTGCGACTAAGAAGCAAGACGATGAAGCAATATATAGAACTATACGAAGAGACACGAGAGATGATCTGCGAGCATAGCTGTGCGGCGATGAATGCTGTGCGCGATGCTGCCTTCGACGCTTTCCGTCGTCAGGGCTTCCCCACAAAGAAGGTGGAGCGCTACAAATATACAGACATAAAGGAACTGTTTGCTCCCGACTACGGTGTAAATATCAACCGCATGCCGATAACTGTGAATCCTTACGACGCCTTCCGCTGTGATGTTCCTAACCTTTCAACGTCATTGTACTTCGTTATTAACGACGAGTTGATGGCATCGCAGACAGCAAAGGAACAGGATGGCGTTATAATAGGTTCGCTATGTAAACATTCCGACATAGTGGAGCGTTACTATTCGAAGATTGCTAAGAGCGAAGAAGATGCAGTGACAGCACTGAACACTATGCTGGCGCAGGACGGACTGCTTGTTTATGTGCCCAAGGGCATCAAGGTGGAACGTCCTGTACAGGTGATAAACATATTGAAGTCGCCCTCGCGTACATTAGAATATATGATGGTGAACCGTCGTGTACTCATTGTTGCCGAGGAAAATGCCGAGGTAAAGCTACTCTTCTGTGACCACTCTGCCGACGACAGTAACTTCCTCACGACACAGATTGTTGAGGTCTTTGTTGGCGACGGTGCCCATGTTGATCTATACTGTATGGAGGAGACTCACGCCAAGAACACCCGTGTAAGCAATGTGTATGTAGAGCAGCAACGTGACAGCTACTTCAATCATAACATCATAACGCTGCACAACGGAGTGACACGTAACAAGACCGATGTAGATTTCAGAGGCGAGGGTGCAGAGTGCTCCCTGAACGGATGTGTCATTGCCGATAAACAGCAACACGTAGATAACAATACGCTGATAACCCACCACGTGCCTCACTGCACCAGCAAGGAACTGTATAAGTATGTTCTCGACGGTTCTGCAGTAGGAGCCTTTGCAGGAAAGGTACTGGTAGAGGAAGGTGCACAGCAGACGGAGTCGCAGATGACCAACCAGAACCTCACCGCTACCCGTGAGGCACGTATGTTCACACAGCCGATGCTGGAAATCTATGCCGACGATGTGAAGTGTGCTCACGGCTCCACAGTTGGTCAGCTCAACGATGCAGCAATGTTCTATATGCAACAAAGAGGAATACCTCGCGACGAGGCGCGTATGCTATTGCAGAACGCCTTCATCAACGAGGTAGTCGATAATATGCAACTTATTCCGCTTCGCGACCGTCTTCACTACTTGGTGGAGAAGCGCTTCCGCGGACAGCTGAGTAAGTGCGAGGGATGCCAGCTTTGCAAGTAACTAGCGGCAGAGCCGCTGGGTACGGAGAACCTCCTTGAACTCCCTGAACTCCCTTAAGTATAGGTTTTTATTGGAATGTACTCCTCTGTTCCAGGCAGTACGGTGCGCATCGTGTCCAGCACTTCTCGTTCCGAGAGCAGGTTGAAGTCGCCGATGATGGTGTTCTTCATTGCCGATGCTGTCAGTGCGTAGTCGAGGTGTTTCTGGTGCTGTCCCTTCCAGCGGAAGTGGGCATGCAGGTATGCAGCGATGAATGCGTCGCCGACACCCATTGGGTCAAGTACCGGATTGATATCCACTATGCCAGTATGGTAGAGTACACCGTCAGCATATAGGAGTCCTGTGAGCAGGTGATGACTTGCCGATAGCACGTTGCGCACCGCCATCACGAAGTGGCGTCCCTTGGGGAACATCTCCTGGGCATCGTCGAAGAACTTCTTATAGCCGTCGAGGTCGAGTTTATAGGTAGTGTCCTGAGCCTCGAACTTAGGCAGTTTCTTGCCGGTAATGAGCTCCCACTCACCCGTATCACCGAAGACTATGTGGCAAGCCTTTACTGCGGGGAAGAGCACGTCGCGAGCCTCCTGACCATATTTCCACAGATTCTTACGATAGTTAATGTCCACCGAGGTGTAGATACCTCTGCGGAGTGCCTCGTCAAGACCGTCGAGAGTGGCGTCGCTGGCACCTTCCGAAAGAGCACATGATATTCCTGACCAGTGGAATATTGTAGCTCCGCGGAGTATCTCACGCCAATCGAGCATGTGTGTGTGCAACGTCATCAGTGAAGAGTGCTCGCGGTCGTATGCTACACTTGAGCCACGAAGCGATGCCGCCTGCTCGTAGAAGTATTTTCCGAGTCGTGTACCACCCCAGATGATGTGCTTTGTACCCACGTTAAAGCGTCGTAGTTCATTACGACAAGCCACTCCGAGCATGTTGTTCGGCAGACGGGTAACATACTCCACGTCGTCGCCCATCTGTGCTAACGAGATAGCCACGTTCGCCTCGCTGCCACCAAAGAAGCCGTCAATCTTATTTCCCTGGATGATGCGTTGGTAATCGGGGCGTGTCATGCGCAGCATAATCTCGCCCATAGTGACAAATTTAGTTCCGTTTCCCATAGTTTGTTTTATGTTATCAGATTTGTTTCCCATTGTTTTAGTCTCTGCAAAAATAAAAATTTTTTTCTTAACCTCCAAATATTAAAAGAATTTTTCTTACCTTTGCATTCGCAATTGGTTCACTCTTAGAGTGAGGAAAGAGGGAATCGGGTGAAAGTCCCGAACAGTCCCGCTGCTGTGAGTCGCCATTTAGCGGTGTAAGCAGAAGCCACTGTCAGTAATGAACGGGAAGGCGTTTGCACTGGGCGATAAGTCAGAAGACCTGCCGTTGTTAGTATGTTTTATCGAGTGCCTCGAGGAAGGCAGTGATAATTAAAAGTCATAATGCAAGTTGAGAAGAGACTGACAGTAATGGCACTATTGTGCACTATGGTCATTTCAGCCTTTGCACAGAAGGAAAGGACCAGCGCTTTCGACAGCATACAGCATGTCGATGAGGTCGTCGTATTGTCGAATCTCACCTTCCGAGAGGTTATTCCCAGTCACACCCTAAAGGGTGAGCAGCTGGAACGACTCAACTCGCACTCTATAGCCGATGCGCTGCGTTACTTTGCTGGTGTACAACTGAAAGACTACGGTGGGGTAGGAGGAATAAAGACTATTAATGTGCGTTCTATGGGTTCTAACCACTTGGGAATATATTACGACGGCATACAGTTGGGAAATGCCCAGAACGGTCAGATAGATCTCGGTCAGTTCTCTATGGATAATGTCGAGGAAATATCGTTATACAATGGACAAAAGAGTGCTATCTTCCAACCAGCATCAGAGTTTGGCAATGCTGGTACGGTGTATATTCGTACCCGTCGTCCCCATTTCCTCAATGGTGAGCGCACCCACCTGAAGACACGTGTGAAGTATGGGTCCAGTGACCTCATCCGTTTCTCTACGCTGTGGGAACAACGGCTCAGTGCCTCTGTCACCTCGTCGGTAGGTGCTGAAGTGATGAATGCCAGCGGAAAGTATAAGTTCCGTTACCGTCGTTACAAGGCCGATGGTACCATAGCCTACGACACTACTGCAACACGTCAGAATGGTGATGTGTGGGCAGTGCGTGCCGAAGGAAATCTCTATGGTGCTATGGAACAGGGTGGCTGGAATGTCAAGGCATACACCTATCACTCAGAGCGAGGCATTCCGGGAGCCATCGTCAATAACGTGTGGCGTCGTGGAGAGCGTCAGGCGGACCACAACACCTTCTTCCAGGCAGGACTCCTAAGGAACCTCAGCGACAGGTTCAGTTCTCGACTGCAGGCGAAGTATGCTTACTACGTGACTCACTACGTGAATCGTGACCCCAAGACTATGCTCGTTGACAACACCTACAAACAGCAGGAACTCTTCCTCTCTACATCTAACGTCTATGAGATAATGAGAGGATGGAGCGCTTCCGTAGCATACGACTTTAAATGGAATAAGTTGAGAGAGGAGCAGGGGACAAGGAACAAAGGGCAAGAGATGAAACCCTATAGATTCTCGAATATGGTATCTGTGGCAACAGCGTATAACCAACCGTGGATGAATATCCAAGGGTCGTTGTTGGCAACCTTCGTGAAGGATCACTTCCCAGGACACAATGACAAGAAGAGCGAGAACGTATGGACGCCAGCAGTATTCTTTAATATATTCCCGTTGAGGAACAAGAGCCTCTCCGTGCGTGCCTATGCGAAGCGCAGTTTCCGTATGCCGACATTCAACGACCTGTACTATACCGAGATGGGTAACGCAATGTTGAAGCCCGAAACGGCATTGCAGTATAACGTTGGAGCGGTGTATGTAGCACCTCGCACTTCGCACCTCGCATCTCGCATCTCACATTTCCGTCTTCAGGTTGATGCGTACTATAACACCATTCACGACAAGATAGTAGCATATCCAAAGGGACAGCAGTTCCGTTGGACGATGTTGAATCTTGGAAAAGTACATATAAAAGGTCTCGACGTGGAAACGGAGTTGGAGGTGAGGGCAGCACGGGAACTGATACTGGCAGGACGCCTGCAGTACACTTATCAGGATGCTCGTGATGTCACCGACCCAGCGGACACATACTACAACCATCAAATACCATATATCCCCTGGCACAGCGGGTCGGCGATATTCAGTGCCAGCTATCGTCAGTGGGACTTTAACTACAGCTTTATATATGCAGGAAAACGCTATAACCAACAGGAGAACATTGATTATAACTATATGCCAGCGTGGTACACCAGCGACCTGTCGTTGATGTACCGTTTCCGCTGGGTGAAGACACGCTGCAAGGCGACGTTAGAGGTCAACAACCTCCTGGATCAGCAGTATGACGTGATACTTAACTACCCGATGCCCGGGCGTAACTATGCAATAAGTATGGAGGTGGAGATATGAAATACGAGGTGCGAGGTGCGAAGTGCGAGATACGAGGTGCGAGGTACGAGGTGCGAGTGCTGATAGTAATAGCCCTTATGGCGATGTTGGTGATAGCATGCAGGGACGACAAGCTGATGGTGTATCCGGAGGTTTACGACACCGGCACGACGGAGGTCGTAGGCGACATAGTAGGGATGTATGTGCTCTGTGAGGGTAACATGGGCTCTAATAAATGTACAGTGGATTATCTTGACCTCGTTACAGGAAAGTACAATCGTAACATATACTCTGAACGCAACCCGTCAACGGTAATGGAACTCGGTGATGTGGGTAACGATATACAGGTTTACGGCAGTCGTATGTGGATGGTAATTAACTGCTCCGACAAGGTAGAGGTAGTAGATGCCAAGACGTGTCGGAGGATAGGACAGGTGAACATACCAAATTGTCGTAACGTAACGTTCAACGACCGCTATGCATATATAAGTTCGTACGTTGGACCTGTAGATCTTAATGCCGGAGCACAGATAGGAATGGTGTATAAGGTTGACACTCTGACGCTACAGACAGTAGCTACAGTAGAGGTGGGTTATCAACCCGAGGAACTGGTGATAGTAGGCGAGAAGTTGTACGTAGCAAACAGTGGCGGATACATAGCACCACAGTATGACCGCACGGTGAGTGTAGTTGACCTCCCCACTATGCGAGAAGAACGAAAAATTGACGTAGCACCTAACCTTCACCGCTGTCGTGCCGACCAATACGAACAGCTGTGGGTGTCGTCGCGTGGCGATTACGATAAGAACCCTTCCTGTATCACGTGGATGCGGAAGAATGCCTACGGGAAGATGGAGATAGGCGGACGTATTGATGTCGCGGTGAGTGATATGTGTATCGTCGGTGACTCTCTGTATTACTACGGCTCGGAATGGAATGAGGCGGCACAGCGAAATACCGTAAACTACGGTATAATAAATGTACGCACGCATGAGGTGTTGAAGACAACACTCTTCGGAGCAAAGGAAATAGCGGCAATGAGAATGCCGTACGGAATAATAGTAAACCCCGAGAATAAAGACTTCTACCTTATGGATGCCAAGAACTACGTGTCGAGTGGAGAACTCCTCCACTTTAAGAGAGACGGAAGTTTTGACTGGAAAGTAAGGACTGGCGATATACCCGGACACGGGTGCTTTATAATTGGGAATTGAGAATTTGGAATTGATAATTGAGAATTATGATTAGATATACTATTATGTTATTATTGCTGGTCTTTGGCATTACTGTTCAGGCACAGCAGAAGAGAGACAAGGCAGTGTATGACGCTCACATAGAGGCTGTGGATGAATATGTTCCTGCTCCAGGACAATTCGTCAACGATATGCCTATGTACGACGATGGCGACGATGCACAAACGATGGCGGAGAAGTGTAGTAGGATAATGATAGCCAACTCAAAGGACCTTCCTGACGATCCCGATAAAGGACTCATCTGTCTTGGTGCTTACGGTGGTTACATAACCTTTCACTTTGATCACTCAGTAGCCAATATGCAGGGCGGTGACCTGAAGATTGTCGGTAATGCCTTTGCTGAGACAGGTAATCCCTTAGGTGGCTCGTCGGAACCCGCAATAATAATGGTGTCGAAAGACATTAACCACAACTGGTTACCCGACGATCCGTGGTATGAACTCAGCGGTAGCGCCGATGTGGATTCTATAGGAAAAGTAATTTATGACTACGAGATAACCTACCAGAAGCAGGCGCTCCAGGACATCCCCTGGACGGACAATAAGGGAGGTAATGGTGTTATTAGTCGAAACAGTTTCCACCAGCAGGAGTATTTCCCGTTATGGCTTGGTGAAGCGCTGACATTCCAAGGCACACTGTTGCCAAAAAGCGGTGTGCAGTCGAAAACAGGATATATCCAGATGTTCTATCGCTGCGGATATGTTGACAACCGTCCTGATGACATCCTCTTCGACATTAGTAATGCCGTAGATGAGAACCGTCAGCCGGTACAGCTTGACTTTGTGGACTTCGTACGTGTGTACAACGCAACAAACCAGCAGTATCCGATGATTGGCGAGACCTCGACAGAGATAAAACTGGCAGAAGATGCACACCTTGAGGCTTCGTTGGCAGCAATAGAAGACCCTACTGGCATTCACTCTCCTCTCTCCTCTCTCCTCTCTCCTCTCTCCTCAAAAACATACAACCTCACAGGACAGTGTGTAGGCAGCGAATACAAGGGAATAATTATTAAGAACGGAAAGAAAATAATAAGATAAAACCAAAAAAAATATGTTTATGAGAAAGATTTTTTACTTAGCAATGATGTTTGCCATGCCGACAATGGCACAGGTGACAACGGTGTCAACATTAGAAGATACCGGAGTAGATTTTGGTGAAAAAAACTATTGGAATGGTGGTGAGATTGGCACTCCGGAACAAGGTGGCTGGGGTGAAGATGTCTATCACTGCACATGGACCAGTGGCAAGGTGACAGGACTTGTAGATTACAGTACTCAGGAAGGTTTTAACTGGTGGGGCGGTGTTGCCCTGTCAAAGAGTTCCAGCACTGCATTCGTTGTTCTTGACGACCAGTACAACAATGTTGTTGGTGGCGGTGCCAAAGAAACAGAGACTTTCGGTGTTATCTATGGTGATAACAGTACTATAGACATCAATGTCCCTGGTGGTGCACTTGTAAATAGCATGTATATAACCAACAGCGCCTATACACACAATAACTTCACTATAAATACAGGTTCATACGACACGATGTTTGATAAAGAAGGCGACCATTTCTACCTTAAGATTACAGCAACAAGAGCTGATGAGACTACTAAGGAGATGGTTGTTAAACTGGCGGAATACACCGATCAACTAAGCTATGTTAACGACTGGATGAAGTGTGATCTGAGTGAGCTGGGCAACAACGTTACAAAACTGACTTTCTCTTTCGACTGTAATAAGCCAATGGTTGCTACATACGCTTGTATCGATGAAATAGAGATTGTTTCAGATTTTGAGAAGGTAGCTACTTTTGAGAACCTTACATTGGAACCAGAGAGCTACTGGAACGGTACCGACGACAGCGGTCAGTTCATCAGCGGAAACTATCGTTTCGAGAATGGTCATGAGGTGTATGATATGGGTGGAGGAAGTATGTATGACTACTGCTACGGATTCTTCTATACCAATATGACATCGACAACCTATGGTGGTGACCCCTCTACAGAGCAGTACAAGTCAATAGTAGGTCACGGTGTTGATAACTCTGCAAACTTTGCTACATATAATGTTAATACATGGACACCAAAGGGAATAGTAGTTCTTGAGGATGAAGGTGCCGAGATTCCAGGTTTCTATGTAACTAACAGTGCATACGCTTACACTTCGATGACAGAAGGTGACGGTTATGGCAAGAAGTTTGAAGAGGGCGACTGGTTTATGCTTACCGTAACAGGTTATGACGCTGCAGGAGAGCAGACAGCATCAAAGGACTTCTATCTTGCTGACCTCCGTGTGGCAGACAAGGCATACATCATTAAGGACTGGTACTATGTTGACCTTAGCAGTCTGGGTAAGGTAAAACGTCTTGGCTTCACTATGAGCAGTAGTGATAACGATCCTACATACGGTATGAAGACACCTGCTTACTTCTGTATGGACAACTTCGGTGCTGAAGGTACAGAGGTTATTCCAGAGGGTGACCCAACACTGGGTATTGCAGAGGCTAACGCAACAAAAGCAACAGCGGTAGCAATATATGACCTCAACGGTCGACAGTTGAATGCCCGTCAGCGTGGTATGAACATCATACGCATGAGCGACGGTAGCGTTCGCAAGGTGAATGTGAAATAACATATCATGAGAAACCATTTATTTATAGTTGTTATAGTTGCTGCTGCCCTTTGCTCATGCAAGGGTGGCAGCACTTTATCTTCTCAGGAACAGGGCGACACTATTAAGATGAAGTACGCCCAGTTGCTCACCATCGTGCGCTATGATGACCGTACGGAGGTGGAAATTGCCGATCCGTGGAATAAGGGAAAGGTGCTGCATAAGTACACACTGAATGCCGACGGCACAATACCGACAAAGGATAACCATAGGTCACCGAAACTCGTCGTAGGAACCAGCGTACATTGCGGACTCCTCGAACAGTTAGGAAAGGTGGAAACCATCAAGGGCGTCTGCGATTTGCAGTATGTTCATCTTCCTCGAATACAGATGATGGCACGTGATGGGAAAGTAGTTGACTGCGGCAGTGGTCTGCAGCCGACTGTAGAGAAGATAATATCGTTACAACCCGACGCCATCTTCCTGTCACCATTCCAGAACAGTGGAGGCTATGGACGTGTTGACGACCTTGGAATAACTATAATAGAAATGGCAGACTATATGGAGACTTCCGCTCTTGGACGTGCCGAATGGATGCGTTTCTATGGCATGCTCGTAGGAGCAGCCGAAGAAGCAGACAGTCTCTTTGCAGAGGTGGAACGCAACTATAAAGAACTATGTTCAAAGGTAAAGGCGCTCGCGCCCGACACTCATCATCCTGTCCTTATGGATAAGATGACTGGTAGCGTATGGTATGTTCCGGGTGGAAAGAGTACCATAGGACGAATGCTTGGCGATGCAGGATGTGACTATCCGTGGGCGACAGATAATCACAGCGGTTCTCTGGCGCTGCCCTTCGAGACGGTGTTTCAGAAAGCCCGTAATGCTGGGGTATGGCTTTTCCGCTATAACCAGCCACACGCTATAACCTACGACGAACTGTTGACGGAGAAAAGCGCATATAAGGAGTTCTGTGCCTTCAAGGAACGTCGTGCCTACGGTTGTAATACCGCTACAAGTACATTTTACGAAGATACACCATTCCATCCCGATTTCCTGCTGCGCGACTTTATAACTATAATACATCCAGAACTGGGACTTGGTGCCCCAAAGTATTTCTTGCCGTTATGAAAAAATATTTTCTTGGAGGATTACTCCTCATTGCGTTATTCCTTGTCAGTCTTATAGTAGGTGCTGTGGATATCCCTGTCGGAGACGTGTTCAGGATATTAGGCAGTGCCGTAGGACTTACCTCCATCGAAGATGGACAGGGAGTAGGCTCTTACATAGTCCTGAACTCACGTCTGCCTCAGGCGGTGACGGCGATGTTCTGCGGTGCTTCGTTAGCAGTGAGCGGACTAATGTTACAGACAGCTTTCCGTAATCCGTTGGCTGGACCGAGTATCTTCGGTATCAACAGTGGAGCCTCGTTAGGTGTGGCTCTTGTGATGCTGTTGTTAGGTGGTAGCATAACGGCGGGGTCGTTCTCGTTATCAGGTTTTGCTGCAATACTCTTTGCTGCCTTTGTTGGTGCGATGGTGGTTATGGCACTGATACTATTCTTCTCTACTATGGTGAAGAATAACGTCATGCTGCTTATCATCGGTATTATGATAGGTTATCTTGCCACGTCAGCGATATCGTTGTTAAACTTCTTTGCCACTGACGCTGGTGTACAGAGTTATATGGTGTGGGGACTCGGAAACTTTGGCGGTGTTACCATTAATCAGTTGCCGGTATTCGTGATAGTGAGTATCTTAGGACTGCTCGCCTCGGTAGCATTGATAAAGCCTCTTAATGCCCTGCTTCTTGGAGAACAATATGCAGAGAATCTTGGTATCAACACCCGTAGGGTACGTTTCTATCTGCTCCTTGTAACAGGAATCCTTACTGCCATTACCACAGCTTTCTGTGGTCCTGTGGCATTTATTGGCTTAGCAGTGCCCCACATCGCTCGTATGGTGATAGGGACAGAGAATCACCGTCAGTTGCTTCCCTCTACAATACTCATGGGTGGCATAGTAGCACTGGTGTGTAATATTATCAGTGTGCTCCCGGGAGATGCTGGTATAATACCCCTTAACGCGGTAACACCACTCATTGGTGCTCCTGTTATCATCTACGTCATCATGCGCAGGTAATAACCGATTATTTTTTGCGATATCAAATAAAATGTTTACCTTTGTCGCGCAAAAGTAAAAAGACTATGCAAGAAACAAGACAAAATAAGATAGCGCGACTACTTCAGAAAGAGCTTAGTCTGATATTTCAGAGTCAGACACGTGCCATGCACGGAGTGATGGTAAGCGTAACTCGTGTGAAGGTAAGCCCGGATCTCAGTGTGTGTACGGCATACCTGAGTATCTTTCCATCGGAGAAGGGTGAAGAACTGCTCGCAAATATTAAGGCAAACGACAAGACAATACGCTACGAGTTAGGTACAAGGGTAAGAAATCAGTTGCGTATAATCCCAGAATTACGATTCTTCATTGACGACTCTCTCGACTATCTCGATAGGATAGACGAGCTGTTAGGTCGTAAGTCGTAGGTTATATGAATTTTCCGTTTTACATAGCAAGGCGTTACTTGTTCTCGAAGAAGAGCACCCACGCTATAAACATCATTAGTGGCATCTCTGTAGGAGGTGTCGCAGTGGCGACTATAGCATTAGTGGTAACGCTGAGTGTGTTCAACGGCTTTCGCGATCTTGTAGCTACGCTCTTTACAAGCTTTGACCCGCAGTTGATGGTGGTGCCTGCAGAGGGTAAGACGGCTCCTGCCGACGACCCGTTGCTTGCCAAGATACGACAGTTTCCAGAAGTTGATGTGGCAACAGAGACCCTTGAGGACCAGGCGTTGGCAGTCTATGGCGACCGTCAGGCAATGGTAACTGTGAAGGGTGTTGACGATAACTTCGCTGAACTGACATATATAAATGATATTCTTTATGGCGACGGTACGTTCGATTTGCATGCAGCTAACCTGCAGTATGGAACACTGGGAATACAACTTGCGCAGAACTTAGGTACTGGAGTTCGTTGGAATGGCTATCTGCATATATATGCCCCCAAACGTGAAGGACAACTCGACATGATGAATATTGCCGACGGCTTTGAAGAAGACTCGCTGCTTTCTCCAGGAGTAATCTTTGCTGTTAAACAGGCTAAATACGACCGTAGCTATATCGTTGCCCCGATAGCTTTTACGCGTAGTCTTTTCGATGGTCAGGGAATGATCTCCGCCCTTGAGATGCGTCTCAAGGCAGGAAGCGACCTTGACGATGTGAAGGAAAAAATGCAGGAAGTGGTGGGGGAGAAGTATCGTGTGCTGGACCGTTACGAACAGCAGGCAGACACCTTCCGCATTATGAAGATAGAGAAACTTATGGCATATATCTTCCTGACGTTTATCCTCATTGTGGCATGCTTTAATATAATAGGCTCGCTGTCGATGTTAATAATAGACAAGAAAGACGATGTGGTAACACTGCGTAATCTTGGAGCTACTGACAGTCAGATAATAAGTATCTTCCGTATGGAAGGACGTATGATAGCCCTCATGGGAGCTGTTATAGGTGTGACCATAGGACTACTGCTCTGTTGGGTACAACAGACTTTCGGTATTGTGGCGTTAGGAAGTGAAAGTGGTTCGTTTGTTGTCGATGCCTATCCCGTGAGTGTCCATCCTTGGGATATTGTCATGGTGTTCTTCACAGTTCTTGCTGCTGGCTGGCTTGCAGTGTGGTTTGTTGAACGCTCAACTCTTCGCCGTCGTTAAGGAATACCTGTGCGCACTCCTTAAAGCGTTCCGGGTTTTCTGAGGTAAGATATCTTACCGTCCCTCCCTTAGTAATTTTCTCTTCCAATAACTGATGTCTGTTGAGGTACGTCTTCAAGCTATTTGCTACGTAGTCGCCCTGCGGAATTATCTGTACCCCTTGTGGAATGTGTTTTTTAATACTATTAAGGAGCATGGGGTAGTGGGTACAGCCAAGAATGACAGAGTCTATCTTGTCGTCAGCAGAGAACATCTGCTTAATGCGCTTCTTCACAAAATATTCAGCTCCTTCGCTGTCGGCTTCGTTGGCCTCCACTATTGCTGCCCATAGAGGACAAGCTACTCCTGTCACCACGATGTCGGGGAAGAGTTTGTGGATTTCCATGTCATAGCTTTTGCTTCGTATAGTACCTTCTGTGGCGAGGATGCCCACGTGGCGCGACTTCGTAATATCACCGATACACTCAGCTGTGGGACGTATTACTCCCAAGATACGACGGTCAGGGTCCCATCGTGGGATGTCGTTCATCTGTAGTGTCCTTAATGCTTTTGCTGAGGCTGTATTACATGCAAGGATTACCAAGTGGCAACCCATAGAAAAGAGCTTTTCTACAGCCTCGCGGGTAAACTGATAGACCACATCGAAACTGCGTGGTCCGTATGGTGCACGGGCGTTATCGCCAAGGTATAGGTAGTCGTATTGCGGAAGAATCTTACGCATACGACGGAGTATGGTCAATCCACCATACCCGCTGTCGAAAACACCTATAGGTCCAGCGTTAACGGGTAACATTCAGATTATTTATTACTTCGTCCTCGATATTTACACCCATAGCGGGGTTGATATAAGGACATGCGTCTCCATCAGTATTAAGTACAAAGGCAAAGCCCCTTTCTTTGGCTATCTTCTCAATAGCACCGTTGAGGCGTTCTTTGAGAGGTTTTATTGCTGCTGCCTCGGCATCGTTGAGCAGTCGTCTTGCCTCCTGCTTAAAGGCGATGTTCTTCTCCATAAGTTCCTGCAGTTCCGACTGTCGTTTGCTGTATATGGCAGGTGCGAAGGTAGTTTGTCCTTCAAGGAATTCCTCGTATTTTTTGTTAAACTCCTCTTCAGCACGTTTTGTTTCATTGGCATACTGTTCGCGCAGTTGCTCAATGTTACTCTGCATATCAGCATATTCAGGCATGGCACAGATAGCTCTTTCGTAGCTGAGATATCCGTAGCTTACCTGTGCAGAGGCGTTTAAAGGTAAAAAAGTAAAAAGGTAAAGAGGTAAAACCCATTTTACCGCACTTTTTACTATAGTAATCAATCCAGTGTGTTTCATATCTCTACCTTTCTACTCTTAAACTTCTTAAACTTCTTAAACTTCTTGAACTCCTTACTTCAGCTTGTTTACTTCGTTCTTAACGTCGTTAGTAACGTCAGTGCTGAGAGTAGTGCTCAGGTAAGGCAGAGAACCTGTCTGCATGATGTAAACATAACCACCATTCTTTCCGACGTTCTCGATAGCCTTCATGATACGGTCCTGTATAGGCTTCATCTTCTCGTCCTGAGCCTTCTGCAGCTGCTGGGTGTTGTCCTGACGAGCCTGCTGGAACTTCTCCATCATAGCATTAATCTCGTTCTCTGTCTCTTCCTGCTTAGAAGCATTCATTGTGCTCTTGTTCTTCTGGTAGTCATTGTACTTAGTCTCGATTTCCTTCTGCATAGCCTGCAGGTCGTTATCGAACTGCTTAGCCATAGCTTCCAGTTCGCCATTGATCTTGCTAATCTCAGGCATTGACTGTGCTACTGCCTGCATATCTACATGACCAAACTTCTGTGCAAATGCTGTCATAGGAGCCAGCATCATCATCATTACAATAATCTTTTTCATTTTCTTTTTTATTTTGTTATTAATACTTTGTCGTCATTAGTTATATCCTAATTTTGAAAGGACCTCGTTAGAGATGTCAATCTTCGGGGAACCGAAGATGATGCCACTATCGCTGGCGCGGTCTATTACGAGGGAATATCCGCGGAGGTCAGAGATATCCTTTACAGCATTGTAAATCTCCTCCTGTATAGGTGTCATTAGCGACTCACGTTTCTTGAAGAGTTCACCTTCCGGACCGAAATATTTCTTCTTCAGGTCGCTGGCCTCTTTCTCCTTCTGCATTATAGCTTCTTGTTTTGCCTTCTTCTGTTCTTGAGAGAGGAAAACTACTTCGTTCTGGTAGTTCTTATACATTGTAGAAGCCTCTGTGTTAAGGGCTTCCACCTCGGCTTGCCATTTTTTGCTTACCTGGTTTAGTTGCTCGTTAGCTCGCTCATAGGCAGGGACATTTTTAAGGATGTACTCCATATCTACCAACGCGAACTTCTGTGCCTGCATAGACAGTGTCGTTGCACACAGTAACATCAGCATAATAATCTTCTTCATACTATTCTTTTATTAATGTATTTGTACTTTAGAATTCCTGTCCCAGGATGAAGTGGAAGTTGCTACCGCCACGTTTTCCGAATACAGTGTCAAATCCATATGCCCAGTCGATACCCATAAGACCGACCATAGGCAGGAAGATACGAACACCAAGACCGGCAGAGCGCTTCATCTGGAATGGGTTCAACAGTTTAGGTTCTGTCCACGCATTACCTGCCTCGGCAAATCCCAGTCCGTAGATTGTAGTATTACCCAAGAGGAATGGGTATCTTAACTCCAATGACATACGGTCGTAAGCGTAGCCTTCATATCCATAAGGCGTCAGCGAACCATTCTCATAACCACGCAAACCGATGGTCTCTTCAGCGTAGCTTGTGCTATATCCGCTCATACCGTCACCACCCATGTAATATACTTCAAACGGAGATTTCTTGTATTTGTTGTATGAGCCGAGGATACCCATCTCAAAGCGTGTCATCAGTACCAGACACTTAGCACCGCCTGTCAGTGCCGTGAAGGTGCGCGACTTCAGCTTCCATTTGTGGTATTCTATCCAACGGTATTTCTCCTGTTGTTCTTCTGTGAAGTTATCAGCCATTCGGTCCTTTGCAAGATTTTTATAGTCCTTATTGTCGAACCAAGACCATGGTGGTGTTGCTGTTACTGAAACAGAGAACTCAGAACCACGACGTGGGAACAACTGGTTGTCCGTTGATGTACGGTTCAGTGACAGTGTAATATTAAAGTTGTTACAGTTACCTGTTGTTACCAGGAAGTAACGCCAGTTTCGCAGTGAGTAGCGGGTGTATGCCAGCTGCAGGTTCAGGTGGAAATAGTCGTCAGGCCAACGCAGACGTTTTCCCCATCCGATGTTAACACCGAACAGCTTGATATATTTATCGGGGTCATAGTAGTTCTCGTAGAGATTATACGAGCTGTTGCCGATTCCCGACATATAGTTATAGTAGTTGTTGAAGTAAGCGTTGTTGTAGTAGTTGCTTGACACGTCTGTCTGCTTGGAGAAGAAACCTCCAACAGAGAACATTATAGGACGCTTACCTCCAAACCATCCCGTACTATATGAGATATTGTATGCCTGATAGTACGAACCGTTGGTCTGCGCACCGAGGGCAAGAACCTCACCGTCGCCGACAGGCATAATTCCTCTGTGCTCAGCATTCTTGCGGAAAAGGTTGCGCATAGAGAAGTTGTTCAACTTAAGTCCGATACGACCGATGACACCCGTCTGTCCCCATCCTAACGACAGCTCTATCTGGTCGTTAGATTTCTGAACGAGGTTCCAGTTTATATCTACTGTGCCATCTTCGTAGTTTGGCTTTACATCAGGGTTCACCTGCTCAGGGTCGAAGTGTCCCATTGATGCGAGCTCACGTGCTGAACGCTGTAGGGCCTCCTTAGAGAAGAGGTCACCAGGTTTGGTATATAGCTCACGGCGTATAACATTCTCATATAGTCGGTCGTTACCATTTATGCGCACCCTGCTGATGTGTGCCTGCTGACCTTCGAAGATACGCATCTCAAGGTCAATGGAGTCGCCTACGATATTAACCTCGGTAGGTTGCAGGTTGTAGAATAGATAACCATTGTTCCAATAGTTGTTGCCCACAGCATCTTCGTCTTCTGTAAGTCGTTTGTTCATCAACTTCTGGTTATACACGTCACCTTTGTTCATTCCAAGTACTCGTGACAGGTATTCTGTGGTATATACTGTGTTACCAACCCACGTGATATTTCTAATGTAATATTTTTGTCCTTCGCTGACCTTTACCTTAATGTTTACATGTTTCTCATCATAACTCCATACGCTGTCGCTGATAATTTCCGCATCACGGTATCCTAACTCGAAGTATTTGTCGAGCAGATTCTGTTTGTCGTTTTTGTAGCGCTCAGGAGTATATTTCTTTGACTTTAAGAAGGTACTGAATTTACCAGCTTCGTGAGTTTTTTTGAAGATACCTTTGCGTAAAAAACCACCCTTAATTTTCGAACTCTTGAGTTGGTTGTTGCCTTCAAAGGTTATAGAGTGAACCTTCATCTTCGATTTCTTATCAACGATGACGTCAAGGATTACCTGGTTTTTGTTTGCTACGTCTTCGCGTTGTAGTATTTCTATTTCAGCGTTATTAAAACCTTTGTCGTCAAAATATTTCTTTGCGAGAATCTTCGCACGGTCAATCATGTTTGGTGTCAGCTGGCTACCGCGTAGCAGTCCCAGCTTCTTCTCCATATCCTCACGCTCCGACTTCTTCAGTCCGGAGTAGTTTATTGTAGATACACGTGGTCGGGTGGCAAGATGTATATGTAGGTATATCTTGTCGCCGATGAGTGAGTCGGCAGCAATGGCAACCTTTGAGAAGAGTCCGTGCTTCCAGTATCTTTTTACCGCCTCGGTGATAGCATTACCAGGAACGGTAATCTGTTGTCCTACTTCAAGTCCGGAGATACCAGTGAGCACATAATCTTCATATCCTTCCACTCCCGATACGTTGATGCCGGCAATCACGCATGAACGAGGAGAACCGGCATAAGTTATGTCGGGATTGATAATCTTTTCTTGAGCACTTAAGGTGAAGAGTGTAGAGTTAACAGTGAAGAGCGCTGCGCACAACCACAGTCTCTTCGACTTAATTCCCGTCTTCAACTTTTCGTATATAGTTATTCTCTTCATTTTTAGTTTCCTTTTTTCTCTTCTTCCACCTGAGCCTCGGTCTTTCCGAAGCGGCGCTGACGATTCTGATAGCTCTCTATAGCCTTGTACAGTTCTTCTTCAGTGAAGTCAGGCCAGTAGGTGTTACAGAAGTACAACTCCGAGTATGCTATCTGCCACAGCAGGTAGTTACTTATGCGCAGTTCACCACCAGTGCGGATGAGCAGGTCTGGATCGGGCATAAAGTTCGTTTGCAAATGTTTGCTAATATCTTCTTCAGTGATGTTTGTATTTCCCTCGGCAATAAGTTGCTTTGTTGCTTCAGTAATCTCCCAACGACTTGAATAGCTCAGCGCAATAACCATAGTCATGGAGTCGTTCTTTGCGGTACGTTCCATCATGCCGTTTAATTTCTCCTGTACTTCTACGGGTAAACGTTTAAAGTCACCGATAACACGTAGGCGTACGTTGTTCTTCATGAACATTTCGTCTTCAAGTGATGTGAGAACAAGTCCCATGAGTGCCGCAATCTCGTCGGCAGGACGATTCCAGTTCTCAGTAGAGAAGGTGTAGAGCGTGAGGAATTTAACTCCAAGCCTGGTACACTCTGCAGTTATTCGTCTTACTGTATCTACACCAGCTTGGTGCCCGTAACTGCGTATTTTCCCTCTCTCTGTTGCCCAACGCCCGTTGCCGTCCATGATAATGGCTATATGTTGTGGTATGTTATTTCTGTCCATGTTGTTATTCTTTGTCGTTATGGCATGTGCGGCATTTCTCCGCAAAACTGTATGTCACTGTAAACTGAAGTATGTGGTAGCAGTCGGTGTTTTTGAATAATCCTGAACTTTTTATCAGGTAGGGATCGGTGACACCGTCAAGTTTGTCACTTCCACTAACGTGCATTGCCCATTCCAGTCCCAAGTTAACTCGTTTTGCTGCTTTGTATTTTATTCCAAGACCTATAGGCACATTCATTGTAAACACATTTTTCTGAGCTCCTTTCACGAAAGTTCCTCCAAATCCAAGGAAGATAAATGGTGTTAGTCGTTGTGCTCCGCGGTAGTCTCGTCCTGTACCGTAAGGCCAGAAGTTATATTCAAAGGTTACCGTTGCGTCAACCAGTTGGTTGTTGAAGTTTTGTACCAGTTTTTCTGGTTCCGGGTAGTATGTTTTAGCCGCAGTCCTCTTTCCCTTTATCTTTCCGTAACCTACGTTAGCCTTCAGTCCCATATATGGGTTAAAGACTCTGCGCCATACTATTGATGCCATAGGCTGTACGTCCTTTGACAGACTGCTACTATAGTCACCAAGATATCCCAGCAGTCCTATTCCGGCACCTATCTCCATCTTATACTCCTCGTCCCACTGAGCGTTAGCACCCAGTGTGGCAAAAAAGAATGTTATGAAGAGAAGTACCTTTTTCATTTTGTTGTATTATTTAAATTCTTTCTGTGGCTTTTTCCATCCCATAGAGTTCAGTCGTCCGTAATATATCTGTCCTGAACCACTGAATATCATCCAGATGTAGTTGTTTTTGTCGATAGCCATACCAACACTTGTGGCGTCGGTGTCAAGACCTACGGGAAGTGCGAAACGAGGATCGTATTTCCATGTCAGTCCGCCGTCATGGCTAACGTACATCTTTGAGTATGGTTCTATAATGAGGTCTCCTTCGGACTTTCCTCCAAGACCTATGATATACTCTCCATAAGGAGATACTGCCATTCCTTTCATGTTTGGCAACTGGTGTATGTTGGTGTTGTCGCCGTTTAGGTATGTCCATTTGTGTTCACCACCAGTTATGCCTTCCTCAATGAATCTCCATACCACAGCACGAGTGTCGTTGGGATATGTAATTGCACTGCGATTGCCCACGACGAGCAGTTCTTTAGCATACATTGCAGTGGCCATAATGCCTGTTCTGTATCCTATGCGCTCTGTAGGGAAGAACTCAATGTTTTCGTCAAGCTCTTCAACTCTCCATTCTTTGAGGTCCTCTGACGAAATGAGTTTGTTATCGTTGCTCAGTGCATATACTCTTAACCAGTCGTCAGCAACGATTTTCTTTACCGAAGCACCTTGTGAAGCCAGTGTCCAGTGCTCTCCGTCAACGGAAGTGTATATTGCTCCGTTATCAACTATATGTATTTTGTCATCAAACACCAGAATGTTGTCATAGGCATCACGTGCTAATGGGTGGTCGAAACTGAAAGTCAGTGGTGTCCAGTTCTGACCGTCGCTTATAGGGCTCTTATATGCTACAGTGGAGGTGCCGTTATCACCGAAGACGTAGAGTACGTCATTTAAGATGATTAGTTTCAGACCCTTCATGTTGGCGAAGTCGTCGCTGTAGTTTTTCTCGTGCCAGTTCAACTCGTCGCCATTTTCCTGATGCACGTTAACCTTTACCGTATAGTCGTTATGATATTTGCCGGTCATGTCAAACACGCGGAGCTTCCTGTCAAAACTGAAGTCTGTAGAGTCTCTTGTAAGAAGGCTCCACGTATCATTTAAAAAGTCGTATATCATTACACGTCCACTATTCTTTGTGCTAACAGCGCAAATGACATGTTCTGCATCAGTATTTACTGGCAGAGAGTCAATATTAAAGATCTCACCTGTAGCTTGATTTATTGTAAATTTGTAGTCGCTACCTTTGTACGTCCTCTTGTATATACTGTCGGTGCCAGCTTTCGATGTTGTGTGAAGGTACCTGTTCATCGTTCCCAGGGTAAATCCTGTGATTGCAGTATCGTTGTAGTATGTTATGTCCGAGTTTTTGTCGGAACCGAGGCACGATGTAAGAATCATTGCTGTTGCTGCAATTATGACCATTGATATGCGATCAAAGACAGCCGACCAGCGTATATGTTTTTGTTTCATTACTTCTTATGTTTGTTTTAAGCATGCAAATTTACAGAGAATTCTTGAAATATAACGTGTTTTTCACACTTTATTATTGTTTTTATTTATAATAAAAGCATTTTTTAAGGTATATTATAAAAAAAGAGGACGATATGAATCACTCACGTCGACCTCCTGAAAATCTAATAACATAATCTTTACCTTAATCTACTAAAAACTACTAACCTATGAAAACTAATCGGATGCATTCTCCCGAATGCAATGCAAAGATAGTAAGAAATTAAGAGTTGAGGTTGAGGAAAAGAGGGATAAATATTTAAAATCTTCGTTATTTTGACCTAAATCAAAACAAACGAGGCCGTACCTTGTGGTACAGCCTCATTTTTATAGTTAAAACCTGAGTTCCCCTCTTGGGGCTAAGATTGGTATTACAGTTTTGGTCCTGCAGCTACGAGAGCCTTACCTGCCTCGTTGCCTTCGTACTTCTTAAAGTTCTTAATAAAGCGTGCTGCGAGGTCCTCTGCCTTCTTGTTCCACTCTGCTGCATCAGCATAAGTGTCGCGTGGGTCAAGGATGTTTGTATCAACACCTTCGAGTTCTGTTGGAACTTCGAAATTGAAGTAAGGAATCTTCTTCGTAGGAGCCTTCAGGATAGCACCACCGAGGATTGCGTCGATGATACCACGAGTATCACGGATAGAGATACGCTTACCTGTTCCGTTCCATCCTGTGTTAACGAGGTATGCCTTAGCTCCGCTCTTCTCCATACGCTTTACGAGTTCCTCAGCATACTTTGTTGGGTGCAGTTCAAGGAATGCCTGACCGAAACAAGCAGAGAATGTTGGAGTTGGCTCTGTGATACCACGCTCTGTACCAGCAAGCTTAGCGGTGAATCCGCTGAGGAAGTAGTACTTTGTCTGCTCTGGAGTCAGGATAGATACTGGAGGCAGTACTCCGAATGCATCAGCAGAGAGGAAGATGACGTTCTTGGCCTCTGGACCAGCACTCTTGCCATTTACCTTCTGAGCAATTTTCTCGATGTGGTTGATAGGATAAGAAACGCGGGTATTCTCTGTTACGCTCTTGTCTGCGAAGTCAATCTTACCATTTGCATCAACAGTAACGTTCTCAAGAAGAGCGTCACGACGGATAGCGTTGTAGATGTCTGGCTCAGACTCTTTGTCGAGGTTGATAACCTTAGCATAGCAACCACCTTCGAGGTTGAATACACCCTCGTCGTCCCATCCGTGCTCGTCGTCACCAATGAGCAGACGCTTTGGATCGGTAGAAAGGGTAGTCTTACCAGTTCCTGACAGACCGAAGAAGATAGCTGTGTTCTTACCTTCCATGTCTGTATTTGCAGAGCAGTGCATAGAAGCGATGCCCTGAAGTGGGAGGTAGTAGTTCTGCATAGAGAACATACCCTTCTTCATCTCGCCGCCATACCATGTGTTGATGATTACTTGCTCACGGCTTGTAGTATTGAATGCTACGCAAGTCTCTGAGTTCAGACCCAGCTCCTTGTAGTTCTCAACCTTAGCCTTAGAAGCGTTGTAGATTACGAAGTTAGGTTCGAACTTCTCCAACTCCTCAGCAGTAGGCTGAATGAACATGTTCTTTACGAAGTGAGCCTGCCAAGCAACCTCAACGATGAAGCGCACTGCAAGACGTGTACCCTCGTTAGCACCACAGAAAGCGTCAACGACATAAAGGTTCTTGTTGCAGAGCTCTTTGATGGCAATTTCCTTAACCTTTGCCCAAACGTCCTCAGACATTGGGTGGTTGTCGTTCTTATATTCCTCAGTTGTCCACCATACCTTGTCGTGGCTCTGAGCGTCGTCAACGATGTACTTGTCCTTAGGAGAACGACCGGTGTAGATACCAGTCATAACGTTTACCGCATTGAGCTCAGTGTTCTGACCTTTGTCATAACCTGTAAGCTCAGCCTTTGTTTCTTCTTTAAAAAGATCCTCGTAAGAAGGATTGTGGAAAATCACTGTAGAACCAGTGATGCCGTACTTTGTCAAATCTAAATTTGCCATAATTGCTTTGTTTATTTTTAAGTTCTTTATCTCAATAAAAGAATTGTTGCTTTGAATTCGGTTGCAAAGGTAAGAAAAAAATGGGAAAGATGGATAATAAAGAAGAAATTTTGTGCGCGCACAAACAATTTTTAGGTTAAAGAATTTAAAAACTGTCCTCTTCGTAACTAATTGTCATACTGAGTTTACAAAAATATTATGGCATTTTTGTTGTAAAACCATTGTTATTTTAGAAAAAGTAGTTACTTTTGCAGCGGACATTAAACAAAGATACTATGAAAGTAATTAATTTTGCCGAACAGAACAGTGTTCTTAATCAGTACCTTTCCGAGCTGCGCGACAAGAAGTATCAGCAGAACCGACTGCTTTTCCGTAATAACGTTCGTCGTATAGGTCAGATAATGGCATATGAATTGTCAAAGACTCTTGAATATAAGACGAAGACAATAACTACTCCTTTGGCTACGATAGATATCCCGTTACCCAAAGATGACGTTGTCATTGCTACTGTGCTTCGTGCAGGACTGCCGTTCCATGATGGTTTTCTCGATGTCTTTGATCATGCGGATAATGGTTTCCTTAGTGCGTTCCGTATGTACACCAATCGAGAGCATACCGAGGTGGGTGTATATACAGAGTACAAGGCAGCCCCATCAATAAAAGGAAAAACCTTGATAATTGTTGACCCGATGTTGGCCACAGGTGGTTCTATGGCTGCCAGCATAGAGTCGTTGATGGAGAATGGCAAGCCTCGTAGCATACATGTGTGTTGTGTAATAGCTGCTCCCGAGGGTGTTGAGGTTGTCAAGCAGGCATTACCCGACGATGCCACCATCTGGTGCGCTGCCATTGACCCGGGAATGAATGAACATAAATATATCGTTCCTGGCTTTGGTGACTGTGGCGACCTCTGTTTCGGTGAGAAGATGGAAAGTTTTCGCAAAATCGCTGAAAAAGAAAGTAAGAAAAAAGGTCTCCGTTAAGAGACCTTTTCTTTTATTTCACTTCCCATATGTCGTTTGTTTCAAGCAATTCTTCGAAGTTGTGATATTTTTTCTGTGCGCTGACCTCTGTAATTTGCTGGTGTACAGCGTCGTTGTAAGTCGGTGCATCTACATCGCGTATCACTCCTAAGGCTACGGGGAATCCGTCGCCGTTACCCATCAGGGCGAGTTTCAACTGTAGGGTGTTGTCCTCACAGTGGGCATCGTGGGTTAGCACGTCGTCAAGGGTATACCCGTCCTTGCCAATCTCCACAATCTTCAGTCCGAATCCCTCTTGTACCAATCCGTATTCGTTATTTTCTCCGAATACTAGTTTCTCTCCGTGACGTACGTAGATAGCATTTTTCTTACGACCCTCTTTGTTATAAACCGCCTCATGACATCCGTCGTTGAAGATTACGCAATTCTGCAAAATCTCACAAACAGATGCTCCATTGTGCTTATATGCAGCCTTCAGAATGTCTATGGTGCCAGCGGCATCTGTGGCCACGGCACGTGCAAAGAAGTGTCCACGTGCTCCGAAACACAGCTCAGCAGGACGGAATGGATCCTCTACCGTTCCATAAGGACTCGACTTCGACACGAATCCTCGTGGTGAGGTAGGAGAGTACTGTCCCTTTGTAAGACCATATATACGATTGTTGAGCAGTATCATGTTGAGGTTTATATTTCGACGATTGGCGTGGATGAAGTGATTACCACCGATAGCCAGTCCGTCACCGTCACCGCTTACCTGCCATACTGTAAGGTCTGGATTTGCCACCTTTGCACCTGTAGCTATTGCTGCAGCACGTCCGTGGATAGTGTTCATTCCATAGGTTGCCATATAGTGTGGCAAACGACTGGAACAACCTATACCGGAGATTACTGCTACGTTCTCGGGTGCTACGCCAATCTCGGCCATAGCCTTATGTAGTGAAGCCAGGAAAAAGTGGTCTCCGCAACCTGGGCACCACCGAGGCTGGCCTTTTTTAAAATCTTGTGCTGTATATTCCATAATGGTTTTACCTTTTACTTTTTTACCTTTTTTACTTCTTCAAGATTTCCTCGAATGCGTTAACTAACTCTTCTACTACGAAAGGTTGTCCCTTTACTTGGTTGAACTGGTATGGAACGAAACCATCGACCTTCATACGAAGGTAAGCAGCCAACTGTCCCATATTCTGTTCTGCCACTACTACCTTCTTGTACTTCTTCAATACGTCGGCTGTATTCTTTGGCAGTGGGTTGAGGTACTTAAACTGAGCCTGTGCAACCTTCTTGCCTGCTACGCGGAGTTCGTCCATAGCAGCATGCAGATGACCATAGGTAGAGCCAAAGCCAACAATGAGGAGTTCTGCATCGTCAACGTCACCGTCAACTTCGAGGTTGGGCACTTCTATGTTGTCAATTTTCTGTTGACGCAGACGAGTCATAAGGTCGTGGTTCTCTGGGTTCGTAGAGATGGCGCCAGTATTGGAGTCTTTCTCCAGACCGCCGAGGATGTGTGTAAAGCCTTCACGACCCGGTACGGCCCAATATCGAGTGCCATTTTCAGCACGCATATATGGTGTCCACTTACCTTTCAGTTCTTCTGGAACATATGGAGGGTTAATAGCATCAAGCTGTGCCATCTTAGGCAACTTAAATGCTCCAGAGCCGTTAGCAATATAGGCATCAGTAAGAAGAACGACAGGAGTCATATGCTCCAAAGCTATCTTGGAAGCTTGGAATGCGGCATCAAAGCAGTCTGCGGGATTGGTAGCTGCAAGAACTGGCATAGGACTCTCTCCGTTACGTCCGAAGAGTACCTGTAGAAGGTCCGTCTGCTCAGACTTGGTAGGCAGACCCGTAGCAGGACCACCGCGCTGTACGTCAAGTATCACAAGGGGTAGTTCCATAATTACGGCGAGGTTCATTGCCTCAGACTTCAAACAAACGCCTGGACCGGATGTGGAAGTTACTGCAAGAGCACCTGCGAAAGAGGCTCCCAGAGCTGATGCAGCACCACTTATCTCGTCCTCACACTGTACTGTAATTACTCCACATGACTTGTGTTTTGACAGTTCATGGAGTACGTCGGTAGCAGGAGTGATGGGGTAGGAGCCCAAATAAAGTCGGAGACCAGCCTTCTCGGCAGCAGCAATGAAACCATAGGCAGTAGCTTTGTTGCCTGTTATATCCATATAGCGTCCAGGCTCCTTGTGCTTTGATTCTATACGATAAACGTTGATGGCTGAAGAGTGAGTGTTGTGACCATAGTCATATCCGGCCTGTACCACCTTTATATTGTTTTCAGCAATAGACGGCTTCTTTGCAAACTTCTCGCGCAGGAAGTTGTTTACCAAATTGATGTCGCGGTCAAAGAGCCAGCAAACCAGTCCAAGTGCAAACATATTGCGACATTTCAGTATAGACTTCATGTCCATACCAGTCTCTGCCAGACAATCCTTCACCATTGTGGTAAGTGGACATTGTATTACGCGGTCTGGATCAACACCCATCTCACCTAAGTAGTCCTCGCTTTGGAACTGTGCTTTCTCCAAATCCTTAGGACCGAAAGAGTCGGTATCGATGATAATGGTAGCCTGTGGTTTTGCATATTTCAACTGCGTCTTCAGAGCGGCGGCATTCATTGCCACCAGGACGTCACAGAGGTCACCAGGGGTATATACCTTCCCTGCTCCAATGTGTACCTGAAATCCTGAAACACCGGTAAGCGAACCTTGCGGGGCGCGGATGTCAGCAGGGTAGTCTGGGAATGTTGAAATGCCATTACCAACGGTGGCACTAATTGTTGAAAAGATGTTTCCGGCGAGCTGCATACCGTCGCCAGAGTCTCCTGAAAAACGGACAACGACGTTGTCTAGTTCCTTAACTTCTATTTTTTCAGCCATAATATAAATATGTACTTTGTTCGTTGTTTGGGGTGCAAAGGTAATGCAAATACGATAAAAGACCAAACAAAAATGAGATAAAAATGCAAATACCTACGAAAACCTTTTGAATAATTGTATAATTATGCAGCGCTGGTTATAAAAACAAGCGAGGTTTTCTGGACCTCGCTTGTGTCTTATACGTCAAAGGCGCTACCGCCAAGGAACTCTTTCAGAAGTGATGTTGACGGGATGTACTCGTCGGACATTGTAGAGAAGTACTTTAGGAATTTCCTCAGTCGGTAAGCTTCAGAATATTCAGGACAGTTCTCAGGCACCTGCTCAAGGAGTGGCTCTGCCTGTTTCTTTATTACGGCAAGTTCAAAGAGCATTGCTGTGTTGAACATCACGTCTGCATTCTCTTGGTAAGGAAATATCCATTTGTTTTCTCCGGCTCTCACGCTTGCCCAACGACGTATTGTCTCGCGAGCATCGCATCCACGATATTTGTAGTCGCGAATGATACGTCTCAGGAGTCTGTTATCCGTTGTCGGTATGTAGTTGTGTGAGTCGAGAAGCATTGTTGTGAGTGCTGAGGCATATACACGGAACTTCTGTTCTTCTGGAATGTTCGCTGTCAGCTCGGGATTCAGGGCGTGAATGCCCTCTACCACCAGGATGTCGTCCTCGCGAAGACGTAGTTTTTTTCCGCTCCACTCGCTTCTTCCCTGTTGGAAGTTATATCGTGGCAGTTCCACCTCTTCGCCAGCAAAGAGTGCTTTAAGTTGCTCGTTCAACAGCGGGATATTTAAGGCATGGAGATGTTCGTAGTCGTAGTCGCCCTTTGCATCACGAGGCGTATTTTCGCGATCTGTGAAGTAGTCGTCAAGAGAGATTGGCACAGGGCGTAGTCCATTTGTTACCAGTTGTACCGACAGTCTTTTACACGACGTTGTCTTTCCACTACTTGACGGACCGGCGATGAGTACCATACGAACCTTCTTCCTACTTGCTATCTCTTCAGCTATTTGCGACAGTTTCTTCTCCTGCATAGCTTCGCCAACCATTACTATGGTTTTTGAATGACCATTTTTTATCGCCTCGTTGAGGTCGCCAACTGTTGACATCTCAAGTATTTCCTGTATTCGATGATGCTCACGGAACATCTCAAACATCTTGTCTTGACGAATCATCTTACCCAGTTTGGACGGGTCTTCGCATGTAGGGACTCTCAGTAGAACGCCATCGAAATATTTTACCAGTCCGTAGAGTTTCAGCCCTCCTGTCTTTGTAAGCAGAGTACCATAGTAGTAGTCGATATATCCGTCGAGGTCGTAATATATGGTATATAGTGTTCCGGTGCTTTCCAGGAGTTTAATCTTTGTGTGTGATCCTACCTTGCGGAACATTTTTATTGCTTCCTCAACAGTTGTTTCGTAACGATGTATTGGTAGGTCGGCATCGATAATCTCCTGCATCCTTTGCTTGATATCCTCCACATCCTTCTCTGTTACCTTGCGTCCTATCTCCAGATCCACGTAGTAACCGTTTGATACGGGGATATCTATCTTTACTCTACATTCAGGAAATATATCGTGTGCAGCCTTTGCCAAAATAAAGAACAGAGTGCGTGTATATGCCCTCATGCCTGATGGTGAGTGCATGTCAAGGAACTCAATATTTTTCGGGCGATATACTCGGTAGTGCATACCCTCTACCTTGTTGTTTACTTTGGCGCTCACAGGACCATATTCCATGTTGAGACCGAAAAGCTTATATATCTCTTCCAGAGTTGTACCGATAGGAACGTCCAACTCCTTCCCGTTGTTATTACATCTAATTGTAACCAACTTTTCCATAAGCGACTAATTATGATTTAATACCACCCCCTGTATCTGTCTCTTTGTCAAGCACTTCATATACAGAGTTGTTGCTCTTATATTCTGGCACGAGTTGTTTCATCTTGCGTACAGTATTCATGTTGTCATACTGTTTTGAGATGTCTATGAGTTCATCAATATGTTTGCTAACTTCATCATAGTCATACTCTCTGACCATTGCAATACGAATCTTCTCGTGGAATGTAGGCTTTGTGCCCTCCATCTCGTTAAGCACTTCTTCGTAGAGTTTCTCGCCTTCTCGCAGACCAGTATATTTTATCTCTACGTTCTTGGCATGTGACAGAGCTATCATTCTCTTTGCAAGGTCTGCAATCTTAACGGGTGCTCCCATGTCGAATACGAAAATCTCGCCACCATTACCTTTAGTACCTGCTTCGAGCACCAGTTTACAAGCCTCTGGAATGAGCATAAAGAAACGTACAATGCGTTCGTCGGTAACCGTTACTGGCCCTCCATTACGTATCTGTTCCCTAAATAGTGGAATTACGGAGCCATTGCTGCCCAGTACGTTTCCGAAACGTGTTGTAACGAACTGCGTGTAATCCTGTTTCTTGGTAAGGTCACTCATCGCCTGCATCTTCTGCTTGCGGTCAAGACTCTGTACGTAGATTTCGCAAATTCGTTTACTACATCCCATAACGTTCGTTGGATTCACTGCCTTGTCGGTAGAAATCATTACAAACTTCTTTACACCATACTTCACGCTGAAGTCGGCAATAACCTTCGTGCCGTAAACGTTGTTAAGTATAGCCTCGCTGGGGTTGTCCTCCATCATTGGGACGTGTTTGTATGCGGCAGCGTGGAAAACGTATTCTGGTCTGTATGTGCGGAAAATATTTTCCATTCTTGTCTTGCGACTAATGCTTGTCACAATAACCTCACAATCAACGTTGGGGAATTTGTTTGCCATCAGCAGTCGTACGTCGTGTTGAGGTGTTTCTGCCTGGTCGATGAGAATCATCTTCTTCGGATTGAACTGTGCCACCTGACGTACTATTTCCATACCTATGGAACCTGCAGAACCCGTAATTAGTACACTCTTGCCCGACAGCTGTTCGTTAACCGACTTGAGATCAACCCTTATTTCTGTTCGTGGCAGTAGGTCTTCTACGCTAACCTCCTGCAGTTGAATGTTCTTCTGGTCGTCCTCATCCTTTTCGTTAGCAGAGTTATACTCAGCCATCCTGGTCATGAAGAATATCTTACACCCTGCGTTGATGAAGAGGTCCTGCATCTTTTGGTTGTCACGGAATTCATCTACTCTTAGAGGAACTACGAGGATAGCCTCAATGTGCTCCTTCTTAATTACCTCCGTCAGGTCTTCGTTTATTGAATATACCCTTGCGCCGAAGAGTTTCTTATCCTTTATTCGTTCTTCGTGTGTTATGAATCCGCATAGCTCAAATTTCTTCGGGCTCTGTGACCTGATGTATTTTGCCATACCTATGCCGCCTGTCAAAGCGCCATAGATAAGAACTCTCATTGTCCTTGTGTTTGAGCTGGCTCCCTCGTATGCTGTCTTTACCAACAGTCGTAGAGCCCACATCAACATCGTAGCTATGATAAATGTCACAATGGTCTCTAACGGCTTGAATGCTGAGAGAAGTACAAAGTCAAAGTGTTCCATTGTGAGCGAGATACATATTGCCAGCACCATTGTGAGCGTGTTTGCATACGCCAGTTTTATAAGGTCTATAGAACTGGAATAGCGTAGTATTCCCGAGTAGGTTTTGAATACCCTTGCTCCTATCCAACTGATAACAGCATATAATAGACAAGTGTAGAAAACGGGCACTCGCTCGTCAAACAAGACACCAGTTCTGTTCGTAACCCAATAGGTAAACAGAGCTGCTAAAAAAACTATTATAGAGTCTGTAAGCAATACTAACCAATATGGTAGTACGTTCTTACTAAAGTACCAATCTGTAAGATATTTTATAGTTGTGCTTATTCGCTTCATAGTTAATACATGGTAATACAGGTGCAAAGGTACGACTTAGTGTTCGTTTATCCAAAAAAAATGTTTATTTTTTAAAGGTTTACTTATTGTTTTGTGATGTGTAGAAATCGTGTTACCTTTTGCGTAATGTTAATGTTGTTATCAATAAAAGCATCTATAGTTTTTGATTTTCCGTTTAGTGGAATGATGTCGAAGTCGGCTATAGCAGCGGGGATTAGTGTGCTGTTGCCCTCATGAAGAACAATTTCGTCACCTGTAGTTCTGATGACTATCTTGCAGTCGCCTTCAATACACATTGAGATGACGAAACTGTCGTACTTACGTAGGTCGCGATGGAAAGACTTTGATACTTCCATCACTCTGACGTCGAAGTATGGTGTGTCAATAATCTGTACCGCCCGATTGTCTGTGTCGGCATATTCTGTACGATAGTTCTTCTCTACGTGATAGTCCAGTGCCTGTGCTGCCAGCTTTGTGTGCAGCTCGCGCGGTTTTCCGTCAAGTCCAGGACGGTTGTAGTCGAAGATGCGATAGGTGACGTCCGACGACTGTTGTACCTCGGCAAGCATTATTCCTCCGCAGATGGCGTGAACCCTTCCTGCTGGAAGGTAAAATACATCACCAGGACTGACATAGTGCTTCGCGAGCACATCGACAATAGTTCCGTCGGAAACTCTTTGCTGGTATTCCTCAGGTGTTATCTCTTTATTAAAGCCAGCATAGAGATAGCTCCCTTCATCAGCCCTAATGACGTACCACATCTCAGACTTTCCCATCTTCCCGTGTTCTCGCTGAGCCATCTCGTCGTTGGGATGAACCTGTATGCTTAGGTCGCGCTTGGCATCAATGAACTTCACTAACAAGGGTAGCTTGCCGCCATATTTCTTGTTGACAGCTTTGCCGAGAATATCCTCGGGCGCCTCGTCAATGACTTCCGTCAATAGTTTTCCTGTCCATGGACCATTTGCAACGATACTGGTACTCGAAGGTACAGCACTAACCTCCCAACTCTCTCCGATGGGCTCATCGTTAGGTTCCATACCTTTGTATTGGCGAAGGCGCTGACCTCCCCATACCACAGTGTGCAGATTAGGCTTGAACAGCAGAGGATAATACATAGCTTAAACTTTTACGGTTGCAAAAGTATATTACAGTTTGCCTGCCAACGCAGCAACCTTCTGCTTTGTTTCTTCGGTCTTCTGTTCGTCAATTTTTGCTGTTACAACACCCATATTCTCTGCTTTCCAGTAGTTGCAGATGTCGCGGAACTCAGCAGTAGCACCATCATATACACCTGAAGAGTATGAAGAAACGAGCAGTGCCATTTTCTTCACTTTGGCTGGGGCATTAACGCAGTACATACGCTGGATAGGAGCCTGAATCTGAGCGTTCAGCGTGAAGTAATAGATAGGAGCAGCAAGTACCAATGCCTCAGCTTCTGCCATCAGCGGATAGAGCTCCTGCATATCGTCTTTCTGAATACATGCACCATTGCCCTTGTTATGACAATACTCACAAGCCAAACAGCCTGCAATCTTCTTCTTGGAGACATTTACTAATGTTACGTTGTGACCAGCTGCTTCCGCAGCCTTCTTATACTCTTCTGCCATCCAGGCGGTGTTGCCATTCGCACGTGGCGAAGCCTGTAAAATAAGTACGTTCATAATCGTTTGTTTCGTTGTTGTTAATATGTTTTTTTTTGATATTATGTTATAAAGTTACCAGTCCAATACCCAGCGGCTGTCTGAATAATTTCCTATGATTTCAGCATCGCGGATAGGGTCTAGTTGGCGCATTAGCGGATTTCTGCCAGCGATGTCAATGGCTTGGTTGTTTACATCGTGACTATTGAATTCCAATATGGTTGCCGTCTTGGCACTATCGTCTATCTGTCCCCATCCATAGGCTGGGATGTTTTCTAATGTGCAGTTCAGTAGGACGCACTCTGCGTGAGGGTAGTTCTTCCCTTTATTATCGGGCAATCGACCAAGTTCTGCATGTTCTGACAGTCCCTTGAAATGACAGTCAACAAAGATGTTACCATGATTTTCCTGTCCATTCCTAATCCACATAAAAGCCCCGTAGCTCGTTATGGTACAATGATTGAAGAATGACGGACCACGTCCAAGTATGGTGTCTCCACCACCATCTATGTGACAATTATGCCAATAGCAACTACCATTGGCTTGCAAGGCATCGCCATCGCCAATGATGTGGATGTTTTCAAAATAGTTGCGTTCTCCATTTACCAGCAGTCCTTCGGCTTGTCCTTTGCAATCCGTTTTTATAGTAAGGTTACGGAACGTAAGGTCGCAGCAGTTGTCTGCTGCAAAGGCAGCACGACGTGAAGGGAATGTTCCGCGTACTTCATTTGTCTTTATGTCGGCTGGATGGGGGTTAAACACCTCGTTATTCGGGTAGTGAATGAGTACACCATCACGGCTTTCTCCCTCTATAGTGACAAAGCGCTTATTACGGAAATAAACCAATTCCTCATAGTCACCGTTTCTCATAAATATACGATAACCTTGCTCCACAGAAGCAATGGAGTCGGGAATAAAGTCCATAGCACCTTGAATAGTATTGAAATCGCCTTTGCCGTCGGCAGATACGGTTAGCTGTCGTCGGTTTGCATCAGGCGACTTTGTTTTTGTGCTAAACGACCACCCGTTCTTTCCCTTTATACCATTACACCCTTCGATAACACCCTTGTCAATAGTAACATAATACTCATGACCATATTCCAGCATGTTATGATGAAGATAGATGGTTAGTTTTTTGTCTTTGGCAATTATGGGATAGAAATGGAACCCGTCGGAGAATCCCCCGATAATATCAAGTTGATAGTGACCAGTATCCCACGCATTAACACCAGAAGGAGTCCCTGCCTTGGTGTTGCGATTTGTGATGTGTTGCGATTTATATGTGTAGGGAATGGGCGTATATTGTGCCGCTGGGTTCTTAGGTTGACTCTTGGTGGGTCCGGCAGGAATACTCATGTCCAGACGGTCAACAAGTTTCCCCGTCTTCTTATCATAAACAGAAACGTGTCCCTTGTTGCCAACGACAGCCTTATCACTCATCGTCAATCTCAGATGAGTGTCGATATTCACCTCGGTGGCCCCATTCTCAGGGAACATTCCGATGATATTGTTCTCTGCCATACAAGTACATATTGTACTTGCTATTATGGCCATAAACATAAATATTCTTTTCATTTATTTTGCAAAGGTACATTATTTTAAAATAAAAAAAGTAATTTTGCGGCAGAATTATTTTAATTTTTCGATATGAACAGCTTAGCAGAATATTTCAAGAATATCTATAATAACTGTGGAACGATAGGTCTTATTTATTCCTGTCCTGACTTGATGGAGTGTATCCAGCAGGTGGGTTTTCTGCCTCTTTTAGAGAGCGGCATACAGGGTTATGCTGCTGAGAGTTTGATGGGTGAAGAGTGTCGATTTACACAGTTTGAAGACGGATCGTGGGAGTGGCCCTTGTGGCAATGGAAAGGCTCGGTAGTACGCGAAGGGTGTTGCGTTTATGGCAAGTTTTTTGCAGGCAAGGCAGGCTTTATCAGTCGTGAATGGTGGCCCGATTTCTACAACTGGCGTCGAAGTAAAAACCCTGTGCCGGAAGATGGAGGCATAGAAGATGCTATATTGACCACGTTACGTGAAAACGGCAATATGATAACCCGCGAACTCCGTGCTGCTTGTGGCTTTACCGGAAAAAATATGCGTTCAAAGTTCGATGGTTATGTGGGTCGTTTACAGATGGGTACCTACATAGTTACTGAAGACTTTGTATATCCTGTGGATAAACACGGACGTGAATACGGCTTCGGGTGGTCGCTGCTCACTACGCCAGAACGTTTGTTGGGCAAAGAGAATTGCCTATGCGAGAGGACACCCGAAGAGTCATATCAACGTATGGTGACACATCTTTCACAACTCTTGCCAAATGCTACAGAGAAGCAAATCAACAAGTTAATTAAATAACGCTGTTAAGATTCTTCTCAAAGAACTCTGCCAATGTGTCCCTGGGAATTATTCCTTCATTCTATTTATTAAAATATGCCTTACCCTTGTATATTATTAGACCCTTAGTGTTTTTACTGACACGTTGGCCGAGGATATTGTAACAGTTGTCGTCAACACTATACATAGTGGAAGGAGTAGCCTGACGAAGACCAGCAGCATCAATGGTCTGGATGGTGGTAGTGTTAGTAATCATACGAAGACCTTCGAGTGCGTCTATCTTGCCAGCACCTGCCTGAATGACATTCTTGGAGGGGATATACCAAATATTGGTGGTATATTCGTCATTGTGGCTGGTCTCCTTAATGATGTTGCGCACATCTTCATATGTAAGATCAGGATTTGCCTGCAGCCACAGGGCTATGATACCTGCCACATGTGGTGCTGCCATCGATGTGCCTGCATTGACACCATAGTAGTGTTTGCGATCGAAGAGTGTCTTGATATCAGAGATGGAACTACTTGCTCCAAACAGCATGGAGCCTTCGCTAAAGAAATTCCTGTCGTAGATGTTATATGCTGAGAGTATGGCTGCTCCCGGGGCAACGACGTCAGGATGGTTTACGTTTCTGTCGTCTTCCACACCAAAGGACGAATTTCCTACTATGCCACCGTTAACCTTTATGGCAGGGTCGTCTATACTCTGTGATATACCATATATGCTTGTCCATGTTGTAGCAGAGACGTATGAGCCCACAGATATCACTTCGTCGGTACAAGTATGTGTGTTGAAGGCACCGTTATCCTCTCCTTCCGTGAATCCTTCCAAGCCGTCGGAATAGTAGCCTGACGTGCTATCATCTCTCCTGTCTAAAGCTCTGAATGTCTTGCCGGCAGTGCCCTTTACAAAGTATGCCAACTTGAGGTTTGGTTCGTGGAATCTGTACGTACCATCCAGCTTATATCTGATGTAAAGTTTGTTGTTATTAATATTAACATCCTTTTCCTTGTTCAGACTAGTCTGTGCCTTTCCCGTCGCAGAATAGAGAGGCTTGTCTTCAAGAGTATATACATCTCCTGTTTTTACATCTACAACCTTTACATCTACATCAAACTCGCTGCCGTCAGTGATGTAGAAGAAGTTCTCGAGAGTAGAATAGGAGTTTACTACTTGACTGTTATAGTTAATAGTACTTGTTATGCCCACCAAGGTTCTGAGGTTGTATCCGTCAGTGCTGGCATCAGGCAGTGTAGTATAGATAGCAGCATGTTTGCCTGCGAAATTGCCAACTGAGAAGGTAATAATTCTGCCCCTGTTGTCGCCCTCTTCATTGAAGAGTTCGTGTATGCCTCGTGCGGTATCCGATGCCTTTCCGTCATGGAAATCGCACATACTGCCTATGCTGACGTTTATGACGCAAGGCTTTCCCTGCTCTTTTGCAAACTCAAACATCTTCTTTATGCTTCCCAAAATGGTTGAGTTGTACAAGTGTGGTCCTAAGCCGCATAACATCAGGTCTGCCTCGGGAGCCATACCTTGTTTGTTCAGCCCACTAACGACGCTTCCGGCAGCTATTCCGGCAACGTGTGTGCCATGCGAGCCTATTTCTGTATCAGTGGTCAGGGCAGCAATTTCTTCCTGGTCCTTATACTCATTACAATCGACGGCACTCGTATATTTAAGGGCATACCTCACACGTGACGAACCGTCAGCATTACGAAATGCAGCATGGTTGTAGTCGATGCCTGAGTCAACAATACCTATCAGTACGCCCTTACCAGTATATGCCTGTGGCAGACCTTCTAATTCTGCTAACGTTCCATTGGCCACTATTGACACATTACTCTTCTGTCGGGCATTATTGTTCATTATCTGGTTCATTTGGTCGGCATGAACACTTTCTATCTCGTCAATGTCGTTGAGCATCAGCAGACTCTCGGAAGGTACATTGAGGATAAGCATTCTGCCTATCTTCTCAATTATCTCTATGCCTTGTTTCTGTAACAGCGCAGCTGGATACTCAGCACCTTCTTTCAGTGTAACAATGACACTAAAACTTTTTACCGAACAGTCGCTATTGAATTTGACGTTGATGTCTTGCTTTACGGCAGCAGTGTCTATCTCCTCCAGACCAGCTGAAGAACTTCTTGTACTCATTACTTTATTGTCACTTGGCAATAGACTTGTAAGTCTGGCGTCTATCTTCTGTGCCTTAACACCTGTAAAAATAAATAATGATGTTATGAAACCACATAGATATCTTTGCATATTATTTACGTAGGAGTTATTTCAGTTTATAAAATAGTGAGTAAAGAACAGGTATGATGATGAGTACAATGATAGTTCCGGCGATGAGTCCACCCATGATAGCGGCAGCCAATGAGCCGAACATATCATCGAAAAGCAATGGAACCATACCCAGCACTGTGGTGAGAGATGCCATAGTCACTGGTCTTAGTCGTGAGAGCGATGCATCAACAATAGCCTGTTGACTGTCTTTCCCACTTTTCAGTTGCAGTCGCATCTCGTCAACCAGTACAATTCCGTTCTTGAGCATCATACCCACCAATCCCAATATACCTACGATGGCAACAAAACCGAAGTTATGACCAGAGAGGAGCATAGCTGGAATGACGCCTACTAAGACGAATGGAATACAACAGAATAGTAGCAATGCTGTGCGATAGCTGCGGAACAACCATACCAGAATACCGAACATCAGTAGTATTGCCAGCGGGTAATTGGCAAAGAGGTTCTCTATCGACATGTCGGTTGCTTTCTTCTCTCCTCCCCATTCTACTTCGTAGCCAGTAGGAATCTGTAATTTATCAATTTCCTTTTCCAAAATCTTACGTGCCTCTTCAATGCCATATCCTGGAGCCGGCGCTCCTTCTACGGTCTGGACGCGTTTTCCGTTGTAATGCGGAATGACGGGCTCTTCCCATTCTATTTTTATACCGTCGCTTACCTCTGCAAGTTGTGCTGTATTTGTAAGCTGCGGCATTTTACCATCATTAAAGGCTTTCAGTAGCTGCTCTTTGTCTGTTATCTTGTTGAGGTCAGGCAGCATACTGAATACTGTTGCATCGTCAAGGTTAGCCTGTGGCTGTCCCTTTCCGTCTGTGATGTTCACATAGATGTTGTTTCTCTCGGTGCCGCTGTAGAATACTCCTACAGGAAGTCCGTCGGTAGCCGACATTAGCGACAAACCCACATCGGAACGTGTGATGCCCTTCTGACGTGCACTGGGCTGATTATATGCTATGTGCAGAGTGGGGTAGCGTGGCATCCAGTCACTCGTTACGGGTTCCATTATGCCCTTGTCGCGTACAATGGCCATAGCTGTATCTGCCAGCTGGTGCAATACGGCAGGGTCTGATCCCAAGAAGCGAAGCTCTATGGGATAGCGCATGAACATCAGGTTATACCTCTTAACCTTTACATAAGCGTCGGGATAGTCGGCAGAGAGCTCGGTCTGCAATTCATCGACGTGTTTGTCAAGGATGCGTGCATCTTTGAAATCAACTATCAACTCTCCATAAGCCAGCGATGGCAGCGCCACGGAACGTACCAGATTGTAGCGACAAGGGGTAGCTCCTACCGATGTGGTGACGTGTGTCACGTAGTCTTTAGCCATCAGTTTCTTACGCATACTCTCCAGGTCGGACTTCACCTGGCGGGTATCGTTACCTTCCGGTAACTGATATTCTATGTATAGCTGGTCGTAAGCCATGTCGGGGAATAGTCCCTGTGGCATCAGCTGGTAGCCAAGACCGGCAACTAACAGCAGTATAAGCATCAGTGATATCGTTAGCTTGCGATGGCGAAGCGACTTGCCGAGTACATTTGCAAGCATTTGATGCCAACGACTGTTGTAAAGAGCTTGCGGCTTTTGTTCTTCTTTCGTTACCAACCAGCGCTTAGCGAGGATAGGCACAAACATCAAAGCCAGCATCCATGACAGGAAGAGCGATACTGCCAGCACAATGAACATGTCACGAACGTAGAGTCCTGTTACATCGGGACTCAAATAGATAGGCAGGAATGCCAGAATAGCTATCATCGTTGCTCCCAACAATGGGATGGCTGTCTTCCGTCCGATGGACGTAAGCGCTTCCATGCGGGATTTTCCTGCAAGGCTATCGACTAAGATTCCATCGACAATAACGACAGCATTATCCACCAGCATACCCATCGCCAGGACGAATGATGCCAAAGAGACGCGCTGTAGTGTTCCGTCGAAATAGTACAGCACAAAGATGGTACCCAGCACGGTAATCACCAGCGTAATACCCAAGATAAGTCCGGAACGGAAATTCATGCAGAAGATAAGCAGCACGATGACCAGTAGCACGGATTCAAAGAGGTTCAGCATGAAGTTGCCCAGTGCTGAATTCACACGCTCGGGCTGGTAGAATATCTTTTCACATTTCACACCGGCAGGCAGACGCGTGCTCTCTATCTCCTCAAGTTTCTTGGTGACTTCATTTCCGACCTTTATAATATCGGTGCCTGAGGCTGCTGATATGCTTATGCCTAAGGCGTGCTGACCGTCACGCAACATTTCCGCACGCTGTGTCTTCTCGTCGTCTAATGTTACATCGGCAATATCGCCCAGTCTAATTTGGTCATTCTGATGCCCTTGAATGACAAGGCTCTTTATGTCTTCTGGCGTCTTGTAGCGGTCGTCAACACATACTCGGATGCGTCGTCCGCCACTCTGGAAATAACCGGAATAAACGTTGGCATTCTGACCGTTCAGTGTGGCGATGACCTCAGCGGGAAGCACTCCTAAGTGTGCAAGCTGGTCCTGTCGCAGCGACACATTGATGCAACGAGGTTTCTTGCCGTAAATATCAACACGTCCTACGTCATCTATCGTGTGCATCTCGCGTTTTATCATTTCGGCATAGTCCTCCAATTCCTTTGGGCTCATGCCGTCGCCTGTCAGTGCATAGAACATTCCCGACACATCGCCGAAATCGTCCTTCACCATATACTGTGCACCCGACGGTAGCTGTGTTTCTTCTAACCTGTTGCGCATCAGTACCCATTTCCGCTGAAGTTCGTCGGCAGGCACCTCGGGGTCAAGTGTTACAAGGATGTAGCACATGTCGGCATAACTGTAGCTTTGCGAGAAGCTGATGTCACCTGTTTTGCTTATACTCTTCTCAAGCGGGTCGGTGAGCTCCAGTTCTACCTGATGCGACGATGCACCTGGGTAGATGCCTACCACCAAAGCTTGACGTACTACTATCTCTGGGTCTTCCAATTTCGGCATGACATAATAGGCAAGCAGACCACCTAACGAGAGGATGGCAATGAAGAGTGCCACCAGTCTTTGGTTGTTCAGTGCCCAATGCGAAAAATCAATCTTCATAATGGAGTTCTCAAAGTTATTTCAGGTTTCCTACGTTCAGTTCGGAAGTTTTCTTCATGACACTTACCTTCTGACCGTCAGTTAAATGATGAACACCAGAGGCTACAATCTGACTGCAGCCCTGCAAACCAGTAGAAATGAAAACATTCCCGTCGTTCTCCACACGTTCTACCTTTACTTCTTTCTTCTTCACTGTGGAGTTCTTTTTGTCATACGCATAGACGAAACTCTTCTGTCCTTCTGCCCACACGGCACCCGTCGGTATTTTAACACCTTCGTTTACGACCTGTTTCTGCTCTACTTCTACCATAGCGGTCATTCCAGGTGTAATGTCGGCAACGCTTTCTCTCAACGACAAACGCATCTCGTACAGGTGGTTGTCGTTTGCCATAGCAGCAACACTCCTCACGACAAGCGGGAAAGTCTTTCCAGGTATCGAATTGAATGTTGCCGTATAGGTGGCTGCCTGCTTACGCTGTGCATAGGCGCGCTCAGGAATATTGATGACTACATCAACTCCCTTCGAGGAATATACCGACAGCACGGGAAGTCCGGGACCGGTAATCTCCTTCGCCTGCTTGTAAACATCTTCCACATATCCGCTGAAAGGTGCACATATTACACAGTCCGAGAGTTGGTTGCGATGGTGCGTCAGTTTCTCCGTAATCTGTTGCAGACCATAGCGCGCCTTGTCGTAGTTGTTGTCACTCACCGCACGTTCTTTGTGCATCGCCATCACACGCTCACACTCTGCCTTAACCTGACTGTATTCTGCTTCTGTAGCTCGCAGCTGTGTACGGTAGTCGCGGTCGTCAAGACGTGCTATTACTTGTCCTGCATTGACGTGGTCGCCTTCTTTTACCAACACTTGTGCAATGGTTCCGGCAACCTTAAATGACAGATCAGTCTTGTTCATAGCCTCTGTCTTAGCAGGGTAAGACGCACTGACTCCTTCTGTCGAAGGGGTTATGTCAATAACATTAACCAGTTGTGCCTGGTCATTCTTATTCTTCTCTTTGCAGGCTGTCGTCAGACAGAGCAACATACTAAATGCGAGCACCAGTGTGCCGCAGTTCATAATCTTCTTTTCCATTGTTATATTCTTCCAGCAGCTTTACGCCATTTCATCATTTTTACTTTTGCCGTATAACGCGACTCTATAAGTTGTGCATATGCCTCCTGCCACAACACTTGCGCTGTAAGCAGGTCGCTCAACGTCTCCATGCCTACGGAGTATGCACTGTGACTGATATGCAGATTCTCTTCGCACTGGTCCAAGTTGCGCTTCCTGAGTTGCAACTCCAGTCGTGCCTCGTCCACCTCGTTGGCTTGCTGTTGCAAGTCCAGATTCATCTTGTCTGCCAACTCCTCCTGACGGAGTAGCTCTTGCTGATAAGCTTCCTTGGCTGCAGCAACCTTGTGTTTTGTTTCGTTACCGTGGAAGAGAGGCACTTTAAGCACCGCTCCTACAGCCATATTGAATTTGCCGCGGAACAGCTTGCTGTCCATCAGTTCCATACCATCTACCATTCCGGCATTAAACATCAATCCCAACTGTGGCCTGTATGCCGATTTCTCCATACGCACCTTTTCATATGCCATCTGCGAGTTTAACTCAAGCATATGATACTCGGTTCTATTGGTAACGCTGGCTTCCTTATCTACCAGCTCCACAATGTCGTCGTTGTGTTCTTTCACGGGGTCAATCATGCTGTCAAGAGGCTTACCTATGAGCTGACAAAGGTTCATCCTTGCCAGTCTCACGCCGTTCTCTGCCTGACGTATCTTCAACTCGGCATCAGACTTCTTTACAGCTACCTTCAACTCGTCATTACGACTCGCCATGCCGTGATTCGTGGCACTCTTCACCTCTTGTTCTATCTGTGTTAACAGCGAGTCGTACTTGTGGGCTACTACTTCCATCTCCTTGGCTTTTACCAATAACTGGTAGGCTTCATAGACCTCCACAATGATATTCTCACGGGTGAGTTCCTGTGCCTGGGAAGCTATTTTTACTCCCAACTTTCCCATCCTGTTCGCCGTGGAAATCTTTCCTCCGGTATATAACGGCTGCTCCAGACTGATATTAGCTGCCAGCGTATTCTTAGCCTTATATTTTATGTCAGGATTAAGTGGCTGCACGTCCTGCGCAATCCTTTGTGATATCTGTCTGCGCAAAGCATCATTGACAACAAGCGGAAACGAGTTCTGTATCTGTTGTCCTACATGGTTTCCAAAAGGCGTGGCGATATCCATAGTGGAAGTCGTCTGTAACGTGCTGTAGAAGTCAATTGCATTCAGATTTATATTGGGGAAGAAGTTGGCATAGACCGATTTCTGCGTATGCTTATACTGGTTCACCATGTGGTCGGTGGCCTGTATCTGTTTGTTTGACATCATCGCCATCGTAACGCAGTCGTCAAGGGTCAATACTTGAGCCTTGACGATTCCTGCTAAAGATAGCAGGCATGTAAGCATTGCCGGTCTGATAAAACTATTTATGGTAGGTTTCTTCATAAACAACATTATTCATTCAATATTAAAATGACACTGCTTCCAGTTTCCCGTCAACCGGTTTCTGGTAACCGTCATGTTCGGTTCCGTAGTAGCTGGAGTTAGTTTTGCAGATAAAGCTCATTTTGAACTCTTCCTGCTGTTTGTAGCCCTTCAGCTCAAACCCTTTTGGAAGTATTGTAGCCAAGTCGTCGTCGAGGCGTTTCAGCAGTTCGTAATTCATTTGTGCGCCCTCTTCCAATATCAGGTGTGCCACTACTCGCTGATTAGTTGCCTTGTCGCTGTCAATGGCGGTGACGAGGCTCTCCTTGACATCCTTGTCCTGACGCAAACGGTTGGCTATGTCGAAGAGATATACTGGAGTATCGTCGGGAGCTTTCACGGACTTGCCTATACGTCCATAGACGTAAACCAGCCCGTTCTCGTCCATCTCGCAAAGGTCACCGGTATGTATCCAGTCGTCTTCTTTCGTACAGTGCGACAGCTTTCCGTTCTCCAGATATCCTGCAAGTCGGGTAGGGGTGTTAACCCATAGTTCGCCGCGTTGGTTGTATCCTAACTCATTGCCGTCCTTGTCAAAGATACCTACTGTAAAGCCTGGATAGGGGTAGCCCACACTGATGGCGAGCTTGTCGTTGCGCTTGTCAAGAACGTCTGGACGGTAGTCAACGGTGATGACAGAGAATACCTCACTCATGCCGTAACCTGATACAATACCGGTATTCGCATTGCACTTCCTTGCCAGCGCGTCCATCCATGCTAACTTCTCCGGCGTACAGCCCTCGCCACCCATGATGGGCAGTACGAAATGGCTCAGGTCAACCTTTTTACCTTTTGCCAACTGCTGTTCGATGTTGCGGAAGAAGCCTGCCCACAATGGACCGGGTACCAGCGTCATGTTAGGACGGATCTTTTTTAAGCATTTATTGAAAGTGTCCTGGTTCAGACGAGGTTCCATATGTATTGTCATGCCATACACCAATGGTACGAGTACTAATACAAATAAACCAGTACATACGAAAGGAGGAAGTTGACATAGTGATGTATAGCCTGGGGCGAGAACTCTATGTCGCATATTCATTATCTTCATTCCGCGGAACATCTCTACCATAGCCTTGTCGGTCATGCAGATGAGTTTTGCCTCGCCGGCTTTAGTGGTGCCGCCTGTCGAGAATACCATCGCTACGCGGTCCTTCTGGAAGGGTGCTTCGGTTGGACCTTCATACTTGCCGAACCTTGCAATGGCCTGGCGCATCGTCATGTACTTGGTATGACGGTTGCGCACCTCGTGGGTCTTTACCCAGTTGGCAAGACCTAAAATGTGTTTCAGCGGTGCTCTCATTGAGGCGGTGACGTCCATCAGTACCACATACTCAAACTGGGGCTTCTTCAGTATCTTGCTCAGCAGTCCTTCCATGCCGTCAAACACAAAGGCTACCTTTGCCTGGGCGTAGTATTTCTTCAGCGCCTCGGAACTGGCTGACATGTTGGGCATAATGGTGGTAACTCCTATGCTGTCGGCAGCAAAGAGTACATAGTACGACTCTGGCGCTGCAGGACTGAACAACAGTATCTGGTCGCCTACACCAAGTCCCATGCCTTTCATCACTCTCGCCCACTTCTCTACCTTTGCCAATACCGTGCTGCGCTTAATGTGCCTGCCGAAATACACCATAGCGTCGTGCTGGTTGTTGTCTGCCTTTATCGCTGTTGATATGAACTTCCACAACGTCTGCTCTGGCATCGCTTCTTCCAGTATCTCGGCAGCGCCGTCACCGTAGTACTTCTGCCATACCTTCTCCTGCGAAGGCTTAACTATTATTTTTTCTGTATTCTTCATATTCACTTATTCGTTGTTGGGGTCTAACTCGCCCGCCATGTCTGCAGGGTCTTTCACTATGCTGGCATCATACAGCGAGAGTACTGCCGAAAGCAGGTGAATGGCATGTCCGCCCAATTTTTCTTGGATTTGTTTTATATTGACAATATCCCTTACTACTTTAGGCATATAGAAATCATACCACTGCATATTGCTGTTTACCGATCCGTCAGGCATCGTGCGCAACTTGGTGTAGTATTTTTTCAGTTCATCATAGTTGATGAGTTCGTCGTAAGGGTTGCTTGACATATAGAATGGCAGACGCGGGTTCCAGCCGTCATAGTACTTCTGGGTTGGTGGATTGGGAACTACGTCCTCATAGCCCTTAACCTGGTCCAGCATCGTAGGACCCTCGCCGATATATGTGGCACGCAGCCTGAAGAGCGCTTGCAGGTCGGGCGTGGCATCTCTCTCCATATACTGCGCAAAACCTGTGGCAGCAACGGTTCCAAGCGATGTTCCCCAGTTGTTGGAATAGCCGTTGTCGGCAAGTGTAACCCCCTCCTGGCGCATAACCTCGAGGGCGGCAAGCACACAGTCTGCCATCTGCAGCCCGGTCAGGTCGCCCTGAAGGTTCTCTCTAATAAGGTCCTCCATCTCGTACCTCGCACCCTGACCGTCGGGCTCTATCACGGCAGAGTTGTGCAGCGCGTGCATAGCCATCATTGTAACCGAGTGTGACGGCAACCACGAGTTCTCAAAATATGCTTGGTGATGATAAAGCGTGAGAACATCTACCTGGTGAGGTTTGCCCACCGTGTTCGTGGGGAATATCACACTACCTACAAGAGTCGTGTCGTTGCCCGTCTCGCCAGATATGCTGTTATAGGTAAACACGCAACGCTTTATGTTCCACAGACGCGAACCGTCCTCAGCAGTGCCCACACGCTCCTTAAACAGTGCATCCATCTGGGGCAGACGCGTAGCAGCCACCAACTTCAACTGGCCCTTTATCAGATTCGCTATAATATCACCAGAAAAGCTAAGCATAGGCCAACTGCCTATAACCTCTCCAAATTTCGATGGGTCGTACGTGTTCTTCTCTGTCACGTCACGCAACGTCTGTGTCGATGCATTTATCGGATGAAAAACCTCCGATCCCGGATTCTTTCCGCCACCCTGTTCCTGGTTGTCGCTGTCACTGCATGCCGTCAGCATACCGATTGACACCAACGCCACGAAACAAAATGTTACATTCTTAAAAATAGTCAATCTTTTCACGTTCTAATTATGTTTAAAAAAGTAATTTGTTGGGTTTACTCTTCATCAAATATGTTATTTGACATTAGAATTCTCTCCATATCATCAGGGTCTTTCACTATACTGGCAGCCATCAGCGAAACTACAGCTGAGAGCAAATGGTTGCCGATTTCCCAAGTCGCTTCGCTGATATCTTCTGAACTTGTAATACTTTTTACTATAGCAGGCATATAGAAATCGCACCACTTAACATTTTTGTTTATAGTTCCGTCCGGCATGGTGCGCAACTGCGTGTAGTAACTCTTCAGCTCATCATAAACTATCAATTCATCGTCTTTGCAGGACGACATATAGAAAGGCAGACGAGGATTCCATCCGTAAAAATACTTCTGAACAGGCAGGTCTGCCTCATATTGTTTACAATCCTTTATCTGGCTGAACTTTGTAGGACCCTCGCCAATGTATGTGGCACGCAGTTTGAGGATCTGCTGCAGTTCTGGCGTGGCATCGTTCTCCATATACTGTGCAAAGGCAGTTGCAGAAGTGGTGCCTAACGATGTTCCCCAGTTGTTCGTATAGCCGTTGTCGGCAAGAGTCACACCCTCCTGGCGCATCACCTCGAGAGCGGCAAGCACACAGTCAACCATCTGAAGGCACGACAGGTCACCATATATTGTTTCATAAATCAACTTATTCATATCATCCGATGCACCAAGACCGTCCGGTTCTATCACGGCAGAATTGTTCAGCGCATGCATAGCCATCAGAGTGACTGATTGAGATGGCAGCCATGATTTCTCAAAATAAGCTTGATGGTGATAAAGCGTAAGTATATCCACTTGATGGGGCTTGCCTACGGTATTGGTAGGGAAGATGACACTGCCTACAAGAGTAGTGTCATTGCCAGTCATGTTAGATATACTCTGATAGGTAAACACACGACGCTTGATGATCCACTGTCGTGAACCGTTGGCAGCAAGTCCTACTGTCCTCAAAAAGCGGGCATCCATCAAAGGAATACGAGTTGTAGCAACAGTCCTCAGCGTCCTTTTCATCAGATTGGCAACACCTTCGCCGGCATAGCTCAGCATCGGCCAACTGCCTATTGCCTCGCCAAACTCCGTAGGAGTGTATTCGCTCTTCTCGATGACTTCAAGCAATGTCTGTGTCGATGCATCTGTCGGCTGAGTAGCCTCCGATTCCGGATCCTCTCTGCCACCCTGTTCCTGGTTGTCGCTGTCACTGCATGCCGTCAGCATGCTCACTAATACAACAAATCCCAGCACTACAACCCTCGCTAATACCTTCCATTTCATAATAATTCTTCTGTAAATTGTTACAATTCGGCGGCAAATATACGAAAAAAAATCCACATATACAAATTCTCCAAGTAAAACATGGAATACTCCCCCTATATATCCTCTGTAGGTGTGTGAAATCCTAAATTGCCTTGCAAAAAGTGTCAAACTAAATAAAACTAAAGAAAAAATTACTGGTTTTTGCCGCAAAATCACTACTTTTGCACCAATTATTAAATGGTTTAAGAAATTGTCAGTGATAATTAAGTGACATGGTACAGCAGGTAGATATAATACTGGAACCGAAGCGCAGGGGTTTCCACTTGGTGACGAGTGAGATTATGAGTCAGCTGCCGAAACTGCCGAAGACAGGTATTGTGAACATTTTCACGAAACATACCAGTTGTGGACTGAGCATCAATGAGAATGCTGATCCTGATGTTCGTGTGGATATGGAGACCATTTTTAACCGTATAGTTCCTGAGAACTGTCCAGAGTATGAGCATACCTTGGAAGGTGCCGATGATATGCCTGCTCATGCCAAGTCCACATTGAGTGGAGTCAGCATCACAATCCCCATTACTGACGGACGTTTGAATCTCGGCACTTGGCAGGGCATATACTTCTGCGAGTACCGTAATTATGGTGGGGCGAGGAAACTTGTTGTTACAATTATAGGAGAATAAAAAAGGAATGAAGATAATACCAAGGAAAGTATGAAGAAACCAAAATGGCTTGAGAAGAAAGCACTTTACGAAATAATTTTCGAATCGGACACCCCTGCAGGCAAACTCTTTGACATCATTCTTATTGTCGCTATCTCGCTAAGCATAGTCATCTCGTTCATTGAGACCATACCTTCATTGCGACACACTTTCCGGTTTGCCCTGGAGATATTGGAATACGTCCTCACCTTCTTCTTTACCGTTGAGTACATCACGCGTGTATATTGCTCACCGCGAAAGCGTGACTATGTACTGAGCTTTTTCGGCATCATTGACCTGCTGTCAACGTTGCCGCCATACCTTTCCTTCTTCCTGCCCAACGCGCGCTACATGATTCTGCTGCGTTCGTTCCGCTTCATCCGTATCTTCCGTATCTTTAAGTTGTTCAGCTTTATCAACGAAGGCTATATACTGATGCAATCGCTCAAGAAGAGCCTTACCAAGATAGCAGTCTATTTCCTCTTCGTGCTGATAATGGTCACATGTCTGGGAACACTGATGTTCATGGTGGAGAGTTCCGTTCCTAATACGCAGTTCACCGACTTGGCGACGTCCGTATATTGGGCCATCGTAACCATGACCACCGTAGGCTATGGTGACATCACGCCCGTCACACCCATCGGTCGTCTGTTGTCAGCGTTTGTCATGTTGCTGGGTTACACTATTATCGCTGTGCCTACGGGCATCGTCACTGCCACCATTATTGACGAAACACAGGAGAAGCCAAAAGACGGACGTTGTCCCCGATGTGGTTCCAATGTCCGTGTAAAAGACCGCTATTGTTCACATTGCGGCGAGAAATTATAGATACCCTTGGGTAGTGCCTTAACACCTTCTTCCTTGGTTATCGCCTACAGCCAATCCTTGTTGGCCTGTGTATATTGAGCTTTGCCATTATCTATCTTTTATCTTTATCTTTTTTATCACCTTGGCTGGAACGCCGCCGACAATGGTATTCGGTTCAACATTCTTTGTCACCACAGCACCAGCAGCTACTACGGCTCCATCGCCAATAGTCACGCCTGCAAGCACAGTGGCATTGGCTCCAATCCAGACGTTTTTGCCAATGTGGATAGGTGCATAGCTCATACTCTGGCGGTTGGCTGGGTCAAGGTCGTGGTTGATGGTTGCCAGCACGACGTTGTGACCGATGAGTGCGCCATCGTCGATGGTGATGCCGCCCTGATCCTGGAACTTACAACCCATATTGATGAAGACTCTCTCACCAACGACGGTGTTCTTTCCGCAGTCGGTATGGAACGGAGGAAACATACCTACCGTCTTGGGAACCTCACGCCCCCAAAGTTGCTCCAGCAAATCGTGCAGCTGCTCTGGAGTATGATACTTGCCGTTAATCTCTGCTGTTATCTTCAGTGCTTCCTGCGACAATTGATGAAACATTATATGGACATCACCACCGCCAACGACAGGCTTGCCTGATGTCATGTAATCACGAAATTCTTGTATTGTCATATAAGTACCTCTATTACATTTGATGCATTCTCATTAATGAAAGCTGTTGGCGTTTGCGCCTCATTTCACGAAACTCACTCATGCTATTCCTAATAGTTCTATTTCAAAAATCAGTGTTGAGCCACCGGGGATGCCTGGCTGTGAAAACTTGCCATAGCCCATCTCAGCAGGGATATACACCTCCCACTTGTCACCGATGTGCATCTGCTGCATGGCGATGATCCATCCCTCTATGAGGTCACAGAGCCTGCAAGCTAACGGAACACCTCCACGGCTGCTGTCGAACGTCTTGCCGTTAATCGTCCTCCCTGTGTAGTGAGCCGTCACAATACTTCTTACACTGGGCGTCGCACTCTGAGCATTACCCTCTGCCAACACCTTATAATATATTCCCTTTGGAAGAGCCCTTATGCCTTCCTCCTTGGCTTTTGCCTCCAGCCAATCCTTGTTGGCCTGTATGTACTCTCGTTTTGCCATTATCTGTCTGTTCGGTAAATCGGAATTTACTTCAAAAGATTCTCTTTCGCCTGAGGATTATTCTGCCAAATCGCGGTGACTTTCGGACAGCTGTCTTTCTCTGGACAGCTGCTACATGTCTCCATTTTCTTGGTCACAGCACATTTGCGAATCTCGCACAATGAGCTGCAGAATACGGTCTTAGCACCATTCATACGGCAACCCTCGCAGTTGATATGTTCTGGAAGGATTGATGCATGATTCAACTCAGACCATAGTTTGGCTGTTTTTTCTCGAAGAGACTGATCATTATTCTTTGTGGCAATATAGGCGTCGCACTTCTCGCAGTCAAGCCCACAGATGCCAATCAATCTTTTCATTTCAGCTGCCCTGGATATCCGGAAGGTACAACGATCACCTCCTCTGAGAATCGTGTTAACAATCTGAACATCAAATTTGCTATTCGGCTCAAGTTGTGACAGAATAAATAAAATGCTTTGGCGCGAACACTCGCATTGTTCTGGACAACTTCTCATTCCACATTTAACTTTAGGGCACGAACATTCCAAATAACTCAGTTCATATACCTCCCCAGGAACGATAACTTTACCTGTATAGGAGTTGTTATTATACGCTTCAGTATAAATTCTGTCAAAATCCCCGTTATAATTGTCATATATTCGTTTATGCATCGGGAGAACAGAATCTTTAACGCATTCTATTGCTTCTTCTCGGTAATATATTTCTTTATTCATTATTCTTTCTTTATAATTCAGTGCTAATTCCGATTTTTGTACGCAAATTTAGATAAAAATTCAATGGGGAATTGCGTGTTGCGCACCTCTGCCTTGTGTGCCTCGCTGCCCTCGCTTACTCGCATACTTAGCCTTTACTATCTCGTATGAGTTTCGGGTCAGTTCTTTCAGCAGGTCATCAGGGGCAGTCAAGGGGTTGATGCCTATCCAATGCTTGGGCGATTCGTTGTACGGATTGCCGATGCACTCATATTGTGCCTTCAGATCTTCAATGCGCTCTGGCTGACATTTCAGCGAGATGACCGAGAAATCATTACAATCGAAGAATGAGAACATGTGTCCCATTACATAGAATACCAACACACCCTCTCCGTTCTTAAACTTCTGAAAAGGCAACTTTTCTTCTATGTCTTCGCCCAAAGACAGGCAGTATTCACGATAGTCTTCTATATTCATGTGATTTGCTTAATAGAAATTTACTTGGTTGTATAATATCCCAATGCTACTGCCATGACACCCAATACCACACTTCCTATTATGTAGAGTGAAAACAAGATGTAGTTATTAGCCTGTAGCATAGTCAGTCCTTCCTTTGAGAATGTGGAGAATGTTGTGAACCCACCACAAAAACCAACCATGAGGAACAAAGAGAATGATGGAGAGACGTTCTGGAAACGGCTCAGCAATCCCCATAGAGTTCCAATGAGGAGACAACCTGCAACATTAACCGCAAAAGTTCCCCATGGGAAACCATTACGGTCCAGAGACATGAAAAGTGATATGAGGTATCGGCAAATGCCACCAATACCGCTACCAATCCCTACGATGAGTATATCTTTGATCATTTTGCTAAATTCCAATTTATCTGTTATCGTTATAACATATTAGTTTATTTCCTCCAACTCGCCTATTTCTGAATCAATAATGAAGCCCCTGACTACTATGTCTTTTGGAACGAGCGGATGGGTCTTGATGGTCTCAACGGTCTTACGGACGGAGGTCGGTGTG
>ONAJ01000010.1 GCA_900315775.1 uncultured Prevotella sp.
GGAACTCTATCTGCGTTGGCTGGAGCAGAACGAAATGGAACCAGGAGAAGAGTCACCCCTTGGATTGTTACTTTGCACAGAGGGTGGTGATGAACAAATCGAACTGCTGCAACTCGACAAAGCCGGCATAAAGGTAGCTCAATATATGACAGAGTTACCTCCTCGTGAGGTGCTGCAACGCCAGATTCAGAAGTCCCTGGAGATTGCAAAGGCCCGTTTCGAAAACTTTATAGAGGAAGAGTAAAAACGAAATAAATGATTGTTCTATGTCGATTATTGATTTTATAAAAGGTCTGTTTGGTGGAGAGCCGAATGAAGATGCCAATCAGAGTACAAACGTGGTTGAAAATAAGTCCGTGAACTCAGAGGTTTTCGTTGACAGGAATCCTACGATAGAGAATGTGGCTCGTTTTGTTATCCAAAAAGGTGTCTGTAAGGGTGCAGACATCCAAAGGTATTTCCAAATTGGTTATAACCTTTCTGGACGTTTAATGTCGCAGCTTCAGCAAAAAGGTGTTCTTGATAGTTCTTATAATGTGCTGGTAGATGCCAATATCTCTGACCAAGAATTAGCTCAATTATTAAGCAGGGAAATACCTGAAATATCAGATTCAACGAATGGTTTTTCAGGCTCCGGATTTGAGGTAAAGATTATCTCTTCATCCCTCATAGACATGGAATCATCCATTAAACCCTATATACCAGAACTGTCGAAATATGAGAGTTACGTAGTCTTCGATACAGAGACTTCTGGATTGTCACCTCAGCAAGGTCATGAAATACTTCAAATTGGAGCGGTAAAATACAACACTCTGACAGGAGAAGCAATTGATACACAGAGTATTTTTATTAAGCCATCACCACATTGCGTAATAGAACCTGCGGCTTTGCGTGTTAACGGTATAGACATAGAAAAGTTGAAGCAAACTGGCTTATCAAAAGATGAAGCCATCAATACTTTCATCGAATTCATTGGCACATGTCCTCTTTTTGCATACAATGCGCCTTTTGATATGCGATTCTTGAAATCTACATGCGAAATGGTTAACATACCTCTGCCGAAAAATCCTGTGTGCGATGTTCTTGCAATGGTTAGAAAACTAGCATTGCCAACAGAAAACAAAAAGTTGGGAACCATTTCGGAACATTTTGGGTTTGAAGGAGGCTGTTTTCATGAAGCAATAAAGGACTGTGACGCTACCAATTTTGTGCTTCGCAAAATTTACTTTAATAACGAAGGAAAACCTGTTGGCAAATCTGTTGATGACATACATTCCAATCTCTATAGAAATGGAGTGAAGCTTGAGACTTACATAGAGCAAAACATGCTGGAACTTGACGTTTATTCTCGCTTAACAGGTGAGTTCCTGTTCACGAAAACCATAAGGCAATGTGCCGAGAAGGGAATCTATGTGTCATATTCTACGGTAAAAGATTTAGAGCAAACTTTGTGGACAACCGATTATGGCATCAGGCTGCATGAAGATTCGATAGGGAAATTAGAACCTGATATCTATTATGGGAAACGCCTCATTGACGTATATTCCAGAACGACTGGCGAATTCCTTTTCACCAAGACATTGGAAGAATGCGCCGGATTAGCATCGTCTTTAACACAAAAGAAGATTGCGAATGCCACACTAGAAAAGAGTTGGTTAGGCGAATATGGTTTCCGAGCTCACGAAGAAGAACCACAAACAAAGATAGATCGTGACTTTACCTATGGAAAGCGACTCATTGATTGCTATTCCAAGGAAGGTGATTTCTTGAAAAGGTATGATAGCATTTCCGACATTGTTACTGAGTTGGGCTTTGCTGGGGATAGCCCTATCAAAACCATGCTTCGCCAAGACAAGATAACGTATAATCTAAATGGCTATATTTTCATTTATGCGACGTCCGAACAACCAATTCAGAAAATCGAAGGCGCACCATTGACGAAAGAGGCAAAACGGCCTATATATGTATTCGACATTGATGGAAATTATCTCAATGTTTTCCTTAAAATTACAGAATGTACAGCAGCCTATGGTTTACAAGCTGAAGGTGTCAGGAGATGTTTATCTGCTGGCAAGCCTCAGTATAATGGATACATTTTCAGATATTCCAACACTCCTTTGAGCGATGAAGAATTAGCGGCAGCAAGGGAGAATTACGCGTATAGGGAAACGTCAAAAGTTGAGAATTAGCACATAACATAATCAGATTATGAGCCAAAAGCTAACCACCGAAGAATTTATCAAAAAGGCCCGAGAGGTGCATAGGATATGACAGGGGACTGTCCCTTGTCATGTCTGGCTTCGTAAGGAAATTGCAGGAAAAATTAAAAGAATGTGGAATAAATATGAAGGTGATTCAGTATGAAAGACTTTGCAGCAATAGATTTCGAAACAGCCAATAGCCAATAACGAGCGTTCTTCGGTTTGTTCCGTTGGTATCGTCATTGTGCGTAATGGTGAGATTGTAGATACGTTCTATTCTCTCATCCAGCCAGAGCCGAACTATTATAACTACTGGTGTTCGCAGGTACATGGTCTTTGTCACGAAGACACAGATGACGCCCCTGTATTTCCCAAAGTATGGGCGCAGATTGAACCTCTGATAGAAGGTCTTCCTCTTGTTGCTCATAACAAGCCTTTTGATGAAGGATGTCTGAAGGCTGTATTCCGTGTATATCAGATGGACTATCCTGATTATGAGTTCTACGACACACTTGCCGCCTCCCGCAGAGCCTTCCGCTATCTGGAGAATCACCAGCTCCACACTGTTGCTGCTGAGTGTGGTTACTGCTTAGAGAACCATCATAACGCCCTTGCTGACGCAGAAGCCTGTGCGTGGATTGCAAGAGAAATACTATAAGAACAATTACATTAGATGATATTTTATACCACAAGAGACTGTTTTTGAATAGAATACTAATACTTAATAACAATAGAAATATGAAAGCAAGATTCTTTACCTTGATTGTGGCACTTGTATGTTCAAGTTCCGTAGTAACTGCACAATTACGCTTGAAAATGGTTGCGGATGATGGTTTCGAATATCTTTCCCTACATGGGCCTACTGGTGTAGGAGCAGCAACCATTGATGGACGAATCATTATTCCTCAAAAGTTTGGAAATGTATTTTATATGACTAGTCCGGTAGGAGGTTGGTTCCTCGTAAAAGCACAAGGTAGCAAGATCGAAGGTGCTTATACTAAAACCGGACAATGTATAATACCCCTTGCACGCGGTTATAACAATGTAATTGTAATGGATGAAGGATGGATATCTGTTAGAATGAATGATATGTACGGAGCATGCGATATGTCAGGGAGGGAGATTGTACCACCAATATACGAAGCGCTTCGTTATGATGAAGATAAAGGATTTCAGTCTATGGATGATTACGGGGACTTTAACGATATAGGTGTATGGATTCCTAGGAGGGAACCCAAAAGTGAGGGAACCGTTACGACACGAAATCAGAATAAAAATCAAAATGGGACGATGCCCATTTTTGTTGAAAGTGACAATTCTTCATATAACGACAGCAGCAGTTCTTCAACAACAGGTAATCAGAAACAACGTAAGACCTGTACACGCTGCCATGGAGAAAAGACAGTAGTGTATGAAAGGAGCGTAAGTGCTGGACGTGGGTTGGATAGAATGATGACCACCTGTACTGAATGTGGTAAGTCATACGATAGAACAGAAACGGTACATAGACACGAAACATGCACATCTTGTCACGGCTTAGGCTATTATTAATGCCACTAGGACAGGCAACTGATGGCCAAATGACCAAATGAAAACCCGCCAAATGACCAAATGAAAATTCGCCAAATGACCAAATGAAAATTCGCCAAATGACCAAATTGTGTGTAAAATATTCTTTCGTTTCAAGAAAAATTACTATCTTTGCACCGATAATCATATAAGGTTATTATTATGGCTGAAAATACATTCAATTATCGAAAGCGAATCGCAGACATTCTTTTAGAAGAGAAATTAGAAGCAATGGGTGCTGTCCTTATTGAAGGACCTAAGGCTTGTGGTAAAACGACTACCGCAGAACAGCAGGCTAAGAGCATTCTGTATATGGATGATCCTGCAAACATACAGCAAAATCTTCAATTGGCGGAAACTAACATCAAACGACTGCTTCAGGGTGATACACCAAGGCTTATTGATGAATGGCAGATAGCTCCTCAAATATGGGATGCGGTGCGTTTTGAAGCAGACCACAGAAAGGATGATGGTTTGTTTATGCTTACAGGCTCTGCTGTTCCTGCAGATAAATCAAAGATCCGCCATACTGGTGCAGGGCGTTTCGCATGGCTCACCATGCGGCCTATGACGTTGTGGGAATCTGGAGAATCTTCGGGAGACGTGAGCATCAAAGCTCTTTTTGCTGAGCCGGAAAAGGTTGATGGAGAGAGTGCGTTGAAGATGGAAGATATCGCTTATGCTATTTGTCGAGGTGGTTGGCCAAAATCTCTAACCAAGAAAAGTCAGAAGGCTGCACTTCGTCAGGTTACAGAGTATTTTGAAGCCATAACACGCTCTGACATTTCAAGAGTTGACGGAGTTGAAAGGGATGAGTTCCGTGCAAAGAGACTTATGCGCTCATATGCACGATTACAAGGAGCAATGGCTAGTATCCCCACTATCAGAGAAGATATGAAAACGAATGATTCGGAAGACATGAGCGACGAAACGGTCTCTTCATATATCAAGGCTTTAAAAAAGATTTTCGTGATAGAGGATATGCCAGCATGGAATCCTAATCTACGTTCAAAAACCTCTATACGCACCAGCGATACACGATATTTTGTCGACCCTTCTTTGGCTATCGCGGCTTTAGGAATAGGACCAAATGACTTGTTGAACGACTTGAATACTTTGGGATTATTTTTTGAAACCCTGTGTGTACGTGACCTTCGTGTGTATGCAGAAGCTAATGACGGAGACGTATTCCACTATAGAGACAAGAGTGGTCTTGAATGTGACGCCGTTGTGCATTTGAGAAATGGAAGCTATGGTCTTATTGAGATAAAACTGGGTGGTGATACGCTTATTGGTGAAGGGGCTGCTAATCTAAACACCTTGGCAGAAAAGATTGACACGACAAAAATGAAGAAACCGTCGTTTAAGATGGTTTTAACTGCAGTAGGACAGTATGCATATATTCGAACTGACGGCATAATGGTTGTTCCTATCGGCTGCTTGAAAGACTAATAATATAGACCGTCTTACACCACAACAACGGCATTATAAGATGGCTGCCATTCAGGGGAGGGATACAAAGCCTGAGATGGTGGTGCTGAAATACAGGGTACATTTGCCAAATTATTCCCGATAGCACCAGGCGATGAGGCGGTTGAGCCATCCGATGTGGCCAATAGCGATAAGGAAGTGGAGCACTGCTCCGAGTCGTAATCTTTTCATTGTGCTAACAGTTGTCTGGCAATATCTGCTATTACAGCCTCAGATGGTGAGTGTGTGGTGAAGACGGCGATAAGGACGTGGTTTCCATCAGGCATGAGAATGATACCTGCATCGTTCATGTCTTGCCCTCCTTCAGCAGATGGGAATCCCGTACCTGTTTTATGTACGATACGAGCATCTGCGGGTATCGCAGCAGGGATTCGTTTCAGTCCTGTTGAGCAGTCAGCCATCGCCTTCCAGATGAACGTCAGATATTGGTTGTCGTCTTTATGATGATGAAACCACTCGAACAGACGAATCATTTCTGTGGGGGTAGAACTGTTTTCGATAGCCTTTGCCGGTTTTTTGTGCATTTGTTCCTCTGTCATGCGGACATGGATATCGCGGAATCCAAGTTTTCTCATGTACTTCTCTACAGCTTTGGGCTTGCCGCAAAACTTGAAAAGGAGTTCGCTGGCATTGTTGTCACTCTGTCCGAGAGACAATTCCAGCAGTTCTCCATACGAAAAGGCTTTGACACCTTCAAAGAACTTTAGCATTGGCGACCATGTGTTTTGCATCAAGTCTGCTTTATCGACAACGATAGTGTCATCGAGATTCAACCCTTTCCGACTCAGGTAATCGGCGACGTATAAAGCTTGCGGGAACTTCATCACACTGTGCATGGCAAAAGGCTTATCCTCGTTAATGCCAACAATAGAGTCATTGCGCATGATGCACGCACCATAACTGGTACTGTCGCTTATTGGCTCTTGCGCCAAACACGATGTAGCAACCAACGCATAAACTATAGTTACTATCTTTCTCATATTATTTCTTGTTCGTATGAAATAGTTCTCATGAATTGCGGCAAACGTGGCGACGGAAGCTTACGATTTATGTATTTTAGTTTATAGTTTATGTTCACTCTATGAGGAAGGTTCTATTCCCTGTAGCACCAGGCGATGAGGCGGTTGAGCCATCCGATGTTAATGCGAAACCAGCGGTATGAACTGATGGGCTTTCCGCCGAAGCCGAGAATGAATTCGCGGAAGTGGCTGCGCTCGTAGGGCAGTCCGACATCGAGGAATCTGAGGTGGCGGTAGCCGCGACTATGAGCATTAAGAATTGTCGTCCACAGAGTTACTGCCGATGGATAGTGGTTGCTGGAGCGTTTGCCGACGAGGAACCACAGAAAGGCTGTGGTGCCTGAATAGAGGCAGCAACTTCCTCCGACAACTTTGCCGTTGCGACGTGTGAGGAAGAACCGTGCTTTGTTGCTTTGCCACATCTCGTAGAACAGTCGTTCCGCCGGAACATAGCGGCGACGCTTAAAGCGGTAATAGCTGCGTAGCTTTCGGTAGAAGGCACGGAAGTCGTCGTAGTCGGTAACCTCAGTAGTTACTACGCCTGAAGCGACGGCTTTGTCGATGAGTTCGGTGGTAGCTGGGGTGAGTCGTTCTTTAGGATGAACGGAATGCAGAGAGTTGCGTACTTCAAGCCACGGAATGGGGAAGTAGCCTGCACTACGGAGTGCGCTATAGCCGAACATCTTATGTGGCATATCGCTAAACTCAACATAGAAGCAACGTTTGCGACGGAACAGTTTGTTTGCGGTGGTGAGCAGCTCTTGGAATATTTCCTCGCGTTGCTCTTCGTTGGCATATACTCCGCATCCATAGACTCTGCCCTGGGTAAGGAAGTAGGGGGGGATAACCCATCGGCGATTTCTCAGGATTACCAACATGTGGGCAGCAACGGTACCGTCATCGTTGAACGCAACAAGCATATATGGTGTGACGGAGCTTGTTTTCTCAAGCATAGAAAACATCTCGGCGCTATGAAGGAAAGTGTCGTTGTTGAGTAACGGCAGTTCGCTGGAGGATGAGAGTATTTTAATGTACATAGCGTTACATATGTTTGTTTGTAAGTCCTTGTATGACAGCTTTGCCAAAGAGCAACTGGCGGTCACGCTCAACGGCAGGAACCGTCCATTCTTCTGGGACAAAGCGCCAGTTGTGGGCAGGACGAGGACTTATGGTGCCGCGACGTTCTATTTCACGGGTGAGATAGTGACGCTGGTCGAGTTCACTCTGCCACTCTATGCGGTCTTTTAGCTGTTCCTGTGGTATTCCGGCACCGTGGGTGAGCAGCTCGCCTCCACCGTTGCCACGATAGCTGTTCATAGCTACGCGGTAGGTCTTGGTAAGTGAGAACTCCCTGCCGTCGGACATGCGTAGTATGCGTATTCGTTCTCCATAGGGACGACGAACGTCAACTTCGTAGTCGATGCCCATTGCTGTGTCGAAGTTGAAAGCGAGGTTGGTAAAGCTATAGTGAGGAGCATTGAAGAAAATCTCCTCGTCCATCTTCATTATATGGTCGTCGGGCGACGACATGGTGCATATCCAGCGGTCGTAGCTAAGCTCCAGATGACGACGAACCTCGTCGCCTGTCAGACGAACTACGTAGAGCTGATTCTCGTAGCGATAGAGGTTGAACATATCGCACATATATATAGTACCGCGCGGGATGACAGCGTCGTAGGTCAGCGGTGCATTGAACGAGATGTCTGCATGTGTGATGTCAAGCTGCAGCTGGTGTATGAAGTCGCTAAAAGCGCTATTGCCAAAATAGCTGTCGCGGGTGTGCATAGGAGCGTCGGACTTTCCGAGTGGACGGTTTACATAACGTTTTATCTCGTCAATGTCTTTCTGGAAATATTCCATAAATTCGAGACTCTCCGGAAGGTCTCCAATGTTCACTATGTCGCCGGAGACGTGTTTGTTGACAACTTTTCCGTCCTTGATATCAACCGTGATGCGTGCGTCGCTGATGGTAAGAGCATTGCATGAAGGGTCGAGACACATAACGTGCTTGCCCTCGACGTTCTTGATTCTTCCCTTGTATCGTACGTGGTCATGACCGAAGAGAATGAGGTCGAAGCCCGGTACTTCCTTAGCTACGCGCAGTGATGCGTTCTCATTGTATTTCTCTGTTCTGATACCTCCTTCACGACCCGAGTGAAACAGTCCGATGACGATGTCTGGCGACTCTTTCTTGCGGATAATATCCATCCAGTGTTGCGCCGTAGAGACCATCTCGTCGAAGCGCATTCCGCTCCACAACGACGGGTTTAGCCAGTGTGGAATAGCTGGAGTAAGAAGTCCTAATACAGCTATGCGCACCCCTTGTCGTTCGATGATGGTATATGGTTTGGCGTATGGTTTTCCGGTTTTGGTATTGATGATGTTAGCTCCGAGTACGGGACAGTTTAATTCCTTCATCCATTTGTCGAAGACCTTATGACCCGTTTCGATGTCGTGGTTACCAAAAGTCTCGACATCGAATTTCAAATAGTTTGCAATTTTGGCAGCGAGGTTGGGTTTGTCGGGCTTCACGTAGTTGGTATAGTAGCATGTGGGCTGTCCTTGAAGAATGTCGCCTCCGTCAAGATAGATGAGATTATCGTCATATTCGCAACGTAGCACGTCGATGTACGTAGCCACACGAGCCAAAGAGCCTGTTATGCTTCTTCGGTTTATGAAGTCGAAGGGAAAGAATGTCCCGTGGACGTCAGATGTGTGTATGACTCTCAGTTCTACTTTCATTCTTCTATCTGTGTGATGCTTTTATGCAGTCGGTAAAACATGCTGTGAAGCGTTGCCGCAGGGTAATAGGGCAGGAATGCTAAGGTAAGCTTATGGGTGTCGGTGGCAAGACGCACAGCCTTGTGCGAAGTGCGATGTATGAAGGGCACTTCGTCGGGGGTGAATCCGAAGAGTTCAACGAGTATGCTGGCATGTAGCTGAGCAATGTTGTAAATGCCCAGTTTGTGTAGCCATTGTTCTATCTTTATGAAGTCAACCTTGTCGCCCTTTGTACGCAGGAAGTGTCCTATTTCAATTATTCCGTCGATGCGTGTCCTTCCTGCTATTGTCTGGTGCACGTTTGATGCTATGAGTTCCAGGAAGTCGAGCGAGTGTATCGAGGTGTCGATGGCGTGGTATTCCGCCTTTTCTATGTTCTTGTGACGACGTCCTTTTTTGTATTCGCTAAGTCCGCGCAGTCCCTTGTGTGGCTCCTCGCTGCCTGGAAGGTACGACTCTACGTTGTCCTCATGTGCACGTTCGCGTAGCTGGTGCCATTTGAAGGATGACATTGGTTCTATGGGTTGTCTTTCGCCGAAAGCTCCCTCTCGAAGTATGCGGAAATAGTTGCGTGTTAAAACATTCATTAGCTGTAGCGTTTTGGATATCTGAATAAAATAGACATTAGTGCCGCTATGCCTATCGCGAAAGGATAGTACAGGTAGGGTAATATGTCGATAGGTGTTATTTTTGCCAGACCGGCTGCCATAAGTACTTGTGCCCCGTAGGGTATTAAGCCCTGAACGAAACACGAGAACGTATCAAGGATTGATGCCGACTTACGAGGGTCTATGCCGTAGCGTTCGGATATTTTCTTGGCTATGCCACCGACGGTAATGATGGCTATGGTGTTGTTTGCTGTGCAGACGTTGGTGAAGCTCACCAGCGCAGCAATAGACAGTTCGGCACCGCGTTTGCCGTTGATACGTCGTGTCAGTAACGCTATTATGTAGTCTATGCCTCCCTTGTCCTTTATCAGTTCAAGGAGCCCGCCCGCCATCATCGTTATTATTATCAGTTCGCTCATGTTCATTATGCCAACCCACATGCTGTGGAACCATCCGTAGAGGTCGTAGGCACCTTGTGCAATGCCGATGACCCCCGTGAGTGCGATGCCTATTGTGAGCACAGCCATAACGTTCATGCCGCAGATGGCTGCCACGAGGACAGCTATATAGGGCAGTATAGTGCTTGGAGAGGTATCAACGTGGGAGTGTGGCGTTTCAATCTCGCTGCCGAGGAACACATATAATAATATAATAAGTACGGCGGCAGGAGTAACGATGAACAGATTGGTGCGGAACTTATCGCTCATTTTGCAGCCTTGAGTCTGTGTGGCGGCAATAGTAGTATCGCTGATGAACGACAGGTTGTCGCCAAAGAGTGCTCCGCCAACGATTATCGACGTCATGAAAGGTACGGAGACGTCGGTAACATTGGCTATGCCTGCCGCAATGGGTACCAGAGCTACGATGGTACCAACGCTGGTGCCTATGCACAACGACGTGAAACAGGCGGCAACGAAAAGTCCAGAGAGAATCATAGAAGAGGGTAGGAGGTTCATTGTAAGTGAAACGATGGAGCTTATGCTCCCCATATCCTTTGCCGAATTAGCAAAGGCTCCCGCCATAACGAATATCCACAGCATGCTGATTAGTCCGTCGTTAGAAGCCCCTCGGGTGTACACGCTTACACGCTTTTGTACGGAGAGACCGCCAGTAACGGCTATGGCATATATGCTGCTTATCATGAACACCACAATGATGGGTACTTTGTTAAAGTCACGAGCAACAATGCTCGTGACTAAATAAAGTACGATAAACACCACAAGTGGTGATAATGCTAATATGCCCTTCTTATGACTCAATTTCCAATTCTATAGAGTTACTCCATTCTTGAATATCGCAATCTCGCTATAGCCGTTGGCCTCGTTGCGCGACTTCTCGCCATTTGCAATAGCGATGATCTTGTCGATGAAGCCCTCGAGAACGGTCTTCATGTCAACACCGTCAACCAACTGACCTGCGTTGTAGTCAATCCAGTTAGGCTTGTTCTTTGCGAGAGTGCTGTTGGTTGAAATCTTCATTGTCGGGATGAAGGTGCCGAAAGGCGTTCCGCGTCCTGTGGTGAAGAGAACTATCTGGCATCCTGCTGAGGCGAGAGCTGTCGCTGCTACCAGGTCGTTGCCAGGAGCCGAGAGCAGGTTGAGGCCCTTCTTCTCCAGTCGGTCACCATATCCGAGGACACCACTTACGGGAGCACGTCCACACTTCTGTGTACAACCCAGAGCCTTATCCTCAAGAGTAGAGATACCGCCTGCCTTATTTCCCGGTGAAGGGTTCTCGCCGACAGGTTCTCCGTGACTCAGGAAGTACTCTTTGAAGTCGTTGATGAGTTTTACCGTCTTGTCGAAGAGCTCGGGTGTCTCGCAACGGTTCATGAGAATGGTCTCTGCACCAAACATCTCGGGAACTTCGGTAAGTATGGATGTTCCGCCCTGAGCTACGAGGAAGTCTGAGAACTCGCCGACAAGCGGATTCGCTGTGATACCGCTAAATCCGTCCGAGCCGCCACACTTAAGACCTACGCGGAGCTCGCTGAGAGGACATTCTGTGCGCTTGTCGTTCTTTGCCAAGTTGTAGAGCTCACGGAGAATCTTCATTCCTTCCTCCATCTCGTCTTCCACCTTCTGGGTGATGAGGAACTTTATGCGACTCTTGTCATAGTCGCCAAGAAGTTTCTCGAACTGGTCGGGCTGGTTGTTCTCGCATCCGAGTGAGAGTACCAGTACGGCACCTGCGTTGGGGTGGAGCACAATGTCGCGGAGCACCTTACGAGTGTTCTCGTGGTCTCCACTAAGTTGTGAACATCCGAAGTTGTGATGCCATGCATGAACGGCGTCGATACCCTCAAGACCAGTTTCCTTTTCAAGTTTTGCAGCAAGACGTTCTGCGATACCGTTGACACATCCTACGGTAGGCACAATCCATACCTCGTTGCGTATTCCGACCTCGCCGTTCTTGCGTACATATCCGTTAAATGTTCTGTTTGACTTTGCGATGTTAAGTTTCTCGTTTACAGGATGATACTCGTATGTGAGTGTACCTGCAAGATTTGTCTTCAGGTTATTCTCGTTAACCCATTCTCCTGCCTTCAGGTCCTTGCGTGCATGACCTATAGGGTAGCCGTATTTTATAATGTTGGTACCCTCGGGAGCATCCATGAGGAGCACCTTGTGTCCTGCTGGCGTGTCCTGCAGAACTTTGATGGCTTTGTTGTCCACGTTAATAACTTCGCCTTCCTTTATGGGGCGCAGACATACAACCACTGAGTCGGCAGGGTTGATTTTGATAAATGCTGATGTTTCCATAGTTTTGTTTTTTGTATAATTGTTTTAGTGATTTATGCTTGTGTACGACGATAGAAGTCCACATTCTCTTTAGAAAGCAGCTCTATTGGCATATAGTTTACTGGCGGTACCTCTTGTTTCAAGACGATAGCCTTGAATAGGGTGTCAACGCAGTTGTAGCCCTGCATATAGGCATGCTGTGCGATGAGGAACGAGATGGATCCCTCGCGAAGACAGGTAGCGTTCTTTTCCACCATATCGTAGCCCATAATCTGTATGTTTCTGCGGTTTGTACGCAACAGGAACTCGCCGACTACGTGGGCTCTGGCGCTAAGTGTCACACAATGGTGAACGTTAGTGTGTTTCTTGAAGAAAGCCTCCAGCGTAGCCTCGTTCTCGTCGTGCGACTTGTCGAGAGGCAGGTCCAGCTCGTGAATCTTTACAGAGGGGAAGTGGTCGCGCATATAGTGACGGAAACCTACTTCGCGGTTTGCCTGCTGCTTACTTGCTACCTGTCCGTTCTTGGTCTGCTTCATGAGCATTATTTCCTTATCGTCGTGAGCCAGTAACATCAGCATTCGGGCTGCAAAGTAGCCGCTACTGAAAGAGTCCTGACCGTAGAACGACAACGGACGGAGGTCCGGCATGTACGAATCGAGGAGTATGAAGGGGATGTCCCTGTCGTGCAGTACATCAGTAAACTTCTTTGTCACCTCGAGTTCGCTGGGGACGATGACGACACCGCTTGGCGATGCGTCAAGTAATTCTTGGAAATTCTTTGAGTAGTCTTTGGTGTTGAAGCGCTCGTAGCGGTGAATAGTAACGTCGATGTGGAAGTCGCGGCGTGCGTCGCAGGCTCTCATGGCGCCCTCTTCTATCTCCTCCCAATATGTCTCGCTGTCGTGACGAGGCATTATAATATGGAAGCTGTAAGACTTGTTGTATGCGAGTGCACTTGCGTACACATTAGGTTGATAGTTTATTTCCTTGAGGACCTTCTCAACCTTTTCACGTGCCGCCTTTGACACGTTGGGACGATTGTGTAGGATGCGGTCAACGGTACCTACAGAAACTCCCGACTTTTCTGCAATGTCTTTGATACGTACTTTTGGAGCCATTTTTGTTTGTAAATTTTAAATGTTTACGTGCACATTATGCCGTTCCGCTTGCAAAAATACTAAAAAAAGTTCAATTGTGCGAAAACACACTAACTTTTTTCTTGAAAAAAATGATTTATTTGTTTTTTATTTGTATATTTGCACACAGAAAAACGCAAAGGCACATAAAAAAGCACAAATTGACAAGTTAATCTATAAACATTTCAAAAATTAAAAAACAAAATTATCTATGGCAAAAATCGTAACTTTAGGTGAAATTATGCTTCGCCTTTCTCCAAACGGTAACGATCGTTTTATTCAGAGTGAGTCATTCCGTATCATCCCTGGCGGTGGTGAGGCTAACGTTGCTGTCTCAGTAGCCAACTATGGTCACGAGGCATACCTCGTAACAAAACTTCCAAAGCACGAGATTGGACAGATTGCTGTTAACGCTCTTCGTCGTTATGGTGTTGACACACGCTTCATCGCTCGTGGTGGTGAGCGCGTAGGTCTGTACTATGCAGAGACTGGTGCCAGCATGCGTCCTTCAAAGGTTATCTACGACCGCGCACACAGTGCTATTGCTGAGGCTGATCCTTCTGACTTCGACTTCGACGCAATCATGGAAGGTGCTGCTTGGTTCCACTGGAGCGGTATTACTCCTGCTATCTCTGACAAGGCTGCTGAGTTGACAAAGCTCGCTTGCGAAGCTGCTAAGCGTCACGGAGTAAAGGTTTCTGTTGACCTTAACTTCCGCAAGAAGCTGTGGACTTCAGAGAAGGCTATCTCAATCATGCGTCCTCTGATGAAGTATGTTGACGTTTGTATCGGCAACGAGGAAGACGCAGAGCTCTGTCTCGGTTTCAAGCCCGATGCTGACGTAGAAGGCGGAAAGACTGACGCAAGCGGTTATGAGAAGATCTTCAAGCAGATGAAGGAAGAGTTCGGCTTCGAGTATGTTGTTTCTACTCTCCGTGAGAGCTACTCAGCAACATTCAACGGCTGGAAGGCTCTTATCTACGACGGTAAGGAGTTCTATCAGAGCAAGCGTTACGAGATTAACCCAATCATCGACCGCGTTGGTGGTGGTGACTCTTTCTCAGGTGGTCTTATCCACGGTCTGCTGACAAAGAAGACTCAGGGCGAGGCTCTCGAGTTCGCTGTTGCTGCTTCTGCTCTCAAGCACACTATCAATGGTGACTTCAACCTCGTTGGTGCTGACGAAGTAGAGTCTCTTGCTGGTGGTAATGCTAATGGACGTGTTCAGCGTTAATTATGAAACAATACGAATATAAGATTATAACGCCAGTCTTCGGTACCGAGAAGAAACTCAACGAACTTGGTTTCGAGGGGTGGGAATTGGTAGCTGTAGAGAATGGTTCCTATATCCTAAAACGTGAATATAAAGAATAATTATGGCAAAATTTGATAAATTTCAGGTGATGGCAAAAATTGCCGAAGCACCTATGGTTCCTGTGTTCTACCACAAGGATGTTGAAGTATGTAAGAACGTAATCAAGGCTTGCTACGAGGGTGGTGTACGCGCTTTCGAGTTCACCAATCGCGGCGACTTCGCTCATGAGGTGTTCGCAGAGCTCTCAAAGTGGGCTAACACAGAGTGCCCTGAACTGGCTCTCGGTATCGGCTCTGTTGTTGACGCTCCTACAGCATCACTCTACATCCAGATGGGCGCAAACTTTGTTGTAGGTCCTTTGTTTAACCCCGACATCGCTGTTGTCTGCAACCGTCGTTGCGTGACATACTGCCCAGGTTGTCTGACACCTTCTGAGATTGGTAAGGCACAGGAGGTAGGCTGCGACTTCACAAAGGTATTCCCAGGTGACGTTGTTGGTCCTAACCTTATCAAGGGTCTTATGGCTCCAATGCCTTGGTCTAAGATTATGGTTACTGGTGGCGTGGCTCCTGAGGAAGAGAACCTTACAAAGTGGTTCAAGGCTGGCGTCTTCTGCGTAGGTATGGGCTCTAAGCTCTTCCCAAGCGACAAGGTGAAGGCCGGCGACTGGAAGTACGTAACAGACAAGTGCAAGGAGGCTCTCGGATATTGTGCAAAGGCTCGCGCATAATCTGATTCTTGTACTTTTAGTATTTATTTCAGCTTGTTCACCGTCCGATAGGCAAGCGGTGGACAGGCTGAATTCTTTATCATACGCCTATCACTACAAAGACCTTGATTCCACAGCTACCTATGCCAGGAAAGCTCTGACGCTTGCAACGAACTACGATGCCGGAAGGGCAGAAGCCCTTAATAACCTTGCCTTCGTGAGTATTGCGAAGATGGATTACAAGCTTGCTGCAGCCCAACTGGATAGTGTTATTGGCGGTAGCGACAACCAGATAGAGCTCTTCATTGCCAACATACAGCAGATGAGACTCTGTCAGCGAGAGTCGCGCAACAAAGACTTCTACGACTTCAGCGAGAAAGCGCAGCGCGCAAGGGCACGCATCGAGGAGGAACGCAGTACCCTTGACAGCCGACAGCAACAGCGACTCGTATATGCGGAAAGTGAGTTCGCCATCGTCACCTCCACATATTATTATTATGTAGGACTTGAACAGCCCTCAATTGATGCGCTAAACGAAATTAACGGAAACGGACTGGTGCTTAACGATACTGCACAGTATCTTAACTACGTTTATCAGATAGGTGCAGGAGGTATAATCTCCGGCGGTACACCAGAAGAGGTAAACCAAACAGAATGGGACTATCTTATGCGCTGCTTCCTGCTGGCACACGGCAGCGGCGACGTGTATTGGGAGGCTAATGCCCTGCAGGGGATGAGTGAGCACCTCTTTGAAAAGAACGTTCGCGACAGACTCATCGCCGACAACCTGCCCGCAATGAAGTTTATCAATCCCGACCAGATGCCCGACTCCTTACTTGCTGGCTATCTTGCAGAACGTTCTCTCGAGATATTCAGGAAGTACGGCGACGTCTATCAGGTAGCAGGAGCATACAGAACGCTGGCATCGTGCTATTGGAACATCGGCGACTACCGCTCCGCAATAGCGTGTCTGGAACGCGCTTTACACGAGAGCAAAATGATTAACGAGGCTCCTGACCTCGTGGCAAGCATTCGCGAACGACTGTCGTTGACATACTCCGCCCTCGACGATAAACCCCAGAGCGACTATAACCGCAACATCTACCTCGACATGCAAGACTCCACACGTCAGGACCGACAGCTGGAGGCACGTGCAGAACAGCTTGACCACACCCTCGGACAGCTAAATATGATGATTCTCGCTGTGGCGCTGATGATTCTAGCTGTGGTGATAATGCTTCTCATAATAAGTTACTTGCGTAATCATCGTGACAGCTCACAGACACTCGACACTCTTCTTGAACCCCTGAAACAGTGGAGCGAGGACAGCCAACAAAAACTCGAGGAGCTGAACAACCGCTACGAAGAGATTAACGAAGAAAGGAAAGTGGCAGAACTGACGTTGGAGAGTAACCGTCGCAGAAACATAGAAAATCGTGCGAAGGTGTTCCTCGTCAATAGCGTCACACCTTTCATTGACCGTATTATCCACGAGGTAAACAAACTCATCGAAACGAAGGAAAATGACGACGTTCGACAGGAACGCTATAAGTATGTAGAGGAACTGACGGCAAAGATTAACGAATATAACGACGTCCTCACACAATGGATACAGTTGCGACAGGGACAGCTGTCACTTAGAATAGAAAGTTTCCCGTTGCAGGAACTCTTCGACGTAGTGAAGCGTTCAAGGATGTCGTTCCAGCTGAAGGGCATAGAGCTGCGTGTTGACAACACTCCGGCTGTAGTTAAGGCAGACCGTGTGATGACGCTGTTTATGCTTAACACCTTAGCCGACAACGCCAGGAAGTTTACTCCCGATGGCGGCAGCGTAACCCTCTCGGCAACGGAGACACCAGAGTTTGTGGAGGTCTCAGTAACCGATACTGGTAAAGGAATAGAAGAGGACCGACTGCAGGACATCTTCAATCATAAGGTTAACGGAGGTCACGGCTTCGGACTGATGAACTGTCGCGGAATAATAGAGCAGTACAAGAAGACCAGCAAGATATTCAACATCTCCACACTTACGGCGGAGAGCACTGTTGGCAAAGGCTCGCGTTTCGCCTTCCGCCTACCTAAAGGCATCGCCCGCACACTGTGTCTGTTGGCTATGTTCTGCATGTCGTTGACGACGGTACAGGCACAGGCAGACTCCGCAAGTATATATTCTAATAAGGTGTATTATGCCAACATCGCAGGCGACTATTCCGCAGCAATAGCCTATGCCGACAGCGCCATAGTGCTCATCAACAAGACGCTGCCCGACAGTCTGCAGCCTATGACTCTCGCCAACACCCGCGGCGGAGAGCCCGCCGAGATAACGTGGCTGCACCGAGGTTTCGTAACCAACTACGACGTCATCCTGGAGCTGCGCAACGAGGTTGCTGTGGCTGCTCTTGCCCTTCATAAGTGGGAACTGTATCACTATAACAATCGTGTATATACACAGCTGTACAAGGAAATATCTGCCGACAAGTCGCTTGGCGACTATGTGCGCACCATGCAGGCTTCGTCGCAAACACGTACTGTGGCGGTGATACTCCTCGTTATACTCCTCGTGGTGATACTGCTGTCGTACTACCTGCTGTACTATCGTCAACGACTGTATTACCGCTATTGTGTGGAACAGGTGGAGAAGATAAACCGCATGCTCTTCGACGATATCAGCGACGAGGAGAAGAGCCAGCGCATCGCTGCTATCGACACGAGGAAATACCCTGACCACCTCCGCGAGATAGTTAAAAGAATTGCTGAGGCTCTCAAGCAGAACATCACCGTCAGCAAGGATAAGAACCTCGACATAGAACTATCCATTGACGAGTTACACCGTCTGGAGTACGAGAACCAGAAATACTACATCAGTAATAATGTTCTCGACAACTGCCTCAGTACGTTGAAGCACGAGACGATGTATTACCCCAACAGGATTAGTCAGCTGCTGCCTTCCGACAGCTCTTCGGAACAGCTGCCTGCACTTCAGGAGGTGGTCAACTACTACAAGGAACTCTACACAATACTCTCTGCACAGGCTATGCGACAACTCGACGCCCTCAGGCCCGACGCTTCTATGGTGGATTACCTACTGGAGCTCCTGAGGCAGGAGAGCAAGGGCGCTATGCAGATTTCTCTCGACCCACCTGCCGACAACAACAGGCATACTACTGTTGTCAAGGTCGTTATGGCACGTTATGAATATCGCGACTTCTTCGTGCCTGACGTGAAGAATATCCCCTTCCTCGTTTGCCGACAGATAGTCCGCGAGATTAGCGAGTCAACCCACCTGCGCGAATGTGGCATATCCACACGGGGAGTAGGCGAGGACACAGTAATAATGATAACATTACCACAACAATTATGCAACCATTTAAAGTAATTATCGTAGAAGATGTGCCCCTCGAACTGAAGGGTACTGAGGGAATTTTTAGAAACGAAATCCCGGAGGCTCAGATAATAGGTACGGCAGAGAACGAGTCGGCCTATTGGAAACTCATGAAACAGCAGGAGCCTGACCTCGTGTTGCTCGACCTCGGTCTCGGCGGTTCCACAACGATAGGTGTGGAGATATGTCGCCAGACGAAGGAGACACGTCCTAACGTCAAGGTGCTCATCTTCACCGGTGAGATACTCAACGAAAAGCTGTGGGTCGATGTCCTCGATGCTGGTGCTGACGGCATCTGTCTCAAGAGCGGCGAGTTGCTTACCTACGGCGACGTGTCGAGTGTTATGAGCGGAAAACGAATGGTGTTCAACCAGCCCATCCTCGAGAAACTCGTTGAGCGTTTCAAGCGTAGCGTGTCTTCCGAGCTTATGCGCCAGGAGGCACTTGTAGATTACGAGATTGACGAGTACGACGAGCGTTTCCTGCGTCACCTGGCATTAGGATATACTAAGGACCAGATTACCAACCTCCGCGGTATGCCCTTTGGCGTGAAGAGTCTTGAGAAACGTCAGAACGACCTCATCCAGAAACTCTTCCCCGGCGGCAACGGACGCGTTAATGTCAATGCTACACGTCTTGTGGTGCGCGCCTTCGAACTGCACATCCTCGACGTCGATAATCTCCATGCCGATGAAGAATAAGGTGATAAGTATTCTCGCGGGACTGTCGCTGACGGTGTTTGTTGCCCAGCTGCTGTTGGTCCTTGTGTCGTGGTTGCTCGCTGCGGCACGTCCCGACTGGCATGTTAACTCCATGCTCAGTTCCGAGGGCATCCGCTGGTTCTTCCGCAACCTCACTACGATGCTCTCTTCGCCCGTGCTTATATGGATAGTACTCTGTGCTATGGCTTACGGCAGCGTGCGAAGCAGCGGTCTTGCGAGGGCTCTCACCAACTTCGGCACACTCTCTTCGCGTGAGCGTTTTGCCGTTATCGTAGTCTTTGTGGAGTTTGTCCTTGCGGCACTCGTCCTCGTGCTCCTTACCTGTATTCCTCACGCCATCCTGCTCAGCAGCGTCGGCACCCTGTTCCCCAGCAGTTTCTCTGCCAGCATTGTCCCTGTGGTTGCAATCATCGTTATCGTTATGAGTATCACCTATGGCTCTTTGTGTCAACAGACAGGACTCGTGGATATATATAAAATAATGTACAACGGCATAGCGTATATAGTACCGCTGATACCGTTGTACATGTTGTTGGTATTACTTGTAAATTCGCTTTTCTACGTCTTTATTTTATAAGCTCTACAGAACGCTTTAGGAATGTGTCGAGGGCAGCACCCTTGAGCATGCCGTTCTGCAGCAGGGCGAGGTCTATGAGCTGACTTACTACGGGGTTGCCCTTAGCATATTCGGCAACCTTGTCTTTCTCCTTGTCCTTCACATCGTCCAGCACACGCTTTATCAGCGGGTGGTTGCTGTTAAGAACAATGCTGTAGGCGTCGGGCATCTGTGAGTAGAAGCTCATTCCCTGCTGGTAGCGACTCATGTCCTTCATACGACGCATATATTCGCTCTGTGTTATCACCACAGGCTGCGACTGCTCACCGAGAGCCTGCACCTCTACGTTGAACTCAGTCTTCTCCAGTTTAGGCATCTGTGAGCGGAACGCCTCTGACAGATTGTCAGACTGCTTCTCGTCGAGGTCGCTCTTCTGTGCCTCTTCCTTAACGATGAGTCGGTCTATGGTGTCGCCGTCAACACGTGTAAAGCGTGTCTTCTCCAGTTTCTGCTCGAACATCGATACTGTTGGGGTATCCAACTGTCCGTCAAGCAGCAGCACGCTGTAGCCCTTGCTCTTCGCAGCCTCTATGTATGAGTACTGCTCGTCCTTGTCGTTAGCATACAGATAAACGAGGTTGCCGTCCTTGTCGGTCTGGTTGTCCTTGATGAGGGTCTTGTACTCGTCCAGCGTGAAGTGCTTGCCGTCAACGTCTTTCAGCAGACAGAAGTCCTTGGCGCGGTCGTAGAAGTCCTCTTGCGACAACATTCCGTAGTTTATGAAAATCTTCAGGTCGTCCCATTTCTCCTCGTACTCCTTGCGGTTCTCCTTGAAGATAGAGCTCAGCCTGTCGGCAACTTTCTTTGTGATGTATGTGGATATTTTCTTTACGTCGCGGTCGCTCTGCAGGTAGCTACGACTCACGTTCAGAGGGATGTCCGGCGAGTCTATGACACCGTGAAGCAACGTCAGGAACTCAGGCACGATTCCCTCCACCTGGTCGGTTACGAATACCTGGTTGCAGTACAACTGAATCTTGTTGCGCTGTATGTCTATGTTCTGCTTTATGCGCGGGAAGTACAGAATACCTGTCAGGTTGAACGGGTAGTCCACGTTAAGGTGTATCCAGAACAGGGGCTCGTCCATCTGCATAGGGTAGAGGGTGCGGTAGAACGACTTGTAGTCCTCGTCCTTCAGTGTTGAAGGGGTCTTTGTCCACAGAGGCTCAACGCTGTTTATCACGTTGTCCTCGTCGGTCTCCACCATTTTCTTCTCCTCTTCCGACCACTTCTGCTTCTTGCCGAAGGCAACGGGAACGGGCAGGAACTTACAGTACTTGTTAAGCAGCTGCTCTATCTGGAACTTCTCCAGGTATTCCTTGCAGTCGTCGTCTATATATAATATAATGTCTGAGCCGCGGTCTTCCTTCTCTGCGTCCTCGATGGTAAACTCAGGACTGCCGTCGCACGACCACTTCACAGCCTTTGCGCCGTCCTTGTAGCTTCGTGTGATGATCTCCACCTTCTTCGATACCATAAACGAAGAGTAGAAACCCAGTCCGAAGTGTCCTATGATGGCGTTGGCAGAGTCTTTGTACTTGTCGAGGAAGTCGGTAACTCCCGAGAATGCTATCTGGTTGATGTACTTGTCTATTTCCTCTTCGGTCATACCGATACCGCGGTCGCTGATGGTCAGCGTTCCCGCCTTCTCGTCGAGTTTTACGTGGACGGTGATGTCGCCCATCTCGCCTTTAAACTCTCCCTTGTCGGCAAGTGTCTTCAGTTTCTGCGTAGCGTCAACGGCGTTAGACACCATCTCGCGCAGGAATATTTCATGGTCAGAGTAGAGAAACTTTTTTATCACGGGGAAGATGTTCTCTGTAGTAACCCCGATATTACCTTTTTGCATATTGTTATTGTTTTGTTGTTTTATCGTTTTCACAAACAATCATGCAAACATCGTGCCAAAGTCCCTCTAACCTCTAACCTCTAAAATACTCTCTAACCTCTAACCACTAACCTCTAACCCCTTTCATAATCTCCTGCAAGTGTCTCCACACCATATCAACGGTAGGAATAAGCAGTCGCTCGTCGGGCGAGTGAACACCGCGAAGGGTAGGACCGAACGACACCATATCCAGGTTAGGATACTTCTCCGAGAAGAGTCCGCACTCCAGTCCTGCATGTATTCCCAATACCTTAGGATCCTTACCGAAGAGCTTCTTGTATGTGTCAACAGTCAGCTTCGTCAGTTTGCTGTTAGGATTTATCTTCCATGCTGGGTAGCCGTCGCCCTGAACCACCTCGGCACCCGCCAACTGGAACGTAGCCTTTATCGTTGCCGCCATATTGTCAAGGGCACTCATAACGTTTGAGCGCTGACTTGTGAGGACTGTGATTTCAGAGTCCTTTGTCTCAACACTCGCAAGGTTGCTTGACGTCTCTACGAGCCATGCTATCTCCTCGTCCTGACACATTGCCAGTATGCCGTTGTGTATTCCCTGAAGAGCCTGGATGAGTCGTGTGCTCACCTCCTTCTTTATCACCTTTGCAGGCTCTGCGCTCTCCATGATGAACTGCATGTTCTTCTCCGTAACGTGGTACTCTTCCTCCGCCTGTGCCGTGTAGATGTTCCAGTCAGCCTTGACATTCTCCTTCTTGTCGGCAGGAACGGCGAAGATAGCCTGTGCGTCACGAGGAATGGCGTTGTGCAGCTTACCACCGTTAAACTGCACCAGTCTCAGTCCGTAGCGCTCCTGTGTCTGGTACAGGAATCGTGCCATCAACTTTATACTGTTAGCACGCTTCTTGTTGATGTCGTCACCCGAGTGTCCGCCTATAAGACCCTTTATCTGGGCGCTCATGAAGAACATTCCCTGTGGTGCCTCTTCCTTCTCGAAGTGGAAGGTAGCCGTAGTGTTTCTACCGCCGGCACAGCTAACAAATATCTGTCCTTCGTCCTCAGAGTCCAGGTTCACCAGCATGTCGCCAGTCATAAATCCTGGTTTCATACCCTCTGCACCCGTCAGTCCCGTCTCCTCGTCACGTGTGAATACGCACTCCAGCGGTCCGTGTTCTATGTCGTTAGCGTCGAGTACCGCCAGCTCTATGGCACAGCCTATACCGTCGTCAGCACCCAGTGTGGTACCCTTAGCACGCATCCACTCGCCGTCAACAAAAGTCTGTATGGCGTCCTTGTCGAAGTCGAAATCCACGTCAACAAGTTTCTCGCACACCATATCCATGTGGCTTTGCAGAATCAGGGTAGGGCAGTTCTCGTAACCCTTCGTGGCAGGCTTACGTATCAGCACGTTACCCGTCTCATCCACCTTCGTCTCAAGTCCGCGACTTTCTCCGAATTCACGCAGAAACTCTATCATTTTCTCTTCCTTCTTCGATGGGCGAGGAATCTGGTTGATTCTCGCAAACTGCTCGAACACGCAAGCAGGCTTCAATTCTATGTTGCTCATACTTCTTTTATTTTTATGTTTGTTAGTTAGTTTTTGCAAAGATACGATTAAGCGAAGAGAATACAAAATAAATGCTGATTTATTTTTATTCTTGAGTGAAAGTATCTTATTTAAAAGTACGCATAAGCGAGGACAAAACCAAGAAAAATTGTTTTTTTATTTGGTATTTCGTTTATTAAATCGTACCTTTGTCGTCGGAACAATACAAAAAGCACTACGAAACACATTATTATATTTATATGCGCACTGATGTCGTATGGACATGCTTGGGGAGATGCTCACCAAGACAAAGTTTCGTGCCCTATGGTAAAGATTCAGGCGGAGCGACTGCCCGATTTGAATATTCCGCGTGTGGGACATCATACGCTTTATGTTAACGGAGAACTCATCGTATTTGGTGGTCATACCACGGGCTTTATTCCCACAGCTACAGCAGAATATTTGAGGGAAGGCAAGTGGCACACCATGCAGATGACTTATCCGCATGATGACGGTTTGGCAGTCAGAATAACTCAAGATAAGATACTTGTAGCGGGCGGTCATAAGGACAATCTCGGCATTGGACAGACTTTTGAAGCCGAGCTTTACGATATACGTACCCACACTTTCGGTAACTATGGATGTCTGGATATGAAGCGAACCATGTTAGGTGGTCTTGCAATAGACAGTGGACGTGTAGTCATCAGTGGCAACTGGTACGCTCCCGACGGCATAGAGATGTACGACGGAAAGGGTAACTTCAGTTTTGCTAAGAATGTTAGTGTGGAGCGTTCTGCACCGTACATCTTGCGTGCAGCTAAAAATGACGTACTCATCTTCGGTAGCTACGGTACCCGAGGACAGTCACTCGGTGACAGCGCAGCCATTGTTGACAGACTGCGTGGTGAACCTTTCATGGTGCCACTTCTGCAACGCTGGAAACCCGTAGGACCTCCGGGCCCATTAAGTCATAATAGTGATAAATTCATAACCAACGTGTCAGGCGGCACCTTTAGCTACCTGTTTTTAGCCAGCAATAAGGACTCTTTAGCGCTGATGATGGCGCGCGATACTGTCTTCTCGTTGCTGCCTACCGTTGCTCCCATTCCCCAGACTTCTTCCGTCGGTGGACGCATTATATGGCAAGGTTCTGTCATTGTTGACAGCAGTAGCCAAAAAGCCTATATCATAGGTGTTGATAGTGAAAAGCGACTCTATATACTCTGTATAGAATACACTAGTCAGCCCGCTCCGCTTACTGTCTATTATACTGAACCACTGCCAGACTTCGGTTTCAATATTCCTGTACTTACTGCCGACGGTGATATTGCTATCATTGGAGGCAATGCGAAGACAGGTTTCCAAAGCACTAACTACGAGCCTACCGCATCAGCGTGGCTCATTCGTGTAGGCGGAGGCAAGAAAGAATACGCTGACAATACCTTATGGGGCAACATATACATTTGGTTGTGTGGTGTTGCCGCTCTTGTCATAGTAGCAGCTCTAATTATGTTCATTCGTAGTCGTAGGTCTTCAAGTAAAACATATACTTTGCAAGACTCACGCAGCAAGAATCTCATGTCACGAATACGTAAGCTTATGGACCAAGAGCAGCTATTCCGCAATAGCGATCTTAAGGCTGCCGACGTGGCATCAGCCCTCGCTACCAATACGTACTATGTCACAAGCTGCATCAAGACGGAGCAGGGACAGACATTCTCGCAGTTCGTCAATAGCTACCGTGTGGAGTATGCCAAACAGCAGTTGCGTGAACATCCTGACAAGTCCGTGTTGCTGATATATATGGATGCAGGTTTCTCCAGTGAGCGTTCATTCTTCCGCATTTTCAAGGAGGCTACTGGTATGACTACCCGCGAATGGCTAAGTCAGCAATAATATATTTCTTATTTTTTTTATAAAAAATGACTGCCAGAACCCTTTTGGCAGTTTATTTTTCGTATGTGGCAGTAAGCTACTTCTTTTTTTACTTATATTTGCCAACAGAATTTTTTAATTTCTTTATTATTAACCAAAACACAGTTAACTATGAAAAAATTATTTCTATCATTAGTGGCACTTATATGTGCAATGACAGCTAACGCACAGCAAACGGAAGCTACAACGGCTACTTTGCAAACAGGTGACGTGAGCAAGGTTTTTTATGGAATTAATGCTTTGACTTCGGCTTTGGCAGAAGCTCAGGACGGTAGCATCATTACTCTTTCATCAGGCTCGTTCAATGTTCCTGGTAACATTGACAAGTCGGTAAAGATTTATGGTGCCGGCTATTTGGATGATACCGAAACAGGTGTCGGACGAACATTACTTAATGGCGCCATTACTATGAACGGCATTTACAATGAGCATAAAGATAACATCTATATGGAGGGCCTATATATCAATGGTGATATAAATATCAACAACGCTTCCAACGATGAACTTATCGCAGGATTTAAGATTGTTAAGTGCAGTTTCAACAGCATTAACATTCGTGAGCATTGTGACCAGTTCGTTATTCGCCAGTGTTATGTAAGAGGTGCAATTTACGGTTATAGCACCACTGCTACAGGTTTTACTATAGAAAACAGTTGGATACAGTGGCGCATTGATGGTTTTAATGCGGAAACAAGTGGTATAATCGTTAAGAATAATGTTCTTGCATTCTACAGTAGCTATGGCTCTGATGGATATAACGGTCCGTACTATTATGAAAACTGTATTTTCAATAATAGGGCTGTGCAAGGTGGTGCAGTACTTGTAAATTGTCTTGGTTGGCAGGCAGCAATGAGCAATAACAGTTTGAATACCACTACCAACTGTTACTACCAGCCGGAATGGATTGACTGGGCAACGTTCTTTGCAGACCATCAGAATGATTTGAACTTCTTTGATGCTGATAACAAGGCTCGTAAGTGGGTTTTAAACAATCCTACGAAGTTTGCAGGTACAGACGCTAAAGCGGTAGGTCCTACAGGTGGCGATTTCCCATGGGACTTAATACCTTCTACTCCACGCATTACCCAGAGCACCATTGCCAGCAAGACCGTTGACGGCAAACTGAGTATCAGTATCAAGGCAGAGGCACGCCCGGTATCAGAATAACCATTAAAACAGAGACAGACAATGAACAGAACGAAAAAAACAGTACTGTCCTTGCTGGCTTTGCTCTGTTGCATTATTGCGACGGCACAGACTGCCGCCACAAAGTGTGAATATTGGATAGACCGGCAAATGGACAGCCGCATCACGACTGTTGCCACTGCGGGCGAATGGACTGCACAAATTGATTTGTCATCACTGCCGACAGGTGTTCACTCCATAGCCTTCAGGGCGGGAATGGACGACGGACGTTGGAGTGCCATTCATACGAAGTTCTTCGTAGTGCCCCAGACGCACAGCACGGAAGAGAATGTCCTTGCAAACTATGAGTACTGGATAGACCGCAAGTACGATGAGCGCAAATCAGGCACGTTCGGTGCAGGAGGGATTGTTGATACAGACCTCGACCTGACGTCGCTTTCTCCAGGTTTGCACAACCTGTCATTCAGAGTACTTGATACCAACGGACACAGCAGTTCTACGCTTACCAAGTATTTCTTGGTGCCACAGGCAACGTCAACGGAAGAGAATGTCCTTGCGAACTATGAGTACTGGATAGACCGCAAGTACGATGAGCGCAAATCAGGCACATTCGGTGCAGGAGGGATTGTTGATACAGACCTCGACCTGACTTCGCTCCCTCCAGGTTTGCACAACCTGTCATTCAGAGTACTTGACACCAACGGACACAGCAGTTCTACGCTTACCAAGTATTTCATGGTGCCACAGGCATCGTCAACCACAGAGAACAGTCTTGTAAACTACCGCTACTGGATTGACAAGGATATTGAAAATGCTGTGGAAGAGACAATTGCTGCTTCAGGCATTGTGAACCTCGACATTGATTTGACTACTCTTGCTCCAGGCTTGCACAGTATTAGCTGTCAGGTGAAAGACGAGCAGGGACACTACAGTCCGGCACTGCTGTCGTACTTCATGGTACCTGCAGATCCTGCGGAATTAGTCATTGGCGACAAGATAGTGGCTTACGAATACTGGTTCAATGACAACCCGCGCAAGAGGGTAGAAGTGGAGCCTACTGCCACACTGACAATTGACGAGGCACAACTCGTTGTTGATGGCGTGGAAATTGAAAGCATTCCTGCCGACTATGAGTTCGACGTTGCTACCAATAATGTGATGTGCACGCAGGATATAACCTTCGGACTTCAGGTGTTCAACAATCTTGGTACGGGCTCATCGGCTGTAACCCAAGAAATTACGGGATATAAGAAAGCTGTCGATACCCACATGCTAACACTTGTAAGTGAACAGGAAAGCACACTCGCGGCTCCAACGGGCTGTAATGTGCAGGGTTATAAGTTCGACTGCACCATAGGCGACAAACTCTACTGGTTCCTGGATTTGGCTGAAGGTTCCAATGTTGACTTCTATAACGCAGACGGAACAAAGATTGAGGCTGAAGCTATAGGTCAGGAGACTATAGGTGGCAAGCAGGCGCTAACTATAACAGCGACCTCAGCTGCTGTATATGCCCTTGTATATGGCGCAACAAGTGTAGGGGCACAGAACATCGTCAAGGTGGTACTACCTATTGTAATTACCATTAACAACGCCGAGCGTAAGTACGGTGCGGAGAACCCGACGTTCACATATACCTCTGCACAGCAAGGCAGTATTGTCGGAACTCCGACGTTTATAACTGATGCTGATGAGACCTCTCCCGTTGGAGAATATGCTATCACCCTTAACATGGCAAGCATAGCCAATGAGGTAGTAACGGTGAACAACGGTACGCTGACAGTTACTAAGGCAGACGGATACATTAGCTATGAGGTGGCAAGCGTAAGCAAGACCTATGGCGATGCAGCATTCGTCAATCCGTTGACGGTAAGTGGCGACGGCGATGTAACATACACCACATCCAACGCGGCCGTAGCTGCTGTGGATGCTACTACCGGTGAGGTGACAATCGTTGGAGCAGGTGAGGCTGTTATTACCGCTACCATAACTGATGCCGACGAAGGCAACTACACTTACGCAACAACTACTGCAAGCTATGCTGTCGGTGTTAATACGGCAACAATACAGGTGGTAGCTACCAATTACTTCGGTACCTATGACGGCAAGGCTCACGGTATCAATGTTACCGTTAATAAGCCTTCGGGTGCAACAGTTAAGTATGGCGAGACAGAAGGAACGTATAATCTTGACGTCTGTCCTACCTACACCAATGCCAACACTTACACAATTTATTATCAAGTAACAAAGCCTAACTACACCACTGTTACGGGTAGTGCTGTCGTCCTGATAGAAAAGGCTGACGCAGTAATAAACTTTGCGAATGCCAGCGTCGGAAAGACCTATGGTGACGCTCAGTTTATAAATGCACTGACAAACAGCGGTGACGGCAACGTAATCTACGCTTCCGACAATAGCAGCGTAGCAACTGTGGATGTAGCTACAGGTATAGTTACCATTACCGGTAGTGGTGAGGCTAACATTACGGCAACAGTAATCGACGGTGCTAACTACACCTATGCTACTAAGACGGCAACGTTCACCGTTGGTGTAAGCAATGCTGCTATGGACATTGCCGCTAATGGCTACACTGGCACCTATGACGGCAAGGCTCACGGCATCAATGTTAAAGTTAATGTTCCTGAAGATGCAGTAGTAATGTACGGTACTGTAGAAGGAACCTATGACTTAGTGGCAAGTCCCGAGTTTACCAATGCAGGCAACTACACCGTTTACTATCAGGTGACGAAGCCTAACTACAACACTGTGACAAACAGCGCCGTAGTATCTATCAATAAAGCTGTGGGTAGCATAAGTTACGAAGTCACCAGCATTGAAAAGATGGATACCGATGCTGCTTTCACCAACGAATTGACGATGACAGGCGATGGTTCTGTAACCTATGCATCGGACAACGTCAATGTTGCAACGGTGAATGAAGAAACGGGCGAGATTACCATTACAGGTATCGGCGACGCCACCATCACAGCTACCGTCACCGACGGCACTAACTACACCTATACTACGAAGACTGCACGTTACGCTCTAAAGGTAACGTTAGATCCAGCAACGAGCATCAACGTGGTAAGTACCGACGACGCTGATAACAGCGGCGACTGGTACACCCTTGGCGGTCAAAGGCTTAATGCCAAACCGAACAAACAAGGTGTTTATGTCCGGGATGGTCGTAAGGTCGTTGTGAAGTAAAAAAGAAAAGCCTCTCCGCAAGGAGGGGCTTTCTTAATAATACTATTAGTATCAAGTTTTTTGTAGAATCAGGGGACGGTTCTTTGATTCGCTGAAGATGGCAAGATATGGATGAACCAGCAACAGATGGCAGAACTTTTTGCCACCTCGAAGTCAAACATCAGTATGCACATATCTAATATACTGAAAGAAAGAGAGTTGTACGCAGATTCAGTTGTCAAACAATATTTAACTACTGCCGCTGATGGCAAGAATTACAACGTGTGACAGGGGACTGTCCCCTGACATCAACTTCTAATTTATTCTTTTCTTGTAAATAATGAAAGCGGAATATATGCCAATAATCATAATAACAATTGAGGAAATCGCTCTTATGGTTTTAAGATTGTTAATCTCGTCACGACGTTTCTCATATTTGCGTTGATGTTCTTCGTAATCATAACGGTCTGACTGATATGAACCATATCCTTTTTTCCCCATGTCATAGAGAAAACCATCAATAGACATTTTATCCTTGTTCGCCTTTTCCGATATACTCAGATTGAACTCTTTATTCTTGATGTCATTCCCTATCAAATCATAACACATACCAGAAAAAAATGCGCTCAAAATGAGTATAGTCAAAATTAAATAGTTAGTTCTTTTCCTTGTCATATTTACACAAATTATTGTATATCTTCCATTCGTTCTAACATCATCCTAACACCTTGCTCATCTAATACGCTTAAATCTAATCTCTTCTCAGTTATTTCATTAACTTTAAGTTTCATGACACATTGGTCTGTTACTAAATCATGAATATAAATAGTATCATTGCTTATTTTATAATAGCCTCCATTTTCTGAATTGTTACTCATTTGAATAAGTTTCACCTTATCATCTTTGAAAACAAATGCAGACAAGCATTCTGGATGCTCATGAGTATCAATAATTTGATTGTTCACTTCTAAAGACTGGGCATACCATGCACCTTGTAGCAGCTCTTTATTAAGGACACTTTCGCTTTCCATACTATTATCCTTCGTGTTACAGGACACAACAAAAGGGAATACAGCTAAAAAAAACAATATTCTCTTCATCATTATAGTGAGGTAAGATTTATATTTATAAGACATCCTAATCGTCAGATTCAAAAGTAACCAAGACCGTTGCAAGTATTGCTGCGTCATAACATGATATAGATATTTCTTTTCCGTTTCCATTGTAATACTCTTTTATTCTATTGTTTGTCGGAATGCTTATAGGCCTTCCTGTAGATTCTTGAGTATATGAGATATTATCATCTTTCTCTTTGTCCCTTTCCTTAAAGCCCTTATGTTCTTTGCCAATTTCTTCACAAACCTTATCAAAATATCTTTTAGATTTTCCTAAATCACCAGAAACAAGCATCAGCGTCAAATTGGTATAATGACCATTTTTCTCTTTGTCTAATATAACATCAACCTTCTCACCGAGATATTCGCCTTTATAAGTGTGACCACCTTCATGCTTAAATCCATTCTTTTCAAGGTGTTTCTCGAACTCCTCGCATGATACACTAAGATTTTTACCAAGAAATTTAAGTTCACTGCTATTACTACATGACACAAGCACAATAGCAATAAAAAGGATTGTAATAATGTTTTTTGTTTTCATAATCGAAGTATAAATAATTAATTATCCGTCGTACTCATGTTCAAAACCACATTTACCACAACAATAATAGACTTTTCGCTTTCCTAATGCGCCACCTAACAAACCTATTGGCCCCAAAAAAATCCACCAACAACAGCCTTACCAACACTAAATCCTTTTTTAGAGTTATCAACCTGTTTCCATTTTATTGTTTCACCACACATAGGGCATGAATGAGGAGCTTTCATATAATTCTATCATTTGTTGTGATTAATACCCTTCATCTATCATTTTGTCAAGCGTTGCAATTTCTTCTTGCTGCTCAACACTTCCCTTATAAGAAGATTGTCTTTCTCCAGTATTAACATTGTGATATTCACCATAACCCTCACTGGAACTTGAAGACGTACCTCCACCACACGATATCGCACAAAGGCTAAATACCGCTACAAAGAATGATAAACTCATAATTCTTTTCATTGTCATAAGTGGGTATTTATATGCCATCGCCCGTCGGCTCTATTGGTTAAACTTAAATTAAGTCATTATATAGCGCCAACTTACAAAAAGAAAGCGCAGACCCTCGCCATACGCTCTCAGGCTCACCACAAGCCGAATATACTATGGGATAAGTCCGCGCCATTATGGGCACGTTCCCAATGTATATTCTTTTGCTCGTATCTTTTTCGAGGTGGTGATTCGAGAGCGATTGAGCAATATGTTTGCATCCAGAATGCAAGCGCAAAAGTACAAAGAAAAATATATAGTGCAAAATTTTAGATGATAATTTTGGAAATGTTTTCAGTTTTTGCTATCTTTGCCTGCGTAAAAACAATACTCGTAGTACATGCCTAAGATATTTGAATACTTTGGTTTTATATTCTACTTCTATTCCAATGAGCATGAACCCATTCATGTTCATGTATTGCATGGCGGAAAAGAATGTATATTCGACCTTGTTATGATGGATGGCATGTTGATTGAAATACGTGCTCGTGAAAAGAAGGGTGCAGAATCTCTTTCCGAGAAAGACAAGCATACTGCAGAGGAGTTCATCAGGAAATACCACAAGAACATCATCCAGAAATGGGTTAAGTTCTTTGTCCTGAAGCAGAGTATTCGTAGTACAAGGATAAACAAAAAAATATAAAGGAGGAACGGTTATGGATAAGCTATATGTTGTGAAGGCAGAGAATGCAGGTGATTTGACCATCAACCTGACATTTAGCGACAATACGACGCAGCGTGTTGATGTTGGCGATTTTATCCGTCGTCATCCTCACCCGCAATACAACAAGTATCTTGACCCTCGCAAGTTCAACCGCTTTACCATAGATAACGGTAATGTGGTCTGGGGCAAGAACTGGGACTTGATATTTCCAATAGAGCAGTTACACTCTGGGGTAATAGCATAAACTTTAGTGCCTTCACGTGTGACAGGGTTCCTTGCTCATCCTTACGCCCTGCTTGCAGTGGTTAATCAATACGAGTGCGGGTGAACAAGCAAAGAAAAGTGAAAAGAACCGTCGTTGGTTTGCGTATTATAGCGATTTTACTGTACTTGTAATTTTGATGTTTAAGGGTGTAAGGGTGTTAAACCCCTGTGTTTATCGGGGTTTGAGGTGCACACCCCAGGGTGTAAGGGTGTGGTAAGGGTGTGGTAAAGCCTCCCCGTAGCCTTTCCAAAGGGAGGGGATGATAATTCCATACTATGGTTTCAAGGAAAATTCTCTAGAGAATTTGTTGTGAAAGCGTGGGTTTTGTCGGATTAGGGAGTTGGTTTGTCGGAAAATTCTCTAGAGAATTTCCCTACAGCACAACACCCTCACCACACCCTCACACCCTGGGGTGTGGTGCTGTAAGCCTTTATTCATCGGACTTTAACACCCTTACACCCTTTGAGGTGGAATTTCCAGTATTACTGTGTTGCCGCGATCTACAAGACGACGGATGACAGTCATGAGAATGCTGACCTGGCGAATCCGGAGCCGGAGGAGCCTTAAAAGCCTCCCACAGCCTCCCCCAACCCCCTCCAAAGGGAGGGGGCTTTCTGTTGTTTAGAGGGTTTTTTCTTTTATCCCTCAAAATTTTTCCCTATTTTTCTTATTTTTTTACGAAAATGTAGTATCTTCGCAGCGGTAATATATAATCCGATAGTTTATGAAAAATTATGCTCATCACACGCTTAGATGTCTTTTGTTAAGTTTCCTTATGTCGCTGCTGTTGCCTGTCGGAGCCCAGACGTTTCGGGGCGCAAGGACCGATTTCCGCGACGAGACAATATATTTCCTGTTGCCCACACGTTTCTATGACGGCGACCCGCAGAACAACACCCAGTGCTGGGACAACGGCGAACGTAATGTCGGCGACCCAGCGTGGCGCGGCGACTTCAAAGGACTCATTGAGAAACTGGACTACATCAAGGCGTTGGGCTTTACTGCCATCTGGATAACTCCTGTGGTGCAGAACGCCTCGGGCTACGACTATCACGGCTACCACGCTATGGATTTCAGTAGGGTAGATCGTCGCTATGAGAGCGAGGACGTCACGCTGCAGACGCTTATCGATGCTGTCCACCAACGGGGCATGAAGATAATCATTGACATCGTACTGAACCATACGGGAAACTTCGGCGAGGAACATCTGTGCAAGCTGTTTGAACGTGACTGGACGAAGCCGCAGAGCAGCCTTAGTGACTGCATGGTGCCGCTGACACAAAAGGATGGTGGACGCTTGCCCGATAACTATTCCAGCATGTCGGGCGGACAGCAGTACGATGTCCGACTGTCGCAGATGAAGGACCAGAACAACACTGGTCTTTACGATACCAATAACCTGTGGCACCATTTCGGCAACTTCAACTGGGACAACGAGACGCGCTGGTGGGCACAGATAGCAGGCGACTGCGTAGATCTGAATACCGAGAATCCGCAGGTCAGCAACTATCTTGTAGATTGCTACACACAGTTCATCAATATGGGTGCCGACGGCTTCCGTATAGATACCGGCGGACACATAGCCCGTCTGACCATGAACAACAACTTCCTACCACAGCTTCATGCCGCTGCCGAGGCTGCTAAGGAGAAACGCGGCGGCACTCCGTTCTTCATGTATGCCGAGGTGTGTTCACGCTTCACCACGTGGTGGTACCGTAACCAGCCCGCCCTTTCATGTCCTTTCTATACCTGGAAGGAGCGGAAACAGTACCCCTGGGACTATGACGCCACGTCGTGGAACGGACTGCGCATTCCCTCCAACGAGAGTACCGACTTTGAACACGTCAACATGCAGAGCTGTGAGCAGCAGTATCACGATAACAACGAGGGCACCGAGTCGCAGCAACCTACCTCCGACAATGCTTTCCTTGAGGGCAACGACTACCACCAGCCCGACTATTCTCAGTACTCAGGACTCAGCGTCATCGACTTCCCCATGCACCATTGCTTCAAGGACATCAGTTCAGCGTGGGGCATTCGTCAGGGCGACAAATACTATAATGATGCAACCATGAATGTGGTGTATGTAGATTCTCACGACTATGCCCCCAACGGAGCACCCGAGAATCAGCGCTTTGCCCAGCCACAATCCACGTGGGCAGAGAACCTCGACCTTATGTTCACCTTCCGCGGCATCCCCTGCCTATATTACGGCAGTGAGATAGAGTTCCGCAAGGGCAAGGAAATAGACAAGGGCACCAGTGAGGCGCTGCGCAACACAGGACGCGCCTACTACGGAGGCTACATCAAGGGCGACGTCACCACCACCGACTTCGGACAGTATTCCTCAGCCACAGGCAACATGGGACAGACACTGTCACACCCGCTGGCACAGCACATTCGTCGCCTTAACCTTATCCGTGCCGCCGTACCAGCACTGCGCAAAGGACAATACTCCACCAGTGGCTGCACGGGGTCCTATGCCTTCAAACGCCGCTATACCGACGACCATACCGACAGCTATGCGCTGGTTACCATAAATGGCGGTGCCACGTTCTCAGGTATCCTCAACGGCACCTATACCGACTGCATTACCGGCGATGTACGCACCGTCACCAACGGTACCTTGAACGTCAGCTGCTCGGGAAAAGGAAATATGCGCGTCTATGTGCTCTCCACCGACAAGACACCCGCTCCGGGCAAGATAGGCGAGGACGGACTCTACCTCTATGCATCCTCACCAGCAGCGGCAACACAACCCCAATGGGACGGCACCGAGGAAGAAGACTCCGAGAATGACGGCGGTCAGGGCTCCTCGTCCGATACTCCTATCGACGAACTGCCCGTATATATACCCACCGTCAGCGACAACGAGTTGTCAGTATTCCTGGAAACGGAACACAAAGGCGCAACAATCTGGGTATGGAACTCAAAAGAAAACTTCACCGGCGGCAGCTGGGGTAGTAAGCCCTCCATGCATGTCATGGGCAAAACTCTTACCGGCAAGCGTCGTATCCTGAAGTGGACCTACGACGGCAGCCCGTACAACAATCCGCCCACAGGACTCATCTTCGTGCCGACAGGACAAAACCAAACTGCCGACCTCGCCTACATAAATCACGGCTACTACATAGAAGGTACCTACGACCATACCGTCACCAACACCTCAGACATCAGTGAACTGAATGGCGACACCACATCGGAAACCACCACGTGGTACGACCTCAGCGGACGCAAACTCAACGGTAAACCTACGAAAAAAGGTGTTTATATAAATAATGAACGCAAGTACATAGTGAATTAGTCCCAACACTCTAATTCGTTTTCCAGTTCTGGAATCTTGCTGCGGTGGAAGGTAGGTTCCTTCACGCCTTGACGTTTCTGTGTGCGGTAGTCGTCGAGAAGACGGAAGGCGTAGCGTCCCAAGATGGCGATGGCTATGAGGTTGCAGGCGGTGAGGAACGCCATGAAGAAGTCAACGAGGTTCCACACTAAATCGAAACTTGCAACGGCGCCGAACAGCACCATTATGCCACCGGAAAGGATGCGATAGATGGTCATAACCGCAGGACTCTTGGTGATGAAACGCACATTTGCCTCGCCATAATAGTAGTTGCCTATGATGGTGGAGTAGGCGAAGAAGAGGATGGCTAAGGCTACGAAGACGGGACCGACATGGCCTACTTCGGACTTCAGGGCTGACTGTGTGAGGGCAATACCGTCGCCACCTGATGCGGTGTATAGTCCGCTGATGATAATGATGAATGCTGTACAGGAACAGAGCATCAGCGTGTCGGTAAAGACGCCTAATGCCTGGATAAGACCTTGCTTTACGGGGTGGGAGGTGGTTGCTGTCGCTGCCACGTTAGGAGCGCTACCTTCGCCTGCTTCGTTGGAGAAGAGACCGCGTTTTACTCCCATCATGATGGTCATTCCGATGCCGCCGCCTGCCACTTGCTGAATACCGAAGGCGTCGAGAACAATGACTTTGAATACATGGGGTATAAGCTCAATGTTCATAGCAATAATGACGATGGCAAGAAGCAGATAGCAGACAGCCATGATAGGTACTAACACCGTGCAGACGTGGGCAATACGCTGGATGCCACCGAAGACGATAATAAGGGAGACTGCCGCCATAATGCAGCCTACCCACAGGTGGGGCAGACCAAAGGCTTCCTCCATAGCGGTGCAAATGGTGTTTGCCTGGATGGAGTTGTTGGTAAGACCAAACTGAAGCGTGATGAATATGGCAAAGAGGATAGCCATCCAGCGTTTCTTCAAACCCTTCTGGATATAGTAGGCAGGACCTCCGATATAGGAATCTTTGTCTTTCTGTTTATACAGCTGTGCTAACGTTGATTCGACAAACGCTGTGGCTGAGCCGATGAGTGCTATCACCCACATCCAGAAAATGGAACCGGGACCTCCGATGGCAATAGCTGAGGCTACGCCAGCCAGGTTTCCGGTGCCCACTCGTGTGGCAACACTAACGATGAACGCCTGAAACGATGAGATGTGCTTATGAGTCTTGTCCTTCTGCTTCTTAGAATCTGCCGTATCTACCGCTGCGTCTGTAAGCAGGCGAAACATCTCGCCAATCATTCGGAACTGCACGAAGCCCGTTCGCCACGTAAACCACAAACCACAGCCTATCAGCACATAAATGAGGCAGTTGCCCCATATAGCATCATTTACTGACGTTATAATATCGTTGATTCCCATAGCTGCAGTGGTTTTTTACTGGGTACTGTTATGATTCTTCGTCGTATTCGGGTTCGTCGTTGCTGATGATGAATCCTTTACTGGGGGTTTTGTCGCCACCTTCAGTGTCTTCTGATTCTCCCATACTTTTAACGGTCTGTAGTAGTGGGTTGATTTCAAGTTGGATGGCTTGTGCCGTTGGGTTGATATATTTCTTCTTCATTGTTTTTACTCTATTACTGCGGTTCCTAATAATATGTTAATGTGGTAGATTGTGCCTGCCTGCCAGTTGATGTCGAGAGGAATGGTGGCATACTTGTCAACATCGCCCTTGGTATAGGTTATCTCCAGGTGTATGCCATTAGTACCGTCGACAGCGCGCGTCTGCGGTATCATGAAGAGATAGCCTGAGGAGAGTGACTGCTTGGTGGTGGTGACGGTGATAGTACCATTGATGAGGGAATAGTCGGCAGAGCCGGAAAGTTCGCCCCACGACTTTGTGGCGTAGTAATAGTTACCCGCATTTTTGACGTTCTTGAGAACGATGCTTTTTACAGTAAGGTTACCGCCATACTGGGTGGATATTGCATCGGTGAGCTGCACGGTAAAGTGAGGAGCAGCACAGGCATGGGTGAAGAGGAAACTGACTTTTCCGCCGGAAGACGCTCGGGATACCTGCTTACACTCGGATACCAACAGGTCGTGCTGATTTGAGACGGTTCCATCAACAGTAAAGTGGATATAGGGGTTGCCGCCGTTGTAGTTGTAGCTGGTACTGTGAGTATCGTAATAGGTGTAGGTGTCCGCATAGAAGTCTATCGGCTGTTCATCGGGTACACTGGGCCATGTACCTTCAGACCATTTCTCACCTTCTTTTATATATTTGTACCTGTTGCCCTCGTAGTGCACAGCGAAGGAGTTCAACGTCTCTGTGGTTGTTGGTGCGGCGGTACGACTTACGCCTAACACTTCGACGTACATTGGTCTTGGTGTCTGACCGTTCAGCTTAGGCTCTGAATCGTCGTTTGACGAGCAGCCTGTGAGACAGGCTGCCGTCAAGAGTAATATGGATTTTAAATGTTTCATTTACATTTATGGGTTAGGGGTTAGTGGTTAGAAGGTGAGTGTTTCGGTTATGGGCTCGCCTTTCAGTTCGACAGTTTTCAGGAGGGTATATGCTCCTTTTTTCTCTGCGCTATAGTAGCGTATCTGTGCTGTCTCGCCAGCCTTGCCATATACTGACATTTGCCAGCGGTCTTTTATGTCGGTTTCCCTTTGACCTACGCCGCGGCACTCCTCACCAACAAATACTGCCACCTTGTCGTTGTCGTTTACGGTGAAGGGCAGTTCCTTTGGTATTACGACGGTAAGGGTTGTACTTACGGGGTACTTGGAACTGCCGTCTTCAATGCGGAGTATCTTAATTGTAGGGGTGATGATGTTGTTCGGTGCGTAGGTGGTAATGTCGGGCAGGATGTTCGTGTGGTGCAGTTTGTCGCAATAGTAGCGCAGCTCGAGAGGTTCTCCTGACTCGCTGCCCTTGCCCTTGACGTGCAGCAGGAAAAATATGTTGCCGTCTTCAGAGACATTACGTGCGCTCACTCCTCGGCATATACCATTCATGAACATAGCCATCATGTCGTTGTCGGTAGAATATTCTTTCAGTTCCTCGTCGAGTCTTACGAGGTAGAACATGTTAGAGTCGTAGAGTGTTGGGTCCGGATTCTGCCATTCTGGTTTGGTGTCTGCCGCGGTCCAATCCACTGCCCACGTCGGTTCGTCGCATGGCAGGTAGATAGAGTTTGTCCACTTCTCTTTATCATTCTCTTCGTTGTCTGATGAGCAGCCCCACGCTATGGTGAGGACTGCTATCATCATTATTAACTTTATCTGTTTCATATTTTATTTGCTCTTTATTTAATTACCTTCTTACGTCCATTATAGATATATACACCACTCTTAGCAGGTTTCTTTTCGAGTTTCACGCCCTGCAGGGTGTACCATCCTTCTTGTGAGAACATATCCTTGCCGGAAGTTGCGAAGTCAATCTTCGTAGGCTCCTTGTAAGAACCGCTGATGGCGTCGGTAGCGTAGTTCATCACATTGCCGGTAGATGCGATGATGTCGCCTCCACGTTCTACTACGAACGAGATAGGTGCGTTAGCTTCGCCGGCGATGTTCATGTATATTCTGTCGCCCTTCATGATGCATTCTCCGACAATCTCCGCATTAGTATATGCAATGACTTTGTCGCCTTCCTCGAGGTCTATGCCGTCGGCAACGGCGGTGAGTGTCATGTTGCCGCTGTAAGCGTTGGCAGAGCCGCCTCCGGTCTCTTCGAAGAATGTCTCGTTAGCTTCATAGAACGGGTAGATGAACTTAGCCTCGCCGGGGAGTTTGCGGTAGAGCATGTATCCTTCGCCAGGTCTCATGTATTCGAGGCTTCCCTTCCAGTTGCCTGAGCCCTTACCGTCGGATGAGAACATAGCGAACTCTGTCTTGCTCTTCACCACGTCACCGTCCATAGCGTTGTCGAAGTAGTCGGCAAGAGCTGTAGATACAGGCAGGTTGATAATCGGTGTGTATCCGATGCTGTTCCATCCCTGTTTTACGGTGATGGTGCGGTCGCTTTCCGTCTTCAGTATAGAGCCGACCATTTCTATTTTCCTCGGGCTTCCTACCATTATACGATAGCTGTCGCAAACCTTCAGCGTCATCTTGCCGTACTGTGCAGTACCGTTGTTTGACAGCCACTGTCCGTTATAGTAGTAGAGTGCGATGTGGTTGTTTTCGTCGGTAAATATATCGCCATTTTCCCATTTGTAGTTTTCGATCAGTTTCTTCACGTCGCGGTAGTTGTCGTTGAGTACGTTCAGTGATACCCAGTTCCATCCTGTATCCAGTGTTATGTTCTGTATATACATATCGCCGGCGTGGAGTAGGAGAGGATCCTTTGTAGAACCCAGGAAACCCTCGGGTACGAATACTATATCTTTCTGAGAAGGTGTCAGTATCATTACCTTACCTGTCTCGTAGTGCCACAGGCGGAAGTTCAGCGGTGATGCTACTGACGTGCTGTCGTAAACAGAGAGATAGACGAGGTTCTCTTCCAGGCTGTTGTTAGAGTTGATGTTAGCAACACCCATGCAACGTCCCTTGTTGTCGAAGACACCCACCTTGTCGCGTGGGTCTGTAACGATGTCGCCTTCGATATCCACGCGTCCAACGATGCTCATAGAGTGTCTCTTCATTTCGTTAGAAACAGTCCAGTCAGGCTTCTTTCCTTCAATGGTGATGGTCAGTGCCAGTGGCTCAGAGAGTCCGTTTTCGTCGGTAAGATAGATGATGTCATCGTATGTGCCGACGTTGGCATCCTTGTTGATAATGAAGGTGAGAGTTCTTTCGCTCTTCGGTTCGAGTACGTCAGTTGCCGTGTCAACGGTGAGCCATCTTGGAAGGTTCTCGATGGTGTATGTATGAGCTACACCGCTGGTGTTCATGATATCGACCTTGAAGTTGGTATCAAGATACATATCGTTGTAGATTGTAGTAGAGAACGACTTCCTTGTCCAGCGTAGCGGGTTAAGGTCAACGAACATGGATATTGTTACAGGTGATGCCATGAGGTTACCGTTAACGTCAGGAATCTCTCTCAGAGTAGCATATACCGTGCGTTTGTTGAGACGTGTATCCGGTTCGTCGATGTTTATGAGTACGCTGTTGTCGTGTCCTACGAAGCTGAAGTTCAGATTCTCCAGTTCTTCATAAGCCTGTACGGGAGCGCCCTCTTTCTGTGCTATGCGCTGTGTGATGTAGTCAATGGTATCGACGAAGATGGAGTCATGATTCTCAGTGCCATCGTCGCCAGGCTTGACTACCTTGTTCAGTGAGAATGGTACCAGCTCGAGTTGTCCGCTCTCCTGCATTTCCTGACGTTCGAAGTCAACGTAAACGAGAAGGTCTTTCTCCTTACCACCAAGCGCCTTGTTGGCATAGCGGTCGATGAGAGACTTCGGCAGTGCCTTTTCGAACATTGTGATACAGTCAATATTTCCTGTCAGCGGATTGTCCTGAAGCGTAACGTCGTTGTTCTCGCCTTCTTCCTTCCATACCATGTTACCCAGGTAGAAGTCGCCCGTCATAGCTCCTAAGGAGTCGGTAGGGAACTGTGCCTTCAGATTCTGGTCAACGTAGATGTTAGCAATCTGGCGTGAGCGGTTTACAGTCATAGCGTAGTGGTGCCAGCTGTTGTCGCTGTAGTTTTCGCCAAGTATGAACTCGTTGCCGTTAGTGCGGTATTTCAGTGTAGGACCGTCGAAGCCGATGAAGAACTTATCAGGAGCTCCTACCTCGGTCTTCTTACCAGCACCGTTACAGAGCAGCGTTCCGTGACCTGCGTCGTTGGTCTTGAACCAGAACATCAGAGTGTAGTCCTGTTCTGCTGTACGTGCGAAGAACTCCGACTTAAGCTTAAGACCCTTGATTTCCTTCTGTTCGTCCTTGTCGATTCTCAACGACATGCCATCAGGCTGTGCCCAGTTGACACCGTTCAGTGTGAGGTGAGCACCCTGAGCCAGGTCGGCAGCCACATCACCACGTCCTTCGTTCATAGGATAGTAGTCAGCGAGTCCCTGCTCGTAACCGGTAAGCATTCTGCCGTCGTAGAAGTTGAGAGTATTGACGTCCATAACTCTGTTCCATATTCTACCTTGCAGCATTCGTCCGGTGTAGAATGTGCGCAGGCTGACGTCGGTCTGGTTTGTAGAACCGAAGATCAGCGGACCGTAACCGTTATATGTAACGTTGTCCAGTGACACCTCTTTGCCGTCGGTGAAAAGAGTCAGTTTCTTCTGGTCGTAGTCGAGTGAGAGAGCCGCATAAGAGAAGGTTGTAGAATTGAGTTGCGTATCGCCCTCAAGAACCTTGTCTCCGACAACGGCGCGCAGGCGTCTGTCGGCTGTTACCCACAGCTGCAGATTCTTGCCGTCGCGTCCGTGTGAGAAGACAGGCATATCTTTTCCTGTAGCGTCAGGTTTCACCATTACCTCTACGGTGAAGTCCTTGTCGGCAAAGTTACGGCGAACCTCGCTCTGTGCATATCCTTCGCCGTCGAACTGTAGCGACGGAGTATCCTGGATGTTGCTATTGTTTGTTTCGCCTACAACTTCGAAGTTAGCGTCCTCACGCAGGTAGTTATATTCTATGTCCTCGGAGAAGTTGAATACGATGTTGTCGCCAACCTCAAGTATTCCGTCGGTAGGTTCAGGATAACCGAACAGCTGTGGACGGCGTGTATCCTTGACACCTGAGAGTACCTTGGATTCGTGGGTGAGGAATGAGTTGCCGTTGCGGCAGAAGAGCACTGCCCTCAGGTCGTATGCCTTCTCGATGACTACTCCCTCGCCGAAGAAGCGTGTGGTGATGTTGCCGTTTTCAGGAATCATCTCCTTGGTGCCGCTGGCAGTCTTGTAGAGCAGTGAGTCGGCATAGAATCCGCAGAGGTTTGTCCAGTAGTCGTCGCCACGTGTAGATTCCTTGTACTGGAACTCTATGTGGTCGAAGTTATGCTGGTTCTTGTCGAAGCCGCTGATGATGATAGGCATGTACCAACTTTCGCCCTCCATAGGAGCGTCGCAGTTAAGTATCCACTTGTCACCAGGCGACGTGATAGAAACGGCTCCTGCTGTCTGCAGATAGTGTACGTCGAAGGTTGTCTCCTGATAGGTGTCAATGTCGTCCATAGAGATAAGTCCTATCTTGATGTCATTGTAGTCGAACTTCTCGCTGGCATATACCTCGAGAGTCTTTTCAGTAACCTGTCCCGGGTGAATCTCTACCGTTCTGCCGTTACCTGTGAGCGGCATACCGTCAATCATGAGTTTCGCACCATCGGGGTTCGAGGTCTCGTTCTGATACAGTGTGAAGTAATAGTATGCTGCCTCGGGCTGTTCGCTCTCGTTGGCGAGATAGAGTTTGAAGCGTGCTGCCTCGCCGAAGGGCACACCGCTAATGCTCTGCTTGTCCATCGTTATGATGGGGTTCTCAATCTTCTTTGTCTTTTCGTCAATGACGGTACCTGGATTATAGAAATGGGAGATGCGCTCGCCCTCGTAAGGACGGCAGGTAGCTCCGCCTCGTGTACGATAGACGAAGCTGTGTGCGTAGGTGGCGTCATCCAAATCCATCTCGCGCTTCAAGAAGTCCTCGTCGTAGTCAACCTGCTGGAAGAAGTTGTCGCTGAGGAATACGTCGTGAACGTCGTAGCCCTCAAGACCTGTGCTTGCTGTCTTCACACGATAGACGTCGAAGTCCAGGTGGCTCCTCTTGTCCATGCCGATGGTGAAGCTCTCCTGGCGGCTGTACGCCTTCTCCTCAGTATGTTTCGGTGTTACGCTGAAGTTCAGGGAAGGAACCAAGCTGATGAAGGTCTGGAAACCTATCATCTTGAACTCAATCTTTGTTATGTTATTATCCTTGTCCCTTGTGCCAGATACTTCCTGCGAACCGTTTTGTTCCTGGAGTATCTTAGCGAGGAACTTGGCAACGGTAGGTCCTACCAAAGCCACTATGCTGGTAGCTCCATCTTTCAGGAAGTTGTCGAAATACTGACTTGTCATAGGAGTGATAGGGCTGACATACGAGTTCATCTCAGAGTAGTCGCTCGAGAATGTCTCGCTGTAGCTTATAGAGCTTCCTCCGTCGGTGCTGAAGTTCTGCACCAGGTCTCGAGCCTCCATTTTCTCCTTTTCGTTCTGTGCTATCATCAGCATCCAGCTTGTCATTATTTCCTTGTAGTAGTTCACCTCGTCAACAAACTGTTCCTTATTGTCTGAAGGAACAACAATCTTATAGTCGAAGCCGAAGTTCTCATCGTCGGCAGGTACATTCGACAGATATACGGGCTGACCTGTAGCGTCAGCACGCTGCTGTGCCTCGCTCTCGGTGCCGGTAAACATCAGTGAGAGACACTGGTTCTTCAGTGAAGGTATGAGCTGGGTAAGGATGTAACTCTGTGAGTGAACGAAGTTCGATGTCACCTGCGGTCCGTAGGTAATGGCCTCGTCGCGTACCAGGTGCAGAGTGTCGCCATTTTCGTCCTTACCTTGTGCTATCTCAACCATGCGTCCTGAAGCCAGCAGACCTTTTGCCTGTTTGAAGACGCTGTCTGGAATGGCGCGGATGGCGGTAGCACGTTTCAGAATGATGTTCTGTTCCAAACCGATATAGAGGTCGGCCTCGGCACCCACCATAGTCTTGTCGCTGCTGGTAGAGATGTCCTCAGCTGCCGTCATAGTATATGCGAAGGCTCGCTGGCCGCTACCCGAGAATACCAGGTCGAAGCTCATTTCGAATTTGGTGTCTGCGGAGTAGTTGAAACCTGCTACGAGACCACTACCCATTGGTGCTCCCACAATACCCTGGAAGCTGTCGAAACCAGATCCTTCGCCAAAGCTCATTGACAAGCCGGCAGCCCATTCCATATCCATCTGATAAGCATATTTCAGTGTAGAGCCCTTGCTGATAGTAGCATGGGAAGTTCCTCCTGGCGGGTCGCGCAGGATGTCAACCAGTTGTGGTACGGAATGACTGATGATGTCCTTGGCGCCCTTTATGTCCCTAATATTTAGTATGTACGCGCGAAGCGGTATTGCCTCGTAGTGCGTTCCGTCCATCTCGAGTGTCATTGTCACGGTGCGTAGTGCGTCTTCGCCTCTCAGCAGATAAGGCAGCTGTGCTGTCTCCAGATTGTAGATAGCCTCGCCCACGCTGTCGAGCTGAATAACTTCACTGTGCAAAGAGTTGTACAATCCGTTGTGAATTGCAACCTCGCCACCCGAGAGTCGGATGATGTCCACGGTGTCGCTCTTGATGTCGTTGTTATAGTAGTAGCGCTCCGTAGCTGAAATCTTCACGGGGTACTTGCGCTCTATGCTGAATACGGGGTATCCGAAGGTGTAGTGAGTCTCCATAGAGTCTCTCTTGCCGACAGGCCAGTTAGGCTTTCTCACTCCGTATGCGAGTGTGAGTTTCTGTTTGTCACCCGTTATGTTCTTGAAGTTGTAGTACTGGTCTCCGAAGAAGTCAAACTTCTCATAGCCTACCTGTTTGTAGTCGATGACTACTGGTGAGTGGTAGATGCGACTGTACTGAGCGTTATATTCTACGTCAACCTCGTTTACCTCGACGCCGTTAGCATTCTTCCAGGAGCCTACGAAGTGGTCCTTGTGCATTGTCAGTGAGTCGGAGAGGTCTATCACGTCGTTTATCTGTCCGTTCTGGAAGAGGGTAGGATAGCCTTTTGCTGTAATCTGCTGTATCTTCCACTTCACTGGTGGCAGCATTACCATGTATTCACCGGTATGAACGTCAGGGGTTACTACCATGCGGTTCAACGTAGTGTGAACGTTGGTATGGTAGTCATACTTGGTGTCGTGTGCTGTCTCATTATGAGAATACACCTCGTCGCGTTCTTTCTTGTTCTTATCCTTCACGTCGTACACCAGTCTTGAGACGTTGTCACCCTCCAGTGTGAGAACTATCTGCAGGTCGTCGCCCAGGTTGTTGCGCGACAGTGAGTTGCCCAGAGGTATCTCGCCCTGGTCCTTGCCGCCTGCCACACGTCCGATGAGCTTCACCTTTGTGTCGTCGTAGAAGATTAAGCCCGCTGCGGGTTCGGTACAGTCTAACGGCAGACCTACGGGGTCGTCATCTTTCTGGTGATAGTAGCCTTCGTAAGCGAATGTGTGTCCATCCTTTACGGCTTGTATCTTGTGTTCAGCCGGCAGAACGTGGAAGTTGAATGTTCCTTCGAAGTTAGTAACGACCTTGCCTGCTGCGTTGTGCAACTCGTAGCCGTCAACGAGGAATGAAACACCCTGAACAGGGATGTTAGTGCCGGAATAAATTACATGACCTGAAATTCTGGAACTGTTCTCAGATACGAACGTTACGTTCTTTACCATGTTGCCACCAGGTGTTGTAGTAAAGGTGACAGGTTTCTGGTCAGTGAAGTTTTGCAGATTAGGAGCAACGGTGTATGTTGTCTCCGTACCGTTTATGTATGTAAGGTCGGTAACGCGGAAGAAACCGCTATTGTCGGTAGTTACCGTCGTAGGAGCACTGTTGTCAGGAGGAGTGACATTGATTTCTATGCCAGGAATACCAGTGCCGTCAGGGAAGCGCAGGTAACCCTCCAAGGTACATTTCTGTGAGCAGTTGGCTGTTATGGTCTTAGTCTGTTCATACTTTGTTCCTTCACAGTTGTTCGCTGCTTTTACGTAGTACTCATACTGTTTCACAGGACTGACGTCCTTATCTTCGTATTGCATGTAATTAAGCTGCTCTGCAATGCATTTGAAGTCTTCAGTACTGCCGGCAATGCGTCGCCATACCTCGTAGTAATCTACTGCATCGTCATCGACGTTAGACCATGTCAGCAGTACAGAGCTCGGTAGCTCCTGTGCTTCCAGCGACTCCGTGTCGATGTGACCCATGTTCTCGTGGTAGAACTTGTCTTCGGGCAGGGTGGCAGCATAGCTTACCGTATCCTTGCCCAATGGCGACTTGCTGCCATCGAGCAACATTGTTATCTGGTAGGTTACGCATGCACGACTTACAGGCACCTCCATCTCGCCAGCCTGTATCTGTTCTGCTGTGATGACAGTTACGGTGCTGTCGGCTGTAGTTTTGTCAGGCTTAAGTGACTTCACCTCCATCATCATGCCGACGCGGTTGTCCCACACGTAGCGGTGAGAGTCGTCGTTAGCCTTGTAGCCCCATGTTACCTTGACCCTATATTCGTCCTTGTCGCTCCAGTCTGCTTTGACGTCGGTAGGCTCCATAAGGGCGAGTTTGTCCAGTTGTGGCTTTACAGTTGCCACCGTCGGGTTCTTGTCTGCCGACATACCCCACATCTGCTGTGCAGTAGCACGTACTACCCAGTAGGTAACCTGTGCTGCTCCTGAGTTTATCTGCTCAGCGGTCAGTGTGCTGAAAAGTGTGGAGTCTTTATATTCATATTTAGATATGCTGCTGTCTAATGTGACAGAACCTATCACTGCCATATCCTCATCCTTACCTGTCAGCGAGCGCAGTACGACGAACTCGTCGCCGTCCAGCACATCGTTGTAATCAGCCTCCTTTGTCTCCCAATGCAGCACCACAGCACCAGCATTAGTAAGGCTCTCCTTCGAGTAGTTCAGCACTTCGCACGTCAGGTTGCGCGGATTGTGCATCACTCCATCGCTCTTGGGGTCGTAGGTATAGAAGAGATAGCTGGGTTCCACCTTGACAATCATATTCAGGTCGTGGTGAGCCTCAGTTGCGGGCACCATCAGGAAACCTGAGTAGCTGTTATCGGGCAGCGTCAGATGAGGCATATCCTTTCTGTTGCCATTTTCGTCGGTGTACCAGTACTCAATCCATTTTACTACCTGGTCGCAAGTGAACGGAATTTTCAGCATTCCTTCTTCACCAGTTGCCGAACCAGGTGCGATGTCGTAGAGCTCAAAGGTGGGGTCAGCAGAAATAACAGGCAACGCATTACCGTCAACGAGCTGCCATGAGTTGGGCTCGCTGCTATTCATATTATTCACCACAGATGCCTGCTCCTTGCAATTAGCATGGTCTCCACACTCGCCCCAGTTATGAACGGTGTAAATGTGAGGATGGTCTTGACCTCCCCAGGCACTGAAATCAAAATAGCATATACTGTAATGGTCTATATTCTTCACGGAGCCATTCTCAAAGAGACGGCGAAGATCGTATGTGGCACCTTTTTCACCCCATCCGACGAAGGCACCTGCACATCTCTTTTCATTGGTATCATCGGCGTAGACAATTTTACCATCAAACAGACAGTCGCTCATCACAATCGTGTCCTTACGTGCATGTCCTACGAAGCCGCCGAGAAGTTCACCCGTAAATTTTGGGTTGTCATGACCTGTTATGGTAGCGGAAACCCGCACCCTCTCGATGTTGATCTTGTGGCCTTTCGAGCTTTTTCCAATCGTACCCACCAGTCCGGAAGAGTGCTTTCCGCCTGATACGTTACCAGTGACGCGCAAGTTGCGAATAGTGGCGTTGACTGCCCAGACGAAGGGAGCCATATAAAAATCATTGTTGGGATTATTAATATCCAAATTCAGCGTATGTCCATTACCGTTGAATATTCCCTGGTAAGGTGCATCCTCGTTTAGTCCCACCCAGTCGGTCACCGTGAAGTCGGCAAGCATGATGGCGTTAACTTCAGAATTACCATTAGCATCGATAACTAACTGTCTGAAGTGTTCCCAGTCTTCTGTACTACGCAGTACATGGTAACTCACTCCGTCGAGGACGAGAATTTCGTCATTCGGATCATCAGCCCATACCGTATATGGTATCACTGACATGAGTATCATTAACAGTAATGATGTACTCAGTTTGCTTAGGTTATTTTTCATAATATTATAAATTTGTATTAAATTTCCAGTTAGTAGTATTCTGCAAAGATACATTATTTTATTAAATGAGGCATTAAATGCTGGATTTTTTTATGTTTTCTCGTGCTTTTTGTTGTATTTGTTACATTAATTAACATCTTTTTACAGTCTGTGGGCGGTAACTTTAGATAAGTTACGTTCGCTCGACAAAACGAAAGAAGCCTCTTTCTTGTACTTCGATTTCAGTGCCTTTGTGAACAAGTTCTCAAGGCTCTAAAATCAAAGTAATTGAAAAAAAAGTGATTTTTTTTTGGTTTTGTCCTCGCTTATATGTAACTTTGCAGCCGCAAATTTAAATTTGAATTCAAAAAACAGTTAATGAAGAACGACAAGAAAGGTAATCAATACCGCGTTAACGAGCAGATTCGTGCTCGTGAGGTAAGAATAGTAGGCGATGACGGAAGCACCGTAATGCCTACACGACAGGCACTTGATATGGCTCGCGAAGAGGGTGTAGATCTCGTAGAGATTTCTCCTAATGCCCAGCCGCCAGTTTGTCGCATCATTGACTACAGCAAGTTCCTGTATCAGCAGAAGAAGCGTGCCAAAGAGATGAAGGCAAAGCAGGTGAAGCAGGAAGTTAAGGAAATACGTTTCGGACCCCAGACCGACGAGCACGACTACAACTTCAAGTTGAAGCACGCCAAAGAGTTCCTTGAGGAAGGTAACAAGGTACGTGCGTACGTGTTCTTCCGCGGACGAAGCATCCTCTTTAAGGAACAGGGCGAGGTGCTGTTGCTGCGTTTCGCTAACGACCTTGAGGAGTACGGAAAGGTTGACCAGCTGCCATCACTCGAGGGAAAGAAGATGTTCCTCTACATGAGTCCTAAGAAAGCTGGCGTAGCAAAGAAGAGCCAGCAGAAGGTTGACCGCGAACGTCGTGAGGCAGAGGCTAAAGAGGCAGCAAGGTTCGAAGAGGAATCGGCAGCAGAGTCAAAAGGCGGTATCTTTGCCAACGTCAAGGGAGGCGATGATATTCTTGCTAAGCTGCGCGACGACAACAACGAAGAATAAGAGAAAGAGTGCGTAACGCCAGGTATATGCGTTGCCACGAATATTAAGTATAACAAATAAAAACAAAAAAAAGATGCCAAAAGTAAAAACAAATTCCGGTGCTAAGAAGCGTTTCGCTTTCACTGGAAGTGGTAAGGTTAAGAGACATCACGCTTACCACAGTCACATTCTGACTAAAAAGACCAAGAAACAGAAGAGAAACCTGGTTCACCAGGCTATCGTAGATCCAAGTAACATGAAGCAGGTGCGCGATTTGCTGTGCCTCCGTTAATTTAAAATTAGGAAAGGAAAAGAATTATGCCAAGATCAGTAAATCATGTTGCTTCAAGAGCAAAGAGAAAGAGAATATTGAAACTTACACGCGGCTACTATGGCGCACGTAAGAATGTTTGGACCGTTGCTAAGAATACTTGGGAGAAAGGTCTTACCTATGCATATCGCGACCGTAAGAACAAGAAGCGTAACTTCCGTTCTCTGTGGATTCAGCGTATCAATGCAGCTGCTCGTCTCGAGGGTCTGAGCTACTCTCAGTTGATGGGTGCACTTCACAAGGCAGGTATCGAGATTAACCGCAAGGTGCTCGCTGACCTCGCTGTTAACAACCCTGAAGCATTCAAGGCTATTGTTAAGAAAGTGAAGTAAAAAAGAGAATTTCTAGTCAAAATGTAATAAAAAATCGCCAAATAAAACGTTTGGCGATTTTTTTTTATGAAAAATAAACATAAAAAAGTTTTTTTGTTTCATTTTTATTTCATACCTTTGCACCCACGATATAAGTTTCTAATTCGGAAATCTGGGCGACTCCAATTACTACACGGAACTAAAGTCGTTTAGCCTCACGGCAAAATATATAATAGGTATAACAATATTTTTTGCGTGGGCTTTGCTTTTTAAGTGTAGTAGGCAGTCCAGAGCCTCCCCGGTTAGGAAGTCAAAGCACCACGCTTTTTTTATGCCCTGACTTTTCCCGCACGGTTTACTCTGTTTCTGTGGTTTACTCGTTGACTTGTTTTATGGACAATGAGATGCGGTGTCGTCTGTAGTCAACCTCGATAACCTTCACGCGTACGTGCTGATGAAGGTGTACTGCCTCGTTAGGATCTTTTATGAAGCGGTTTGAAAGTTGTGATATGTGTACAAGACCGTCCTGATGAACACCTATGTCAACGAAGGCACCGAAGTTGGTGATGTTGGTGACGATGCCTGGCAGCACCATTCCCTCTACGAGGTCGTCAATCTCCTTGACGTTTTTGTCGAACTCGAATTCCTCAATCTGCTCACGCGGGTCAAGACCTGGTTTCTCGAGTTCCTTCATGATGTCCGTGAGGGTAGGGATACCCACATCCTCGCGCACGTACCTATTTATATTAATGGTATCGCGTTTCGTCTTGTCGCTCATAAGTTGTGCCACGTTGCATCCGCAGTCCTTAGCCATCTGTTCCACGATGGGGTAGCTCTCAGGATGTACGGCGCTGTTGTCGAGAGGGTTCTTGGCGTTGGGGATACGAAGGAATCCGGCACATTGCTGGAAGGCTGCAGGTCCCAGTCGGGGCACCTTCTTCAGCTGTGCACGCGAGGTGAAGGCTCCGTTCTCTCGTCGGTAGTCCACAATATTCTTTGCCAACGTAGGACCCAGTCCGCTGACGTACGTCAGGAGGTGTTGACTTGCCGTGTTTAGGTTTACGCCAACAAGGTTCACGCAGCTCTCCACCGTCTGGTCCAGGGAGTGTTTCAGTTTCGTCTGGTCAACGTCGTGCTGATACTGTCCTACGCCGATGCTCTTAGGGTCTATCTTCACCAGCTCTGCCAACGGGTCCATCAGTCGGCGTCCTATGCTTACAGCACCTCTTACGGTGACGTCTTCGTCGGGGAACTCCTCGCGTGCCACCTTCGATGCGGAATATACTGAGGCGCCGTCTTCGCTGACAGTAAAGACTGATGGGGAAGCATCCTTTCCGGTGGAACCAGAAAGCACGTCGTCTATAAAATCCTTCGTCTCACGACTTGCCGTTCCGTTACCTATAGCTATAGCTTCAATGTTGAAGTCTTTAATCATTTTCTGCACATGCATCGTTGCCTGCATACGGTGGTTTACAGGCGGGTGGGGGAATATAGCCTCGTGGTGAAGCAGGTTACCCTGTGCGTCGAGACATACCACCTTACAGCCCGTGCGGAATCCCGGGTCTATACCCATAACGCGTTTCTGTCCTAACGGTGCCGACAGCAGCAGCTGACGCAGATTACCCGTGAACACTTTTATTGCCTCTTCGTCGGCATGTTCCTTGCTGATAGCAGCAAACTCCGTCTCGATGCTTGGCTCCAAGAGTCGTTTGTAGCCGTCCTCGACAGCCTCTTGCAACAGTTTCTGACACTTCCCGATACCCCTTACGTAGTGACGTTTCAGTCGGTCTATGCACTCTTCGTCGTTTGTAGATATGTTTATGCGCAGGATACCCTCACTCTCGCCTCGTCGCATAGCCAGCAGACGGTGACTGGAACAGCGTTTCAGCGGTTCTGACCAGTCGAAGTAGTCTGAGTATTTTGCTGCTTCGTCAGAGTCTTTCTTTGTCTTTACCACCTTCGATGTTATCGTTGCCTCGCGACGGAAGGCGGCACGCACCTGTTGGCGCGACTGCTCGTTCTCGCTGATGTCTTCGGCAATGATGTCCTGTGCTCCTTGCAGAGCCATCTTAACGTCTTTCACGTCACCCTTCACAAAACGTTCCGCAGCACGTTGTGGGTCCTGCTCACGTTGCATGAGTATGATGTTTGCCAACGGTTCCAGTCCCAGTTCGCGAGCCACCTGAGCACGTGTTCTGCGTTTCGGCTTGTACGGCAAGTAGATATCCTCCAGCTCTGTAGCGTTCCAGCACTCGTCGATACGGCGTTTCAGTTCGTCGGTTAGTTTTCCCTGTTCGCTGATAGTGGAGATGATGGTCTCCTTGCGTTTGGCAGTCTCCTTTAGTTTGTCGTTGAGGTTAGCTATCTGTGCTATCTGCACCTCGTCAAGTCCTCCTGTGCGCTCTTTGCGGTAGCGCGAGATGAAAGGAATGGTACATCCCTCGTCGAGGAGTTTCAGGGTATTCTCTACGGCGTCGTTGTGTAGCGACAGCTGACTGGCTATTATCTTCGTGAAAACGTTCATATTTTTTTTATCTTATCACTTTCTTTGTTTTTCCGTTACTCTTTTCTATTACTATGCCCTTCGTGGTGTTGTCGGCACGTGTGCCGTCAAGACGGAAGAGGACTGAGTGTGAGCTCTCGGTATTTATAGCACTGATGGCATCGGTGGAGCCTTTGACGTCGGCATCGAACTCTATCTCCTGAGTGCTGAGAATGTTGTCGCTGACAACCTTCAGGGCGGTAGCATCGGTGAGCGGAGCAGCAATCTCCACTACGAGTTCCTCGTCGGGCAGCAGACCCTTCAGCGACTGCTCCGAGCGGGTATTGCCTATTGCGAAGAAAGCATCACGATAGAGTGGTGCAATACCTTTGTTAGTCACCTTGAGACGAGTCTTTGTGCCGTCAGTCTCGCACTCCTTTACGCACAGGTGGTAGCCGCTTGCCATAGAAGCCTCCTTGAAACGTGCCGCAGTACCGTAGGTGCTACCGGGAGCATCGTTGGCAATCATAAATGTGATGTGGTATTTCGCCGCCTGTTCCTCCCAGGTATGTCCGTACATTCCTGCAGGATTAAGGAAGTTCTTCTGGTCGCTATCTTTATAGTAGCTTATCTCGCCGCCGCAGACCCCCGTTTTCCAGCGAGTCTGTTTTCCTATAGCGTTCCAGCACTCCTCGTTGTATCCGTCTTTGCTGCCTATCTCGTGGTCCTTATGCATAAAGGAGTCGTCGAAGAGCCCAAACTGTAGAGCCATTATTTCGCTGTCATCGACAACGGGAGAATACTCGTCGTCAGCAGCATCTATAGACACCAGCCAGGGGAGTCCGTCAGCCACCTCGCTCATGTGTTGGAAAAACTCCTTCTGGAAAGCTTTCGACGGGAAGTTCTTGCCAAGCTGCAGGGTAGTGCCGTAGATGTGATATTCCGACCAGTGTCCGAAGCCCACCTCGAGGAATGCCAGACGCGGGTCTTGAGCATAGCGCTGGCAGAAATCCGTGTAGAACTGCAGTGTGAAACGTTTCAACTCCTCGTTGCTCCAGTCGGCATAGTACGTAGGACCGTCGCCGCCGGGATTGCTGGAGTATGTCTCGTTGTAGTCGTCACGCTGTTTTATATATGCAGGGACAGCCGTTGTTCCCTTCTTGCCGTCAACATCAGTTCCCGAGGGGTATTCATATCGGAAACGTGCTACGAGCTGGTGTCCTCTGCTTGCCACATCGTCGAGGATGTTTTCAAAGTAGCTCCAGTCGTACTCTATGGTGCCGTCGGTTTTACATCCTGTCACCACCTTGCAGGGCAGACAGTAGGAAAACTCCAGTTGTATGCTTCCTCCGTAGGTGGCGTTTCTGTCGCGTGCCTCGTCGGGCCACAGCACCAGTCCTGTCATTGGTTGCGGATGAGTAACCTGTCGGGAGAGTTCTACCGAAGTCCATTGTTGCGCTTTAGCACAGAGAGCAATAGTGGCGAGTGCTGCTACGAGCAAGCCGCGTTGAATGTTTCTTTGTAGTTCCATAATTGTTGTATTTTTATTATTCATATTCTGTACCGATATAAAGGAATAGCAGTCCGAGGAGCACCAGGAGCAGGTCGAGAGCCTTGCTGCGCAGGTTCTTCTCGTGGAACACCATAGCTCCGAAGAGGAACGATACGGCAACGCTGCCTCGACGTACCATCGACACCACGCTGATGAGAGCACCCGGGATGCTCAGGGAGTAGAAATATACGAAGTCGGCAGACGACAGGAAGATGCTCACGAGTATTATGCTCCAACTCCAGTGGAAGGGTGTCGTCCTGTGGCGGACGGGAGCCCAGAGCAACAGCAGACAGACGAGCATCAGTCCGCATTGGTAGATGTTATACCACGCCTGCACCATCATGCGGTCAAGTCCTATGCCGCCCTCGTCAGCAGGCGCCATAAGGTATTTGTCGTAAAGTCCGCTGACGGCACCAAGCATAGCTGCCAGCACAATGAAGTATATCCATACGTCGTGTTTAAAGTCTATGCCTTCCTTCTTTCCGCTCCTGCTGAGCATGAAGAACGATATTATGGCGAGTACTACACCAATCCACTGATACACGTTAAGACGTTCCCCGAAGAAGAGGAAGGCGCCCACAAGAACCATTATAGGTCGTGAGGCATTGATAGGTCCCACGATGGTTAGCGGAAGATGTTTCATTCCGAAGTAGCCGAATATCCAACTCGCCAGCACGATGACGGCTTTTAGCAGTATGTAGCGGTGAACCTCCCAACCTCCTGACGCAACGTGGAATATGGAGCCGTCGAGGACGTTCGTCGTACCTGATAATAATATAAAAGGTATGAAGATGAGCGACGAGAACAGCGTGTTCAAGAAGAGCACAGGTATGACGGCATTCGACGACAGCGAGTGTTTCTTAAACGAGTCGTAGCATCCAAGTAGCGCCGCAGAAAGGAAGGCTAATATTAACCACATATATTAAAAAAGTATATATCATTTTATTCTGAGTGCAAAAGTAAACATTTTTTTTGATTCATTCCACAAAAAAGTGTAACTTTGTACCCCATTATGATATCAGTAGAAGGACTTAAAGTAGAATTTAGTGCAAAACCGTTGTTCGACGGCGTCAGTTTCGTCGTCAACGACCGCGACCGCATAGCGTTGGTGGGAAAGAACGGAGCAGGGAAATCCACTATGTTGAAGATTCTCTGTCGCCAGCAGCAACCCACCGCGGGCAGTGTGGCTATTCCTGCCGATACCACCGTGGGCTACCTGCCCCAGGTGATGAAACTGCAGGATAAGACAACAGTTCTTGAGGAGACACGAAAGGCTTTTGCCAATACTACACGACAGAAAGAACGCATAGAACGACTAAATAAAGAGATTTCAGAACGTACCGACTACGAGAGTGCGAGCTACATGGAACTGCTGCAGCGCTATACCGAAGAGCAGGAGCGCTACCAGATGATGGGTGCCGAGAGCGGTGAGGCAGAGATGGAGCGCACTCTCATAGGTCTTGGTTTTGAACGTTCCGACTTCAACCGTCCTACGTCGGAGTTCTCCGGCGGTTGGCGTATGCGTATAGAGTTGGCAAAGATTCTCTTGCAGCACCCCGACGTGCTGCTACTCGACGAGCCCACCAACCACCTCGATATAGAGAGTATTCAGTGGCTCGAGCAGTTCCTCGCACAAAATTCCAGCGCCGTAGTGCTGGTAAGTCACGATAGAGCCTTTATTAACAACGTGACAAACAGGACGTTAGAGATTTCCTGCGGTCACGTAATAGACTATAAGGTGAAGTACGACGAGTACGTGAAGTTGCGTGCAGAACGTCGTGAACAGCAGCTGAGAGCCTACGAGAACCAGCAGAAGGAAATTGCCGACATGAAAGCATTCATAGAACGCTTCCGCTATCAGGCTACTAAGGCTGTTCAGGTGCAGCAGAAGGTGAAGCAGCTTGAGAAGATAGTACCCATAGAAATCGACGAGGTTGACAACTCCGCTATGCGTCTGAAGTTCCCGCCCTGTCTGCGTAGCGGCGACTTCCCCATAATCTGCGACGAGGTGGGCAAGACCTACGGCACCCACAACGTGTTCTCGAAGGTAAACCTTACCATCCGTCGAGGCGAGAAAGTGGCATTCGTAGGTAAGAACGGTGAAGGAAAATCTACCCTCGTGAAGTGTATCATGGGAGAGATTCCTTTCGACGGAACACTGAAGGTGGGACATAACGTGCAGATAGGCTACTTCGCACAGAACCAGGCACAGCTCCTGGACGAGTCGCTGACGGTGTTCCAGACCATCGACAACGTGGCGAAAGGTGACATCCGCCTGCGAATAAACGATATCCTCGGAGCCTTTATGTTCGGTGGCGAGGAGTCGGAGAAACGGGTAAAAGTACTCTCTGGCGGCGAACGCAGCCGACTGGCTATGATACGTCTGCTGCTGGAGCCGGTAAACCTGCTAATCCTCGACGAGCCCACCAACCACCTCGATATGGCGTCGAAAGACGTGCTCAAAGAGGCAATACGTGCCTTCGACGGTACGGCAATCATCGTAAGTCACGACAGAGAGTTCCTCGATGGACTCGTATCTAAGGTGTATGAGTTCGGTGGAGGAAAAGTGCGCGAGTGCATCGGCGGCATCTATGATTGGATTGGCGCACCTCGCACCTCAGACCTCAGACCTCAGACTTCAGACCTCAGACCTCAGACTTCATCCCCCGCACCTTCGAACTACGAACAGCGCAAGGAACTGCAGCGCAAGAAGAGCCGCTTAGAGAAACAAGTCAAGGAGGTAGAGACGAAGATAGAGAAACTCGAAGCGCGGATAAAGGAACTCGATGCCATACTGTGTACCCCGGAAGGAGCGTCGGACATGACCGTTGTCACAGAATACACTTCTACAATGAAGGTGATAGAGAAAGAAACGGAGCGCTGGGAACAGCTATCTATGGAACTTGAAGAGATTATAATTTAAATAAAGAAAGAAATGAAAAAGATTATGACAGTAATGCTTTTTGCATCAGCAGTTGCTGGCGCTTCAGCACAAGGTGTAGGAGCCGGTATCAAGATGCAGAACCTTGACACCAGCGTAAAGGCAGGTGACGACTTCTACGAGTATGCATGTGGCGGATGGATGAAGAGCAATCCTCTTCCTGCCGCTTACTCTCGCTTCGGTAGTTTTGACCAGTTGCAGGAGGACAATAACAAACGTATCAACAGCATCCTCAAGGAACTGGAGACAGGAACATTCCAGAAGGGTAGTACAGAGAAGAAACTCTCTGACCTGTATAAACTCGCTATGGATATGAAACGCAGAAACAAAGACGGCGTAGAACCCGTTATGCCTGTTATCCGCAAACTGGAGAACGCAAAGACAACAGCCGAGCTTTTCAACGTCCAGAAGGAACTTCTTGCATACGGCTCACAGCAGTTCTTCAGCTTCTATTTCGCTGCCGACGAGAAGAATAGCTCACAGAATATTCTCAACATCAGTCAGGGCGGTATAACCCTCGGACAGAAAGAGTACTACCTCGATGACGATGAGGCTACACGCAACATCCGCGAGGCATACAAGAAACACGTAGTTAAGATGTTCCAGCTCTTCGGCTTCAACAAGAAACAGGCTCAGCAGAAGATGGAGAACCTGTTGAAGGTGGAGACAGCGTTGGCACGCGTCAGCAAGAGTCGTACGGAGCTCCGCGACGTTGAGGCTAACTACAACAAGATGACAATGAAGGATTTCACTGCTAAGTATCCTCACATCCAGCTGCTTGCACAGACAACAGCGTTAGGTGTTAACGAGGCATACGTCCAGGATATGGTGGTAGGACAGCCAGCATTTATGGAAGGTGCCGACAAGGTCATCGCAGGACTCAGTGCCGACGAGTATCGCGACTATATGGAGTGGGGCGAGATAACTGGTGCTGCCAGCCTTCTTAGCGACAAACTCGTTGCAGAGAACTTCGACTTCTTCGGAAAGACAATGCGCGGACGCAAAGAGATGCACCCCCTGTGGAAACGTGCTACCAGTCAGGTGGAAGGCGCTATGGGCGAGGCACTCGGAAAGATGTACGTTGACCGTTACTTCCCCGCTTCGTCAAAGGAACGTATGGAACGTCTGGTAAGAAACCTCCAACTGGCTCTTGCAGAACGTATTATGGCACAGACATGGATGGAGACAGACACTAAACTGGCTGCCCTCGCAAAGCTCTCTACGTTCTATGTTAAGATAGGCTATCCCGACAAGTGGAAGGACTATTCTACACTCAACATAGACCCCTCAAAGAGCTACTACGAGAATATACTCGAGTGCAACCGTTTCGCTGTTAAGAAGAATATCGACGAACGCGCCGGAAAACCCGTTGACAACACCGAATGGTTCATGACTCCACAGACCGTCAACGCTTACTATAACCCAACGACAAACGAGATTTGTTTCCCTGCGGGAATACTGCAGTATCCTTTCTTTGACCCGACAGCCGACGATGCCTTCAACTACGGAGCTATCGGTGTTGTTATAGGTCACGAGATGACTCACGGATTCGACGACCAGGGACGTCACTACGACAAGGTAGGTAATATGGTTGACTGGTGGACAGAGGCCGACGGTAAGGGCTTCGAGGAGCGCACAGGGAAATATGCCGACTTCTTCTCGGCTATCAAGGTGCTGCCTGACCTCAACGCTAATGGCAATCTGACACTCGGCGAGAACCTCGCTGACCACGGAGGTCTGCAGGTAGCGTGGTATGCTTATAAGAATGCTACACGCAACAATCCTCTTCCCGTTATCGACGGCTTTACTGCCGACCAGCGTTTCTTCCTCGCTTATGCAGGAGTATGGGCAAACAACATCACCGAGGCAGAGATACGCAATCGCACAAAGAGCGATCCTCACTCACTGGGTCGTTGGCGTGTCAACGGAGCACTTCCACACATCGATATGTGGTACGAGGCTTTCGGCATCAAGGAAGGCGACAAGATGTATATCCCAAAGAGTAACCGCTTAGACCTCTGGTAATGATTGTAAAAGTATGCGGACTACGCGAGCCTGAAAACATCCGTGATGTAGAGGCTTTAGGAGTAGATATGGTGGGGTTTATCTTCTGGAAAGATAGCCCCCGCTATGTCTCCATGATTTCTGCCAACGCCGGCATCATCCCTGATTATGCGTGGGACCTCACACCTCGCACTTCGCACCTCGCACCTCGCTCTTCGCACCTCGCACCTCGCACCTCGCACCTCGCACCTCGCACCTCGAATGTTGGCGTCTTCGTTGACGACATGCCTCAGAACATCGTCACCCGCGTCTATAACTACAAACTCGACTGGGTACAGCTTCACGGCTCCGAGTCTCCGGTAATGATTGATAACCTTAAGCGAACACTCATTCCCGACATAAAGCCCGACATAAAGATTATTAAGGCAATAAGTGTAAACACCAAAGAAGATGTAGAAAAGTGGCGCCAGTATCGAGGACACGTTGATATGTTGCTCTTCGACACCAAGTGCAAGACAGTAGGAGGCAGCGGAGAACATTTCGACTGGTCAGTACTCAATAGCTACGATGGCGACATCCCTTTCCTTCTCAGCGGCGGCATAGGTCCCGACGACGCAGATTGGGTAAAAGCCTTCCACCATCCCCAGTTTGCAGGCATCGACCTCAACTCCCGCTTTGAAACGTCCCCAGGAGTAAAAGACATAAATCTCCTGAAAGAGTTTCTGAAGAAATTGTAAAGGAGCCGCCCTCAACGCAGTAATTCTCGCACCTCGCACCTCGCACCTCGAAAGAAAGCCCCGACCACTCGGTCGAGGCTTTTATATTAGATGTATATAGGTCCGTGACCCATACACGATGTCGTTCCCAATGCAGTCAGTGCTGCCGTCAATACAGATATCACCACCTGTATAATCGTCTTCCATGTATCTTTTTTCATAAAAATTAGTGGTTAGGGGTTAGTGGTTAGGGGTTAGAGATTTTTTAGTGGTTAGGGGTTAGTGGTTAGGGGTTAGAGAAATGTATTAAGCGCTCAGTACTATTCTCTCTCCTCTCTCCTCACTCCTCTCTCCTCTCTAAAAGCATCGGGGCGTCGAGCCCCGAGTGCTTTAAGCCTCCGGCTCCTCGTACTGCTTCATCTCCGTCAGCTTCGCCATCGATACCACCTCACGGAGTATCCCGCTGGGTCGGAAGAGGATCTTGATGCCCTTGATGTTCTTCACTACGGAGAACTTAGCCGCCGTCTCGGCACCGCTGGAGCTCATACCTATTGAGAA
>ONAJ01000019.1 GCA_900315775.1 uncultured Prevotella sp.
GTGTAAGTAGGCTGGTTTCACCGCGTAAGTAGCCTACTTTCACATCGGAATAAGGCACTTATACTTTTTCCGAAAATATTTCTTATACAAAATATGGAAGTGCCAGAGTTTCTTTGTATCTTTGCAATAGAAACTTAGAGGAGAGAGGAGTGAGGAGAGAGGAGAGAGAATAGTACTAAGCGCTTGGTACATTTCTATAACCACTAACCACTAACCACTAAAAACCTCTAACCTCTAACCACTAAGAAACCCCGACCGAGTGGTCGGGGTTTCTTTATTTCGGAGGGGTTACTCCCACTCTATTGTCGATGGTGGTTTTGAGGAGATGTCGTAGCAGACGCGGTTGACGCCACGCACCTTGTTAATTATCTCGTTAGAGACCTTTGCAAGGAAGTCATAGGGCAGATGTGCCCAGTCGGCGGTCATAGCGTCGGTGGAGGTCACAGCACGCAGGGCTACGGGGTGTTCGTAGGTGCGTTCGTCGCCCATAACTCCTACGGAGCGTATTGTGGAGAGGAGGACGGCACCTGCCTGCCATACCTTGTCGTAAAGCACTTCGCCGTCGTCGCAGCGGTAGTTGAGCATCGACTCGATGTAGATATCGTCTGCCTCCTGGAGGATAGCCACCTTCTCACGGGTGATGTCGCCAAGGATGCGCACAGCAAGACCTGGTCCTGGGAACGGATGGCGCTTGATGAGACGTTCGGGCATCTGCAGCTGATAGCCTACACGACGTACTTCGTCCTTGAAGAGCCACTTCAACGGTTCGCAGAGCTGAAGATGCATCTCCTTTGGCAGTCCGCCTACATTATGATGGCTCTTTATCACCATACCTGTTATGCTTAGGCTTTCAATACGGTCGGGATAGATAGTACCCTGAGCAAGCCACTTGGCATCAGTAATCTTCTTTGCCTCAGCGTTGAACACCTCGACGAAGTCGCGTCCTATAATCTTACGTTTCTGTTCGGGGTCGGTGACTCCTTCGAGGTCTTTGAAGAACTTCTCCGACGCATCGACACCGATAACGTTAAGTCCGAGTCCTTCGTAAGCCTCCATAACCTTCTGGAACTCGTTTTTGCGTAACATTCCGTGGTCAACGAAGATACACGTAAGGTTCTTGCCGATAGCCTTATTAAGGAGGGTTGCGCAGACGCTGCTATCGACACCGCCCGAGAGTCCGAGGATTACGCGGTCGTTGCCTAACTGCTCACGGAGTTCGTTTACCGTTGTCTCTACGAACGACGCAGGACTCCACTCCTGACGGGAGCCGCAGATGTCAACGACGAAGTTCTTAAGGAGTTTCTTGCCCTCGAGAGAGTGATATACCTCAGGATGGAACTGGACTGCCCAAATAGGTGAAGACTCTCCCCGACCCTCACCAGACCAGTAGGCAGCATTCTTTACGTCTGCCGTACTGCCGATGACCTCGAAGCCATCGGGAATTTGTGTTATGGTGTCACCGTGACTCATCCACACCTGTGAGTTGGGAGTGAAGTCCTTGAAGAGCGGGTTATTTTGGTCGAAGTGGCACAGCTGTGCACGTCCGTACTCACGGGTGTTGGTCTTCTCTACCTTTCCGCCATTTGAATGAGCGATAAACTGTGCTCCGTAGCATATTCCGAGGACGGGCACCTTGCCGACAAACTGACTAAGATCGACCTTGAATGCCTGTGGGTCGTGAACGCTGTACGGGGAGCCGCTAAGGATAACGCCAATGACGGACTCGTCGGCTACAGGGAACTTGTTGTAAGGGAGAATCTCACAAAAGGTGTCGAGTTCACGAACGCGACGTCCTATGAGTTGCGTTGTCTGTGAACCGAAGTCAAGGATGATTATTTTCTGTTGCATTAGGATTTATGATGTAGGAATTTTGAATTTTGAATTACGAAGTGTTCTGCTTTGTCAAGGGAGTCGAGCTTACCCACGTCGATAAGTTGCAGACCGTCCTGCAGACATCCACGTAATACGTAGTTGTCGCAGTATTTCAGGTAGAAATCCATTATACCGAAGCGTTCGGGCATAGCTTTCAGGAGCGGGAAGAGAGAGGGTTTCAGGACGTGGATGCCGCTGAAGGCGAGTCTCTTTAGTTGAGAGTTGAGAGTTGAGAGTTGAGAGTTAGCTGCCGGACCGCGTACCTCTCCCGTCTCGATGTTTGTCCATCCCGTCATTCTGAGCTCTTCGTCGAAGAGCAGGTAGCGTTTTGTCTGTCGGCTGCTTACCAACAGCGAGGCGTCGCCCTCACGGGTCAAGAGTTCATCGAGGTCGGCATTACTTAGGATGTCCACATTATGAATGAGTATTGGCGACTGGCTGTCGAACAGCGGCAGTGCCTTACGTATCCCCCCACCCGTTTCGAGCAGGAACTCCCGTTCGTCACTAATAAGAATATCCAGTCCGAAGTTGTCATTTTGCTTCAGGTAATCAATTATCTGGTCGGCAAAATGGTGAACATTAACAACGATGCGCTCGAAGCCTAATCTTTTTAATTTCTCGATGACATGCCACAACAAGGGCTTGCCATCAACGGGAACAAGCGCTTTAGGCATTGTGTCTGTAATGGGTTTCAGGCGTGTTCCTAAACCCGCAGCGAAAATCATTGCTTGTTTCATCGGGTGCAAAGGTACAAAATAATTGATAATTGATAATTGATAATTGAAAAATTATGAATTATTAATAATGTATTTGGTTTTTATTTACTACCTTTGTCCCCGCAATTCTCAAGAATTATGATAGCACGTATATTTTTATTACTGGTATTAGTTATTGTTCTTCCGGATATATTCATCTACATGAAGTACGTGAGGAAGGACAAAAGACTGTCACTTCGGAGTTTCATTGTAATTGCAGTAATAAGTGCAATAATGCTTATTTACACCATAGTACTGGCGTTGCAGCCTGGTTTTGCGCCAAAGAATACGTCGGTACTGTTTACGTACCTATTCTTATTAGGGGTGCTTATGGTGCCGAAAGCCGTATATGCACTATTCACATTCCTACTGTCGTTTGTAACAAAGAAGAAAGCCGAGCCTATAGCGTGCACCCTTGCCGTACTGTCATTAGGAACGGTGATTTACGGAAGCACGGTGGGGATAAGACAGATTGAAGTTCACCAGGAAACTTTCTATTCCACCGACCTGCCAGCAGCTTTTGACGGTTACCGGCTGGTACTCATAGCCGATGCTCACGTGGGTAGTTTTATAGGTTGGCAGAAACCCGTACTGGAGAATTTCGTTGACGTCGTTATGGCACAGAAAGCTGATGCTATTCTCTTTGCCGGCGACCTGCAGAACATGCACCCCGACGAGTTGGAAGTGGCAAGAAAACAACTGGAAAGGATACAGGCAAAAGACGGAGTATTCTCCGTTTTAGGCAATCACGACTACGCAGGTTATCTTGGTGAAACTCAGGACATAATGAAAAAGTCTGAAAGTAAGACTCAAAGTATGCAACGCTCCTTCGGATGGAACCTCCTGATGAATGAGAATGCCATCATAAGACGCGGCAACGACTCCATAGTTATTGCCGGAATGGAAAACGAAGGACAGAAACATTTCCCCAGAAAAGGCGACATAAAAAAGACTATGAAGGGCATAGGCAAAGACGCCTTTGTCATAATGCTACAGCACGACCCTACGGCGTGGAAGACAGAAATACTGCCGCAGACAAATGCGCAGCTTACCGTAAGCGGTCATACCCACGGCGGTCAGGTGTCGCTCTTCGGACTTCATGCTGCTGAGTTTGCATACGACGAATGGGGAGGAAGGTATGACGAGGGAGACCGAGCGCTATACGTGACGACAGGTCTTAGCGGATTTGTTCCCTTCAGACTTGGTTTGCCAGCAGAAGTGGTGGTGATTACGTTGAGAAGTAAGAGGTAAGAGGTAAGAAGTAAGAAGTAAGATATGAAAGTATTATTATTAGGCAGTGGAGGTAGAGAGCACGCCTTAGCATGGAAGATTGCCAAGAGCGAGCAAGTGGAGAAACTTTTTATAGCACCAGGTAATGCCGGTACTACGGACTGTGGTGAGAATGTAGCCATCAGCGCCGACGACTTCGAAGGTCTTAAGGACTTCGTCGTTGCCGAAGGCATCGATATGGTTGTCGTTGGTCCTGAGAACCCGTTGGTAAAGGGCATCTACGATGATTTCCTCAACGACGAGAGGACAAGGAACATTCCCGTCATAGGTCCTTCGAAGGCTGGTGCCGTATTAGAGGGCTCAAAGGACTTCGCCAAAGGATTCATGCAGCGCCACAACATACCCACAGCACGTTATGCCACCTTCGACGGTGAGCACCTACAGGAAGGGCTCGCCTTTCTGGAAGGTCTTAAAGCACCTTACGTACTGAAGGCCGACGGACTCTGTGCCGGCAAGGGTGTGCTGATACTCCCCACCCTCGAGGAAGCTAAGAAAGAGCTCAAGGAGATGCTCAGCGGAATGTTCGGCAACGCCTCGTCGCGAGTAGTAATAGAGGAGTTCCTCAGCGGCGTAGAGTGTTCTGTGTTTGTGCTTACCGACGGAAAGCACTACAAGATACTGCCCGAGGCAAAGGACTACAAGCGCATAGGCGAGGGTGACAAAGGTCTGAACACGGGCGGCATGGGTTCGGTAAGTCCTGTGCCCTTCGCCACAGAAGAGTGGATGAAGAAGGTTGAAGACAGGATTATCAAGCCCACCGTAGAAGGTCTCTACGAAGAAGGCATAGACTACAAAGGCTTTATCTTTTTCGGACTCATCAACGTTGAGGGCGAACCGATGGTTATAGAGTACAACTGTCGTATGGGCGACCCCGAGACAGAGAGTGTGATGCTAAGACTGAAGAGCGACATAGTAGATCTTTTCAAGGGTGTTGCTGATGGTAACCTTGACAAACGCACCATAGAGTTTGACCAGCGTGCTGCAGTTTGCGTGATGCTCGTCAGCGGCGGCTATCCCCAGGAATACAAGAAGGGCATCAGCATCTTCGGAGCTCAGGATGCTGCCAGCGGAGAGTCTATCGTGTTCCACGCAGGAACAGCGATGAAAGACGGTCAGCTGGTTACCGCAGGCGGCAGAGTCATCGCCGTCTCGTCGTACGGCGCCGACGGCAAAGAGGCGTTAGCGCGCTCTATGGAGGCCGCCAAGAAGATAGACTTTGAGGGGAAATACTTCCGCAGAGACATAGGATTGGACATTTTATAGACTATATTCAGTGTTAAGATACAGACAGAACAGGATTGTAGAAAGCAGGCTTACACTACCCGTAGTAGCCGTAGCTACGCTGATACTCTGGTGTGTGGTGTTGTGCTTTAAGGACTTTGCTTTGGAAGAAGTCCTTCCGAAGCTGGGCATCCTCTCGCTGAGCACGTACCTTATGATGCTCCTGAACAACGAGAATGCCCTCATCCGCATCTACAGTCGTATGGTGTCGTGTATGTTCCTGCTCATAAGCACGTCGGCTATATTCAACATCATATCCCTTAGGGCAGCACTCTGTCAGCTGGGTTTCATCATTATGATATCCCTGCTCTTCAAGAGTTACCAGGACCGTTCAAGCACAGGATTAACCTTCTACGCCTTCCTTTGCTTAGGACTCATCAGTATGGTATATATAAAGGTATTATACCTTGTGCCGTTCCTGTGGGTAATGATGCTCACATTCCTTATGTCGTTCAGCATAGGTACCATCTCCGCCTCAGTCTTAGGAGTATTGACACCATACTGGTTTGTAGGATGTATCGCGCTGGTAATGCAGGACGCCACGTGGTTCGAGGAGCACTTTGCGCAGATATTCACCTTCTCGACAGACATCTCGGAGTTGAGTGTCAACGAGGTAATCCTCTTCACCGTACTCTTCGTATTTGGAGTATTGGGAGCCATTCACTTCATACTCTTCAACTATCAGGACAAGATACGTACCCGACTGTTTTACTATCTGCTCATAGAGCTGTCGGTACTCATTGGTGTTCTTACCCTTTTACAGCCTTGCGACAGCGAGTTCCTGCTGCCCATGCTTATTGTCACCGTCAGTCCGCTGATAGCACACTTCGTGTCGCTTACCCACAGCAGACTGTCAAACATAACCTTTCACCTGGTGATTCTCGCCATTTTATATTGCATAGTATTTAACTTATGGACGCCATTATTGACATTCTGAACGGCTGTGGATACTGGGGAATGCTCATTGCAGCCTTCCTTGCAGGCTCATTCTTCCCTTTTAGCAGCGAGGCTGTCATGCTGGGGCTGTTGGCTACCGGACTCGATGCCGACATGCTTATAGTGTATGGTTCCATAGGCAACGTGCTGGGTTCCGTCTTCAACTACTGCGTAGGTCGTATGGGCAACTTAGAATGGATAGAGCAGTATCTCCACGTAAAGAAGGAAGACCTTGACAAAGCCCAGCGGTTTATGGCAGGACGAGGAGCGTGGATGGGGTTCTTTGCCTTCATACCCTTTCTTGGCAGCGCCATCACAATACTGCTGGGACTAATGCGTGCCAACGTCCCCGTGACGATAACCAGCATCACCATAGGAAAGGTGCTTCGCTACGTCATCCTGATATATGGAGCGCAGTGGATTGCCGCCTTATTTTAATTCTTTAACTTCCATATCTTCATTGTTTAGACTAAAATAACTACCTTTGCAGGTTGAAAAATTACTTTTATAAGATGAAACAATTCAAAGTAGTGGACTACATCCTCGGTTGGGTAGCATTCTTCATTGCTACCATAGTGTATTGTTCCACAATAGAACCTACAGCTTCCTTCTGGGACTGTCCTGAGTTTATTACTACGGGTTACAAGTTAGAAGTGGGCCACCCCCCAGGTGCTCCGTTCTTCATGCTTACCGCCAACCTGTTCACGCAGTTGGTAAGCGACCCGTCGATGGTTGCCAAGATGGTGAACACTATGAGTGCGCTCCTTTCAGCCACCTGTATCCTGTTCCTCTTCTGGACTATCACCCATCTGACGCGTAAGCTTATTCTCAAGGACTGGTCGGAGATGAATATGGCAAAGCTCATTGCCATAGAGGCGAGCGGTATGGTGGGAGCGCTGATATACACCTTCAGCGACACCTTCTGGTACTCCGCTGTCGAGGGCGAGGTATATGCCTACTCCTCCGCCTTTACCGCAGTAGTGTTCTGGTTGATACTGAAGTGGGAGGACCACGCCGACGAGCCCCATTCTGACCGCTGGTTGGTTCTTATAATGTATATGACAGGACTCTCCATCGGTGTGCACCTGCTCAACCTGCTGTGTGTGCCCGCCATTGTCCTTGTATATTACTACCGTCGTTTCCCCGATGCCGACCTGAAGGGTTCTCTCATAGCACTCTTCATTTCGTTCGTCATTGTAGGAGCTATCCTTTACGGTGTCGTTCCGGGCATCGTCACCGTGGGCGGCTGGTTTGAGTTGTTATTCGTCAACGAGTTAGGCTTCGCGTTCAACACGGGTCTCATAGTATACATCATTCTGCTTACAGCCACCGTGCTGTGGGCAATCTACGAGACGCAGCAGGACAAGAGTCTTATGCGCCAGAATGTTTCCTTCGTAGCTTCTGTAGCCCTGTTGGGTGTTCCTTTCTTCGGCTACGGATGGTCATCGGTAATCATCGGTGTTGTAGTACTTGCCGCATTGTGGTTCGTACTAAGAATAAAGAAGGAGAAGGCTGTGCTCGTAACGGCACGAATGAAGAACACGGTACTGCTGTGTATGCTGATGCTTATGATTGGTTACTCAACATACGCCGTTATCGTTATTCGTTCCGACGCCAACCCTCCTATGGACCAGAACTCTCCTGAGGACATCTTCACTCTGGGTTCATACCTCAGTCGCGACCAGTATGGCGACAGTCCCCTACTCTACGGACAGGCATACACTTCGCAGGTAGCCTTCGACGTTGACGGAGCATACTGCAAGCCCCGAATGAAAGAGGGAGCGCCGATATATCAGCGCAAGGAGAAAGCTTCTGCCGACGAGAAAGACTCGTACTTCATAGTAAGTCACAAGAACAAATATGTCTATGCACAGAACATGCTGTTCCCACGAATGCATGATTCCGGCAGAGCGGGTGCTTACGAGAGTTGGATGTCAGGAGCTCCTACCTGGCTACGTGGCGGACGCGACATTCCCTACGACCGCTGCGGTGAGCCTATCACGGTACACATGCCCTCACAGTTTGAGAATATCTTCTTCTTCCTCTCCTATCAGTGTAACTTCATGTATTGGCGTTACTTCATGTGGAACTTCGCTGGTCGTCAGAACGACATTCAGGGAAATGGAGAGTTAGAGCACGGCAACTGGATTACAGGTTTCTCGTTCATCGACGACGCACGTCTTGGCAGTCAGGACCTACTTCCCGACGACCTGAAGAACAATAAGGGACATAACGTCTTCTACTGTCTGCCGCTGATACTCGGTCTGCTGGGTCTTTTCTGGCAGGCATATCGCGGTCAGCGCGGCATAAGACAGTTCTGGGTAGTATTCTTCCTGTTCTTCATGACAGGTCTCGCTATCGTTGTATATCTTAACCAGACACCTATGCAGCCTCGTGAACGCGACTATGCTTACGCCGGTTCGTTCTACGCCTTCGCTATCTGGTGTGGTATGGGTGTTGCTGCTATCATTGACAACCTCAAGAAGCGACTGAAACTCGACGGCACACTTATCGCTGCTGTCGTTGCAGTAGTAACGCTGCTCGTTCCTATTCAGATGGCATCGCAGACCTGGGACGACCACGACCGCTCAGGACGTTATACCTGTCGCGACTTCGGTCAAAACTACCTTATGACGCTGCAGGACGAGGGTAATCCTATAATCTTCACCAACGGTGACAACGACACCTTCCCACTCTGGTACAACCAAGAGACGGAGGGCGTGAGGACCGACGCACGAGTATGTAACCTCAGTTACTTGCAGACAGACTGGTACATAGACCAGATGATACGTCCTGCATACGACTCTCCTTCGCTGCCTATCACGTGGCCGCGACTCGACTACTGCGCAGGAACAAACGAGTATGTAGAGGTAGTGCCCGAGGCTAAGGAGCAGATTATAGAGCTTTACAAGGAAGATCCCGAATATGCTAAAGCGCATTTCGGTGAGGAGCCTTTCGAACTCGCCAACATACTGAAGTACTGGGTTCGTTCAAAGGATAAAGAAACCCACATCATTCCTACCGACACCGTTTACGTCACCATAGACAAAGAGGCTGTAAGGAAGAGCGGTATGATGATTGCTTCCGACAGCATCCCCGACAAGATGGTTATCTCGCTGAAGGGTAAGAGTGCTCTTTATAAGGGCGACCTCATGATGCTTGAGATGATTAGCAATGCTAACTGGACACGTCCTATCTACGTTGCTATCACCGTAGGAGCAGACAACTACATGAATCTTGGCGACAACTTCATACAGGAAGGTCTTGCTAACCGCATCACTCCGTTTACGACAGCGGGCGACGACGCAAAGAGCTTCGACACTGAGAAGGTTTACAAGAACATGATGACACGCTTCAAATACGGCGGCATGAACGTGAAGGGTGTGTATCTCGACGAGACGGTGATGCGTATGTGCTATACCCACCGCAGACTCTTCGCACAACTTGCGCTGCACCTCATAGCAGAGCATAAGGAAGACAAGGCAAAGAAAGTTCTTGCGTATGCTAAGGAACAACTGTCGGAGGATAATATTCCTATGAATTTCCTCAGTGGCGGTATCGAAATAGCTAAGGCTTATGCCCTCCTCGGAATGAAGAAGGAAGCGAAGGATGTCCTGTCGAAGGTCTTCGAGAACTCTCGTCAGTATCTCCGCTACTACACAGCGTTCAACGGCAGCACACTGATAAGCTACCAGCAGGAGTGTCTTACACAAATGTACATCATGAGCGAGTGTATAGAAGTGGCAGATATGGTTGACAAAGCCTATGCCGACAATATGGCACAGACCCAGAATACATACCTGAAGATATATCAGGACAAAGGTGGACAACTTCCATACTAATGATAATAGAACAACCAAAACCCTGGATAAGGTGGATGTACCCGCGCGCTACCTGGCGAATGAATCGTCAGGAGCACGCTGTATATATAACCTTTGACGACGGTCCCATACCCCAGAGTACTCCCTTCATCCTTGAAGTGCTCCGCGAGTATGGTGTGAAGGCAACGTTCTTCATGGTTGGCGATAATGTAAGGAAGTATCCTGAGCTGTATGAACAGATTGTCGCCGACGGACATCAGGTTGGCAATCACACCTTCAACCACTGGGGCGGACTGCGCCATAGTGCGTGGTCTTATGCACAGAATGTGGAGAAGGCTAACGAACTTATTCACTCTCACCTCTTCCGTCCGCCTCACGGATGGATGCGATGGGACCAATACCTTTGGCTGAAAAGGAAATACCGCATAGTAATGTGGGACCTTGTCACACGTGACTACTCCAAGTGGATTGACGAACGCGACATAGTAAGAAACGTCATAAGGTACACACGTAACGGTTCCATAATAACGTTCCACGACTCGCTGAAGAGTATTGAGAAACTGAAGACGGCATTACCAAAGTCGCTGGACTTTTTAAAGAGGGAGGGATATGAGTTCAGAACTTTCGAATAAGATAAAAGCTGAGGCGTTACGTCTCGGCTTTTTTGCCTGTGGAATAGCGAAAGCAGAACCCGTCGATGTCGCCACACAACGACAGATGCACGAGTGGCTTGACGTCGGTGGGCATGCTGATATGGCATATATGCTAAACCACGAGGACAAGAGACTTAATCCGCTGCTGCTTATGGACGGTGTGAAGAGCATTGTCTGCGTAGCCCTTAACTATGCCCCGTCGAAGCATTTCCCCGAAGGAGAATACAAGATTGCGGCATACGCCCTCGGTCAGGACTACCACACCATAGTAAAGGAGAAGCTCCACCTGTTGGCGAAGGCAATAGGACTCGGTAGCGACGACTATCGAGCGTTCTGCGACAGCGCTCCGGTATTGGAACGCTACTGGGCTGTTAAGGCGGGATTAGGATGGATAGGCCGCAACCACCAACTCATCATTCCCCACGCAGGGAGCATGTTCTTCCTTGGTGAACTGTTCATAAAGGAAGAGACAGACTACGACAAACCTATGGAGAACCGTTGTGGCGACTGTCATAAGTGCATCGACGCATGTCCCACGAAGGTGTTGGGGACGGATCCGTTCTGTGCAGAACACTGTCTTAGCTACCAGCTGATAGAGAACCGCAAGGAACTCTCCGACGAGGCGAAGAACACTATGGGAGACACCATCTACGGGTGCGACCGCTGTCAGCAGGCGTGTCCCTGGAACCGTTTTGCCTCTCCCTCTTCGGAGCCTCAGCTGCAACCGAAGGAGGAACTGCTTAATATGACACGCACAAAATGGGAACAGCTCTCGGAAGAAGACTACCGAAAGCTGTTTAAGGGTAGCGCTGTAAAGCGCGCGAAATACGAAGGGCTTATAAGGAACATCAAAGCCGCCGCAGAAAAGGAACCTGTTAGTCCTGCTCGTCGAGAGGGAACAGACCGTAAAGCTTAGCGTCAATCATGTCGGTGACCTTCTGGAAGTCCTGCATGTTATCACCAAACTTACACGTATCACCATCAATAATAATAAGGTGTCCTTTGTAGGTCTTTATCCAGTCTTCATAGCGCTGGTTCAGTCCCTGAAGATAGTCTATACGTATTGACTTCTCGAACTCCCTACCCCTCTTTTGTATCTGCGACACGATGTTTGGTATTGTAGAACGGATATATATCATCAGGTCGGGCAGCTTTACAAGCGACATCATGAGGTCGAAGAGGTCGGAATAGTTGTCGAAGTCTCTGTCCGACATCATGCCCATCTCGTGAAGGTTTGGTGCGAAAATCTTTGCATCTTCAAAGATTGTTCGGTCCTGTATTATCACCTCGTTGCTTTTTGATATTTCGACAACCTCCTTAAAACGCTTATTTAGGAAATACACTTGAAGGTTGAAAGACCATCGTGGCATATCTGCGTAGAAATCGTCAAGATAAGGATTGTTATCTACTGGCTCGAATCGTGGAATCCATCCGTAACGTTTTGCGAGCATCGTGGTTAGAGTTGTCTTTCCACTTCCAATATTTCCTGCTACTGCTATATGCATAATTGCTGATTTTTAGTTGTTATCAAAATAATCCGAAAAGTTGTGCATCTATCCTATCGACAATAGCTCCGAAGTCCTTCTTGTTATTAAGGAAATCGATATCGTCCTTCTCCACCACCAGTATTTTCCCTTTATACTTCTCGAAGATGAACTCCTCGTACTTTTGGTTCAGGTTCTTCAGGTAGTCGAGTTGTATTGTCTGTTCATAGTCTCGTCCCCGTTTCTGAATATTGGTAACGAGGTGAGGCACCGATGCTCTGAGGTATATCATCAGGTCGGGATATTTCACCATCTGCAACATATTGTCGAAGAGTTCCATATACGTCTCGTAGTCGCGGTCGGTAAGGTGTCCCATCATTTTATTTACTGCGGTAAACACATATACCCCTTCGAATATCGAGCGGTCCTGAATGACGTTCTTGCTACTCTCTGCTATCTCTAAGAGGTCACGAAAGCGCTGTTTCAGGAAATACACCTCCAGGTTAAACGACCACCTGTGGATATCCTTATAGAAGTCCTCGAGGTACGGATTGTAGTCCACCGCCTCGAAGCGTGGTTCCCATCCGTAGTGGTCGGCGAGCAACTGCGTCAGCGTTGTCTTTCCGCTACCTATATTTCCTGCTACAGCAATATGCATAACCGCTTATCCTTGCATTTCGTAAACTATCTTCATTATAGACTTTCCTAACTCGTCAGCCTCGTCCATAGAGTGAGCCTCGCTATATACGCGGATGATGGGCTCTGTATTGGATTTGCGCAGGTGTACCCACTTCTCGGGGAAGTCTATCTTTACTCCGTCGATATCGTTAACCTTTATGCCGTCCTTTCCGCTATACATCGTCTTTACCTTCTCGAGTATAGCGTCAACATTAGTGTCGGCAGTGAGGTCGATGCGGTTCTTTGCAATAAAATAGTCCGGGAAGGAGCGACGCAACTCACTTGCCTTCACGCCCTTCTGTGCCAGACTTGATAGGAAGAGAGCTATTCCTACGAGGGCGTCACGTCCGTAATGACACTCAGGATATATCACTCCACCGTTTCCTTCACCACCGATGACAGCGCCTACTTCCTTCATCTTCGTCGTTACGTTAACCTCACCGACGGCGGCTGCAGAGTACTCTCCTCCGTGCTTCTCGGTAACGTCTCTAAGAGCCCTTGTAGAGCTGAGGTTGCTGACGGTGTTGCCCTTAGTGTGCGACAGCACATAGTCGGCAACACTCACAAGTGTATATTCCTCGCCGAACATCTTTCCGTCCTCGCAGATAAATGCCAGACGGTCCACATCGGGATCGACTACGATACCCAAGTCGAAGCCGCCAGCCTTCATCTTATCCATAATCTCGGTGAGGTTCTTCTCCAGCGGTTCAGGGTTATGTGCGAAGTCGCCTGTCGGCTCTCCGTTAAGAATCTCGTACTTCACACCGAGTTCGTCGAGCAGCTTAGGAAGAATAATTCCTCCGACACTGTTGATGGCATCTACGCATACGCGGAAACCCGCCTTGCGAACAGCCTCGCGGTCAACGAGTTCCAGCGACAGCACGTCGTCGATATGCCATTGGTCAGCCTCATCGCAATTGATGTAGTGTCCTAACTTATCAACGTCAGCATACTCAAAGTCTTCTTTCTCTGCCAGCTCAAGAACCTTTGCTCCGTCGGCAGCAGTGAGGAACTCACCCTCTCTGTTCAGCAGTTTCAGTGCGTTCCACTGACGGGGGTTATGACTTGCTGTGAGTATTATACCTCCGTCGGCGCCCAGTGTGCTTACGGCAAGCTCTGTCGTCGGTGTTGTAGCCAGTCCTATGTTCACCACGTCGAAGCCCACACCCATCAGTGTGCCGCATACTACCTGGTCAACCATAACACCCGAGATACGGGCATCGCGTCCTACAACTATTGTCGGACGGTTATTATTGAACTCTGCATCACGACCTACTCCACCCTGTTGTTTTATGAAGGTAGCATAGGCAGTTACGAACTTTACTATATCCAGTGGATTAAGGGTGTCTCCAGTAGCACCACCTATTGTTCCACGTATTCCTGAAATTGATTTTATTAGTGTCATTATATTAATGTTTTATAGTCCTCTTTCAAATGATATTGAGTAAAAACAAGGATAAACGTTTGCTGAGGCGTTAGACTGTCCCTGTGGACTGGGCACGATGAGGTTAACACGTGCTATTTCGTCGTCTGCCTTCATTCGTCTTCCCACCTTGATATACTTAAACGGTACGAGCCAGCCACCAGGTACTGATGTGCCGTAACGCAGCGCCATAACGCTCTGTCCTGCTACGAAGGAAGCGGTATATGTGCCACTCGTATTGCTTACACTCATCTTATCCACAATAGACGAGTAGAGCAGCGAGTTGTTGCTTGATATTATAGAGTCGGTGAGCAGGTTCTTCTCTGTATAACGACACAGCACCGTAGCCACCTCTCCGTTCTTAATCTTCTCACCACATCCCTTGCTTACTATCTGCATATACACACCAGTATTGTTTATTACAACATACTCATTCTTGCTGACATCGGTGGTAGAGTCATTCTTCTTGAACTCAGCCTCGCTGATTACCTTGATAGACATATCCTGAATGAACTTCGAGATAGCACCGTTTTCGCGGTCTCTCTGTTCTGCGTATGTCTCGTTTTTGTTACATCCTACGACACACATCAGTGTAGCGATAACAGGAAGTACGAATAATAGTTTCTTCATATTATCTTGTTTTTATTTATTTTCTGTAGTCAAATCCATGATGGCTTTCTCGGCTATCTTCTCCGCCTCTTCCAAAGAACACTCAAGTCGTCCTCCTGAGGCATTAAGATGTCCGCCGCCATTAAAATATTTCTCTGCCATCTTTGTGCACGAGAAGTTATCAACACTTCGCAGACTCACCCATACGAGGTTCTCTTTCTCGGTGTCTTCACGAAGTGATATGCTCAGCTGCATTCCCTTTATCTGTAGCGGCATATTCACCAGTCCTTCTGCGTCGCCCTTGATATAGTGGAAACGTGTGAGGTCCTGACGCGACAGCGAGTAGTACGCTGCATGCTGCTTGGGGAACACTTTCAAACGCTGGTACAAGACGTAGCCTATCAGTCGTAGGCGCCACTCGCTGTAGTTATGGAAAACGTTGCGATAAATCTTGTCCTTGTTGATGCCAGTTGTCAACAACTGACTGATGATAAAGTAAATCTCTGGGGAACAGGAGTTATAGGTGAAGCCTCCTGTATCTGTCATCATACCACAATAGATGCACGCAGCAATCTTTGAGTTGATGAAACTGAAATCGTCTAACTGCCATATTATCCTGAACACCAGCTCCGAGGTGCTGCAGGCATCGGGGAACGATGCACACACTACAGCATCTACCGAGGGTTCCGGATGATGGTCTATGAGGACCTTCTTTGCTGTTGCCGCTTTCAGCAGTTCGCCCATCGACGCCGTTCTTTCCGGTTTGTTAAAGTCCATACAGAATATGAGGTCAGCCGTCTCTAATGCCGACTTCACAACGTCGGGATGTTTGTCGTAGCGAACAATTTTCTCTGTTCCCGGCATCCACTTCAGGAAGTCTGGGAACATATCAGGTACTGCCACCAATGTCTTCTTGTCGTGACGTCTCAGATATTCTGCCCACGCCAGCGATGATCCTATGGCATCGCCGTCAGGGTTCTGATGACAGCAGACAACGATGTGCTCTGCATCAGCAATAAGCTGACGCAGAGCCACCAGTTGTTCATTGTTTAGCAGGTTTATATCCATTAGAATAATTTGTTTGGATAGACGCCCTCGTCAACAAGACTCTTTATGCGAGCCACTGTGTCTGGACGGTCTGCAGCGTATGTTACGCCAAACCACTTGCTTGTAGTGTCGAGAACCTTCACCGTTGCTGTCTTCTCGTTGATGAGTTTGTTAACCATCAATGGGATGAAGAACTCTGCCTTCAGGTTTTCCATATTCTTCGGATCAGCGAGGAACTCCTTGAAGTACTCTTCCGAGTGTTCGAAGTAGTCGGGTGTGAAGCCCCACATATTCATTGACACAGGAGTATTGTCGTCGATAGCTACCCACTTGCCGTCTTCGTCCTTGTAGCATACAGGACCGTCGGCAGGAACGCGCTGTATCTCTGTGCGCTCTACAACAGTAGTGAGGTTACCCTTTTCGTCCTTCGAGCAGATACCGCGTGCTACGGTACCGTTCTCCGACAGAGTGTTTCCTACGCGGAAGCCCACCATAGCATACTGGTTCTTTGCTCCTTCGGGCAGCTCTGCGAGGTACTTACCTATTACCTTGAAGGCGTCGCGATTGTAGAAGTCGTCGCAATTGATGACGCAGAAGGGTTCTTTGATGACGTCCTTACCCATGAGGACAGCGTGGTTTGTTCCCCAAGGCTTTACACGTCCCTCGGGAACAGAGAAGCCCTCGGGCAGCGCGTCGAGTCCCTGGAAGCACAGCTCACAAGGGATTTTATCCTGGTACTTTGAAAGAATCTGTGTACGGAACTGCTCCTCGAAATCCTTACGAATTACCCATACTACTTTTCCGAATCCCGCTTCTATAGCGTCATAGATACTGTAGTCCATGATGGTTTCACCGTTTGGGCCCAGTCCGTCAAGCTGCTTCAGACCGCCGTAGCGGCTTCCCATTCCAGCAGCTAATAAAAACAATGTAGGTTTCATTGATGTTTGTTTTTTTATTTAGTAATAAATTGATGTGCAAAAGTACTAATTTTCATTGAAACACACAACGACAATACCAAATAAATATCTTAAAGTTTCATAAGACGCGTTAGAATGGGTATCCTATGGCTAAGTGTAGCGTCTGTACATCCTTGAATTTTCCTATGTTGAAGTAGCCGCTTCTTCCTGTGTCGTAAGGCAGATGGAGTCCTACTCCCCAGTCAAGACGCAGCACGAGGAAGTCGAAGTCGTAACGGATACCTACTCCCGTACCGAGTGCTGTTTCCTTGAAAATATTCTTTATCTTGAACTTCGCACCTACCTCTTCGGCTTTGTCGGAGTTGCTGATGTCCCACACGTTACCTGCATCGAGGAAGATAGCGCTGAACAGACTGCCGAACAGACGGTACCTCCACTCGAGGTTCATCACCAGTTTCATCTCGCCTACCTGTGCCAGGAAACTCTCGTCGCGGTTCTTGAAGACCACGCTTCCTGGTCCCACACCTCTTATAGGGAACGCACGGATGCTGTTGGCACCTCCCACGTAGAACATCTCGCTATGTGGTGCCACCGAGCTGTTTGCGTACGGCACTATAACGCCTCCGTTGACGTGTCCTACCAGCTGTGAGTTGTTGTTCAGCGTCCAGGTCTTGGTGAAGTTCGTCTCCACCTTTACAAACTGTGCATACTCCGTCTTATAGAGCTTTTTGTCTTTGTCGTTCCACTTCTTTCCCATCGTCATCATACCGAGTGATATCAGGTTACCAGCCTCTGTGAATGTGGTCTCCCAGTATATCGGGTTTACGTATGAACTCGGGCTGTTATAGATGTACGTATAGCGCATCTTGGGTATGAACTTATTGGCGAGTGATACTGCGAGGTAGGGTTGTTTCTTTATTATCTCTTCAAACTCTGCCGTCGTACTGTTCAGATACTGGTATTGTAGTGTCAGCGGACTGAACTCGTTGGTACTCTGAGCCGATGTCCTCCACTTATATATCCACTCTGCCGAGATGGTGTTCATATTAAAGTATCCTGACCTGTTGATGACGTTATTCGACAGTCTTGCTATTGTCGTCGGTGCAGAGAAGAAGTATCTGCGTCTGCGCTTTATACGTCCGTTGCTGTCTCTTCTTATCCTGTTTCCTCCGAAGAACGGAGCAACGATTCTCGGGAACTCCAAGGAAACGTCGTAACCGTACTCGTAGGAGTTCTTCAACGACTTGTCGCCGCGTGTCTGCCACTCGTAGTTTCCGTGCAGGTTGATGTCAAGTTTCTCACCTCCTCGGAAGGCGTTACGTTTTGTAAGACCTATCACAAGCTCCGGACCGAAACGTCCTATGGTGCTGTTCTTCGCTCGTGTCTCTATGTAGAAGTCGTAAGGCTTCTCGAAGACACAGCTCAGCGCCAGGTCAAGGGTGTCACAGGTCTCTGTGGTGTCGCGCGGTGTAAACTTGAAATCCACCATACTGTATATTCCCGTGCTGGTGAGTTTGTTCAGCGACTCAAGATACTTCTCGTAGCTGAAGAGCTGACGCGGACGGAGCTTCAGGTCTGCCAACATCACACGGGAACGTATCGGCTGGTGCTTACCCTTGAAGGCTATCGACAGATGACGGAACTGCCTTATCGAGTCGGGACGTTCCATGAAGGTCTTTCTGAACTCCACAGATATTTTTCCTATGTACCACTGTTTCTGCGCTTCTAAGGGCACGTTGGAAACAGGTTCCATACGCAGCTGCACCTTTCCGGGTACCTGTACGGAGTCTGCGGAATACGACGTATAACTGCTCTGGTAGTAGTAATATCCGTTATTCCTGAACAGCGTAGCTATTCGTGCACGTTCCGCCTCGAGGGTCGCCACGTTGAAGGGGTCGCCACGATGTATTACGGCATCTTCCTTGCTGCTGCGTATCAGACTGTCTGCCTTCGCGGGGAAGTTACGGTATTCTATAGAGTCCAACCTGAACAGCTCTCCCATATCAACGGTATATCCTATCTTTGCCTTCTTCGGATTCTTCATGGTGTAGTTCTTGTAATCTACATCAGCGTGGAAGTATCCGTGATTCTTCATCACCGACTCCGCCACGAGTGATCTCAGCTCGGGGTTCACCCAACTCATCAGCACAGGTTCCTTGCCGAATGTCTTTGTCATCCACTTGCCAAAGACGCCGTGACTCTGACTGAAAGCGTTATATATCCACAGTGCGTAGGGCAGCGTACGGTGGTAGCTGCTTCCGAAGAGTGCTCCGTTGGGGGCTGTGGCGAGGGCTGCGTCAACCTCAGCCTTCGTCTCCTCGGCATAGGCGCTCTTCTCGTAGTTCTTGTATTTTATCTCTTTAAGTCCTATGAACAACTGGTCGTCGTCGGGCACGAGTTTCGTGGTGTTACACGACGCCAAGAGCAACGCTGCTGCCGCATAGATGACTGTATATTTACTTCTTCTCATTGTCGGCCTCCTTCCTTATTAAAGTGGTGTCACGAGGTGCTGTCGGCGTCGGCAACTTCGGCTTGTCTGACTTGAAGTTAAAGATGTCGCCCAGCGTCTGCAGCGAACGTCTCCAGATGAAGCTTCCTCCGTACTGCTGTGTGTAACCGTCCAACCAGTCATAGACGTTGTTGTTGTAGAATACGGTGACATACTTATTGGCAGTATTGTCAAGACGGTACTCCAGACTGACATTATCGAAGAACGAGCGGTTGCCCTGCGGTATGTTGGCGCCTGTTGACACCTTACCGCCCACAGTAACCTTCACGCGGTTGTTCCAGAAACGCTTGGCAAACTTAAACGAGTAGTCGGTGTGCATATTTCCCTTTGCGTCGGTGGCGTTGTCCACACCGAAGGAGACGTCGAGGGTACGTAGTGCGTTACCTGTGATGTTGTTTATCTCGTTCTGCAGGAACGAACTGAGTGCCGAGTTCATAGAGAATCCGTTGGTATTGCCGTCGGCAAGATACATTCCTGTGGTGAGCATCGTCACAGCGAGTTTTCCGCGCTGCTCTGTACCCATCGTCTGCAACTCGTTGTGTATTGCCTGGTCCTCGGGAGCATCAAGGGTGAACTCAAGTCCCATATCTGACAGCGTCTTTGTTATGTTCACACCACACTCGAAGTCCACCGCTCTACCCTGTCCTCCGCTGTTCGATACTGTTGCCTTCACACGTTCCGTAGCGGCAATATTCAGTCGTGGGTTCATCGGGTCACCGTTGAACTCTATGTAGCTGCCGTCCTTGATGGTAAAGGTCTTCAGCGGAATTATGGGGAGCGAATACTTCATCTCTCCGTTGCTCAGGTTGTACTTTCCTATTATCTGTATGTTGTCAACATTATTATACTTCATGCGCAGATTTCCTCCACCCATCAGGTCAACGTAGTTCGAATGGTCCTCGTTGAGGTATGCCATAATGTGTGCTCCCTCCTCGATGGCCAACGTCAGGTCCATATCGAAACCTGACAACGGCGGACGCTCTGTCGCCACAAGTGTGGTGTCGCTGAAGTCTTTGAAATCTACCAACTCGTCAAGATGGTTGTCTGTTGTCAGCGGTGAGTCACGCAGTACGTACGACATATCAGTGCTACCGAGGACGTCAAGTTTTCCGCGCATCTTCAGCTTACTCATAGGCCCCTCCATCATACCAAAGAAGTTCACAAAAGCCTTGCCGTAGGCAATACTGCGCTTGGTTTCTTTTGCGTTAATAATCTGGTAGTTACGCGCAACCATTCGAGCTTTCATATAAACGTCGTCAAGATTGCTGAAGTTTATGTTTCCTGATATGTTCAGAGGGTTCTCGTTGTGTCCGTAGAGCTCGAAATTCTCCAGCATAAGATTACTTCCTATAATCCTCACGGGGTCGTTTGAGAATCTCATTTCTACTCCGTACGGCTCACTGAAAATGTAGCATGAGTCGAGGAACAGCTCTCCGTTTACCTGTGGTTTTGTCAGCGAGCCTTTGACGTCGAGGTCGCCTTCCGCATAGCCTCTCAGACCTATTATCTGGTCAGGCACGAAACCGTTAGCCAGCGACAGCGGTGTCCTGTTAAGTGTCAGCGTAGCATCTAAATATCCCTCTCCTTCGGGATTGTACGAACCTGTCAGGTCGCCGATGTCTTCACCGTTACGATAGAGCACACCGTCAACGAAGTGGGTACCGTCGCCCTTCGGGATATACACGAAGTCGGTAGCCATATCGCCCATGTAGTTATGCTCGTAGGTCATCTTATCTACCGACAACGACGAAGCCACACTGGTATTCTCTTTGGTTTGTATTATGTGGAAGTCGCCGTTCATAATTCCTGATACCGAGGGAGCGTAGGGCACTACCGACAGCACTTGCTGCAGGTCGAACTTCGTCATGTTCAGCGTTATGTCCTGCAGCGCCTCTACATTGTCGTCGTTGGTGTAAAGACTTACTGCCTGTCCGTCTTCTGCCCTCACGGCGAGTCGTGCCGACAGTCGTTTGTCTTCGCTGAGGAAGATGTAGTTATCGTCGTTGACGCTGAACTTCTTATATCCCAATATCGTCTCGTCGCTGAGCAGTCGCAGTCTGATGCCTTCTGTCTCCATAATAGCCTCAGCACCGAGTTTCACTCCCAGGCGGTCCTTGTCGTCGTACAGCTTCACGTTGACGCCTGCTCCGTGCTCCAACAGATAGCCGTCGAAGAGTGCGTTGAAGGTGTACTGCGGGTTCGACTCGAAGTTCTGCACTTGTCCGCGGAAGGTCATATTAACGTCGCTTGACTCCACAAAGAACTGTATCTTGTCCAGATGTACGCCGTCGGCAATGAGTTTGTTCACCTCAAGGTCTCCGTTAATGCCCTCTTCCGGCGATGATGTCATATCCATTCGTGCGTCCTCAAAGACTATTCCGAAGCGTGCGAGGACGGTGCTTACGAAGTTGTTGCTTCCTGCAGAGAGACTCACTCTTGCTACGGGCAACAGCTTGCGCAGCGATGCCTGGTCTATGCGTCGTGCTTCAAGGTCGCTGTTCAGTTGTTTCGACATCCTGTCGCCGACAGCCATCAACCACTTATATCCTCCCTGTGCGTCGGCGTTTAGGTAGAAGTCGCCACAGTTCACCACAGCATGTGTGGTGTCGCGACTGGTAAGTATGTCGAAGTCGAGTGTTTCGGGGTAGTAGGCGTTTAAGGAGTCCTGCAGCATCACGTTGTCTAACGTTCCCTGTACATCGTAGTATTCGTTCATATCTGTCGTCATATCTACGTGTCCGCAGAGCGCCACTATCAGCGGCTGTTCCGCCAGTTTCAGGTTGTACAGGTCGGCATGTCTCAGGTCGGCAGTCACCGTAGCGTGCATCAGTTTGCTGTTTGTCTGTGCGCTGAGGTTTATGAGTCCTTTCAGCAGCGGGTTATTGGCGTCGATGTTCGAGCGTATCACTCCGTTGTGCATCGTAGCCTTCGCCGTTATTCCGTCGAGGTTGTAATTGCCGTAGTTGAATTTGTGTATTGTGGCGGTAGCGTCGAGTTGCGATCTTGGCGACATGATGTCTGTTCCTGCACCTTTCACGTTTGCCTCGCCGGTAAATGGTCCCAGTCCCATTCCTGGCAGGAAGTGCTGCAGCTGCAGGTTGTTTGCCTTCACCACAGCATCGTAGCGCATGCTCTTAATGTCTATTCCACCGTTAATCTTCACGCTTCCCCCACCCTCTGTTGCTACGAGGTCTGTCCTGTAGCTGCTGCCGTTGACGCGTACATTACCTTTCATTCCTATGCCGTGAGGTATGCGTACTCCGTCCATCGGCACGAGGGCTGTCACGAAGTTCATATTCTCCGTCCTCGCCTCCACATCGACGTTAGCGAGTAGCTTGTCCATATTATCTACGTTGGCGGCAACACCGTTGGCTTTTATCGTGAAGGCTGTGGGCAACGAGGCGTACAGACCGGTGATATCTACATGTTTCATGTTTCCTGCCATCACCGCCTTCACCGTCATCGGCTGGTTGGGATATTCGCGTTTGAACTTCTCGGGCAGGTCACCGAGGAACAGCATGATGTCCTGCTTGCCTAACTGTCCGTCGGCTTTCAGGTGCATCTCCCCGGGGTTCTTGTCGTCGAAGGTGTTCATATCCATTACGAAGTCGGCATCAAGATATGAGTTCGGTGTCCTTAGACGCATTGCCGGCAGGTATATCTTCGCGCTGTCCAGACGCACAGGACCTGTCAGTTCGCTGACCTCTATGCCGCTCTTCTCCTTGAATGCTAACTGTCTGATGTTCAGTCGCAACTCGGGGTCACAGTAGTACAGCGAGTCTATCCCCACGTTTACGTTTGTCAGCGCTATGTGGTTGACGTCTAGTCCGTCAACGGTCTTTTCGTAGTTCAGGTCGTAGTTCAGTCTGCCGTCGTTCCAGTCGAACTTCCCTACAACGTATTCTCCTTTCAACAGGTCGAAGCGTCCTCCCGTAGCCTGCGCCTTGTCCATGTATGCCTGAACCTGCATGGAGTCGCCAGGCATGTGTACGGTGACGTCGCTGCGCACCACCCTGAGGTCCTCGACGTTGATTTTCCATCGTGTCTCACTCTCTGTGGTGTCTGGCGGCACGCTGTCGCCAAGGGCCACATCGACGAGTGCTCCCATTATCTCTGCCTCGTCAAGACGCACCGTCTCTGCTCCGAGGTCTATGCCGTGACTGGCGGCATACAGTCGTTCCATGCTACCTCTTATCCTGAGGTCGGGCACTTTCTCCTTAGTATTCAGTTTTATGCTGTTCAACTCTAAGGCGTCAATCTCCACGTTTCCGCTGAATAGCGGCAGCAGTCTGACGTCCACAACGATGCTTCTTGCATCCAACACGGTGTCGGTGACGTTCTTCAGCGAGTCGTTAGGTTCTGTAGCAAGTACGCCGTCAACACCTAAATATAGTGGAAAGACCAGTTTCACTCTTTCCACCGTTATATTCATTCCTGTCTCTTCCGATGCGTATGCAACAACTTTCTTCACCGCCCAGTTCTGTACCGGCGGTAAATATATCAGTATTGTCAACAATATGAAGAGGAGTATCGGCGTCAGTATCGCGATGCCTACCCATTTCAAGACTTTCTTCATAATTGCTTCTCTGCGAGTTTCTTAAACAGTTCGTCAGGCAGTGCTGCCTCTGCCCGTATCACTTCTTTTGTCACTGGGTGCACAAACTCTATGCTGCGTGCCAACAGCGAGATGCTGCCGTCAGGATTGCTGCGGCGTGCCCCATACTTCAGGTCGCCCTTTATGGTACGTCCTATCGTCGCCAGCTGACAACGTATCTGGTGGTGTCGTCCGGTCATAAGCCGCACTTCCACGAGGTCGTAGTTCTCGCCCTCGGCAAGCACCCTATAGTGCAGTAGTGCGTGTTTCGAGTTGGGCACCTCGTGGTCGTAAGCATAACTCTTATTCTGCTTCTCGTTACGCACCAACCAATTTTCAAGTTCCTTGAACTCCTCGTCTCCTTGAACTCCTTGAACTCCTTGAACTCCCTTTCCCGTTACCGCCCAATACGTCTTATGCACCTCTCCCTCCGCAAACATCTTGTTAAGACGTGTCAGCGCCTTAGATGTCCTTGCGAAGACTACGAGTCCCCATACAGGTCGATCAAGACGATGCACCACCCCCAGGAACACATTCCCCGGTTTCTGGTACTTCGTCTTGATGTACTCCTTCACCGTTTCCGATAGCGGTGTATCGCCGGTCTTGTCGCCCTGCACTATCTCACCGCTACGTTTGGAAACAATGATTATATGGTTGTCCTCGTAAACGACTTCCATATTACATATTCATGCCACCGTCAACCTGAATAACCTGTCCGCTTACATAACTTGACAGGTCGCTGGCAAGGTAAACGGCAGTATTAGCGATGTCTTCTACCTGACCACCACGACGAAGAGGAATCTTCTTCTTCCACTCCTCGCGAACCTCGTCGGGCAGCGCTGCTGTCATTGCTGTCTCAATGAATCCGGGAGCAATAGCGTTAGCACGGATGCCCTTAGGACCCATCTCCTGAGCAACACTCTTTGCAAGAGCTATCAGACCAGCCTTCGAAGCAGCGTAGTTTGCCTGTCCTGCATTACCGTGAACACCTACAACACTTGCCATATTGATGATAGAACCGCCACGCTGACGCATCATCACGGGCACACAGGCGTGGATGAAGTTAAATGCCGACTTCAGGTTCACTGCTATCACAGCGTCCCACTGCTGCTCTGTCATGCGGAGCATCAGTCCGTCCTTCGTAATACCTGCGTTGTTCACCAGAATGTCGATGCCGCCAAACTCCTCCTTCACTGCGTTCACAACCTCCTCAGTCTGTGCGAAGTCAGCAGCGTTCGATGCGTAGCTGCGAGCCTTAACACCCTTGCCTGCAATCTCTGCCTCAGTCTCCTTATTCACCTCCAAGTCAGTAAATGCAATGTTAGCACCTTCCTCGGCAAACTTAAGCGCTATAGCCTTACCTATACCGCGTGCTGCACCAGTAATCAGCGCAGTCTTTCCAGTTAATAATCCCATATTTTTCTTTCTTTATTTATATAATGTGTTACTTAAGCTTTCCCAATGCACCATATACGAACTTCGCCACCAGCGGTTTACTCCTCTCTGGTGTCATTCCGTGTCCTAACCTGCCGTAGATGTACGGCACCTCAAGACCCTTGATACAATAATGCGTAATGTCGGCAACAAGTTCCACGTTGTCTATGTCGAACTCGCCCTCAGCCTTTCCGTCGGCATACACCTTACGGAACAGCTCTATCTCCGCCTCGTCGAAGTTCTTCCTCACCTTCTCCACCATCCATATATTACGGAAGAAGGCGGCGCGAAGGTTTCCGTTACGCATCACCGTCTCCTTGATAGAGTCAAGGTGGGTGTATATCAACTCCAGAATCTTGTCTTGCGGGGAAGTCCTCTTGGCAGCCACCTCGTCCATCTTGTCGGACAGTCGCTCCAACTCACTCTCGATGACAGCAAAATATACCTCGTCCTTACTTTTGAAATAGGTATATAGTGTACGTCGTCCCTTGCCCGATTGCTGGGCAATATCATTCATTGTTGTATTCTCCAGTCCGTTTTTTGCGAACAACTGGCGTGCAACATCTACCAGTTTCTGTCGGGTTTTTGATATTGACATTCTATTTTATTAATTATTGCACATTATGAGTATCGTGTGCAAAATTATATCTTTTCTCCGAAAAAACCAAATATTTCAGCAAAAAACTCAAAAAAGTTTGGTAGTGTCACAAAAATGTAGTACCTTTGCACCCGCAAATGAGGGAAACGCCTCAATTTGATACATCGCGGAGTGGAGCAGTTGGTAGCTCGCCAGGCTCATAACCTGGAGGTCGCATGTTCGAGTCCTGCCTCCGCAACTACGAAAGCCAGTCGCAATGACTGGCTTTCTTGTTTTGTGTCAGTACCCTTCACCTGCTCCCGGTCGCAAGTTCTTTCTCCGCTTCGCTTTGAAAGCATTTGCAAGCAAACGATGACGAGTCCTGCCTCCGCAACTACGAAAGCCAGTCGTAATGACTGGCTTTCTTGTTTTGTTTATTATGGTTGTACTAAAAACCATCTTCTACTTCATCTTCGTCTTCGTCGTAGTATAAATACTTTCCCATGCCATTTGTGTCTTTTATGTCTTTGCTGGCACCATAAAGAATCTGACCCTCCTGTTGCAACTCAACAACCCTCACGGAAGGCTTTATATATTGCTGTTTAGACAAGCAATTAATATCTATTACTTTCTTTTTCATAGTCGTGTCCTCCCTGCTTTTAGTTGATTATTACTGCTTTTCCATTTAAGATATAGATACCCTTTACGGCTGGTTTGCTACAGAGCTTTCTGCCGTCGATGGTGTACCATACATCTTCCATCTCACTTTTTACATCAGACATCGTATTGATGCCGGTAACATCTTCGTCGAAGCCGAAGAACGCAGGAGCATTTGTGCCGCTGAACGTCAGATATGCCTTGTGGGCTTTAATGGTACCGGTATCTTTGAGTTTGTAGAAGCCTATGCCATGAGAGCCTTTGTTGAGCACGAAGGCATTGCCTGGATTGTTGATGGTGGTCATTGTGCCCAGAAGACTGTTGTCTTCATAGCTGGTAGCACTTCCTGTTGCAGAGTAATAGAGGGGAATGCTGGCAGAGTTCGACTTCAGTACAACGCCCTCGCCCCTATTGATGATGCCGTCGTCAATCTTTGTCATCTCCAACACGTTGCCGGTAAGTGCTAATTTAAACACCTGTGTATTTTCGTCCACCTTGCACTCCGCAAGGTCGTTGTAGTATGTTGCCCAGTATTCGCCTGGGTTGTCGCCGGCATTAGCTGTCAGCGTGAGGGCTTCGATTTTGCCTGCATAGTAGCTCCAGAAGTCCGCAGTCTTATAGCCTTCCACCTTGTCGGCAAACACGTATAACTTACAATTGTCAGGAAATGGCTGCGTACTTGCATCACAGGATGGTGCATAGACGTTGACCGTCGCCAAATTTGAGCAGTAGAGGAAGGCACCCGCTTCGATGCTCTTCATGCCGGCAGGGATTTCAACAGACGTCAGAGCGGTGCCATAGAAGGAAGACATACCAATGCTCGTCACAGTGTTTGGGATTTCTACCGAAGCCAATTTGTCGAATCCATAAAAGGCACTTGCGCCAATACTCGCCACACCTTCCTCAATGACCGCGCGCGTTATACTTTCCTGTACACCGTGCCAGGGACGGTTTGAAAGACTTATATAATCCGCCATATTGCCTGTTCCGCTGAAGGTTATAGTGCCTGCGCCATCGTGTGACCACAGCACTCGGTCGGGAGCTTCGTTGCCCGCCAGGTAGCTATCGAAATTAGCCCGTACATTCGGAGAAATGAGGTTCCAATCCGGTACATTATATACATGGAACTTCGTAGAGCCGTCAGTCTTGAAGGCTCTGTTGAGATCCTCGGCCCACGCCATCTCATGATTCTTAGGCAGCACGTAGCAGTACACGTCCTCCATAGCGGTACAATTGTAAAAAGCATCACTGCCGATGGTCGTCACGTTGCTGCCGAGGGTGATGCTCTTCAGATTCTGGCAATCACGGAAGGCATTCGTGCCAATACTCTTCATGCTGACATGAACATCGACTGAGCTAAGATTCGGGTAGCCTACGAAGCACCCTGCGCCGATGCTCTCCACACCATTCTCAATGACAACACGGGTGATATCATTCTTATGGCTATCCCACGGGCAAGCCATTACTTGATAAATGTCCGCCATGTTGCCTGTTCCGCTGACGAACATGGTGCCTGCGCCATCGTACGACCACAGCACTTCGTCAGGCACTCCCTTGCCGGCAAGGTCGCCCACGTAATTATAATGGTTCATTGCAACAAAATGGCTCCAAGCCGACAAAGAATATACGTGAACCCGCGTACCAGACCAAGCGAAGTTATTTCCACTGTCGAACCACGTCAGTTTGGAAGGGTCGGCGTAGAAATATACATCATTCACCCATCTACTTTCATAGAAGGAGTCAGCGCCGATGTTCGTCACGTTGCTGCCGATGATAATCGTCTTCATATTAGAGCCAGGATAACCGAAAGCCATATCACCGATAGTCGTCACGCCGCTGCCGATGATAATCTTCGTCGCACTTGAGCAGCCTGTGAAGGCTCTGGAGCCGATGGTCGTCACACTGTTTGGAATAACGATTTCTGGTAATTTGCAACTTTCGAATGCCGAAGTTCCGATGCTCGTCAGTTTGTTGCAAAACGGAGCCTTTGTCAGCTTGTAGCAGTGATAGAAAGCATAGTCTCCAATGCTTGTCACATTCAAATCCGCACCCTCAAGAGTTGAGATATCCAGATTTTGACAATCGTAGAAAGCACGTGCACCGATGCTTGTCACTTCGGGACGGATAACGACATAAGTCGCATTAGTGAAGCCCGAGAAGGCATTGGCGCCGATGTACGACACTCTCTCTGTTATGTGAATATCTTTGACCTCAGCCTTAATATAATCCCACGGACGGGCTTCGGGGGTGGCATAATCACTCATTGCACCGTGGGTTTCTGCATTTATACCATCAACCATAAGGGACTTATTGTCTGGATTCCAAGTAACACCGCAGTGACCGCTCTGCCATTGCACATTTTCTCCCCATGCGCTAAGTACCGTCAGGCAAAGCACCAAAATTGTTAATAGTTTTCTTCTCATTGTGTAATTATTTAGGTTTTCGTTATTATTTTCAAAAGTCACTACATTAATATGGTACAAAGGTACAAAAACTTTTTCATACTTCAATGATTTTGTACAAAAAAATTTAAGTTAAAGTCTTTTGCCCCTAACCACTAACAAACAAAGCCCCGACCTTCACAAGCCAGGACTTTGTTGTGTCTTAATGAGCTATGCCGTTGCATAACTTTAAGACCGCTATAACTATAATTAATAAAAAAAATTTATTCTTCTTCTGCGTTGCTACCCCAGAATGAGACACCGCCTTCTTTACCTTCAGCAAATCCTGTGGTTATTTCTTCACTTTTTGGAGTCTCTGTTTGCTGATCAGCATTACCGCTTAATGCAATCATTCTCTGGAGTTCAATATCGTGGATACCGGTATTTGGTTTTATGTACTTTTTCATTGTCGTTAATTCTAAATTTGTTAATATGCTTCCTGTAAGCCCCTCCTTTTTTTTTGGGGGGGGGGTGGGGTAGGCTTTTATTATCTCAAATACTTTTTGCCGTTCACTATTACAATTCCCTTGTAGTCCTTGCCTACGCGCTGACCAGCGAGATTATAAACCTCACCGACACCGGTTACTGCACCGTCGGCATCAATGCTGCCAATATGAGATACCTCGTCATTATCAACGAAGATAGCATTTGCCTTACCTGTGTTACCAGTCAGACCTGTGTAATATACACGGAAAGCACCGATGGTTGCACCATTAAATGGATGCAGGTTACCATTGCTTAAAGCAAACTGACTGCCGTCGGTACTAATGGCACGAGCTGTTCCGTACTGCATAACGGCTGTTCCATTGACTGCAGAACCACCAGGATTAGCAGTAAGGTTAAGGTCTGCCTTTAAATTAATGCTGGTGATAACCACCTCAGAACCAGTAGTATTGTGAAGAATTACTGGGGCGTTAGCACCTATATTCTTATTGTCCTGCTTTGTAAAGGTTACAGAGCTGGTAGTTGCATCGGTAGCCTGATAAACATCCACACCGTCAGGAATAGTTACGGGAGCTGGAGAGTTGTAGCTTACCCACTTATCTGCACCGATAGTACGCTGATATGCAAATCCGTCTTGCTGTGCATTAATGACAAAGTCGTATGCTGGCTGCGAAGTGTTTGCGTCTGTGATAAATACGTCAACGCCATTCTTAGCGCTGTATGTAGTACCATCTTTAACTACAATATTCTTACCAGAAGTTGTTGACACAGCTGCAGCATTTTCATCAGGAGTACGTTCTGTTCCATTGACTACAACAACAGCGTTCACATTAGTAGGATTAAGTGTGATGCCTCCGCTGAAGTATGCTCCTGAAAGGTCGATAACGGCAGCAGAACCCGCAGCAGTCTGGATAGCACTTGCATTAGAACCACTTACCGTTCCAGTCACTGTAGCCACATTGCCAACAACACTCGTAGTTGGGCTAATAGCACCAAGGTCATACGTTTCACCACTTGTAAAATCGAGGTCTCCTGTCTTTGAAACATCTTCTACGCCAGGATTATCACCATTATTGAAAATAATTTTTGGTGCATTTACATCCGTAGTAATGGTCCTGGCATCATAAATTCCTGTCTTATTCATCAGAGTACCAGGATATGCACCGAGTGTTTCGGGATTATATGTATAGGCATAAACCTTATTCCAGCCAATAGAATTGGTGAAGTTTGCTGTGTAGGTTCCCTGCTTTAATGCCTTTATGTATTTTTCAAACCAAGTCCCATCACCATCTTTCATCGCACGGAAATATACCTTATAGTTGCCAGTTTCTGACATTGTATAATTCCCTCCATAACTTGGATAGTCTTCAAATCTGGTTTTGCCATCACGAGAATATGCAATCTTTAATCCTTGACCTGAAGAAATAGACAAAAAGTCAGAAACAAAAACACCGTCTATTTTCGTCAAGACATAATCTTCGCCAACTGTCCAGCTATTCATATCACCAACTACATAGTAACCAGCATTATAAACTTTGTTATTCTCAAAAGTCAAATTTGCTGTCTGATTGTAGTTACCCCAATCCCCATTATCAAATAGAATATTTGTTGGAGCAGTAACAGACTCAAATGTAACGGTATAGACATCGCCATCCTTTGTCATATCTTTACCATAATCTGTACTTATATCAGAATCTGTATCGGTTCCACCCCAAACTTTTGCTTTGACAGTACTCCAGCCAACGCTGTTCTTGAAAGTTACAGTATATGTATATAATCCTACAGATTTTTCGTATTTACTCCAACCTGTAATTGTAAACAAATCATTATTATTTACATTATCAGCCTCCATATAAATAGCTGGTGTTTCATTCCATCTCACGCCATCAGCAAAACTTGGATCCCCAGCATAAGTAGGATTTATACGAACAAGTTTGAAGTCTGTGTACTCATCAGAAATAACTCCCTTATAGCACGTAGCTCCATTAATTGTTCTGGTATCGGACATTCTAATCCATGCTGTCTTCGTATCATCGTTATTAGATGCGTAGGCAAAAAAGACTGCACTACTGTTTGTCCAGTTTCCATCTTGATTGAATCCTGCTGGATTTAACCAAATTGTCTTGTCTGCTGCCCAAGCAGTCCCTATGGACGCTACAAGGGCTAATAATAATAAAGTTTTCCTTTTCATTATTGCTTAATTGTTATAGTTTGTAATAAATTTATTTATTAAGATTTTCCAATTTACGGGTGCAAATATACCGCGCCGAGCGCTAACAAAAAAAAAAAAACGCAAAACTATGTTAAATTCGCGTTTTTTCTTTAATAATTGATTGTAAAAGAAATATCAGAAGGGAAAAAAATTAAAATTATTGGCGTTATATCGTTATCACGTTATTAAAACTTCCACCTGCAAAGATACAAAAAACTCCATAACTCAACATTTTATGGAGAAAAATCTTGGAAAATGTCAACCTTTTCAGGAAATAAAGCCTAGCCCCACCCCTTCCAAAAAGGAAGGGAGATTAAACTTATAGCAGGTTTTGTGGCAATTTATTCATCGATTTTCAGGGTAAGACAGTTAGCGGTTTTTAGGTTTTCCGAAATTTTAGTTTTCAGAAAAACATTACACATTCCACCGAAAAATCTTTACACCTGGATTCTACGGTGCGTATATTTATACGAAGTATGGCGTAGGTTTACTCCGAGTACGGTTATGGTTTACTCCTAGTAAACCTATGGTTTGCTTGAAGAAAAGCTATGGTTTGGTCAGAGTAAGGCATAGGTTTGGTGAAAACGAGGCATAGGAATGATAAAAACAGGACATTTTCGAGGTCGAAAAACGAATATATATTCGCAATATGAGTTTATATGCATAAGCGGGTTTGGAAAATATTTTACAAACAAAATTTAATAAAAATATGTAGCTAACGCATTGGTATTCAGTGTATTACAAAGAAATTTTCCGACCTTTTTTCTTTTATTTCCGCTTTTTACCCCCTTTTGTGCAGTCTTTTTCGCACGTTTTTTGTATCTTTTTTGCCTCTATTTGGCTCTAAACTACTGATAATCAACGAAGAGTGAAGTGTCAGATTTTTTCGGTGGAATGTGTAATGTTTTTCTGAAAACTAAAATTTCGGAAAACCTAAAAACAGCTAACCACTAACCACGAAAAACCACTAACCACGAAAAAAGCCTCTCCAGTTGGAGGGGCTTTAATATTAAGAATGAATGTTTGCTTAGAGATAACTCATAACCTTCTCGAAGTAGCGCTGTGTTGCTCTGCGGCTGTACTTCTGACCGCCATTCCAAGAACGTATAGCCTTCTCGACGTCGTTCTTTGGGTTGTGGTGTGACTGAATGAGGAGGAACATTTCCTTTGACTTCTTTACGTTGAAGCGGTCCTCGAGGGTGTAACGTTTCTTACTTCCCTTCTGTTTCAGTATGTTGTTGCACTCGGCAACAAGAATTGGCGTAATCTGCATAGCTCCACACTGGTTACCGTTGCGTGCGTTACTTCTGCCGCCGCTCTCCACCTTGATGATGGCGTTCATTACTGGTTCCCAGTCCACTTTTGAAGATTCTCGTTTGTCCTTATCGACAGCCGAAGCTGCTGTTGGGACGACAGTTAATGCGATAATAATTAAACATAATTGTCTGATAATTCTATTCATAGTTTATTTTTTAGGAAACCTGAACACGAGTATAACATAGTCTCTACGGCTTTGTGTTCACGACGGTGGCCTTGATACAAAGAGGTTCCAGCGTCTCAGTTTCTGTTAGTACTAATGAGGAGTCGATCCTACAGGATGGACTTGCTCATAATTCTGACATTCATCAAAATCGGGTGCAAAGTTATATGTTTTTGGTGAAATGGACAAATGTTTGCGCGCACAGAATAGGATTAATTAAGTATTTTCTTGCTTTAAGTCAAGGATTTAATTACTTTTTAACAGGAATTTTGAGGATGTTAACATCCCTCCCCGACCCTGCCGGGGGCAGGCTGATATGTCGGATTAAATATCCGATGCCCTGCCAGGGGCAGGCCATCAAGCCTTAAAAGAAAAATGGCACTTGAAAGCGAGCTTTCAGATGGTTTTGTCGGATTAGATATCCGAAACGCCTGCCGCGGGCAGGCGTTCAAATAAAAAGCTGGGAAATCACTTGAAAGTAAACTTTCAGATGGTTTCCCAGCTTTTTATTTGAGCCTCTTGTCGGATTCGAACCAACGACCCCGAGATTACAAATCACGTGCTCTGGCCAACTGAGCTAAAGAGGCGGGTGGGTAAGCGGTCTGTATCGCGCCGCTACAACCAACTACCTTTGCTACGTTCCCGTCCTGGAGGATTCGAAGGGAGCTGGCCGTACAGGACTTACCCATGTTGTTTTTGCGGCTGCAAAAGTACACAATATTATTCATAATTCATAATGCATAATTCATAATTTTACGAGGTTTAACACATTTTTAGTGTTATAGCCACGAAATATGAAGGAAAATGTGTAATTTTGCACGCAATAATGACAGTACAAGAATATATACAGCTGAAAGCCTTTGCACGTATCGACGGTGCTATAATGGGCGGACTGTGGATTGTGAGCTTCGCATGTTTCGTGATGAGCTTCCACTACCCTATGCTCGGCACGTGCTCGCTTTTCGTGAGTATCGGCTCCGTAATATATAATATAATGAGGGTGAAGGGATTCAGGGACAATGTGCGCGAGGGAGTGATATCGTTCCGCAGATGTCTGCTGTACAGCATGCTGACGTTCCTCTACGCCTCGATAATACTGGTGCTGGCACAGCTGATATACTTTAAGTTCCTGGATCACGGAGCGCTGATAGGAGAATATATGTCGCTGCTTAACGCCGATGGGGTGCGCGACACCATAATAAAACTCTACGGATTGACGGACAAGGAACTGAACGAGGCGATAGCGCTGCTGAGGGCTATGAAACCTACGGACATAGCGCTGCAACTGTTTATGATGAACTTGTTCGGGGGCTTCATAGTGAGTCTCTTCACAGCACTTATAATAAGAAGAAAATAATACCAAGAAAATGGATATATCTGTAGTAATTCCCTTGTATAACGAGGAGGAGTCGATACCTGAGCTCTACGCATGGATAGAGCGCGTAATGAAAGAGAAGAAATTCTCTTACGAAGTGATTTTTATTAACGACGGCTCTACGGACCGCTCATGGGAGATAATAGCGGAACTGTCGGAGAAATGTCCTGAGGTGAAGGCCATTAAGTTCCGTCGTAACTACGGCAAGAGCCCTGCCCTATTCTGCGGCTTCAAGGCTGCGCAGGGCGACGTGGTGATTACTATGGACGCCGACCTGCAGGATTCGCCCGACGAGATACCAGAGCTGTACCACATGATTATGGACGACGGCTACGACCTGGTATCAGGATACAAGCAGGTAAGACACGACCCCATATCGAAGACGCTGCCCACAAAGCTCTTCAACGCCACAGCACGTAAGGTGAGCGGCATAAAGAACCTGCACGACTTCAACTGCGGACTGAAGGCGTACAGAAAGGACGTGGTGAAGAATATAGAGGTGTATGGAGAGATGCACCGCTACATACCCTATCTGGCGAAGAACGCCGGATTCAACAACATAGGCGAGAAGGTGGTACACCACCAGGCACGCAAATACGGAGCATCGAAATTCATGGGATGGAACCGCTTCGTCAACGGCTACCTCGACCTGCTGACACTATGGTTCCTGAGCACCTTCGGCAAGAAACCTATGCACGTCTTCGGATTCCTGGGAAGCGTAATGTTCTTCATAGGATTCTTGGCTGTGCTGTGGTTGGGTGCCGACAAACTGTACTGTCTGGCAAATGGAATACCACAGCGACTGATAACAAGTTCTCCTTGGTTCTACATAGCGCTGACAACGATGCTCATAGGTACTCAGATGTTCCTCGCAGGCTTCCTTGGCGACTTGATAAGTCGCTCATCGTCAGAACGTAACGACTATCAGGTAGAGAAAAGGTTGAGAGTATAAGGAGACAAGGAGACAAGGAGACAAGGAGACAGGGAGTTCAAGGAGTTCAGGGAGTTCAAGTTTTGATGAATGAAAAAGGTAAAGATATATAGTACAATTTTATTGTGTGCGCTGCTGGCGGCGTGCTCCTCCATAACTTGTCCGTTGAACAATATGGTGAGGGTGAAGTTTGGCATATACAACGCCGCACAGAAGGTGGACACGCTGAAGGACACAATGACGATTAGTACACACCGCATCTCGGGAATGGACTCGGTGCTGATTAACAGGGATGTGTATATCACGCAGTTCCAGTTGCAGACGAGCTACGCCAACGAATGCGACTCGTTCTTCATGAATATCACCGACGAATACAACATCAGTACTATCGATACCATCGTGGTGAAGAAGACCGACAAGATGCACTTCGAGTCGGTGGACTGCGCAGCAACGTACTTCCATACGCTGACAGGAGTGGACTACACAAAACACTCCATAGACTCTATAGTAATAAGAAACAAAGAGGTTGACTATGATTCTAAAAGAGAGCACTTCCGCATTTATTTCCACCCTGATAATTAGCGCACTGCTAATGGTGGCAACGACGGCAAGTGCACAGAAGCACTACGTCGAGAAGAACGAGAAAGACTCCGTAGCACTGCTGCAGAGCGTCGAGATATCGGCTGATGCCATAGGACCGCTGATGAGGGCAATAGGCGACTACGGACACTACGAGACGGCGCTGAGGGTGAACCTCAAGGGCAGGTACTTCCCCATCTTCGAATTAGGATACGGAAAGACAGACCACAAGGAGGAACTGACAGGAATAAAATACAAGACGGCAGCACCGTACTTCAAGTTCGGTATGGACTTCAACATACTGCGCAACAAACTGGACAACTACCGACTGTACGTAGGAGCACGCTACGCCTTCACGTCGTTCAAATACGACATAGACCGCTTTGCGCTGACAGACCCGCTGTGGGGAGGACCTGCACCCTACTCCGCCCACGACGTTGAAGGCAAGTGTCAGTGGTTCGAGGCTGTCTTCGGAGTACAGGCAAAGCTGATAGGACCGGTACACTTAGGATGGAGTCTGAGATACCGTGCACGCTTCTCACACAAGAACGGTGACGTCGGCGAGGCGTGGTACATACCAGGATACGGAGAAAACGGCTCGTCGGTAGTCGGAGGAACACTTAACCTTATAATCGTAATATGAAAAAGAAAACACTGCAAGTGATATTCCTGCTGGCACTTATCGTCGGTACCATACTGATAATAAGACAACAGCACAGCACACCATACCAGAAAAACTCCGGAATGATTTTCGGAACGGTGTATAACGTGGCTTACCAAAGCTCTGACGACCTGCAGAAGGAAATTGAAGAGGAGCTGAAAAAGGTGGACGGGGAATTCTCGATGTTCAACCAGGAATCTACGGTAGCACGCATAAACAGAGGCGAGAACCCACAACTGAGCGAGATGTTCAAAGAGGTGTTCAAAAAGGCTAAGGAGATATGGACAGCTACCGACGGAGCCTTCGACCCCACAGTAGCACCGCTGGTAAACGCGTGGGGATTCGGATTCAAACAGGGAGCAATGCCCACACGACAGCAGGTGGACAGCCTGAGACGCTACGTGGGATTTAAAGACGTGGAGTTAGGGAGATATAACGGAAAAACCCTGGACTTCGCAGCAATAGCAAAGGGCTACGGCAGCGACGTCATAGCACGACTACTGAGGAAGAAAGGCATAGAGAACTTCATGGTGGAGATTGGCGGAGAGGTGGTGACACAGGGCATCAACAAGGAACGACTGCCTTGGAAAATAGGTGTGGTGAAACCCACCGACGACTCGCTGAACACAGGCGGTGAGCTGCAGACGGTGCTCAACGTGACGAACAAGGCGATGGCGACAAGCGGAAACTACAGAAACTTCTACTATAAAGGAGGCAAGAAATACGCACACACCATAGACCCCGCAACGGGATACCCCGTACAGCACAGCCTGCTGTCGGCAACAGTACTCGCCGACGACTGCGCTACTGCCGACGCCTACGCCACAGCATTTATGGTGATGGGAATGGAAAGGGCACAGAAGGTGCTGGAGAAACATCCCGAGATTTTAGTCTATTTCATTTATTCCGACAACAAGGGAGAACTGAAAACATGGCACTCTCCAAAGTTATCAACCGACTCTTAGAACTGCCGCTATTTCAGGGCATAAGCACCGCTGACCTTAGCGAGATAGCAGGACACACCCGATTCGGATTTACCAAACTGTCGGCAGGAAAGACCATCGTCAGCGAAGGAGAGCAGTGTGACGCGCTGCGCTTTGTCACCGACGGGACATTCACCGCCACAGTGAGAGCCGACGACGGCAGCTATATGCTCACGGAGGAGCTGGAGGCGCCGCGAGTGCTACAGCCGGAGAGACTCTTCGGAATGACACAACGCTACTCGCGCGACTTCACCGCACAGACGCAGTGTAACATGCTCACCATAAGCAAGACGCAGGTGGTACAGCTGACGGAGAAGTACGAGGTGTTCAGGATAAACCTGCTGAACATCATCACTACACAGACACAGCGACAGGAACGACAGCCGCTAAGACAACAGCCTACACAGATTAGAGAGAAGATAATGCGTTTCGTCACCGACAGAAGCATCTACCCCACAGGAAGGAAGACGCTGAACGTAAAGATGGAGGTGCTGGCAAGACTAATTGGGGAAAGCCGACAGAACGTGTCGGACGAACTGCACAGAATGGAGGAAGACGGAGTGATAGAACTCCGCAGAGGTATTATCAGTATGATGCCGTACAAGGAATACCGGCACTTATAACACTGTCGCGGATGGCATCGAGTTCCTCACGGGAAGCCTTCAATATGCCTGCTACGGGAGTCTCCCTATCAACAGTATATATCATAACCTCACGAGGGGCAATGTCGATGACTGTCTGGAGCCAAGGAGCAACGAAATCGTCGGAGGTATTGTCGTAGCCGTCACCCTTCATAAACATTGTCTGTATAACGGCTTGTCCGCGGAACATCTTGAGATAACCTATCACTTCCTGGACGTCGTAACGACCTGTTGGGCGATCTACCCTGCTGATGTACGAAGCGTTGACGGTATCGAGTTTCAGGATGTTGTTATCGACACGCAGAAGGGCGCGACGGACATCCTCACGATGAAGCTGGGTAGCGTTGCTGAGGACAGACACACGGGCGTTGGGGAAATACTCGTCGCGAAGACGAAGGGTATCGTCGATGATGGCAGAGAAGTCGGGATGACACGTAGGCTCACCATTGCCGGCAAAGGTAAGGACGTCAGGACTCTCGCCTGCCCTCTTCATCTGCTGCAACTTCTCCTCTAACTTCGTGCTAACCTCCTCACGTGTAGGCATCTTCGACGTCGGACGGTGGTCGGCATTAAGTCCACACTCGCAATAGATACAATCGAAAGTACACACCTTACCGTCCTTGGGCAACAGGTTGATTCCCAACGACACACCAAGACGACGACTCTTTACCGGTCCGAAAATCGGAGACTCGTATGTTATTCCTATCTTATGACTCATTTTTCTTCAATAATGGCGCAAAAGTAATGGTTATTAGCGAATATACCAAAATAATCCACTAAAAAAAAAGAAAATTGTTTGGCAAAAAAGAGAAATATGCGTAATTTTGCAAAGATTTATAACAACTAACAATAATTAGAATGAAAAAGAGAAGTGCTATTTACATGGCTGTAGCAACAGCTATTGCTGCTGTCGGGCTGACATCGTGCGGCATCGACGAGCCTAAACAAGTGGACTCATCGTTCGAAACGATGACAGTGAAGAAATCGGATATCTTACTTCCTTACAAGTTCAGCGCCAAGATGAAAGGTCAGAACGACGTAACAGTGACGCCACAGGTCAGCGGACAGCTGATGAAGATATGCGTCACCGAGGGTCAGAGGGTAGCAAAAGGAACTACACTGTTCATCATCGACTCACGTAACGCACAGCTGGAGCTGGAGGCTGCACAGGCTAACCTGCAGGCTGCTTTGGCACAGGAGAACTCAGCAAAGCTGGAGTACGAGTCAAACAAAAACCTCTTCGACAAGAAAATCGTCAGCAGCTACATGCTGACAAACTCAGAGAACTCTTACAAGCAGGCAAGAGCTGCCGTAGCACAGGCTCGCGCAGCAGTGAACCGCGCAAGGGTTAATCTGGGATTCTGCACAATAACAGCACCTGTAACGGGTGTCATCGGTGAGATTCCTGTACGCACAGGAGACCAGGTGTCACCAGCTTCTTACCTTACCATCGTGAGCGGTAACGCTACTATGGAGGCGGAGTTCTCTATTCCTGAGGCTATCGTGGAGGCATCGGTTTCTGAAGGTCTGACAAAGGAAGACAAGAAAAGATACTTCAATGAACTTCCACCAGCAATATTCGTAATGAAAAACGGTACAAAATATCAGCATAAGGGACGTATAACAAGTCTGACAGGTGTGGTTGACGCTACCACAGGTTCTTTAGGAATAAAGGCTACGTTCCCCAACCCAGACGGACAGCTGTTCTCTGGTATTCAGGGTACTGTAGTGCTGAACCTCGCAGAAAAGGGAGTTATCGTAATTCCACAAAATGCTGTGGTACGTTTGCAGGATAAGACTATAGTCTATAAGGTTAAGGCTGACAGCACTGCAACAGCAGCTGACGTGACTATAGCAGATACCGGTAACGGTAAGGACTTCATCATCACCTCCGGTCTGAAGACTGGCGACAAGATTGTAAGCTCTGGAGCTAACAACGTCAACGAAGGACAGAAAGTGTTGTTCCCGAAAAATTAAGAATTAAGCTTTTTACTTCTGCATTATGAAGAACAATATATTTATCAATAGATACGTGATGGCGTGTGCCATCTCGATAGTGATAGCGCTGGTGGGCTACATCTCGATGAGCACACTGCCAGTAGAGCAATATCCCGACATTGCACCGCCTACAGTCAATGTCAGCACCAGCTACACTGGTGCCGACGAGAACACGGTGATGAAGTCGGTTATCCAGCCGCTGGAGGAGGCCATCAACGGTGTGAACGACATGACCTATATGACCTCGAAAGCCTCATCAAATGGTGATGTAGAAATCAACGTCTATTTCAAGCAGGGTTCCGACCCCGATATGGCGACGGTGAACGTACAGAACCGCGTCGCTCGCGCACAGGCACTGCTGCCTGCCGACGTAAACAAGGTGGGTGTGAAGGTAGAGAAGCGACAGAACAACATTCTGCGAATCTTCGCGGTGAGGAGTTCTGACGGCAAGTACGACGAGGACTTCGTATCGAACTATATCGATATCAACGTCAAACCGAAACTGATGCGTGTCACCGGTGTGGGTAATGTGCAGAGCTTAGGTAATACTTACGCCCTGCGTATATGGCTGAAGCCTGACGTGATGGCACAGTACGGACTGACACCTAACGACATCTTCGCAGCCATCGGCGGACAGAGCTTCGTGGCTGGTGTGGGCTCCTTGGGTGAACAGTCGGAGAATGCATACCAGTACTCTATGCAGTACAAAGGTACGCTGAAGTCCATCGATGAGTTCAACAACATCGTGCTGCGCACCAAAGACGGCGGTCACCTGCTGCACCTTAACGACGTTGCTGATGTTAAGATAGGCGCCATGAGTTACAACTTCACCTCAAACATCCAGGATAAGCCGGGTGCCCTCTGTATGGTGTTCGCGGCTCCAGGTGCTAATGCCACTCAGGTGAACGCCAGCATCAACAAGACGTTTGAGGAGATAAAGCCAACGATGCCTGCCGGACTGGAGTTCGTGACACTGATGACCAGCGACGACTTCCTCTTCGCTGCTATCCACAACGTGGTGGAGACTCTTGTCATAGCTATCATCCTCGTGATTCTTGTGGTGTTCTTCTTCCTGCAGAACTTCAAGGCAACGATTATTCCTTCTATATCTATTATCGTTTCGCTGTTGGGAACCTTTGCCGTCGTGTCACTATGCGGCTTCTCGCTGAACATCCTTACGCTGTTCGCACTCGTGCTGGCTATCGGTACGGTGGTGGACGACGCTATTGTGGTGGTCGAGGCTGTGATGGCTAAGATGGAGGGCGGCATCAGCGATGCACGCGAAGCTACACGTCAGGCAATGAACGAGGTGTCGGTAGCCGTAGTATCGTGTACGCTGGTATTCATGGCGGTGTTCATCCCTGTGACCTTCATGCCTGGTACCTCAGGAACGTTCTTCACTCAGTTCGGTATCACTATCGCCTCGTCTGTAGGTCTGTCGTGTATATCGGCGCTGACGCTGTGTCCTGCACTCTGTGCTATCATGATGCGCGTAACAGAAGGCAAGAAGGAAGGTAAAGGTATTACATTCTACACCAAGAGAGCATACGACGTGAGCTACAGCGCTATATATAATAAGTATAGTAAGGCAGTACAGAAGTTCATAAAGCGACCGAAACTGGCGTGGACATTGCTGGCACTCGCTGCCGTACTGCTGGTATTCTTCATGAAGAGCCTGCCTTCAGGTCTCGTACCTCAGGAGGACCAGGGTGTATTCTTGGTTGAGATACAGGCTCCGGAAGGCTCTACACTGAAGCAGACCCGCGAGATGGCGAAAGCTGTCGAGGCTAAGGTGAAGAAGATTCCCGAACTGGAGAGTTTCGCATTAGTATGTGGTTACGGTATGATATCGGGTGCCGGTTCCAACTACGGTACTATGGTGGTACGTCTGAAGAACTGGGACGACCGTCCTGGTATGAACCACCTGCTCACACTCGTAATGTACCGTTTCTACTTTGATTGCCAGGACATCAAGAACTTGAGGGTTCTTCCGTTCGAGATGCCGCAGATTCCTGGTTATGGTACCAGTAACGACGTGATGCTTGTGGTGGAAGACCCCACCGACGGCAACCTGTCGGAGTTTGCTAAGCGCACAGAACACTTCCTGGCAAAACTGTCTGAACGTCCGGAGATTGCTTCTGCAATGTCAACATACTCGGAGCGATTCCCGAAATATCAGGTTGACGTAGATGCTGTACAGTGTAGCCGTGCTGGCATTTCACCTGCAGACGTGCTGAACACTCTCGGCTCTTTCTGCGGTGGTGCTTACATCGGTAACTTCAACCAGTTTGGTAAGGTTTATCGTATTATGGCAGCAGCATCGCCAGAATATCGTCTCGACCCGCATTCGCTGCAGAATATCTTCGTACAGGTGAGGGGAGGAAAGATGGCTCCTATCGCTGAGTTCGTCACTCTGAAGGAGATTGTAGGCCCGTCAAATATCGAGCACTTCAACCTGTTCCAGAGCATCACATGTATCGTGAAACCGGGTAGCGGCTACACCGAGGGCGACGCCCATAAGGCTATTGCTGAGGTGTTCAAGGAGGAGATGCCAAAGACTGCCGCATACGAGTACAGCGGTATGTCGCGCGAGGTTGAGGAGACTGCCGGTTCTAACGCTACAGCTCTGATATACGTTATCTGCGTAATCCTCATCTACCTCATCCTGGCATCACTGTACAACTCGTGGTTCACACCGCTGGCTGTGCTGTTCAGCGTTCCATTCGGTCTGATGGGTGCCTTCGTATTCGCTTACCTCGGATACATCAATAATATACCTGGTATGGATAACAACATCTACCTGCAGACGGGTGTCATCATGCTTATCGGTCTGCTCGCGAAGACGGCTATCCTTATCACTGAGTTTGCTACAGAGCGTCGCAAGCAGGGTATGACCATTCCTGAGGCAGCCTTCGAGGCTTGTAAGGAACGTCTGCGTCCTATCCTTATGACTGTGGCTACGATGATTATCGGTATGATACCTCTCGTTATCGAGGGTGGTGCCGGCGCTAACGGTAACCGCGCACTTGCTCTGGGTGTCATCGGCGGTATGAGTATCGGTACTATCGCCCTACTCTTCGTCGTTCCGTAACGGAAAATTCATAATAACGTAATGACGAAAAAAATGAATATCAAGAATATAATCATCGCTGCAGTTGCAACATCCCTGCTCACGGGCTGCGGCATATATAATAAGTATAAGCAGGACGCGCCAACGCCAACTGACATCTTTGGTAGCGACGAAAACATCAAGGCTGCAACAACTGATAAGACTATAGCACAAATGTCTTGGCAGGAATTTTTCACTGACCCACTGCTGCAGCAGCTTATTGAACAGGTGCTTGCTAACAACACCGACCTTAACTCTGCACGCATCACAGTAGAGAAGTGTCAGGCGTCGTTGACAGCAGCAAAACTGGCATATCTGCCAGCACTGAGTCTCGCACCACAGGGCACTCTTGCTAAGTTTGACAAGAACCCGTGGACAAAAACATACAACCTGCCGCTACAACTGTCAATGGACATCGACGTCTTCGGGTCGATAACCAACAAGAAACGTGCAGCAAAGGCAGTACTTATGCAGGCTAAGATGCAACAGGAGGCAATACGTGCCAACCTCGTATCGGTTACTGCACAGCAGTATTTCCTGCTTCAAGTGCTCGACCGACAGTTAGAAATCCTCACACAGACTGACAGCCTGTGGAACGAGTCTCTCAAAACAGAAGTGGCACTGTGGGAGAACGGTAAGGCTTATAGCACAGCTGTAAACCAAATGGAGGCATCGTACCTGAGCATAAAGACACAGATTGTGGACACACGACGCAGCATACGCGCCGTAGAGAATGCCATCTGTAGCCTGCTTGCCATCAGCCCACAACACATTGAGCGCCAGAAGTGGGGCACATCCACTTTGCACCATGCTGAAGCGGCAGGCGATGCAGAACAGCGTATGTTCGACGTTAAGTACCTGCATATTGGTGTGCCGGCAATGATGCTCGAAAACCGTCCCGACATCCGTATGGCTAACTTCACTATGGAAGAGGCATTCTACAACACAGCAGCAGCACGCTCTGCCTTCTACCCCAGCATCACACTCAGCGGTAGCGCAGGATGGACAAACTCTGCCGGAGGACTCATCGTCAACCCAGGTAAGATGCTTCTTTCTGCTATCGGTTCACTGACACAGCCTATCTTCGCTCGCGGCAGACTTATTGCAAATAAGAAAATTGCAAAACTTACCGAAGAAGATATGAAACAGAAGTACGTACAGACTGTTATAGACGCAGGTAACGAGGTTAACGAAGCTATGGCGGACTGTATGGCAGCACGTGAGAAACATCAGTACTTCAGCCGTCAGGTAGCAGTACTGCACGAAGCCTACACGGGCACTCACGAACTGATGGATAATGGTAAGGCAAGCTACATAGAAGTGCTGAAGGCACAGGAGACTCTCCTCGACGCACAACTCGGACAGGCAATGAATATGTACGATGCGGCAGAAGCTATCATCGCACTATACATCGCACTCGGTGGCGGAGCAAAATAATTGTTAGTGTTATTAAATAAGAAACAAGCGATGAAGCATTAGCCTCATCGCTCGTTTTTTTAATACTCATCCTCGTTGAAAACCTTGCTCTTAACTGATTATCAAGTACTTACATAAGCGTTAACTATTTTTAGCCAAATAAACCGCACGGTCTGAGGAGGTCAAAGGCGATTCGTTGGCGGGTTCAACAAACTTATTACCTATTCTCATTTGCATCTTTGCGAGGGCAAAGATACAAATAAGAGTGAAAAGCAAAATTAAACACTACTTATTTTCATTTCCGAATGAAAGTTTCTTCTGGAAGCATTGTAATATAAAGGGACTCTTTCATTTTTGTAAAAGAGTCCCTTTTCTTACACTTGGTCAGGAATCTTATTTCGCACTATTTTTATAAGCAGCGATGCGCTTCGCCACGTTATCCTTGAGGTTGTTGTAGAAGAACGAGTAGTCGTTTTCGTGGAAGCTGGCCGGTCCGAAGTAATCGGGCATATCGGTGACGGGAGCAGTGGTATTTGTCACGATGACGCCGCGGGCGAGGTTTACCTGTGCGTCCACACCAAGGTCTACAATCTTACGTACTGGGGTAGTCCCGTTCATCTCCAACTCAAGCGAACCCTTGTTCATGCTGGCGGGTGCGTAGGTCTCATCTCGTTTCCAGTTCAGCGGATTGATGCTGATGGCGCCTGGCAGAACGACTTTGTTGTTGGCATTCTCCTCTACGTTCTTGGGACCCTCGGTGTTATAGCTGATGATGACACCCGTGTCGCTCTCGCCGGTAGCGAACTTCAGATACGGGTATTCCTCAAGGTCATTTTTCGTGATGGAGAAGCCAATGGGATAGGCAGCAACCATGCGCTGGTAATAGTCCTGGTGCTCCTTGAAGTAGTTCTTCAACACGTACCTGAGCATGGCCGAACCCTGACTGTGAGCCGCGATGATAAACGGACGGCCGTTGTTGCACTTCTCGAAGAAGTAGTCAAGAGCAGCTTTGATGTCGGTATAGGGTACATCAGCAAGTGCTGGGTCAAGGCTTCCGTATTTCTGCGTAACTTCCGCTGCATACTTGATGCCAATCTGACGGTACAATGGTACAAACACGTTGCAGGACTCTTCGAACACGCTTGCATTCGTCTCATATTCACCTGATGCGCGAATCATCATCTCGAGATTGTGGAGATTCGCAAAGTTGGGAGCTCCCTCTTCGAAGCTCGACTCGATGTACGACGTCGAGTAAATGTAGAATGCATCAACATCTTTGGTTATTTTCGGAAACGAAATCCAGTTGTCCATGTCGCTGTAGTCGGTAATCTTCTCCGTTACAGGTTTTGACGGATTATCGTCGTTCGACGAACACGCTGTAAATACGCTTGAACCGCAAGTTAGGATGGCGGCAAGCATCCATTTTTCTAAATTTCTCATGATTACAATATTTATTAGTTACACAATAATTAGTTTTACGATAACCGTTTATTGTGCAAATATAGTTATTGCCCTTTGAAGTCACAATAGTCAAAGGGCAATAAACAGTAAGTTTTGATAATTCAGAAGCGGAATTTTACGATTCTGAAGTTCCAGCGTTACGCATCCACTCTGTCGCAGTCATTCCCATGCTCTGCTTGAAAGCTGCATTAAATGTACTGTAACTACGGAAACCACTCTGGAGAGCCAGTTGCTGGACCGATATAAGTTGATGAGCAGCAATTGCCTCATGGTAGAGCTTGATAAAGTGCTGGATGCGCAGATTGTTGATGTAGGCATTGTAAGTCATGCCCTGACTTGAGAAATGCTGGCTCAGATAGAGACGGTTGGTTCCAATAGTCTGAGCAAGCTGTGGGAGGGAAATGTCGTGCTGTAAATAAAGTTGTGGTTCTTCGCAATACCGCTTTAACTTTGATCCAATGTTGTCACGAATGGTTTGTGACAGGGCATTATCTTCCGTATCTCCCTTGGTGTCTGCTTCCTCTTGGATAAACGGCGACTGTGAGAGGCTCAGGTCGCTTAACGTCTCGACTCGCCACAGGAGATAACAGACAAGTACGATGTTGATGCCCTCCAAAATATATTCGTATATCAGTTCACCTACATCAAGCGAATAGATAGCGTATGCCAGCAATATGATGGCCAGCACCACGAAGCCTTGCCACACCTCCTTGTGCTCCAAATCTGCATAGTTGTCGCGCAGCCAGCGCCCGTATTGCCTGATCTCGCGTACCATATATGTAATCAAGCCAAGCCACATCAACAGGAAATAGACAAATAACACCGGCAGAAGGGCATCGTTACGGGTGGTAATGCACCACACCAATCCTGCAATAAGCGGTGCTACCATCACGACAACAGGCCACAGCGGTCGCCTGCGGTCTTGCAGCATAACGAACAATATGACTATCGCCAAAGGAATAATCGTCATGCTGTCGAGCAATTCGGCTATAAGACTGCCCAGCATCATATCATCGGGAGAGGTGAGGAAATACATCGGCAGATACCACAGGTGGCACAAAGCAATGGCGGCAAAGAAGGCTGCAGTCCATCGGCGCAGGCGCACCGGCGGCTTGACGTCAGGGGCAATAGCGTTAGCCCGACGGAACAACAGATAGCAACACGCAATCAAAGACAGCATTGCCACCGATGCATAAAACATAAAGAAAAATATATCTTCCCGAATCTGATCGTACATATCTGAATTACTGATGCAAAAGTACATAATAAAAAGAAGATTAGGGCTATTCGGGAACAATAATTTGCAGAAATTAGCAAATAAAGGCCCAAATTTCCCTAATCAATTAGAAAAAACAGAATAATTTCCAAATTATCTGTGGAATCCGCGACCCTGACTTTGCTGTCGTTCTTCCTTCATATCCTGAACAATGTAGGAAAGTTGTCCTTTCACTCGCTCATTCTCATCAGATTTTAAGAAGGGTAGTGATTATTTCGTCACCTCTATCCATACGGACATAGTAGTTATCGCCAATCTTTCTGTATTCCATCTTAATAATTTGTAAAGTTGGATGCAAAGATACGAATAATAAAGTAAAAATGAGTACCTTTGCCCTCCGATTTAATAAGAATTGTGAAATGACGGAGCAGCGAGAGCCATCCGAGCTTGCTCGAAGATGGCCGAGTCGCGACGGAATAACGAAGAATTCGAAATGGACTACCTACCCAAAGATCCTGCCATACTGGTTTCAAGCGTGAATATGCTCCTGAGAGACGAGGAGTTTGACACGCTGGAATCACTGTGCTATAACTTCGGCACAGAGCCAAAGGAGATAAAGAACTACCTGTTCGGGCACGGTTTTGTGTATAGTGAGAAACAGAAGCAATTCCGCCCGATAGGTTATGACAAAGTAACAAGATGATAACAAAAGACAGTTTTCTACATCAGAAGCAGAGGATCTATGTTCATTCTACGCTCGACTGGCAGAAGGATGACATAGAGTTGGCCATTTCTGACTATGCCAATGATATGAGCCAGGAACTGTATGATACCATCAGTGACGGCAGAGCTGACTTCCTGAGAGACCACAAACGGTTTAAAAAGGACATCACCAAGGCTGTTAAAATATTGGAAAATATGATATAACGATGATAGATAAATTTGAAGAGCAACTACACCAGGATTTGAACCAGTTCCTTCAGTCTATGAATGAGGTTGATGCACGTCTGCCTGAGTGTCCTGATGTTGAAGAGAAGTGGGAGCAGATAGCGAAAGCCTATATTCCCGACGGCATCAGGGAGTTCAACGACTTCCCTTCCGCTTCACTCGGTTGGATGATGTATATTGGCATGGCTGTGGCTAAGTTCTGGGATGCTGAATGGGCAATTTACTCAAAGATTGAAGATCTCTACGCCTACATGAGAGACAAGAGGGGCTACGATGCAATGGATGAATATATCCGTGAAGATGTACTGTTGCTTAGAGGCGTTGACTATACCGTGTTGGAGAAACTGGTTGGTGAATGTGCCTCTCGTGTCTACAATGCACTCCGTCATCAGAACATAGAACCAG
>ONAJ01000016.1 GCA_900315775.1 uncultured Prevotella sp.
AGCCCGCTTGCGCCGATGGTACTGCAATGCAATGCGGGAGAGTAGGAGGCCGCCTTCTTTTATTACTGAACGCCCTTGAGGACCAACCCCCTCAGGGGCATTCTTATTTACATTATTGGGAAGTCTTCTATGTGTTCTATTTCTGGTTTTCCGCTTGGTGTCGGTGATACAGTAATGACATCAAATCTTATTTCCAGATCGATTCTTTTGCTTTTAACGTAATGATTAATAGAACGTTTTAAGTTTTTGAGTTTTTGATAGTTAACTGCCTCTATAGGACTTGTCAGACTGTTGAATTTTCTCGTTTTTACTTCTACAAAAACTATAGTATTATTTATGGTTGCAATGATGTCTATGTCTCGGTGTCCTGATTTCCAATCACGCTCCAAGATAGTATATCCTTTCTGTCTAAGATATATGGTGGCTGTTTCTTCGCCCCATTTCCCGAGTTCATTATGCGAAGCCATAATTCTATAGTTATCAGATTTAAATTATTCTGCAAAAATAATAATTGTTGTAGTTATTTCCAAATAAAATAGTAACTTCCTTTTGCATTTCTCTCAACTTTTAGTAACTTTGCGCTCAGTATGATAAGAAAGATAATATTAACGCTTGTAATAGCTATAGTTTCAATATATGCCAACGCCCAAACGGACTATGAATATGTTGAGTGCGAGGATACGTGCAGACATATTCATGGTATAGACATTAGTCACTATCAGGGAAAAGTATTCTGGGAAGCTGTTGGACAGAATGGAAAGATGTCGTATGTTTATTTGAAAGCGACAGAGGGTGGGGATCGTATAGACCATATGTATGAGGAGAATATTATATTGGCACACAGATATGGTTTGAAAGTTGGTTCTTATCATTTCTTTCGTCCAAGGACTGAGTTGAAGAAGCAGCTTGAGAATTTCATGATGCAATGTCGTCCTGGTGATCAGGACCTTATTCCCATGATAGACGTGGAGAGTATAGGCGGTTTGCGTGTAGAGGAGTTTCGTGATTCACTTGACACTTTTCTGAAGATGGTTACCGAGGCATACCATCAACGTCCGCTTGTATATACAGGTAGGAATTTCTACAATAAATATATGCAAAGTCTTATTGACGACTATCCCCTTATGATTGCGATGTATGGAGATGTAGAGCCCGTATTGGCTGATGGGCGCGACTACATGATATGGCAATATACCGCTAAGGGAGCCATAGGTGGTGTTAAGGGTTATGTTGATAAAAGTCGTTTTATAGGAAGGCATAGTATGAGAGAAATTAGATTTCGGCACAATTTTTGATAGAAGGTAAAGAAAAGAGGAAATAACATATGAATCAGTTTTCACAAAAAGTGTCTGAGATATTGGCATTCAGCCGCGAAGAAGCAGTAAGGCTAGCATCACGTTCTGTTGGTCCTGAGCATCTTTTGTTGGGTATTCTTAGAGATAAGAATGGTCCTATAATAGAGATGTTTAACCATTCCAACGTGAATTTGCAATCCGTTAAGGAAGGACTCGAGAACAAAGTGCGAGAGGAAGAAGTTCTTTTTCCTATCAATACGCAGGAACTTGTATTGAATGAAAAGGCAAACAATATATTAAAGTTAGCAGTACTAGAGGCAAGAAAAAGCTCAAGCAATGTGGTTGAGCAACAGCACTTGCTGTTGGCAATACTTCACGATAATTGCGAAAACGGAGCGAAACAGATATTAGAACTTAACAATATGACATACGAAGACGCATTAATATATTTAAGACCAGTAAGCAGTACTCCTCAGGGAGGTATAAGTATGCCTGCAGAAGAAGAGGAAGAAGAGAATGAAGAGAAGGCTTCAGCAAAAAGTTCTTCTCAACAGACTACCACTACCACCACACGTCAGACTTCGGGAAAGTCTTCCACCCCAGTTCTTGATGCCTTTGGAACAGACCTTACAAGAATCGCCGGTGAGGGGAAATTAGATCCTGTAGTAGGTCGTTCACGCGAGATAGAACGTGTAACAGAAATACTATGTAGAAGGAAGAAGAATAATCCGATACTTATCGGAGAACCTGGTGTTGGAAAAAGTGCTATAGTAGAAGGTTTGGCACAACTTATAAACAAGCGTCATGTCAGTCCTGTACTTTATAATAAACGTGTTGTGACGCTTGATATGACCTCCGTCGTTGCTGGCACAAAATATCGTGGACAGTTTGAAGAGCGTATAAAGGCAATAATAAAAGAACTTGAGCAGAATCCTGACATCATTGTTTTTATTGATGAGATTCACACTATTATTGGAGCAGGCTCAGCAGCAGGTTCTATGGATGCAGCAAACATCTTCAAGCCAGCCTTAGCGCGCGGAACAATACAATGTATAGGAGCGACGACACTTGACGAATATCGTAATTCGATAGAGAAAGACGGAGCGCTGGAGCGTCGTTTCCAGAAGGTTATTGTCGAGCCGACAACAGTTGAGGAGACTCTTGAGATACTTCATAACATAAAAGACAGGTATGAAGAGCATCATCATGTAAGATACTCAGAAGATGCCATTTTGTCGTGCGTCAAATTGTCAGAAAGATATATTACTGACCGTTTCTTCCCCGATAAGGCGATAGATGTTATGGACGAGGTAGGTGCCAGGGTTCATCTTCGACACACGAATATTCCACCAGAGATAACATCAAAGGAGAAGGAGATAGCAGATGCTATAGAGCAGAAACAGGAAGCGGCACGTAATCAAGATTACGAGAAGGCAGCTACTTATCGTGATATGCAGCTGAGACTCGAGCAAGAGCTGAAAGAACTTCAGAACAGTTGGTATGAGAGCGATAAGCAGAAGTGTGAGGAAGTTACGGAATCCCAGGTTGCAGAAGTAGTTTCTATGATGACTGGCGTTCCTGTACAGCGTATGGCTGAAGCAGAAAATATCAGGCTGAAGAATATGGCAGGCAACCTCAAGAGTGCCGTTATTGCTCAAGATAAAGCTATAGAGAAGATGGTAAAAGCCATACAGCGCAATCGTGTTGGCTTGCGTTCACCAAATCATCCCATTGGCGCCTTTATGTTCCTTGGTCCCACAGGTGTAGGTAAGACTTACCTTGCCAAGAAACTTGCCGAAGAGATGTTCGGTTCTGAAGATGCACTAATCCGTATAGATATGAGTGAGTATTCAGAGAGTTTCAATACCTCGCGTCTCATTGGAGCGCCTCCGGGATATGTTGGTTATGAAGAAGGAGGTCAATTGACGGAGCGCGTGCGTCGTAAACCATATTCTATTGTTCTTCTTGACGAGATAGAGAAGGCTCATGGTAATGTATTTAACATGCTTCTTCAGGTTCTTGATGAAGGAAGATTAACCGATGGAAATGGTCGTCTTATAGACTTCAGGAATACTGTTGTCATTATGACGAGTAATGCCGGAACACGACAGCTTAAGGAGTTTAGTCACGGAGTAGGCTTTACTGCTGGAGGAACTGGTTTGTCGATGAATGACAAGGACAAGGAATATGCCCGTTCTATAATACAGAAGAGTCTGTCGCGACAGTTCTCTCCGGAATTCCTAAACCGTTTGGACGAGATTATAACCTTCGACCAGCTCGATTTAGAAGCCATTAAGCAGATAATCAATGTTGAGCTCCGTGGACTCTATAAGCGTGTTGAAGAGATGGGATATCATATAGAACTTACCGATGCAGCAAAGGAGTTTGTAGCAAGCAAGGGCTACGACGTGCAGTATGGAGCACGTCCTCTGAAGCGCGCAATACAGACATACATAGAAGATGGTGTTTGCGAGAAACTTCTTGAAGGTAATTTGACTGAAGGTGAAACCATTACCATAGACAAGAATCCGGACAAGGAAGAGTTGATATTTAAATAATCATTAAAACATTTTGCGATACAAAAGAAAATGACTACTTTTGCATCCGCAAAATAAGGAAGATTGGCAGAGTGATCGAATGCGCTGGACTCGAAATCCGGTATACGCTTTTCCGCGTATCGGGGGTTTGAATCCCTCATCTTCCGCAAAAGGCAACCATTTTTAGGTTGCCTTAGTTGTCATAATGAAAGAGCTAAACAGTTATAGACAAGAGTTACGTCCTCGTATTCTTGAGACGGCGATGACGCTATTCAGGAAGCATGGTATTCGTCAAGTGAAGATGGATGATATTGCGGCTACACTTGGCATTTCCAAGCGTACTTTGTATGAGCTGTATGCCAACAAGGAAAAGCTGTTGCTGGAGGGAGTAATCCATGAGTACGACGAACAGGTGAGCCACATTCGTTGGTTCGCTCTTTCAGGAAGGAACGAGATGGAGATAGTTGCCGAGTTCGTTCGTTGTAAGCTTAATGCCATACAAGACACTAATCCTCAGTTTTTTATAGAGCTTCATAAATATGAGTCTATAAAGAAACACCTTTTGCAAAGACGCGATAGCCAGCGCCAGCAGTCTATAGAGTTCATCAATAACGGTATAGCTCACGGCTATTTCCTCAAAGATATAAATTACGACCTGTTAGTAGAGTTGAGCGATGTCTTGATAGACAATGTGTTGGAACACGACACTCTCAGGAAGTACAGTCTTAACGAGATACTGCGAAACTTCACCATAGTACTTATGCGCGGTTTCTCTACTCAAAAAGGCATTAATGTTATTGACGAATACTATAATGGTCTTCGTTAAGGACTAAATTCTTATCACTTGTTTTACTCCTTTTACGGTACGCAGTTTCTTTATAAGCGCTTCAATGCGTGATGTGTCCTCAACATTTACCACGAGATTACCGCTAAAGAGTCCGTCGTTAGAGTCGATGTTGATGCTGCGCATCATTATTTTCTCCTCTTTAGATATAATGCTTGTTATGTTATTGACGATACCAATGTCGTCATTTCCTATAACTCGTAGTGTGACAGAATACTTTGAAGTACCCTTTCCGCTCCATCTTGCGCGTACTATGCGGTATCCGAATCTTCTGCGCAGTTCCGGTGCGTTAGGACAGTCCGTACGGTGAATCTTTATACCTCCGTTTATGGTGACAAATCCGAAGACATCGTCTCCGTAGATAGGTCGGCAGCAACGTGCCAGTTGGTAGTCCACTCCTTTAAGGTTTTTGTCTATTACAAGGACGTCGTCGTTAGAGTAGGAGAGGAGCTCCTCCTGTGAGTCCTGCAGCACGAATTCTTCGGCGCTTCGTGTCTCATGACGCTGGTCGTTAGCCGACGATTTCGACTCGTCCTGCAACTGTTGATATCGTTCTATTACCGTGTTCGGGTCGAGTACGCCTTCCGCCAGTTGCTTGTAGAAGTCGCGTGCCTCCTTAAAGCCCAGTTTCTTTATAAGGATGTTCATCACCGCCTCTTCCAGTTCTATCTTCCTGTTCTTCATGCGGCGTTCCAGCATCTCCTTTGCGAAGATACCATCCTTTACCTGTGTCTCTTTCAGCGCCAGTCTTATCTTTGACTTTGCACGACTTGTCTTAACAATGTTCAGCCAGTCCTGTTTCGGCGTCTGGTTGTTTGCCGTCATTATCTCTACCTGGTCTCCGCTTTGCAGGGTATGTCTGAAGCTAACGACCTTTCCGTTAATGCGTGCTCCGGTACATTTGTTTCCCACATTACTGTGGATATGGTATGCGAAGTCGAGAACCGTTGCTCCGCGAGGGAATTTCTTCAGGTCTCCCTTTGGTGTGAAGACATACACCTCGTCCTCATAGAGATCCATGCGGAAGTCGTTCATCATCTGTATGCTGTCGCCAGCTTCCAGCGCCGAGCGAATGCTTCCCAGCCACTCATCAATAGAACTTTCGCTCTTCACCCCTTTGTATCGCCAATGTGCTGCGAGACCACGTTCTGCCACCTCGTCCATACGTTCTGTACGAATCTGTACCTCCACCCATTTCTGTTCAGGTCCCAGTACCGTTATGTGCAGACTCTCGTATCCGTTGCTTTTTGGTACCGAGAGCCAGTCGCGCAGACGTTTCGGGTTCGGCTGGTACATATCGGTTACTATAGAGTATGCCTGCCAGCAGAGAGCGTGCTCCGTACTGTTGTTGTCGTTCTTTTCGGTCTCTATAATTATTCTTATAGCGAACAAGTCGTAAATACCTTCGAAGCCACATTGCTGTTTCTTCATCTTCTGCCAGATGCTGTGAATACTCTTTGTCCTTCCCTTCATGTGGAAGTGCAGTCCAGCCTCTTTCAGTCGCTGTTCTACAGGTTTTATGAACTTCTCGATATACTCGTCACGACTCTTCTTAGTCTCGTTGAGTTTACTACGTATCATGTAGTATGCGTCGTGCTCCAGGTATTTCAGCGACAGGTCCTCCAATTCACTCTTCAGTTTATAAAGACCAAGCTTGTGAGCCAGTGGAGCATAGAGGTAGCTTGCCTCCTCGCTAACCCTTTGCTGTGCCTCCTTATTCAGGGTGTCTCTTATCTCTCGCATCAGGTTCACACGGTCGGCAATCATGATAAGAATAACCCTCATGTCTTCGGCAAACGACAGCAACAGATTTCTGAAGTTCTCGCTTTCTATGACGGGGTTCTTTTTGTAGAGTTCTTGTATTCGATGAAGTCCGTGGATAATCCTCTCAACGTTGTCGTTGATATGTGTATGACAATCCATACAGTAAAGTATTATAGCCAATACTCCGTCACGTCCCATTCCCTCTTCCTGTACGGCAAGGATAGCGGTCTGCAGTCCCATTAATACCGGGTTCAGTTCAAAGACGTTACGCTTTAATTCTCCGCTCTCTATACGTTCCGTAAGTAGTTTGGAGATAACCCCTTTGTCCTCCTCGCTGAACGTGTCACCGAGGAGGTTGAAAAGTTGTTCTTTAAGCTCGTTAATCTTTTTACGCTCTATGTCTGTAGTTATCAAAGTCTCTTCCATACAATTTGCAAAAGTAGTAAATCCAAACGAAAGAGCAAAAATAAATAAGATTTCTTTTGCTTTTTACCCAATTAATATTAACTTTGACTTCGTCGAAGGTACTTTCACTTAGGAATTCAAAGAAAAACTTGTTTTCCTTTGGTATTCCGCTCACTTATTCGTACCTTTGCAAAGAAATTATAATAAAATGTTAACCCAATAAAAGCTACTAAAAACCTATGTTATCACAACAAGACTTAAAACAGCTTGCCCAGAAAGGTATTTCTGAGGAGCAGGTGAAAGTGCAATTAGAAGAGTTCAAGACAGGTTTCCCATTCTTAAAACTTGATGCGGCAGCAAGTATTGGCAACGGTATTGTTGCTCCGAGTGACAGCGAGCGCAAGACGCTTGTAAAGGCTTGGGACGACTACAAAGCCAAAGGTCGTAAAGTTGTTAAGTTTGTTCCTGCGAGTGGCGCTGCCAGTAGAATGTTCAAGGATATGTTTGCATTCCTTGATGCACCATACGACGTGCCCACAACAGACTTCGAGAAGATATATTTTGCTCACATCGAGAGCTTTGCATTCTTCAAAGAGCTTGATGCAATGTGCAAGAAGAACGAAGGTAAGGGAGTTAAAGAACTCATTGCCGACGGCAAGTACAAGGCTGTAGTTAAGAATATGCTCAGCGCTGATGGTATGAACTACGGACAGCTTCCTAAAGGTATGTTGCTGTTCCACAACTATGACGAGGGTGCTCGCACCCCAATGGAAGAACATCTTGTAGAGGGCGCTCTCTATGCAGAAAGCAAGGGTGAGGCAAACGTTCACTTTACCGTTTCCCACGAACACATGGACTTCTTTGAGAAGAAGGTTGCCGAGAAGAAAGACTACTTTGCAAAGAAGTATGGCATACATTACAACATCTCTTTCTCGGAGCAGAAGCCCAGCACCGATACTATTGCTGCAAATCCCGACAACACTCCGTTCCGTAATAGTGACGGCACGTTGCTGTTCCGTCCAGGTGGTCACGGTGCACTCATCCAGAACCTCAATGATATTGATGCTGATGTTATCTTCATAAAGAACATCGACAACGTTGTTCCAGACCGTCTTAAGCCCGAGACAGTAGAGTACAAACAAGTTATTGCCGGAGTCCTTGTAACGTTACAGGCAAAGGCTTTCGACTATCTTCGTGAGCTCGAGGGCGAGGTAAGTCACGACAAGCTTCAGGAAATCTTGAAGTTCGTTCAGAACGACCTCTGTCTGCGCAATCCTAAGGCAGCAGCAATGGACGACAAGACGCTGAAGACATACCTTTGCGAGAAGCTCAATCGTCCGATGCGTGTCTGCGGTGTCGTAAAGAATGTCGGCGAGCCTGGTGGTGGTCCGTTCCTTACATACAACCAGGATGGCACGATATCTCTTCAGATTCTTGAGAGCAGCCAGATAGACAAGAGCAACGAGGCATATATGCGTATGTTCACCGAGGGAACGCACTTCAATCCCGTTGACCTCGTTTGTGCTGTGAAGAACTATAAGGGAGAGCACTTCGACCTTCCTAAGTATGTCGATAAGACCACAGGCTTTATCTCTTCAAAGAGCAAGAGTGGTAAGGAACTCAAAGCTCTCGAGCTCCCAGGTCTCTGGAATGGAGCTATGAGCAATTGGAACACAGTCTTCGTAGAAGTTCCACTCGGAACGTTCAACCCCGTGAAGACTGTCAACGACCTCCTTCGCGATCAACATCAGTAAATAAAAAAATGGAGCGGTGCTTTTTGCATCGCTCTATTTCTTAACTCAAAAACTCAATAATTCTCGGCAGCATCTCCTTCGCTGTTTCACGCCCTATGTCGTAAACCCTTTGCATTTCTTCCGGGTTGTGCGATATGTGTCCTATGGGCAGTTTCTCCGGCGGGTAGATAAGCAGTGTGTGTCCTTTTGCCTCTTCCTGTTGTATGTATTCCAGTTGCTTGTTATACATTTCGTGACGCGTTCTCATTGTCTCTATCATGTTAGGATATTTGCGTAGCGCCACCTTCATTACAGGCATAAGTTTGTTAGGCTCCTTGACATATCCCTTCGGTTGTGTAAGCACCACGATGTTGTGTTCGTAGCCCTTGTTCTGAAAGAACTCCAGGGGAATGGAGTCCGCCACTCCTCCGTCGAGCAGTTTTAAGTCGTCAAGTTTTACTATCCTTGAAACAGCAGGCATTGATGCCGATGCCCTTATCCACTCGTAGGTGTCGTGGCCTCCGTGTTCTATTTTCTTGTACACCGCCTTTCCTGTCACCACGTTCGTACAAACCACGTAGAACTCCATCGGATTCTCTTCGAAAGTCTTATAGTCGAAGAGGTCGTAGCGCTCTGGCACCACATGGTATGCAAAGCGGGCATTGAAGAGGTCGCCCGTCCTTATTAGCGAGCCTATGCTGCAATAACGTCTGTCTTTGGCAAAGAGCTTGTTGTAACGTATTGCCCTGCCTATTTGTTTCGACTTGTAGTTACATCCGAATGCGGCGCCTGCCGATACACCCACGACACCGTCGAACGTGATTCCCTGTTCCATCATCACGTCCATAACGCCTGCCGAGAAGAGTCCTCTCATGGCGCCGCCTTCCAATACCAGTCCTTTCTTCATTATTACTTTACTGCCATTTTCACGCTCTTCGTCAGCTTGCCGTCGAAGGTTAGTCTTACGATGTAAACACCCTGTTTCAGTTTCTGTTCAACAGGTATGGTGTACACTCCGCCCTCCGTAGCGAGCAGGTTGGCTATGGTGCCCACCTTATTGCCCTGAAGCGAGAGAATGTCCACGCGTGCACGTCCGTCCTTAGGTGTTGTGAAAACAATATTTCCGTTGTTGATACTCAGCGACAGTTCAACGTTACGTCCAATGATAAGCTGTGCTCCCGTTGATACTGGCTCGTCATATTCGTATGGTCCAAGGTCACGTCCATCACCACCAATGGGCTGCCATGTGAATGGGAATTCGTCCTGCATCTCGCTCTTCAAGTCAAGACCCTTGTCAAGGAGTGCTGAGGTGTGCTTCAGACGTGCAAAGCGTGTTGGCATACTGCCGTCCTTAGCACGTGGCGCTTTAGCATCTTCCTCAGTAAGACTGAAGTAGTCGTCGGCAGAGAATCCGCTTGTCAGAGCATTGTTCTTCCACGCATTCTTAGGGTCTATAAGGAGAGCGTTGTTAGAGTCTGTAAACTGTCCTTTTATCTCCAGTTTGCCAAGACACACATTATTGTAGAACGAGAACTTGTCAGCCCCGTCGCAGTCCTCAAACATATAGTCGTAGCCGTTGCCGAAGGCAAGACAGTTCACCAGCTTTACGCCACCCTTGTGCGAGTTCTCGTCGAAGCCCTTTACCGAGCCTGTCTTGTTGCAGTTGAAAGCCACACAGCGCCAAGCCTCGTGGATGCCTTTCGAAGAACCTCCTGTGCCGTTACCGCCAAGTTTTATGCCGTTGCCGTTACCTTGGAACGACCCGCTTGCGTCAACCCACGTGAACAGTTCTGCACGTCCTGAGCCCCATGCCCAACATTCTATCATCTTTACTGCGAAGTCCGTTTCGTAGAGGTCCCATGCGTCGTCAGCATTGTCCCATGCACGACAGCGAATAAAACGATTGCCTATGCCGTTGTGCATCTTACATGCGAAACCGTCGGCATCAGAGCCGTAGTTGTCGGCATCGCAGTTCAGGTATGAGTCGCAGTCTATGACGTCGTTATAAGCACAGTAGCTGCCGTCGTTAGAAGAGATGCCCGGGTGGGTGTCGCTGAACTTATGACCGAAGCCCAGTTGCAGTCCCGTGTCGTCGTTATAGCTGAACGTACAACGTTCTATTATGTTGTGCGAGCCCTCCAGTTTTATTCCGTTGTCGCCGGCCTGAGTGATGTGCAGACCATATATGTGCCAGTAGTCGCCGTTCAGCTGAATACCTCTCACGCTGACCTTTTTCGGTTGGTCTTTGAAGTTAAGTACGGGGAACTCTGTCGAGAACGTCTTTATGGTGTACATCTTGTCGGCTGTTCCGTTCTTCTCTATACGTACTGTGGTCTTCTCACCGTCCTTTTTCATGTTGGGGTAGTATGTTCCGCCGCGCACATAAATGGTGTCGCCAGCCTCCACAAGGTCAACAGCCTTCTGTAGGTTGTAGTAAGGCTTCTCCCATGTTCCGTCGCCCGTGGCGTCGTTGCCGTTAGGTGCTATGTAAATGACGTGTTCCGTGGGGTGCGGTCCTGTCCATTCCTCCTCAGGCTGTCCGCCTGGGTTCACGGGTTCGTCGCCACCACCTCCGCCAGAGCTGCCGCCGCTACCTACGTTTATGGTAACGTCGTCAAGATATATTGTCGAACCGTCTTTGTTTGTAAACTTTATGAGCACCTGTGTGTCGTCCTCCGCTGAGTTGGCGTTACAAGAACTCATGCCGTAGGGTGTTGATGAGCTTACTGTAGCCTCGCCAATCTGTGTCCACGAGGTGCCGCCGTCGATAGATTTCTCCACTACGATGTGCTTGCCGCTTCCCGACGCACGGTGGTAGAACGTTATTGTTCCCGGGCGGTCGAGGGTAGGGGTGATGACATATCCTCCCTGACTCATCGTGGCGCGCATACTGTTATTGTCCTTCTTGCCATAAGTCTTGTTTATGGTCCATTCACCGGAACTCAGCGTCACCTTAGTGTCTGACGAGGGAGCGCTTGAAGGCATTCCCGTTTCAAAGTTCTCTTTAAAAGTCTGTGCCGAGCATATCCCGACAGCAAATGCCATTACAGCAGCGATTCCAATTATCCGTTTCATTGGTTTTTAAGTTAGGTTGTTAATTATGGTCGCAGCGGAACTGCGACGTACTTCTAAAATACTTCTTAATTCTACAAACTTCCTTTTGTTGAAGGCAACTCATAGTGATAGATGTCCCTTCTTACCGCCATTTTCAACGCACGCGCCAAAGCCTTGAAGATACCCTCAATCTTGTGGTGCTCGTTGTCGCCCTCAGCCTTTATATTAAGGTTCATGCGCGCGGCGTCAGAAAGACTCTTGAAGAAGTGCAGGAACATCTCCGTAGGCATGTCGCCCACACGCTCTCTGTGGAACTCTGCGTCCCACATGAGCCACGGACGTCCTCCGAAGTCCAGCGCCACCTGACACAGACAGTCGTCCATCGGCAGACAGTATCCGTAGCGTTCAATGCCACGTTTGTCGCCCAGCGCCTTCAGCAGACATTCGCCCAGCGCCAGCGCAGTATCCTCTATGGTGTGGTGTTCGTCAACGTTCAAGTCGCCCTTTGTCCTAATATAGAGGTCCATCATGCCGTGTTTCCCTATCTGTTCCAGCATGTGGTCGAAGAAGCCCAGTCCCGTAGCTATGTCGCAATGTCCGTTGCCGTCAAGGTTCAGTCGTATCTCTATGTCAGTTTCCTTCGTCGTCCTGCGCACCTCTGCCGTGCGTTCCCCGGCGAAGAGAATTTCCGCTATCTTGTCCCACGTCATATCGTCGCCAAGAATAAGCGCCTTACATCCTAAGTTCTCTGCCAGTTTGCGGTCAGTCTCGCGGTCGCCAATGACGTAGCTGCCCTTGAGGTCATACTCCTCGTTGCCGATATACTCCGTCAGCATTCCCGTTCCGGGTTTCCTGTTCGGGTGGTTATCCTTAGGGAAGTGAGGGTCAATCTTTATGTCGTCGAAGTGTACCCCTTCACCCTCCAGTGTTTGCAGTACGAAGTTCTGCACCGGCCAGAACGTCTCTTCCGGGAACGCCTCAGTACCCAGTCCGTCTTGGTTGCTCACCATTACCAACTTGAAGTCCAGTTTCGTTGCTATGAATCCCAGGTTCTTGAACACTCCTTTTACGAAGCGCAGTTTCTCGAACTTGTCAATCTGCTCGTCCTCCGGCTCTTCTATCAGCGTGCCGTCACGATCAATAAAAAGTATCTTCTGTTGTTTCATACGTTGGCAAAGGTAAGTACTTTTTCCGATATATCAAAAAATCAAACAAATTTTTCTGCCTTTCAATGTTCCGAATGATAAAAAAACGAGAACGGTCCTCGTCGTCAACGAGAGCCGTCCTCGTCACTAACGAGAGCCGTCCTCGTCATCAACGAGAGCCGTCCTCATTTTTTTATGCTTTAGTCGTATTCGTTAAATTCCCAGTTTCTTGCGAATATCCTTGGGTATTGCATTTTTATTAATGAGGAAGTCCATTGTCTTTCCTGCTACGAAGGCCTTGGTCATATACCATGTTCCTTTGTAGTCACCATACTCACCCCATGAGTTTTTCACCATGTAGTACTCCTTGCCGTTCTGGTCTTTTGCCAGTCCGTAGATGTGCATTCCGTGGTCGTCTGTCAGTTCCCAGTTGTCGAATCCGTCCTGACGGTACTGCTGTGTTGGAACAATTTCAGGAGCGTCAACGCCAAGTGAGTCGAGTTTGCTCTTCTTCTCTGACGAGGTGAGCTTCAGCCAGCGTGCTGCGTCAGAACCTGTGAGCGACTGTGCCTTCTTTGTGTCGTAGAGAATGCCAAGACCCTTGCGTGTGAAGCCTTCTTCGCTGACATCGCCGCCCCATGCTATGGTGTAACCCTTGTCGAGGGCGTTGTCTATGATACGCATCATCTCGTCCATAGGAACATTGTAGCTCTGGTCCCAGCGCCAGTTGTCCTGTACCTCTACAGCAAACTGTGTGTAGAAGGGGTGGTGGGTGTAGCTTGTTATGCTAACGTAGTCGTTGAGGTCGATGCCCAGACTTGCCATGAATGATTTCGGGGTGTATTTCTTACCCTCGTAAACGAACTCCTCGGGGCACTCGCCAAGGTATGCATCAAGGATTCCCTGAAGACCTTTCTTCCATTGCTTGCTGATTTTCTTTGCCTTATTCTTTGCCACAGCCTCAACGTAAGGTTCCATAACGGAGAAGAGCTCGTTGAAGTTTGCCAGAGAGTCGCCCTGAAGTGTTCCAGGAGCTGGCATTGCCGTCTCGGGAACGATGCCGTGGTTCTTCATGATGATGAGTACGTCGCCTGCAGAACCACCCTGTGAGAACTGGCTGTCGCCGTGCATGCGAACTGTCAACTCGGCACGCTCCATGTAATCTTTGTTTACAATGAACATTTCGCAGAGGTTGTACTCCTTGCCAGTCTTCTTCAGTATCTCACTTTCGAAGAACGAAAGGGTAGAGAACGCCCAGCAGGTACCCGAACGGTTCTGGTCCTTAATGCTGGTAATTGGCAACTCTTTGATAGTAGTAAACACAGGTTTCTTGCTGTCAGCAGAGTCTTTCTTTTCTGTGTCCTGTGCCTGTGCGCCGAGAGCAAATGATGCCAGCAGCGCTAATGTAAATAACTTTTTCATATCGTTGGTTTTAGTATATTTTCCTGCAAAAGTACATATTCTTATTTAATTGACAAAATATTTATAGGGATTTCCCTATGCAAAAATAGGGAAAAACATAATGGAGTTATAAAAAATGTTTACTATCTTTGCACCAGAAGCAACAATATTAACCTAAAAACCAACAAAAAGATGAAACGTTTAGCATTATTTTTCGTAGCATTAATGAGTGTTTTGCTGGGCGTACAGGCACAGGTTGCCGACGATACCGCCCGTGCTCTTCTGAAGGAGTATAACTACTGCGAGAAGATAGAGCAGGATGGAGGAGTGTATTATATCGTCAGTAAAGGTTATGAAAACTACGGCATCTGGCATGATGGAAAGTTGGAAGTACCATGTAAGTATAGTCTTGAGGACCTGAAAGCAAACTATTTTACTGTTGAGGTAAAGGAACTTCCATCAGGAATAGCATTCGAAGATGAGGGCTTCAAGGAGTTCTGTCTGCGCGACAAGCGTCTGAATGTTGACAAAGACGATATTATTACCGAAGATGAGGCAAAGGCTGCCACAAGGCTCAGCCTGATGAACTTTAAGAGTTTCATGCGCAACATTAAGTCGTATGCCGATTTGAAGTACTTCCCTAATCTTGAGTATTTCCATGCCGGATATACTTATGCAGAGACGATAGACCTGAGCTGTTGTCCGAAACTGAAAGAAGTGGACCTCAGCGACTGCCGTATGCTGAAGGAGATTATCCTTGCGAAAGGCTGCAAGCCCGAAATCAAGTATCCAGTAGCTTATAAAGGTGAACAGGCAAAAGTAGTATATAAAAAATAACCCCAAAACATGATACCATTATGAAACGAGTATTATTATCATTAGCGATAGCATTCGTAGCTGTATGTGCTGCACAGGCACAGGATCAGAAGGAGTGTTGCAAGAAGGAGTATTGCAAGAAAGAGTGTTGCAAGGCTGAGAAGAAAGAAAAAGTGACGGTTGTGAAGATTGAAGACAACAACATCTTCTCACAGTGCTTCAAAGACATTGACACCAACGGCGACGGCATCGTGGATTGCTGTGAGGCAAAGAAGGCAACATTCCTATCACTTGAAAGAGGTGGCCGCAGCAATGTTATTACCAACTACGACTTCCTGAAGTATTTCCCTAACCTCACGGCATTGGGCTTGGGCAACACACCATTAGAAGTGGTGGATCTGCACAATCAGACCAAGCTTGAAAAGCTGCATGTGGGCAATGCGCTATTCCTGAAGAAAGTCATCGTGGGTGGTGAAAAGGCTCCTGAAATCTCAGGCGAACAGCCCGACCGAGAGGCTATCGTCGTAGAGTTCTATGTGGAAGACCCTGTTGCCCGCCAGGCAACGTACTCTGTACACGCTGCTTCGGAAGTGGCACAATCCATACGAATGACTAATCACAGAAACAACTAAAACGATACAACTATGAAACGGATTTTCTTATCACTGGCTTTATTAGTGACTGTAGTTTTTGCTGCACAAGCACAGACATGTAATAGATGTGGTGATTCTGGTGTTATCCATGAGACTTGTCTTCCCTGTAATGGAAAAGGCACATGGCGTTGCGATGAGTGTCGTGGCAACGGTGAAGTAGAATGCTACCATTGTCAAGGATCAGGTGAACTGAAATGTTATGCCTGTGATGGTACAGGTATGAGAGGCGAACAGACCTGTTACAACTGCGGTGGACAGAAAACCTTCCGTTGCGAGGCATGCAAGAGTCATCGTGGTTATCTGCCGTGCCGTAGCTGTAATGGTAATGGTGAGCATCATTGCTGGCATTGTGGCGGTACGGGCGTCAAAGAATGGCGTTGCCCAGAGTGTATAGCTGCTGGCAGGATTTAATTTGTAACTACAAAAAAGACATCATTATGAAAAGATTAGTTTTGTTATTAGTTATAGTCTTTGTGGCTATGGGTGCTGTACAAGCACAGACAGAATGGGATGAAGTGGAAGAATATTATAAAGAAGAGTTCCGTGATAATCTGAAAAAAGCACAAGCCGGCGATGCTTTTGCCATGTATGTCGTCGGACATTTCTACAAAGATGGATGGGGGGTAGAAAAGAATGGGCAAGAGGCTTTCAAATGGTCCAAGAAGTCTGCAGAGTTAGGATGTGCCGAAGGTATGTATGTACTTGGCGAATGTTACAGAGACGGTGTTGGTGTGGCTAAGAATATTGATGAGACTATTAAGTGGTGGAGTAAAGCCGCTGATAAAGGCTATGTAAATGCATTGTTTAACCTGGCGTGGCTCTACTCTTCCGAAAAAGTAGGAACATTTGATATGTATAAAGGTAATGAAATACCCAAGAACCCCGATGAGGCTTTCCGGTTGTGGAAAATCCTAGGAGAACAAAGAGAGGCTGCTGGTGGAATGTATTCTCTAGGGAATTGCTATTGGTATGGTGAAGGCGTAGGACGCAGTTATAAAGAGGCTGTCAAATGGTGGCAGAAAGCAGCGCGTAAGGATTTCAAGCAGGCGCAGTAGATGAAACATGGTAAACTAAATAACTTATGTTTATGAAACAGAACAACAAGCAATGGATTGTCCGGACAGTCCTCATGTGTCTTTTCGGTATCATGATGGTGATGCCGCAGAAAGTATATGCAGGCGCAGACATCAAGTTTACAACAACCGAGGTTACAGTTTCCGACGGTGAATGTAGGGTCCGTGGGTATTTTACCAACAACGGCGATATGGCTGCTGATCTTACGCAGTCAGAAATTACCGTGCAAATCAAATATAACGGAAATGTTCTTTATACGGTAACCAAACGTTTTGATATGTATGGTTTCCATGTATGGGGCGGAGCACCATATCATACCTTTATCATCTATGACAGCAGATTCAAGAAGGAACATCAGTACACGGGAAAAAATCCCTACGGATGGTACGTCAGCTCTTACAATTGGTGGAATAATGTCAAGCCATAAAATCCTCTATGTCTTTCTCATCTGTGCGCTGCTGACTGGTGGCGCCTTGGTGACTTTTGGGTATGCACAGCAGCCGTCATCGGTCGAAGCCTACCAGCAGGAACTCGTCAGACAATTGCACACCGACTCGCTGGGGAATTACTCGGAGAGCTATAAGGCATACGAGCGTATGAACCAGGAGATGGACAGTTTGTTTAAGCAGCGGGAGGAGCAACGGAAAATCTGGATGTACATACTCTGTTTCTGTGCTATAACACCATTGTTGTTCATCGTATATATGGTCGCCATATATCTGAAGAACAGAGACTACCGTCCTACATGGCGCGAAGTATTGATAGTCGCTGGTTACACGATAGTGACATCCGCCATTCTCTATGTCGTTGATGTTTTTTTCTTCTACCTACGCTTCTATGCCGATCATAAGACGCGCATGGCCACATTAAGTCTGATAACCTTAATAGGATTAGGATGGGTGGTATATCAGCTGATGAAAGTCAAGAAAAAGTAATTCTAAATTATTGATTGTCCGCTTTTCAATAAAGTGATTGAAGTTCCGCAAGTTCCTAACTTGCAGAAATAGAATAAAGTTACAAAGGAATAACCTATAAAACGATACAATTATGAAAAGAATTGCATTATTTGTAGCGATAGCATTTGCAACTGCCGCATCGGTTCGGGCGCAGATTCCCGATCCTGGCGACCCCGTTTGCGCCCACTGCGAAGTGGATATGAAGTCGCAACAACCTCATAAGCCAGGCTGTCCCTATTACTCTGAGCCTGCAAACGAAAAGAGCACCAAAGAATCGTGGACTCCTAATTTCAATTCGATAGAATACAAATATGGAAATGGCGTGATGTGTGAGCAATGTGGACGTACCAACGGACATGATTCCGATTGTCTCATAGGTAAGACACAGAGGTTAATACGTGATTATTGGGCGAAGTCAAAAACTCCGGAGTCAAATAAGTTTCTTATTAAGACTTACGAGGAAAATATCCGACTGTTCGCTAAACAAGGGCGTGAGGGCCGTCAGGCGGAAAAGGCACAAAATAAAGCAGAAAAGAAACCTCGAACCGAGATTCCGTTTGAATGCATTATCTGCAAGGCGACCTTTAAGGCATCCGGCGTTGATGAAGCATCCCATATTTCTGCTAACAACCCGTGGTTTCACAAACCAACCTGTCCGAAATATAAGCCCAAACCTGGACAGAACCCAAGTACGAGCCTAAAGGACTACACCCCGGCTCCAGAGCGACCTATAGTGTCGGAGCAACTGATGGAGATGCCTGTGCGTCAGCCAGCACCACTGTTCTCCAGCATCAACGAGACGAACATCCGACATGAAAAGCCCGTGGGTATCATTGGTAAGCACAAATGGGGAGAGATTAGTGAGGAATCGCTTTCTGCATTTGAATCTCTGATGGGCGAAGAAATCCCCAGAGAGTTCGACATCGAACGCTATAACCACGACAAGGGAACCGTTATCCTTGGCACACATAAAGACAACGGAAGATACCGGTGGACTGTTCTGTGCCAACGACCCGACGGAAGCTATATGCTTATTTCTCAGCAAGAGTTGAAAGGGGGCTTCTTTTACGGCTCTCAAAACGTTGGAGAACTGCGTGATGTGCATTTTGAAGGACAGGGCGCGTATATCATCGCTGAATATACCAGCGGATACAGGCAGGTGTACAATAATAACGGAGAGATTGTACGAGATGGTTACAATATCAAAGTGCTTGGAAGTACGGTTGATGGCAAACGACTTCTTTACGTGGGAAAAGACGAGGATACCTCGCTGAATTTGATTATAGACGAAGATGGAGAAGTGATAGCTGATGGTGATGACATCGAGCAATATGACGACGCAATCATCGTGAGGAATGGTAACAATTGCTATCTCTCCAATTGGAAAGGCAATCTGCTGGAAATTGGCAACATCAACTCGTTTGAGGAAATCAAAGCCTACAACAATCAGGGTTCTTACTATATCCTGAAAGACAGGGATAAGGGGTATGCCATCATAGGTCGAGGCTTTATTCGTTATGGAGACTGGTACGATACAGAGGAAGAGGCTCACCGCATTTGGAAAAACTATCATCAATAATTATAATCCTTTAAAACTATACTATTATGAAACGAATACTATTTATCTGTATGGCGATGGCGATAGGGTCGCTGTACACGAAGGCACAAACATCGTGTAAAAACTGTAACGGTTCAGGAATGGAAGAACGCACGTGCGCCTTCTGTAAAGGTGAAGGCTACCGCGAGTGTGACTTCTGCTTGGGCAAGAAGATGGTGCGTTGTAACGACTGTGGTGGTGAAGGCAAAATCTTTTGCGCCCATTGTCGTGGTAAAGGTGGTGTGCAGGTTAAGGATAATTGGCGTGAGTGTCAATGGTGTGGCGGCAAGGGAACACCCGAATGCGAGAAGTGTAAGACAACTGGTCAGATTGTCTGTTGGAAGTGCGAAGGTGCTGGCAAATATGTTTGCAACCAGTGTAATGGCAGCAAGGTGAACAAATGGCAGTGCCACGTTTGCAGCGGTACCGGTAAGGTGAAGGACCAAGCTGAAGAAACTATATCAAAACTCAAGGAGATTGGTCCTACCTCTGGCACCGTTAAGGTAGATATCGACCCCAACGACAGCGAACAGGAGAAGATGCGCAAAATGGCGAAAGCACGTCTGGCTCATCGTAAGAAAGTTTTAGAGGCACAAGGTATAACTGTAAAATAGCATAACTATGGAAGATAACGAATTGTACCAAACCATAGAAGACGTTAATCGTATGAACCGTACGATTGATGAAATGAACTGCTTTAACGACCCTGTGCAGCGGGATGTTATCGTTGGCGACTGGAAAAGAAAAAAACCTTTGAGTAAGAAAGATCAGCGCACGTCGATAATAATCTTATTGATTTTTATCCTGCTTATGGTTGGCGCATTCGTTACCTTCGTCTATGCAGAGCAACCTTCCACATCAGAAAGGTACGAGCAGCTACTTGACGAAGAGACGCGTCAGAAGTGGGACAAGATGAATAGTCAGATGGAGGAGATTGTGCAAAAGGAGAAAGAGAATGAACAACTATGGCATATTCTCATAGGTATTTCTGCTGTAATCTCTCTTGGTCCTATAGTACGTGTCGGTATTGATGTGGCACGTAGTAAGATACGTGTTAATTCAGTATCAGGAGCTGTTCAGGGTGCCGCCATCCTCGTACTTGGATCACTCGCGCTATTTGCCATCAACCTGGGTTTCTTCTACATAAGTTTCAAGGTTGGGCATCAGGCAAAGATGGCATTACTAAGTGTTATCACCATAGCTGCTACAGTAGCTCTGATGATATGGTACTTCAGGCGTCTGAAAAACTAAGCTGTTATCGCTGTGCCATAAAATCCTCTATGTCCTTCGGGTGATAGGGGATTCTTTTTTCTCCGAGGAAACGGCAGCCGTCGGCGGTGATGAGGACGTCGTCCTCGATGCGAATACCACCGAAGTCCTTATATGTCTCTAACATCTCGTAGTTGAGGAAGTTCTTGTGAAGTCCCTGAGCACGCCAGTCGTCGATAAGCGCTGGGATGAAGTATATGCCTGGCTCGTCGGTGACAACGAAACCCTCCTGCAGACGGCGACCCATACGCAGACAGTTTGTACCGAACTGCTCCAGATTAGGACGTGTCTCTTCGTCGAAACCGACGTATATCTGTCCCAGTCCTTCCATGTCGTGAACGTCCATACCCATCATGTGACCCAGTCCGTGAGGCAGGAACATTGCGTGAGCACCTGCTGCAACAGCCTCGTCAACGTCGCCCTTCATAAGTCCGAGCTCCTTGAGACGTTCCGTCATCAGTCGACAAACAGCGAAGTGTACATCCTTATATCTTACTCCAGGCTTTGCAACGCTGAGCACATAGTCGTGACATTCTTCCACGATGCGGTAAATGTCGAGCTGTCGTTGTGTGAACTTTCCACTAACAGGGAACGTGCGTGTATGGTCGGAACAATAGTTCTCGGCATTCTCGGCACCAGCATCACAAAGTGCCAAACGTCCGCTCTCAAGAGTGTTGTATGATGGTGTGCCGTGCATTATCTCGCCGTGTTGTGTGAAGATAGTTGCGAAGCTAACCTTCTCGCCAAGAGAGTTGGCTACTCCGTCAACGAGTCCTCCGACATATTTCTCCGTCAGTCCCGGACGCGCTACCCTCATGGCGGTAGTATGCATCTCGTAACCTATAGCGCAAGCCTTCTCAATCTCGGCAATCTCGAGTGCACTTTTCGTAGAGCGCATCTTTACCACAGCCTTGATGAGTGGGAGAGAGGAGTCGGAGAAGTCCAATCCCAGTTTCTGCATCTGCAGTATGGTGTCGTGGCGATATGGGGGCAGGAAGTGAATGTTGTTCTTGCATCTTGCTATGATATTCTTCAGTTCTGCCATTGGTGCTGTGTTCTCTACACCAACCTGTGCCGCCATATCGGCGATGCTATCAACCGATCCGTACCATACTATGTCTTCAATATCTATGTCATTGCCGATGAGCCACTCTATGTCGTTGTCAACATCTATGATGCCCACCAGTCCGTCGCGTCGCTGTCCGAAGTAGTACAGGAAGGATGAGTCCTGGCGCATAGGATAGTATGCGTTGGCTGGGTAGTTACACGGCGATTCGTTATTGCCGAAGAATACTATTATTCCTTCACCCACAAGTTTTTTCAGGGTATTGCGTCTTTCAATATAAATATCTTTGTTGAACATATTTTGAGTTTTTAAGATTCGACTGCAAAGATACAAATAAATATGTGAAAAAAACAACATTATACTTCGTATGTTATTTTTTTTTCGTACATTTGTAGCCAATATGAAGAAAAAGACGAAGCATAGGCATCTGCATTGGACTTGGTTAGTAGGAGGTCTAACCGTGGTAGTGCTTTATGTGTGGGTGTTTTATAGCTTCTTCGTCAGTCCTTTTGGCTTCCGTTGGAGAGCACTTTACGGAGACATGAAGTTTCCGGATGGTTTTGAAATTCATGGTATCGACATATCACACTATCAGGGAGAAATAGACTGGAATAAGTTGCAGAGCGCAACGATAGGTCGCTGTCCCGTAAGGTTTGTGATGATAAAAGCTACGGAGGGCTCGTCGAAGATTGACGAGATGTTTGACGAAAATTTCGAAAATTCACTTGAATACGGCTTTATTCGTGGTGCTTATCACTTCTGGAGCAATAAGTCGTCGGCACGTGACCAGGCACAGTTCTTCCTTGACAAGGTGAAGTTGGAGAAGGGCGACCTGCCGCCAGTACTCGACGTGGAGAGTAAGCCCAAGGATATGTCGGTGGAGGACTTCCAACGTGAGATTCTTACGTGGCTACATATCGTTGAGGACCGCTACCACGTAAAACCTATTCTATATACCTATTATAAATTTAAGATGCAGTATCTGGGTACTCCTGTCTTTGACGACTATCCGTACTGGATAGCTCATTACTATGTAGATCACATAGAATATAAGGGTCCCTGGAAGTTCTGGCAACATACCGATGCGGGACGCCTGGCGGGCATCCGTGGATATGTGGACTTTAATGTTTATAATGGTAGTTTCTACGATCTTCGTCAGCTATGCATCGGCGGCGAAGACTAACATGCACCAGTTGTTTTCGCTGTCTGTACGGAGCAGTCGCATTCCAAGATGCCCTGCGCGTTCTGCAAGAGCCATACCGTCCTCGGTATAGAAACCGCTGAGGATAATCTCTCCACCTGGGTTCACCACTTCACGCATAGCAGCCATATCTTCGAGAAGGATGTTCCTGTTGATGTTTGCCATCACGATGTCGAAGACTCCCGAGATATGGGAAATGACACTTGCGTTGCCGTGAAGTATGTCGATGTTGTTAACACCATTGAGCTCGGCATTATGTCGGGCGTTCTCAACGCTCCACTCGTCAATGTCGTAACCTACAGCCTCCTTTGCTCCGCGTTTACATGCCACGATACTAAGGATGCCCGTTCCGCATCCGCAGTCGAGAACCCTTTTCCCTTCAAGGTCATAGTTCATCAACTCGCGTACAATCATTCGTGTCGTTTCGTGATTACCTGTGCCGAAAGCGAGCTTGGCGTCGATGGTAATGTCGAGCATGTTTGATGGTTGTTGGGTAGCTGGTGTAGGATGGAGGGTGTCGTGAATGATACACTTGTCATCTATTACGATGGGCTCCCATCCTGTTTCTTCCCATTTCTCGTTCCAGTTACGGTCTTCTGCGTCTTCAATGGTATATTCTATTGTGGTGCCTACGAGGGGAAAGGTAGCAATGACCTCGTCAAGGATGTCCTTGTCGAACTGCTCTTTCTGTACCCAGGCTGTCAATCCCTCTTCGTTTTCTTCGAAAGTCTCGAAGCCAGCCTCAGCACTTAACGCGGCAAGTAAATCGCATGCAGTCTGTTTGTCTGAGGTGCCTGAAATAGCGAATTTTGCAACTTGATATTTCATGTCTTATGTTAAATTTCGGTTGCAAAGGTACAAAAAATAGGGAAATTCCTATAATAGATTAGGGAAATTCCGTATTTTTGCAGAAAATATTGAAGTATTTTTGCATCGTAAAATAATATAGACATGAAAAGATACATACTTTTATCAGTCCTTGTTGGAGCGTTACCATTATCTATGATGGCACAGGACGACCTGTATTTCACGCCCAAGAAGAGTGCGAAACAGGTGCAGAGCTCTTACGAAGTACTTGACGATACTCCCGCTTATTATTCGGGGAGCAATCGTGACGTTGACGAATATAACCGCCAGCGTCCAGACAAACACATTCGTGACTCTATTCGTCGTGAGGTGGAAGAGGAGTATGCATATACGCGTAGGATGAGTCGTTTCGACGACTTCTACTGGTACGACCCGTGGGTTGTTTCCTACTATTCTCCATATTGGTATGACAGTTGGTATAGCTGGTATGACCCCTGGTATCGTCCCTACTGGTACGGCGGTTGGTATCGTCCTTATTGGTATGGTGGCTGGTACGGTGGTTGGTATGCTGGCTGGTACCGTCCCTACTGGTACGGCGGTTGGTATCGTCCTTACCGTTACTCCTATGCCTATCGTGGACATTCGGGCACATATCAGTATTATGACCGTGGTCGCGGAGGACGTTATGGTGGTACAGCCTACAGCGGCAGAGGTCGCGGAGGACGCAATTCCTCTTTTGCTGACAGAGGCTACGGCAGCGTCTCAGGACGTTACTCCTCAAACAGCGTAAATCGTGGCTATGGCACATCACGTCGTCAAAGTTCCAGCAGCTTCGGCAGCACACGCAGCTCGTCATCATTCGGTAGTAGCACCTTCGGAGGAGCACGTGGTGGCGGCAGCTTCGGCGGTGGCGGCAGCTTCGGCGGTGGCGGTAGCTTCGGTGGCGGAGCACGCGGCGGAGGCGGTGGCTTCGGCTCAAGAGGAGGAAGAAGGTAAATGAGAATTGAGAATTTAGAATGGATAAGATATGAAAAAGATTATATTTGCGCTAAGCATGTTGGCTGTAATGCCAGCAGTAGCACAGGAAACATACGAGAATGCTAAGATAGCTACTGAGGACCTTAATGGAACTGCACGCTATGTAGGTATGGGTGGAGCAATGGATGCCCTGGGAGCTGATATCTCTACAATAGGTAGCAACCCCGCAGGTATTGGACTGTTCCGCAGCTCGTCGGTAAGTACCTCTTTCGGACTTGTCAGTCAGGGAGACGGTAAGAACTTCGGTCCTGGTAATAAGACTAATGCCAGCTTTGACCAGGTAGGATTTGTTGTGGCAACACGAACGGGAAATAGCTCGTTTGTTAACTTTGCCTTTAACTTTCATAAGAGTAGAAACTTCGACTACATACTCTCTGCCGCAGGACCTCTTAATAGAGCATCACAGCATAAACAGTCGTATATAAAGGCCGTTGCTGACCCTGTAGCAGGTTCACAGGAGACGACATTTGCCATTAATCGTGCACAGAGTGGAAATCTTTATGGCGACTTCTACTGGTCGAGTCAGTTGGATAACCTTTATTATAACACCTTTATCTATGATAATAACGCACAATACGGATATTGCGACGCTTCGGGTTACAACTTAGACCGTGCACATACAGGCTATATCGGGGAGTATGACTTCAATATCAGCGGAAACATTAACAACCGCTTGTACCTCGGTCTTACGATAGGTATCCACGATGTTCACTACCGTGCTTACGGAGAATATACCGACTATATCATCAACTCAGATAATACTCCTGCAGGTAATCTCACCGTTGTCGATGACAGAAGAATCACCGGTTCTGGTTTCGATATTAAGTTAGGAGCTATCGTGCGTCCTATAGAAGATTCTCCTTTCCGTTTAGGAATTTCTATCGCAACACCAACGTTCTATGACTTGAAGACACGTAATACAACGTATCTCAATAACACAACATCCTATGCTGCTTACAATCGTAACTACAGCACAGCACATACCTATGAGTTTAAGCTCTATACCCCTTGGAAGTTTGGTGTTAGTCTCGGTCATACCGTAGGCGACTTCCTCGCCCTTGGTGCAAGCTACGAATATGCTGACTATGGTAGTATGGACACTCGTAGGAAGACTGGCTCTACCTACGACTGGTACAACAACACATATTACGACAACAGCAAGAGTGATGATGTTATGAATCGCCACACTGAGCGCACCCTGAAAGGTGTAAGCACTCTGAAACTTGGTGGAGAATATAAGCCTATCCCTGAGATGTCATTCCGACTGGGCTACAACTATGTTAGTCCTATGTATAAGAAGGAAGGCTATAAGGATGTTTACCTTGACTCATACGGCACTAACTATTCAACAACTACCGACTATACCAACTGGGAGGCAACACACCGCATGACGGTAGGTGTAGGATATGCTTTCGATGAGCATTTCAGTATGGATTTGGCTTATCAGTTCAGCTCACAGAAAGGTACGTTCTTCCCATTCCGTGATGACTGGGTTGATGAAGTTTATAAGAACGATCAAGGAGCTTTGGTAAAAGAAGAAATTGATAACAATGCTGACGGAAGAAGCGTGAAGAACCGTCGTCATCAGGTACTTTTAACACTCGGATATAGATTCTAATGAAGAAAAAACTTATTACTTTATTGCTGGCTACAATGTTCGTTGCGGACATCTGTGGTCAGCAATATGTCGCTCCAAAGAGAGAGTTCCGCGGAGCATGGATTCAGGCTGTTAATGGTCAGTGGATAGGAATGGGTACAAAGAAAATGCAGCAGACGCTGACCTATCAACTTGACGAGTTACAAAAAGACGGCGTCAACGCCATAATATTCCAGGTACGCCCTGAGTGCGATGCCCTCTACAAGAGCGACATTGAGCCGTGGAGTCGTTTCCTTACAGGTGAACAAGGTGTGGCGCCATCGCCTTATTGGGACCCTCTGGAGTGGATGGTAGAACAATGTCATCGTCGTGGTATGGAACTGCATGCATGGATAAACCCTTATCGTGCTAAGACAAAGAATACTACGAAACTCGCAAGCAACCATATTGCCATAAAGCATCCGGAACGCGTGTTCCCCTACGACAATCTCTTTATCCTTAACCCGGGACTTCCCGAAAACAGTGAGTTTATATGTCATGTGGCAGGCGACATACTCCGTCGTTATGATGTTGACGGACTGCACATAGACGACTATTTCTATCCGTATCCTGTAGCAGGACAGAAAATTCCCGACGACAGAGAGTTTAATATCTATAACAACGGAATAACAAATCGTGGTGACTGGCGTCGCGACAACGTGAATCGCTTCATCAAAGAACTTCACGACACTATCCAGGCTGTTAAACCTTGGGTTAAGTTTGGCGTGTCGCCATTTGGTATCTATCGTAACAAACGTAATGACGAAAACGGCAGTCTAACCAACGGCTTACAGAACTATGACGATCTCTATGCTGATGTTCTCTTGTGGGTGAACAAGGGATGGGTGGACTATTGCGTGCCGCAGATATATTGGGAAATAGGAAACAAAGCTGCCGACTACGAAACTCTTATAAAGTGGTGGGATCAGTATTGCGGAACGCGTCCCTTATATATTGGTGAAGACATAGAACGTACAGTAAAGAATGCCGACAAGAACAATCCTCGTACCAACCAGATGGCTGCGAAGTTCAGACTCCATCAGCAGTCACGCAATGTACAGGGTACCGTATTGTGGTATGCTAAGGCTGCTGTCGATAATATAGGCAACTATGGTCAGAACCTCCGCAACTACTATTGGAAGACTCCTGCCTTGCAGCCGTTAATGCCTTTCATAGACAAGAAGGCACCAAAGAAAGTAAAGGGTCTTAAGGCTCTTGATTTCGGTGAGGGTCCTATGCTTATGTGGCAGGCTCCGAAGAGTCGCACTTGGCATGATGATGCCGTAAGCTATGTCGTTTATCGCTTTGAACGCGGCGAGAAAGTAAACATCAATGACCCGTCAAAGATTGTTACTATCACTCGTACTCCTTTTGTAGAGCTTCCTGAGAAGTCGAAGGCTACTTACGTAGTTACAGCACTCGACAGGATGAGTAATGAGAGCAAAGGAAAGAAAGTAAAGTGGTAAAAAAAGTGCTGACCTTCTGGTCAGCACTTTTCAAGATATTCGTGCATGTTGTGAGCGGCACGTCGTCCGTCACCCATAGCAAGGATTACTGTCGCTCCGCCTCGTACGATGTCACCACCTGCGAAAATCTCGCTACGTGAACTTTGCATCTGTTCGCTGACAGCGATAGTGTTCTTACGTCCCAGCTCAAGACCCTCGATGCTCTTTGGAACGAGTGGGTTAGGAGAGACACCAATAGCTACGATAACCTGGTCAACGTCCAATGTTACCGTCTTGCCCTCAACGGGAACAGGACTGCGACGTCCTGATGCGTCGGGCTCCCCGAGTTCCATAACCTGAAGAACAGCCTGCTTTACAGCACCTTGTTCGTCGGCGATATACTCTATAGGATTATGCAACGTAAGGAATTTTATTCCTTCTTCCTTAGCGTGCTTAACCTCTTCGAGACGTGCTGGCATCTCGACCTCAGAGCGACGATAAACCAATGTTACGTCGGCACCAAGACGTTTTGCCGTACGACAAGAGTCCATAGCTGTGTTACCACCACCGACAACGAGAACACTCTTTGCTGGGTTCAACGGAGTGTCGGTAAGAGGATTTGCTGCATCCATAAGGTTCACACGGGTGAGGTACTCGTTAGAAGACATAATGTTTATGGCGTTCTCACCTGGGATGTTCATGAAGTTCGGCAGACCGGCACCAGAACCGACAAAGATACCCTTGAAACCTTGTTTCTCGAGTTCGTCAACGCTGATGGTCTTTCCTACGATAACGTCAGTCTGGAAGTGTACTCCCATCTTGGCGAGGTTCTCTATCTCTACGTCAACAATCTTGTTTGGCAGACGGAACTCTGGAATACCATATTTCAGCACACCGCCAATTTCGTGAAGAGCCTCGAAGACATAAACATCATAGCCTTTCTTCACCATATCGCCAGCAAACGAAAGTCCAGCAGGACCAGAACCCACAACAGCTATCTTCATGCCGTTAGAAGGTGCTATCTCTGGAAGAGAGATATTGCCGCTTTCGCGTTCGTAGTCGGCAGCAAAACGCTCCAGATAACCTATGGCTACTGCAGGCTCGTTCATCTTCAGGTGAATACACTTACTTTCACATTGTTTCTCCTGTGGACAAACGCGTCCGCAGACAGCGGGAAGGGCAGAAGTGTTCTTGAGAACCTTCGCTGCAGCAAGGAACTGTCCACGCTCTATGTTCTTGATAAACGACGGGATATTGATGTTCACAGGACAACCCTCTACACACGATGGTTTTGCACAGTCAAGACAACGCTTAGCCTCCGTCATCGCCATCTCCTTGGTAAGTCCTATATTAACCTCTTCGGTACGTGTTGTAGCACGATAGACGGGGTCGAGTTCAGGCATTACGACACGCTCTATCTGCGTGCGCTCCTTTGGTTTCATAGATGCACGGAGCTCTTTACGCCACTCTGCATCGCGGTCTGTAAGTATATCAATACTATCGTTAGTAGGGTCAGCATCCATTGAGATGCTTGAGGCAGAATTATCAATTGTCAATTCTCCGTTGTCAGTTGAGGCTATATGCTCCTCAAAGTGAGCCATCTCTTCCTGCTCCTCACGCTTAAAGGTGCCCATACGCTTGAACATTTCGTCCCAGTCAACGAGAGCTCCGTCGAACTCAGGACCGTCGATGCAGACGAACTTCGTCTTGCCACCGATAGTAAGTCGGCAGGCTCCACACATACCTGTTCCGTCCACCATAATGGTGTTCAGCGATACTTCGCAAGGAATATTATGCTTCTGTGCTGTGAGGTTAGAGAACTTCATCATGATGGGAGGACCAATGGCGAATACCTTATCGACATGTTCCTGCTCGAAGAACTTCTCCATACCTACAGTTACCACACCTTTCTCACCGTAGCTGCCGTCGTCAGTCATGATGATGACCTCGTCTGACGACTCGCGTACTTTATCTTCTAAGATTATAAGGTCTTTAGAACGACCGGCCATAACAGAGAGCACTCTGTTGCCTTTTGCCTTGAGAGCCTGAATGATGGGGAGCATAGGAGCCACACCAAGACCGCCGCCGGCACATACTACTGTGCCGTACTTCTCAATCTTTGTCGGGTTACCGAGTGGTCCTACAACGTCGGCAACATAATCACCCTCGTTGAGTACACAAAGTTTCTTTGAACTCAAGCCAACCATCTGTACAACAAGGGTTATCGTTCCCTTCTCAATGTCGGCTCCAGCAATTGTTAAAGGCATTCTCTCGCCACGTTTGTCAACTCTGACGATAACGAAGTTTCCCGCTTTTCTGCTCTTGGCAATCAGCGGAGCTTCAATTTCAAATAGGAATACCTTCTCTGAAAACTGTTCTTTCCTTACAATCTTGTTCATAATGTCTTTATTAGTCTATGATATCAAATCCGCAATAGGGAACCAGCGCAGCAGGAATCTTTATGCCGTTCTCTGTCTGGTTGTTCTCAAGCAGCGCAGCTACGATACGAGGCAAGGCGAGTGCAGAGCCGTTAAGGGTGTGACAAAGCTCTGTCTTCTTTGTCTCAGCATTACGATAACGACACTTCAAACGGTTTGCCTGGTATGTGTCGAAGTTAGATACCGACGATACCTCGAGCCATCGTTTCTGTGCTTCGGAATATACTTCAAAGTCGTAGCAGATAGAAGATGTAAACGACTGGTCACCACCGCAGAGAAGCAGTATGCGGTAGGGCAGCTCCAACTTCTTCAAGAGTCCTTCTACGTGTGCAAGCATTTCCTTGTGACTCTCCTTAGAGTGCTCGGGCTTGTCGATACGTACTATCTCTACCTTTGAGAATTCATGAAGACGGTTAAGACCACGAACGTCCTTACCGTATGATCCTGCCTCACGACGGAAACACTCTGTGTATGCGCAGTTCTTGATAGGCAGGTCTTTCTCGTCGAGGATAACGTCTCGATAGATGTTTGTTACGGGAACCTCTGCGGTAGGGATAAGGTAGAAGTCGTCAACCTCAGCGTGGTACATCTGTCCTTCTTTGTCTGGCAACTGACCTGTGCCGTAACCTGACGCAGCATTAACAACTGTAGGAGGCATAATCTCTGTGTAACCACTCTTGCGTGCCTCGTCGAGGAAGAAGTTTATAAGTGCTCTCTGCAGACGTGCACCTTTTCCTATATATACAGGGAAACCGGCACCTGTTATCTTCACTCCGAGGTCGAAGTCTATGAGGTTATATTTCTTTGCCAGTTCCCAGTGTGGCAGACGTGCTGACTCCACAACGGGGTTTGCTGTCCAGTTGCCTACGGTGTCGTCGGGAGTGCACTCCTTGAGATTAGACTTCACCACGTGATTGTCTTCTGCACTTTTTCCCTCAGGAACTTCGTCGTATGGGATGTTAGGAATCTGACAGAGTAGGGCAGTAAGGTCTTCCTGAGCCTGTGTCATGATGTCTTCGAGTTTCTTCGAAGCCTCTTTCATCGTCTGCACATTACTCTTTATCTTCTCAGCCTCTTCCTTTTGCCCCTGTTTCATGAGCATACCAATCTGTGCTGCCATTTTCTTGGCGTCAGAGAGGTTTGCGTCAAGTTCTTGCTGAGCCTCACGACGTTTTTTGTCTATTTCGATTACTTTGTCAATAGCTTCACGTGCTCCTTGGAAGTTTTTCTTTTCCAACCCACGTATTACTTTCTCCTTATCTTCTGTAATAATTTTAAGTGTAAGCATAATATTTTGTTTATTAATGCTGCAAAAGTAAGCAAAAATCCCGAACCTTGCAAAAGGAACGGGATTTTTGTTATTTGTTTGGAATAATTTTTAATTTAAATTTAAGCTTGAGCATCAGGTATTACTGATACAACACTCTTGTTGTGGAAACCTTTGTGGAAGTTTACTACACCATCAACAAGTGCATAAAGAGTATCGTCCTTACCTATTGCTACATTCTTACCAGGGTTGTGCTTAGTACCACGCTGGCGAACGATGATGTTACCAGCAACACACTTCTGACCGCCCCAGATTTTAACGCCGAGTCTTTGTGCAGCACTCTCGCGTCCGTTCTTAGAACTACCTACACCTTTCTTATGTGCCATTTCTTGTTCCTCCTCTGTTTTAAGCGATTACTGATTTAATTTCTATCTGGCTGAACTGCTGACGATGTCCGTTCAGTTTGCGATAACCCTTACGACGCTTCTTCTTGAATACAAGAACTTTGTCGCCCTTTACGAGTGGGTTAAGTACTTCAGCCTCAATTTTTGCACCATTTACAGTTGGTGTTCCTACTGTGACAGCACCCTCGTTATCAACGAGCAGCACCTTGTCAAATTCAACAGCCTTGCCTTCCTCGGCATCCTTGATGTGGTTTACAAAGAGCTTCATGCCCTTTTCAACTTTGAACTGTTGACCGTTAATTTCTACAATTGCGTACATTGTTTTTTATAATGTTTAAACGGGTTTTTCCGCTGGGCGCAGGACGTTGTGCCCTGTCTTATTTGAGCCTCCACGGACTAAATCGGGCGCAAAGGTACACTTTTTTTTCATAACTACAAAATAAATTGAGCGATTTTTTGCCTTTTATATATTTATTTGTGTTCCGAATAAACTCATGTTCTTTTACATTCTCTGTCCTCAAAATTGTGATTTTTTGATAAAAATATTACGTGATAATCAGGAAATTATAAAAAAAAATACAAAAAAGTTACATTTTTGTTGCAGGTTTTGTAAAAAGTTAGTATATTTGCAAGCGAAATATCAATCTGGACTATTACTATGAACAAGTACAACATTACCCCAAGAAAAGAGAATAACGCAGCTTATCGCAGCTTAGTGAATCCTATTCTTATGGATGAACTGAAGGAAAAGATATTGCGAATAATTCTCTTAGAAAAAAAGTACAAGGAACCTCACTATTCTGCAAAGAAACTGGCGCAAGAACTTGGAACGAATACTCGTTACATTTCTGCTGTTATAAGTGTTCGTTTCCACACCAATTACACCTCTTTTATTAATAAGTTCCGCATAGACGAGGCTATGGCTCTTATGACAGACAAGCGCTACAAAGGTCTTAATATGCAGGATATTAGTGCGATGGTAGGCTTTTCTAATCGTCAGTCGTTCTATTCGGCTTTCTATAAGGTGAATGGAATTACTCCGTTGACTTATCGCAAACAGCAATTAAAAAAGACAGAAGAAAAAAAAGAAAAATAAATCAATCAATGAGTACAGACGGATTCAAATATTCAGACGAGACCTTTGCCGATATAGCAATGCTTCGCTATCGTCTGAACGGTTTTGACCTGCTAACTCTCAAACAAAAAACTCTCATTTATTACTTGTCCGAGGCTGCACTATCAGGACGAGATATCACTTTCGACCAGTTTGGTCGTTACAACTTACGTATTCGTAAGATGTTGGAGCATGTTTATGAGACGTACTCCGGCAATCGCGATGATGAAGAGTGGAAGTCTTTTGAAGAGTATCTTAAGCAAGTATGGTTTTCTTACGGTATATACCATCATTATAGTAGTGATAAGTTCAAGCCCCGATTTTCGGAAGACTTCCTGAGAAATGCTTTGGGAGAAAAGTGTAGTATGTACGAAAACCTCTTTCCTGTTATTTTCAATCCGTCGTTTTTCCCTAAGAAGGTTGACAGAAGTGATGGCGCGGATGTCATAACTTCTTCTGCCTGTAATTTCTATGAGGGCGTCACACAACAGGAAGTGGAGAATTTTTACGACTCTCTGAAAGACCCTTCAAATGATGCTCCACCATCTTATGGTCTTAACTCTACTATAATAAAATGTGGAGACAAAATAGTAGAGGATGTGTGGTTCCTAAATGGTCGTTATGGTAAGGCAATTAAACACATTGTCTATTGGCTTGAGAAAGCTCTTGGTGTGGCTGAAAACGAACAACAAAGACGTTATATAGAGCTGCTTGTAAATTATTATAAGTCAGGTGATTTAACCGTGTTCAATGAATATTGTATTGAATGGGTTAAAGAGCATGAGGCACAGGTCGATTTTGTCAATGGATTTATAGAGGTCTATAGCGATCCTATAGGACTGAAAGGCTCCTGGGAGAGTATCGTGGAATATAAGGATTTGGAAGCTACGGGACGTACTCAGAAAATAAGCAATAATGCCCAGTGGTTTGAAGATCATTCTCCTGTAGATCCCCGTTTTAAGAAGAAGGTGGTACGTGGTGTTACCGCCAACGTTATCTGTGCGGCTATGCTTGGAGGCGACGAATATCCTTCTACGGCAATAGGAATAAACCTTCCCAATGCCGATTGGATACGTGCCAATCATGGAAGTAAGAGTATTACCATAAGTAATATTACAGAGGCGTATAAGGCTGCTTCACGCAACAGCGGATTCCGTGAGGAGTTTGTCATTAATGAAGAGACCCTGAGCCTGGTAAATAAGTACGATGATGTTTGTGACGACTTACACACAGACCTCCATGAGTGTCTTGGACACGGAAGCGGACAGCTCCTTTCTGGTGTTGATCCGGATTCGTTGAAGACATACGGAAATACTATTGAGGAGGCACGTGCTGACCTGTTCGGGCTATACTACATAGCTGACGAGAAACTTGTGGAACTGGGGCTCGTTCCAGACGTTGAGGCATATAAGAGTCAGTACTATACTTATATGTTAAATGGCTTAATGACCCAACTGACGCGTATTCGTCTTGGTGACGACATTGAAGAGGCTCATATGCGTAATAGGGCACTCATAGCTCATTGGTGCTACGAGCATGGTGATGCTATGAGACTTGTAAAACGAAACGGTAAGACCTACCTTGAAATTACAGACTATCCACAGCTGCGACGCCTTATAGCGGAGCTGTTGGCAGAAGTACAGCGAATAAAGAGTACTGGCGACTATGCCGCAGCCCGGGAACTGGTAGAGAGATATGCCGTTAAAGTGGATAAGTCTCTTCACGAAGAGATACTTGAACGTTATCAACGTCTGAAACTGGCTCCGTATAAGGGCTTTATAAATCCCGTTCTCAAGCCCGTTTACGACAATAATGGTGAAATAGCTGATGTTTCTGTTGACTATTCTGAGAGCTACTCTCAGCAGATGCTCAGATACAGTAAAGATTACGGATATTTGGTATGACGGAGAAAACTCACGAAAAACTTAAACAAATAAAGCAGTCTTTTCGTCTGCTGATGAATGGCGAGGCAAACCGCTCCATGCGGGAGAAGGGACTCAACTATCACCTCAACTGGGGTGTAAGTCTTGTTGACCTGCGTCAGATGGCAAAAGAATATGACAAAGACTATGAACTTGCCATAGAACTGTGGAAAGAGAATATTCGTGAGTGTAAGATCCTGGCTACCATGATAATGCCTGCGGAGCGTATGCTGCCGGAAATTGTCGATATATGGGTAGAGCAGACGCAAGAGGTAGAGATTGCAGAACAGGCAGCATTCAATCTTTATCAGCATCTTGACTTTGCACCCGAAATAGCATTCCGATGGATTTCTTCCAATGATGCTATTCGTCAAATTAGCGGTTATCATATCCTTTCAAGACTGTTTATGCGAGGTCTTGAGCCCAACGAACGTGGTATCAACGAATTTCTTGACCAGGCATTAGCTGCGCTAAACGACTCCAATATATCTGTTCGTCATGCTGCTACGACGTCATTACAACGCTTTTCAGAGCTTGGCGAGGATTATTCAAAAATTGTTGACAAGGCTCTGTCAAAAATATAATCGTTAAAAATATTCTATTTTTTTCTCTCTTAAATAGTTTTTTGTTACCTTTGCAAGGTAATTCAAAATAACATGAAAGAGAGCGAGAAAACGACAATAGTCCAACGTCTGTCCGATAATTTGGAAAAGAGTGGGCTAAGGAAAACTCCAGAGCGCTTTGCTATCCTACGTGCAATGTGCGATTTTCAGGGTTTGTTCTCGCTTGAAGAGTTGAATAGTGCTTTAGAGTCTGCCGACTTCAGGGTTAGCAGGGCAACTCTTTATAACAATGTCAAGCTCTTCATGCAGATGCGTCTATTGAACTCCTTTCGTGTTTTGGGGAATACCCGTTACGAGGTTATAGTGAATACCACACGTCGTACAAGACAGATATGTGTTAACTGTGGTAAGGTGACTGAGCTTAAGAGTCCTGTAATAGCGAATACAGTTGACAGCCTCCACCTGAAACGCTTTCGTAAAGACGGGTTCTCGCTGGCTATCTATGGTATGTGCAGCTCCTGTCTGGCGCGAATTACTCGTGAAATGAATAAGAACAAAAATAAAAATCAGAAAAATGGAAAAAGGAAAAGTTGACGTTCTTCTTGGACTTCAATGGGGAGACGAAGGAAAAGGAAAAGTTGTTGATGTGCTAACACCTCAATACGACGTGGTAGCACGTTTTCAGGGCGGTCCTAATGCAGGACACACATTGGAGTTTGAAGGCGAGAAGTATGTGCTTCGTTCTATACCTTCAGGGATATTCCAGGGAGGCAAGGTTAACATTATAGGTAACGGTGTGGTGCTTGCTCCGGACCTCTTTATGCAGGAAGCAAAGGATTTGGAGAAGAGTGGTCACGACCTACATTCACGACTGCATATCTCCAAGAAGGCTCATCTTATAATGCCTACACACAGAATCCTCGATGCTGCATACGAACAGGCAAAGGGCAAGAGTAAGGTAGGCACGACAGGTAAGGGCATCGGTCCTACATATACTGACAAGATTTCACGTAATGGTCTGCGTGTGGGCGATATCTTCGATAACTTCGAGGCAAAATATGCTGCTCATAAGAAGCGTCACGAGGATATGCTGCAGGCACTTGGATATACTGATTACGACATCACAGAGGTAGAGAAGACCTGGATGGAAGGTGTGGAATACCTCAAGAACTTCAAGATCGTAGATTCAGAACATGAGGTAGATCATCTTCTTCGTGACGGCAAGACGATACTTTGTGAAGGAGCTCAGGGCACAATGCTTGATATTGACTTCGGCAGCTATCCCTTTGTTACTTCTTCGAATACTATCAGCGCAGGCGCTTGTACCGGTCTTGGTGTCGGTCCGAATAAGATTAACGATGTCTATGGCATCATGAAAGCTTACTGCACACGTGTTGGAGCAGGACCTTTCCCCACAGAGCTCTTCGACGAAACAGGAAAACGCATCCGCGACTTGGGTCACGAGTATGGTGCTGTCACAGGACGTGAACGTCGTTGTGGATGGATAGACCTTGTTGCTCTGCGTTATGCTATCATGATTAACGGAGTGACAAAGCTTATAATGATGAAGAGCGACGTCCTCGACGATTTCGATACCATAAAGGCTTGCGTTGCCTATAAGCATAATGGCAAAGAGACACGTGAGTTCCCTTATAATATAGAAGAGGGAATAGAACCCGTATATGTGGAGATGGAGGGCTGGAAGACAGATATGACACACTTCACCAGTGAGGAACAGTTCCCCGATGCTTTCAAGAAGTATATCGACTTCCTTGAGCACGAACTCGAGACTCCTATAACAATTATCTCTATCGGTCCAGACCGTGAACAAACAATTATAAGAAAATAACGATGGCAAACAAACCAGGAATACCAAAGGGTACGCGCGATTTCTCTCCAGCAGAGATGGCAAAGCGTAACTACATATTTAATACTATTCGTGAAGTGTATGCACTTTACGGATTCCAACAGATAGAGACTCCTGCTATGGAGAACCTGTCAACGCTAATGGGAAAGTACGGTGACGAGGGCGACAAACTCCTCTTTAAGGTGCTTAACAGCGGTGATTTTATGAATAAGGTTAGCGATGAAGAGCTTTCAGAACGCAATCCTCTTCACCTCGCGGCACGTTTCTGCGAGAAAGGACTACGTTACGACCTTACCGTTCCCTTCGCACGCTACGTCGTCATGCATCGTGAGGAGCTTCAGATGCCCTTCAAGCGCTATCAGATACAACCCGTATGGCGCGCAGACCGTCCTCAGAAAGGACGCTATCGTGAGTTCTATCAGTGTGATGCTGACGTCGTAGGCTCCGACTCCCTTCTCAACGAGGTTGAGCTGATGCAGATTATTGACACCGTTTTCACCCGCTTCGGAGTGCGTGTTGATATTAAGATAAACAACCGTAAGATACTCACGGGAATCGCTGAGACTATCGGTGCTGCCGATAAGATTGTTGATATTACCGTAGCTATAGACAAACTTGATAAGATTGGTATCGACAATGTTAATGCCGAACTGCGTGAGGACGGACTTTCTGACGAGCAGATAGCAAAGCTGCAACCCATCATAATGCTCTCCGGAAACAACGACGACAAGCTGAAGACTATTTCCGACGTGCTCAAAGACAGTGAGGTGGGCTGCAAAGGTGTTGAGGAAACGAAGTTTATCCTCGATGTTCTGAAGACAACAAATATAAAGTCTAAAGTGTCCTTCGACCTTACCCTCGCTCGTGGACTTAACTACTACACAGGTGCTATCTTTGAAGTTAAAGCCCTTGACGTAGAGATAGGAAGTATTACCGGTGGTGGACGCTACGACAATCTTACAGGTATCTTCGGAATGCCTGGCTTGAGTGGAGTAGGTATCTCGTTTGGTGCAGACCGTATCTTCGACGTCCTCAACCAACTTGACCTCTATCCTAAAGAGTCGTTGAACGCTACTCAGCTTCTCTTCATAAACTTTGGCGAGAAAGAGACAGCCTACTGTCTTCCTATCGTCAGCGCCGCACGCGAGCAGGGCATCCGCACAGAGATATATCCTGACGCTGTGAAGATGAAGAAACAGATGTCGTATGCTAATGCCAAAGCTATTCCATTCGTTGCCCTTGCTGGCGAAACGGAGATGGCAGAGGGTAAGATAACCCTGAAAAATATGACTACAGGAGAGCAGTCTCTTGTTACTCCCGACGAACTACTTAAAACTATAAAATCATGAAAAAGACAATTATTCCCTTATTTCTCCTTGTAATGCTGTTTACGGCATTTACTACGGAGCGTCCTCTGAAAATCTTTATGATTGGCGACTCCACGATGGCTAATAAAGACACCACTGGTGGAAAGCAGGAAAGAGGATGGGGTATGGTATTCAACGAGTTCTTTAACGACGATGTTATCATCGACAATCACGCTGTCAACGGACGTTCCACAAAGAGTTTCCTCGACGAAGGACGTTGGCAGAAGGTGCTTGACCAGATAAAGCCCGGTGATTACGTGATTATACAATTCGGACACAACGACGAGAAGAAAAACGACGCCAAGCGCTATACCGTAGCAGGCGGAAGCTTCGACGACAACCTCCGTCGCTATATCAACGAGACACGCTCAAAGGGCGGACTCCCAATACTCCTTAACTGTGTGGCACGTCGTAACTTCAATGCCCCGAAGACTGGTGTCATCGACGATGAAGGACTGCGCGACAAGACCTATGTCAATCCTGACAAGACATCTGAGGGTGGGGAAGACCTGAAGGGTGATGGTGACATTCTCATCGATACTCACGGAGAATATCGTGAGGTTCCTGCCCGTATCGCACAGGAACTTAACGTGCCCTTCATCGATGCCAATAAGATAACCTCAGACCTTGAGCAGAACCTTGGTGTTGAAGGTAGCAAGAAACTCCACATGATTTATCTCCCAGGAGAATGTCCGGCATATCCTAAAGGTCGTCAGGACAATACTCATTACAACCAGATTGGTGCACGCATCGTAGCTGGATTGTTAGCAATAGAAATCGGTAAGCAGGTGCCCGAGATTAAAAGACACCTGAAGTAATTAATACAAAAACATTATGAACAAGAAATTTATTTGTGCTGTTTGTGGTTACGTTCACGAAGGACCAGAACCACCTGAGAAGTGTCCTATCTGTAAGGCTCCAGCAAGTAAGTTCTCTGAGCTGAAAGATGATGCCGAGATGACCTATGCTACTGTTCACAAGATAGGTGACGGTAAACTCCCTGGTGTTCCCGATGATATGATTGAGGATCTCCGTAATCACTTTAACGGTGAGTGTGGTGAGGTAGGTATGTATCTTGCTATGGCTCGTCAGGCTGATCGTGAGGGTTATCCAGAGATTGCTGAGGCTTTCAAGCGTTATGCTTTCGAGGAGGCAGACCACGCAAGTCGTTTCGCAGAGCTTCTTGGCGAGTGCGTTTGGGATACAAAGACAAACCTCGAGAAGCGTGCTGCTGCTGAGGCTGGCGCTTGCGAGGACAAGTTCCGTATCGCAAAGAACGCTAAAGCTCTCGGTTTCGATGCTATCCACGACACCGTTCACGAGATGGCTAAGGACGAAGCACGTCACGGAGCAGGCTTCGCAGGACTGCTGAAGCGTTACTTCGGTAAGTAAAAAAGTTAACCCCGAAAGTCCTTTTCAAACTTTCGGGGTTTATTTTGTCTTTTAGTGAATTGTCATTAAAGACCTAATTTGTTCAGCGCCTTGTCAGCAGCCTTGTTGACTTCTTCCTTAGCCTTCTCTCTTGCCTTTTCCTTACCTTTCTCTACAGCCTCGTTAGCTTTTTCCTCAACCTTCTGCTTGCCCTTCTCTAATGCATCGTTAGCTTTGTTAGCCATATCGTTGGCAGTACTTTCTGTCTGTGCGCCAAGATTCTGGATGGCGTCAACCGACTCGGCAGGAATAGCCTGTACCTTCTCGATGAGAGTGTTGATAGCTTCGTTGTCGCCAGTAACGCTCTTTACTGTCTCAGCGTTATCCTTGAGCCATGTCTGTACGCTTACGAGTGCAGCCTTAGCCTCCTCCAACTTGCCTTCCTTTGTCAGTTCGGCAATCTTCACCTGTGCCGCTTCGATGGCAGCCTGCAGACTTGCTGCGTCTTTGTTGTCGAGTGCTGCCTTGAGTGCTGTTGTGAAGTTGTCCTCTTCAGCAACGGCTACTGTGTCTGTTTCTGCAGCCTTCTGTGTTTTGTTACCACAACTTGCAAAGCATACTGCTGTTGCAATGAAAACAATAAATAATACTTTTTTCATAGCTTTTCTTTTTTAAATGTTTAATATTGTCTTAGTGCCGAAAGAAGTTCGGCATTTTCTGTTTTCGTTCCTATTGTTATTCTCAGACAGTTATTACACAACGAAATCCTCGTCCTGTTGCGCACTATGATACCTTTGTTTACAAGGTAGTCATAAATCTTCTGCGCGTCAGTCATCTTCGCAAGGAAGAAGTTTGCGTCAGTAGGGTAGATGCCCTCGCAGATAGGCAGGTCGCGGAAAGCACTTATAAGACGTGCTCTTTCTTGCAGCAGGATACGTATTACCTTGTCTGTCTCGTAAGGTTCCTTCAATGCCTCCATAGCCTTCTGTTGTGTCAGCAGGTTGACGTTATAAGGATATTTCACCTTATTATATATATTAATGATTTCCGGATGTGCGAAAGCCATTCCCAGTCGTATCGCTGCACATCCCCACGCCTTGCTAAAGGTATTCAGTACTATGAGGTTCTTGTAGTTCCTCAGTTCCAGACGGAAGGGCTTTTCCTGTGAGAAGTCCGAATATGCCTCGTCTATGATGACGATACCCTCAAACTGCTCCAGCACCTTTGTTATTTCTTCGCGGTTGATGTTGTTTCCCGTCGGGTTGTTAGGAGAGCAAATCCATATTATCTTCGTATTGTCGTCGCAGGCAGCAAGGAGTTTCTCTGCCGATATCTGAAAATGTTCGTCAAGAAGCACAGGACGATACTCCACGTCGTTAATGTCTGCACACACCTTATACATTCCGTATGTAGGCTCTATAGCCACAACGTTGTCTATGCCCGGACGTGTAAAACAGCGGTATGCAAGGTCTATAGCCTCATCGGAGCCGTTGCCCAGGAATATACAACTTGCGGGCACCTGCTTAACCTTTTCTATCATTGCCTTCAGGTCGCGCTGCAGCGGATCAGGGTAGCGATTAAAGGGCTGGTTGTACGGGTTCTCGTTGGCATCGAGAAACACGTGAGCCTCCTTGCCGCTATACTCGTCGCGTGCGCTGCTATAGGGTTTCAGACTCAGTATGTTTGGTCGTACAAGTTCTTCTAACGTCTTCATAACAATTACTTTAAATATAAAACTATAAGCCCCTTATCTTCATTGCGTTACGGTGTGCGTCGAGTTGCTCGTATTGCGCCATTGTCTCTACCGCTTTACCTATGCTTTCGATACCTTTCTCCGTAAGGTGCTGGAATGTTACCTTTCTGTTGTAGCTGTCCAGATTTACTCCGCTGTACGCCTTTGCGTATCCGTGAGTAGGCAGCGTGTGGTTAGTGCCGCTGGCGTAGTCGCCGGCACTCTCGCAGGCGTAGTTTCCGAGGAACACGCTACCTGCGTTGACAACCTTCTCTGCCAGCTGCTCGTAGTCGGCAGTAGCTATGATAAGGTGCTCCGGAGCATATTCGTTGCTCAGCTCTATAGCCGTTGTGGTGTTATCTACGAGAACCAGTTTGCTGTTGTCGAGCGACTTCTGTGCCATTTCCTTTCTTGGCAGCGCTTCCAACTGCTTTTCCAGTTCCTCAACAACGTTGTCGAGAACTTTCTGCGATGTTGTTATAAGAAGCACCTGCGAGTCTGTGCCGTGTTCCGCCTGCGACAGCAGGTCGGCAGCAACATATTCCGGTCGGCAACTGTCGTCGGCAATGACACACACCTCGGAAGGTCCTGCAGGCATGTCTATTGCTACGTCGTGCAGGCTGACCTGTTGTTTTGCAGCCATCACATACTGGTTTCCCGGACCGAAAATCTTGTAAACCTTCGGAATGCTCTCTGTGCCGTAAGCCATAGCTCCTATAGCCTGTACTCCTCCCACCTTATATATCTTGTTGACGCCGGCGATGTGTGCTGCAGCAAGAATAGCTGGGTGAATTGTCGAGTTATGTGTTGGTGGCGAGCAAAGAACAATCTCTTTGCATCCTGCAATCTTTGCTGGTGTAGCCAACATGAGTACAGTACTGAACAGTGGTGCCGTACCTCCTGGGATGTATAGTCCTACGCGTTCTATGGGGACGCTCTTCTGCCAGCATGTAACCCCGGGAGCCGTTTCTACCTTTTCGCCCACGAACTGTTGTGCTTTGTGGAATGTCTCTATGTTCTTATGTGCCAGACGCAGCGAGTCGAGTAGCTCCGCAGGCACTTCCTTCAGGGCATTTTCTATCTCTTCTGCTGTTACTGCCAACGTTTCGAGACTGGCGTGGTCGAACTTCTCCTCATACTCCTTGACGGCTTTGTCTCCGTTCTCGCGTATGTTCTTCAGTACGTCGGCAACGGTGTTGTTCAACTGTGATACGTCTAAGTGAGGACGTTCCGTTAGTTCTTTCCACTCTTCGCGGCTCGGGTATTTGTATATCTTCATTTTTACAGAATCATCTTTTCTATTGGAGTTACAAGTATTCCCTGTGCTCCCATTTCCTTTAGTTTTCCAATAATCTCCCAAAAACGTTTCTGGTCGAGAACGGTATGTACGGAGCACCACTCATCGTCGGCAAGAGGAATAATGGTGGGACTCTTCAGTCCTGGCAGTACGTTGATAATCTCCTGCAGATGTGCCTTTGGAGCGTTCATGCGTACATATTTCTTTCCTTCCGCCTGACGTACCGCCTCGAAACGGAAGAGCATCTGCTCCAGAACCTGTTTCTTCTCCTCGCTGAGGTTTTTGTTGCCTATCAGCAGCGCCTCACTCTTCATCACCACTTCCACCTCGCGCAGGTTGTTGCTTACGAGTGTCGAGCCGCTGCTTACGATGTCGAAGATGGCGTCGGCAAGTCCTATTCCCGGAGATATCTCCACGCTGCCCGTAATGACGTGAATGTCGGCATCCAGATTGTTCTCCTTCAGATACTTTCGCAGTATGTTGGGGTAGGAGGTAGCAATCTTCTTTCCGTTGAACCACTCCTTTCCCTTATAGTCGTCCTGTTTAGGTACCGCAAGACTAAGACGACACTTCGAGAAACCCAGTCGTTGTATTATCTCGGCATCCTCGCCACGTTCCACGAATTCGTTCTCGCCGACCACACCGATGTCGGCAACACCTGTTGCCACACTCTGTGGAATGTCGTCGTCGCGGAGGTAGAGCACCTCCAACGGGAAGTCCGGTGATGTTACGAGTAATGTTCTTTTCGTTGAGTTTATCCTGATGTCTGCTTCAGCCAGCAGAGCCATAGTATCTTCGTAGAGACGTCCTTTTGATTGTACTGCGATTCTAAGCATAGTGTATATCAATAATTATTAAAAAACGTGGCAAAAATACTCTTTTTTTATTACATCTGCAAGAAATGTTGTAATTTTGTGCCGATTTTGAAAGCTATATTGATATATATTGTATTCTTATGCATCTGTTTTACAGGCTGTAAGGAAAAACAGAAGAGCATAGTAACCCCGTGGGGAGAGGTTAGTGGTGACACCATACCTGCCTCTGAGGACTTCACTATGTCCGACATCGTCACCGGTGGTGAGATGATACTCCTTACCGTCTCGGGTCCTGACACCTATTATGACTATCGTGGTCGCGGTATGGGTACCCAGTACAGGGTTTTCGAGAAGTTTGCTATGTTCTTGGGCGTCTCCCTGCGTGTCGAGGTCTGCAAGGACTCAGCCGATGTCCGCACGCGCCTTGATAATGGTGAGGGCGACATTATGGCTCTTTCTTCGCCGCAGTCTGTGGAGGTTCGCGACTCCGACCTCTCCGTAGCTTTCAAACGTTGGTATAAGCCCGAAATCCTTGCTCAGGTAAAGAAAGAAGAGCGTTACCTGCTGTCTGTGGCGAGTGTACGGCGTAAGGTCTATTCACCTTTTATGAATAAGTCGGCGGGTGTCATCTCGCGTTACGACAATCTGTTTAAGAAGTATGCTCCCGTAGCCCGTTGGGACTGGCGTCTCCTTGCAGCACAGTGTTATCAGGAGAGCTGTTTCGACCCCAATGCCCGTTCATGGGCTGGTGCTCGAGGACTTATGCAGATAATGCCCGGAACGGCGAGTCATCTGGGACTTTCTATGGAACAGATTCACGAGCCCGAGGCTAACATTGCGGCGGCAGCCCGTTATATCTCCGAGCTCAACGCCTCCTTCGGTGATGTCCCGTCGTCGGAGCGCACTTACTTCATCCTTGCGGCATATAATGGTGGTGGCTATCATGTTCGTGATGCTATGGCTCTTACCCGCAAGAACGGCAGGAATCCTTATCGTTGGGCCGACGTGTCACACTTCCTCCTGTTGCTTCGTGACCCGCAGTACTACAACGACCCCGTTGTGAAGAACGGTTATATGCGCAGCAACGAGACCTTCGATTATGTGGAGCGCATACGAATACGCTATGCTCAGTATCGTGGTGTTCCTGTGGGTTCATTGCCCAGCAGCGGCAGCAGCACCACACCGGTACTGCCTCAGCCGGCAAAGAAGAAACATCGTTTCCACGTTTAACGACGTATATACACCATTCCTACACGGTGTGTCACCCCTTTCTTATTTACTGAACGTAAGGTGTATATTCCGTCGGGAATAGCACGAATGTCCGCTCTCTTCCCCCTGTAAGGACGTGTCGTTATCACGTTCCCCGCCATACTCACAAAGGCTATCACGTCAGCATCCAGCACCTTCCCCTTCTCCGGCAGCACCATCGTCCTGCCGTCATTCTCAAGGAACTCAGGACCCTCGCACCTTTCAAGGAGTTGCGTGGAGGATCTCTCCTCTCTCCTCACTCCTCTCTCTTCTAAATATTGATACTCCGTCCTCAGAAAATCATAAATCCCCTTTACATTATCTAATAGGTATTTAGCACGGAACAGACAGAACCCCATTCCTTCGGAGCGCAGGAAGTAGAGCTGTCGTTTTATGTCGTCTATTTTCCAGTTTCCCTCGCGCGGGTCGAGGAAGTATATTCCCAATCCCGGCACTATGTCCTTTCCGTAGCTGTTCTCCTTCCAGTTTATTGCAAAAGGGTAGAAGTTATTACCCTTGAAATACATCATGGGGTACAGCTGGTCCATTATTCCCATACGCAACCATCCCTGTGCGTCCTGGTGTACTCTGTTCAGTGCGTCCCAGCCGTTGGAGTTGTATCGTGACAGGTTAGTGTATTTTCCTATTGGCGAACAACTTACCTTTATTTGTGGATTTATTGCTTTAACCCTTCCGTAAATCCTTCTTACTATATTTGTTATGTTGTCTCGCGCCTCCATTCTGTTCACCCTTTGCTTCCATGTTTCGGGGTATCTTATGTAGTCCAGATGTATTCCGTCAACGTCATATCTCGACGCTATCTCCGCACAGATATTTGCCAGATAGTCTGCCGTCTGGTATGCCTCGGGGTTCATATATCCCTCGTCGCCAATCTTCTTCAGCGCTGCCGGCATTTTCTGTCTCAGCTGTTTACATCCGTAGCTATTCCACTTTCCTATAGGTATTGTCACCACCCATGCGTGCAGCTCCATACCCCTTTTGTGTGCTTCCGTTATGGCGAACTGCAGAGGGTCGTAGCCCGGTGAGCGTCCTGGTCTTCCCGACACACAACCGTCCCAAGGCTCGTAGTCCGAGGGATATATCACCGTTCCTCTCACTCGTGTCTGCAGCAATATGGTGTTGATTCCCGCAAGTCTTAGTCGGTCCAACATGTTCGTCAACTCACGTTTCTGTCGTTCCTGCGAAGAAATAGAGGTAGAGTAGGTGCGTGGCCAGTCTATGCCGCCTATTGTCGTCAGCCACACGGCACGTATGGGTTCTTTGTTGGCAGCTTTTGCTATAATGCTAAAAGAGGTAAGAAGACAAAGAAATATTATGACTCTTTTCATTTTTTCTTGAAGTTTCGTGCAAAGTTAGTAATATTATTTGTATTTTTGCATCGATTTTGATAAAAAAGGAAATAATGATTACATTTATTATTAGTTTTTTTGCGCTTGTTATCGGCTACATCGTCTATGGTCGCTTCGTCGAGAAGGTCTTTTGTCCCGACGACCGTCCTACGCCGGCAGTAAGTATGGCTGACGGTGTTGACTACATAGTCCTGCCATCGTGGAAAGTCTTTATGATTCAGTTCCTCAACATTGCGGGAACGGGTCCTATCTTCGGTGCCATCATGGGTGCCAAGTTCGGTCCGGTGGCATATCTGTGGATTGTCTTGGGATGTATCTTTGCGGGTGCTACTCACGACTACCTCAGCGGCATGCTGTCCATACGTAACGGTGGTGCCAGTCTGCCGGAATTGGTGGGTAAGTATTTAGGTAAGACCACAAGGGCTATCATGTTGATATTTACCGTGCTGTTGCTCATCATGGTTGGTACAGTATTCGTTTATTCACCTGCTGAAATTCTGCACTCTATGGGTGGCGACACTATGATGTGGGTAAGCATTATCTTTGTTTATTACGTCATAGCCACAATGCTTCCTATCGATAAGATCATCGGTAAGATATATCCTCTCTTTGCCTTCTCGCTGCTCTTTATGGCTGCAGCGCTGATGGTAGTGCTCTTTGTCAAGATGCCTCACCTACCGGAGTTGTGGACCAACTTCTATAATATGGGTAAGGAGGCGCAGCCTGAGAAGTGGACCGATGCTATCTTCCCGGCGTTGTTCATCACTATTGCCTGTGGTGCCATTTCGGGTTTCCACGCTACGCAGAGTCCGCTTATGGCTCGCTGTGTGAAGCACGAAAAGATGGGACGTCCTATTTTCTATGGTGCTATGATTACCGAGGGCATCGTAGCGCTTATCTGGGCTACTGTGTCTATGTGGTTCTTCTATGGCGACCCCACACCAGGTTACGAGCTTATAGCGGGTGCCGACAAGGGCTTCTATACTTCTGCTCCTGCTGTTGTAAACCTTGTGTGCAACGACTGGTTAGGTGTTACGGGAGCCGTCCTCGCTATGTTGGGTGTTGTGGCAGCGCCTATTACCAGCGGCGATACTGCGTTCCGCTCAGCCCGTCTTATCGTTGCCGAGTGGCTCAAGATGAACCAGCGTCCCATCGCCAAACGTCTGCTTATATGCGTTCCCTTGTTTGCCGTTTCCATCGCTATGCTGATTTGGCAAGTAAAGAACCCCGACGGTTTCAACACCATCTGGCAGTACTTCGGCTGGAGCAATCAGACGTTGTCTGTGTTCACCCTGTGGACGCTTACTGTCTGGCTGGCTCGTGAGAACAAACCATACTGGATAACGCTGATTCCGGCAATCTTCATGACTGTGGTATGTTCGTCATTCCTTGTGGTGTCGAAGAACGCTTTCGGATTCGATATCACGGTTGGCTACACCGTAGGTGCTATAAGCTTCGTCGTTGCCTGCGTCTGGTTTACATTATGGTATAGGAAAGAAATAAGAAACTCAAAAAATCAATAAAATGTTAAGTGTAGAAGAATTAGAAGACAGACTCATCGACCTCGCCTTTGCTGAGGATATCGGTGACGGAGACCATACAACGCTCTGTTGCATCCCCGAAGATGCTATGGGCAAGTCGCATCTGCTTATCAAGGAGGACGGCATCCTCGCCGGCGTAGAGGTGGCAAAGCGTGTCTTTGCTCGTTTCGACCCTACAATGAAGGTCGAGGTGCTCATCGAGGATGGTGCCGAAGTGAAGAAGGGCGACATCGCAATGATTGTTACTGGTAAGATTCGTTCGCTGCTGCAGACGGAGCGCCTTATGCTCAACATCATGCAGCGCATGAGTGGTATCGCCACGATGACACGTCGTTACGTAAAACGTCTGGAGGGCACCAAGACACGTGTTCTCGACACCCGTAAGACTACTCCTGGAATGCGTATGCTGGAGAAGCAGGCGGTGAAGATTGGCGGCGGCACGAACCACCGTATAGGACTCTTCGACATGATTCTCCTTAAGGACAACCACGTTGACTTCGCTGGCGGCATTGAGAATGCCATAAATCGCTGTCACGAATACCTTAAAGAAAAGGGTCTCGACCTGAAGATAGAAATCGAGGTGCGCTCCTTCGACGAGATACGTCGCGTTATGGCGTGTGGCGGCGTTCACCGCATCATGCTCGACAACTTCTCCGTTGAGGACACACGCAAGGCAGTAGAGATGATTGGCGGCAAGTACGAGACGGAGTCCAGTGGCGGCATCACCTACGACACTATGCGTCCTTATGCAGAGTGTGGCGTTGACTTCATTTCCGTAGGAGCCCTTACCCACAGCGTAAAAGGACTTGACATGAGCTTTAAGGCATGCTGACAACACTCATCCTTGCAGCTCAGATAGCCTTCACATCACCCGTTCATCTTCCCATTTCGTTGGCGGGAAATTTCGGAGAACCACGCCCTAACCATTTTCATGGCGGCATCGATGTCCGCACGGAGATGGTCGAGGGCAAACCTCTCTTTGCTGTTGCCGAAGGTTATGTATCACGAATAACCATCGGTCTGTACGGCTTCGGCAACGCCCTTTACATACAACATCCCAACGGCACCACCAGCGTCTATTGTCATCTTCGCGGTTACGTTCCTGCGCTGCGCCAGATAGTCAGCGCCAAGCGGCGTGCCCTCGGACAGAAGGACGAGTTAGACCGTCCTCATAACCCCAGCGACGAACTCGACATCCGACTGCGTCCCACCGACTATCCCGTAGAGTGTGGACAACTTGTTGCCATCAGCGGCAATACGGGTCATAGCGTGGCGCCACACCTTCATCTTGAAGTCCACAACACCCGTTCGTGGGCTATGCTCGACCCCCTGGACTTCCTTCGTGACCTCCTCGTCGATAACACTCCTCCGCAGGCACACGCCTTCATGGCTTATCCTCAGCCTGGCGAGGGCATCTTCAACGGCTTCACCAAGAATCAGTATTTCGGCTTCGGTCAGACCTTTCCGGCGTGGGGAAGGGTAGGGTTCGGCATCTGGGCTGACGACTATATGGACGACACCTACCATCATTATGGCATCCGTCGTACCGAGCTCCGTGTTGACGGCAATCTCGTGTTCTCAAGCAATGTTGATAGCATCCCTATGTATTGCAACCGTATGGTAAATTCGTGGGGCGACTATCACCACCGCCTGCGTTCCAACGTGTGGTATATGAAGTCTTTCCTTGAACCCGGACTCAGCATTCCGTGCATTACGGCAAACAACGACAGAGGTATCGTCACCTTCAACGAGGAACGTCCTTACCATATTGTATATACCCTCACTGATATCTACGGCAACAAGGCAGATTTCTCCTTCACGGTACAAGGCACACGCCAACACATTCCCAAGGCGCGACGCCCACAATATGCTAAGGTTTTCCGTTGGAACCGCCCCAACCAGCTACAGCTGCCCGGAGCACAACTCATTGTACGTCAAGGTAATCTTCCTACCGACGTAGAGGTGTCGCCGCGTGTCACACCACGTCCCGACGCTTTCTCCGACGAATACATCTTCGCCGAGCGCTCCACACCACTATTTCAAGGAGCCACCCTCACGCTACGTCTTAACAGAATACCCGCAGACCCCTCCCGCCTCTGTCTCCACTCAGGCAACCGCGACATCCCCGTAACCTACCACGACGGGTGGGTAACAGCCATAGTGAAGGACCTCGGACAGACGTATTATGTAACCATCCAAAATTAAGAGCTCTCTAATCCGACCTATAAGTAGCCTACTTTCACTGCAAAAGTAGGCTACTTACACACTAAAAGTAGCCTACTTACACATCGCTTTAGACAAATCCTGAAAAAAGAATTTTTCATCAACACTTAACTTTTAGGGTGCAAAATTGCCGCTACGCCCTCTGTTTATCGGTGTTTCGGGCACGTTAAGTGTTGCTCAAACACTTAACTAACACTTAACAATTCACCCGAGGGTACTTTTTCAGAGAGGAGAGAGGAGAGAGGAGTGAGGAGAGAGATATGTTTTAAACCCTTCAGTACTCCCCTCCCTTTGGAGGGGTAGGGGGAGGCTGAGACTGTTAAGTCTTAGGTAAGTCAACGTTAAGTGTTTGGACAACACTTAACGTTGCTTGCGCCCTTTATTTATCGGGGCTCCAGACGTTTTTGGTTAAGTTGTTAAGTGTTTTGAGAAAAAAAGTTTTTATTATATGTTGTCCTCGTTTATGCGTACCTTTAAATAAGGTACTCCCGCTTGATTATTATGTAACTTTGACTTCGTCGAAGGTACTCCCGCTCGACAAAACGAAGAATGACTTCTTCACATGCTTTGATTTTTGAACCTTCAAGAAAAATTTTCTCAAGGCTCAAAACTCATAGCATTAAAAATAAATTAATTTATTTGGATTTGTCCTCGCTTATTCGTACCTTTGCAGAAACAAAATCCAGTTATACTATGAGTACGCAGGTAATGACACAGCAGATAGCAGAGTATTTCAACTTTCGCTCGTGAGAGTGCAGATCGTGATAAAAAACTAATTTATGAGAGAACCGCTTAAAGATAAAAACAGGCTTGAGCACATGCTTGAGGCTATAGATACCATTCTCCATAGGACTTCATCGGTGACCTTTGAAGAGTTGGCATCAGATAAATTATTATTTGGTGGCGTAGTATATTTTACTATGATTATAGGTGAGGCTGCTTATAAATTAAGTAAAGAGTTTATTGCAATTCATACAGAAGTTCCTTGGCAGGATATTGCGGATATGCGCCATCATCTTGTTCATGGATATTATCAGGTGGATAGTACAATAATCTGGTCAGTTATTCAAAACGACTTAAAGCCTCTCCGTACTCAAATAGAAAAATATCTCACAGAAACCAACTGGGTGGAGTGGGAGAAGAAATAATAAGGAGTCTCCGTCGGATGCAGAACGATGGAGTTTTTTGTACCTTTTGATATATTTTTCACGTTCGTTCAAGGGAACTTCTCTCGTTCAAGAATAAAAATAAATCGGGATTTATTTTGTATTCTCTTCACTTATTTGTAATTTTGCACCCGACTATGGTCGTTTGCGAGCTCGCTCATGCTCGGCATAGCCTTAGGCAAGCCTGGCTCTGCGCTCGCTTAATCGCGACCTTGTCAGCGCCGTGTGGTGTAAACTGTGCGGCAGACATATTGGCTTAATGCGGTGAAAGCCGCATAAACAAAGAAGCGTTGTGCTTCTATCTTGTGATTAGAAATCTGGTAAATTTCAAACGATAGACAAGATGGATGGGCAATGGTTCACGCGTTCAGCGTGGGCTTATTGTATCTATATCTTTTTATCGTGGGTTTTACCAGAACCTCTAATCAGGGATGTGGATCACACAGTCCACGCTTCTGCTATGTGGTACTCTAACTTTATAATGTAATGTTCGCGCGCGAGGACTGGTGCGAGGACGATGGGAGAAGAAATCTGCCCATTGTTGCTCTTTGAAATACTGAAACAGCGGCAAATATTTGGATAATTCGTGAAAATGTCGTAACTTCGCACCCAGAATCATCAAAAATGCAAAGATTATGGCAACAATGACAAATTCTGCACAGACACAAGGCGTTTATGTGAACGTTCCTATGGTAGATTGGTCTCTGTTCAACGAACTTGTTCGTAAGTTTGGCTGGAAGGCAGAAACGCGCGAGAAGTTGCTCGAACGTTTTGCTAAGAGTCGTCCTGCGACCCCAGAGATTAGCGAAGAGGATATCATGAATGAGGTTAGAGCCGTAAGATACGCTAAATGAACAAAGTTATCATAGATACCAACCTTTGGACTTGACAGACATTGGACAATACAAGAATACACATATTGTTAAACTTGCAGACTTCAGACAAATGATGAAGTTATAATCACACAAAGAGTTTCCGAATATTTACGCCGAGACATCAGACGATGTACTCGGCGTTTGTCGTATGTATCGGTATAGAAGACTGACAGAACATTAAACACAGAAGAGTCCCATCTGTGTCAACGATATGATAAATTAAATGTTCGCGCGCGAGGACTGGTGCGAGGGCGATGGGAAAGATGGGAAATCTGTTCCATAGCGTAAACGAGAAAACAAAACAATATATATCTAACTAATTAATTAAACAAAACATTGTTATGAAAAAACAATTATTACTTACAAGGATGCTCCTACTGGTCGCCCTGCTGGTAGGAAGTGTTAGTAGTGTGTGGGCGGAAAATGTCACTGTACTAAGTGAAAATTTTTCTACAAATAATACTATAGATAAATTAACTACAGCAGGATGGTCTTTTTCTTCAAATGGGTGTTCTATGCAGTCAAACTGGTTACAAATAGCATCCAGTTCATATGCAGGTACAGCAACGACACCAGCATTTTCATCCCTAGTTGGTAATACTGCCACTTTGACATTTAAACATACTGTATCTGGAGGTGATACAAATAGAACCCTTACAGTTACTGGTGTTAATTGCAAAGTTAATGGTGGTACTTCAACTAACATAACTGTTGGAACATCAAATGGAAATGCTTCAATTTCAATAACTGAAGCCTCCACAACTTCTAAAATAACGTTTAGCGCATCTAAAAAAGCAGGAGTAAGAATTGATGACGTATCGGTATATTATACTTCAGGACCAGCTTCTCCACTTGACCATATTACACTTTCTGGTTCATATCCAACAACATTTACAGTTGGCGATACATTTAGCCATGAAGGAATGGTTGTTACTGCAACATATGAGAACAGTGATGAGAAAATTGTTACATCAGATGCAGAGTTCTCAGGCTATAATATGTCCGCTGCAGGAAATCAGACAGTAACAGTTAGTTATACTGAATCAGAAGTAACAAAGACTGCAGAATACGAAATAACTGTTAATCCGTATATTCAGCCTTTAGGTGTTGATATTACTCCTAATTATACTTTCTATGGTAAGGATGCACAATTCAGTGGCAATACTAATGATGAGGTTACGGGTACAAAGGATAATATAACAGTAACTTATACACGTAATGAAGGTAGTTGCTATGCTAATGAAAATGCAATGCGATTCTATAAAGATAATGATTTGAAAATTTCTGCACCAGATGGATATCATATTATAGGAATAGAATTGACAGCTTCTGATTCAGACAGTGATATTACAACAGATGTGGGCAGTTATTCAACAGTACTTGATAAGTGGAGTGGCGATGAAAGTTCTGTTACATTCTCAAGACCAAGCGATGCATCATCATATGCAACAATTAGTAAAATAGCAGTTACACTTGCACCAAAAGTAAGAATCACCGCCGCTAAGTACGCTACATTTGCATCAGACTACGACCTCGATTTCTCTAGCATGGAAGGTAAAGGTCTGTACGCTTACACAGCTACTGTAGCAGGTGATATAATTACTTTCAACAGAGTTACTAAAGCTAAAGAAGGCGAAGGACTGCTTCTCTATGCAAACGTTAATGCGCAAACCGACTTCTATGTTCCAGCAGCAACAGATAGCCCTGCATTTGTTCCTGGCAACAAACTTGTACGTGGTACAGGTGCTGCCGTAGCAAGTGCTGGTGATAATAGTGGCGAATATAACTATGTACTTTCTAACAATGGTGACGTAATTAACTTCTACCTTGCTAATGGTAAGACTGTGGACACAAACAAGGCATACCTGAAGAATATTAATCCAACAGCTGTAAGTGCTAAGTTCTTCCTTCCTACTGGCGGAGAAGAAACAGACGGAATCAATGCAGTATCTACAGCAGTAGAGAATGGTGTACGTTACAACCTCGCAGGTCAGCGCGTAGGCAATGACTATAAGGGAATTGTGATAGTGAATGGTAAAAAATACGTAAGAAAGTAAAAGCCTACCCCAAACCCCTCCCAAAAAGGAGGGGCTTACAGGAAGCATATTAACAAATTAAGATTTAATGACAATGAAAAGATATATTAAGCCAAATACAGAAGTAGTATTAATGCAGTCAGAACCTGTTATGGCACCAATGTCAGGTGGTGGTCAGGATTCATTCAATGCTACATTGCAGGATACAGGAGCAACGGGTGACGTACTCGGTAAAGAAAACGAAATCTCTACTCCCTCTCTCTGGGACGAGGAGGAATAATGACTAATCCAACCTCACGGAGGATTAAGGTCCTCCGTGAGGATTAGATAATCTACTAAAACAGGAAAAATACAAATAAAATAACAAAACAAATCAATTAACAATCTAATTTTAAAACAAAACAAAACATGAAAAAATTATTAACTTTATTTACGCTACTACTAACTGTATGTAGTGGGGCGTGGGCAACGGAGGCATCTCTTAAAACTCTTGCTGTTGGAACAACAAGCTTTAAGACTGGTGATACGGGTTATCATCAGTGGACTGGCGCCAAAACCAAGAACCAAGTTATCTACGATAAAGATGTTGCTGAAAACAATCGTCTTATGGGATGGTCAAATGGAAATGATCTCGTGCAAGATGCTGCTGGCCTTAAATTCGGTAACTCCAAAAAGAAAAGCGCTTTCGTATTTCGCGTAGGTTCTACTTCAAATATCTCTGTTAGTGTCGCTCGCAATGGTTCTGACATGACGGTTTCGCTGTATTACCTTGGAACGACAACAGATGTTTTGACAGATCCCGATGGCATGTCACCCACAGGTGCTCTCAGTTCTGTTAGTCTTTCAAGTTCAACTACTAGCGGTACTTTAACTAAGTCTGGAGGTGCTGCAGGATATTATATGGTATTTGGTACATTACGTTTTATTGCTGAATCAATTACAGTTACCTCCTCTACTACTTATACCGTCACTTATAAAGCAGGTGCTGGTACAGGTGATGACGTTGTCGATGATAAAGCTGCTACTGTCGCAGATTGTCCAGGAACTTTTACAGCTCCTTCGGGAAAAGTTTTCTCTGGATGGAATACCGCATCTGATGGCAGTGGTACAGCTTATGCTGTTGGGGCAACAGTAACTGGCGACCTCACTCTCTTTGCGCAATGGGCAACTGCCTATCACGTTAGCTATAATGGCAATGGTGCTGACAGCGGTTCTGCTCCTACGGATGCAAAAGATTACATAAATGGTAGCACTGTAACAGTTCTAGGAAATACAGGTTCATTAGTTAAAAACGGATACACTCATGTTGGTTGGAATACGGAAAGTGAAGGAACTGGTATAGGCTATGTTGCTGGTAGTACTTTCACAATGTCTACAGCAGACGTTACACTCTATGCAATATGGGCTGAGAATGACTATTCTTGGTCACAAAAAACTACATCTGGAACAGTTGATGTTGGTAGCGAGGTTGAAACTTCTACTGGAGGAAAAATGACCGTTGAAACTGCTACTATTAGATACGCAGGAACAGGAATTGAATTTTCTAGCTCCGCTGCGGTATCCGTTACTTTAGACAAAAAAATGCAGGAAGGTACAATAATTACAGGTACCCTATATTATAATGGTACGAATAATGATCGTACCTTATATTTGAAGAACTCTTCGGGTACAACCAAGGACACATGGCAATTGAATGCCGTTGAAGATACTCATACTAGCGAATCTTTCCAGTATATCGTAACTGACGGTGATGGTTTGGCAGGAAGCAAAACATTTAAGTTAGTAAGAAAAAACAACGTATACCTTACATCTCTCACCGTTGCCAATTGTGCTCCATTATACAGCGTTACGTTGGATGACAATGGTGAGTTTGGCGGCAATGGTTCTGCTAAAATATCAGAAGGCGACGATGCCTTGACTATCGTTTCTGAGCCTACTCGCGACGGTTATGTCGTGGACTACTATAAGACTGCTGCTGATGGTGCCAAGGTTGCTGAGGCTGATGGTTCTTTGGTTGCAAGCATTACCGGATTCACCGATGGCGATGGTAAGTGGACCGCTACCACTGACAAGACTCTCTATACAGAGTGGAAAGAAGGATACGCTATTACGAAAGGAACTCCTGAGAATGGTACAATTACTGTTGACAAGACATCTGCAACTGCAGGCACTGAGGTAACCCTGACGGCAACACCTGCATTCCATTATCTGTTCGGTTCCTGGAATGTATATAAGACTGGTGACCCAGAGACAACGGTAACGGTGACAGACAATAAGTTTACTATGCCTGCTTACGCAGTCACAGTCAACGCTACGTTTACCAAGGATAGCAAGAAGTATATACTGTATCTGACGTCTACAAGTGAATCAGACACAAAGAAAGATGATAAGTTGTATGCAGCATTGAACTCGGTTGACACTTATAAGCTGTTTATTGAGGCTCCTGGTTCGCAGACATTGGCCAACTACGATCTGATTGTACTTCATGAGTCAATTGGTGGTACAAGCGACGCAACTGCCGTTACAGGTTGTAAAACAACGACTACACCTGTGCTGAATACGAAGTCATACTTCTATGGCGCAGACGGTGATGCTACAAAGCGTTGGAAGTGGGGCGCTCCTAATGCAGGTACATCTGTTAAGGGTGCTACTTTGAACACTGATGCTTTCAGCAATATAGCTGATCATCCAATATTCGCAGGTGTTACAATTTCTACAAACTTCTTTGAGATTACTGACGAAGCTGCTGCAAAATGTATGCAGCCAGTAGGCTCGTTCGTTGCTGGTAAGGAAGGCTTTACGCTGGCTACTACACCCAATGCAGAGTCTGGCAATGGCGCTGCCATTCATGAGCTGACTCCCGCACAGCGTGGTGCTGCTTCTGGTAAGTATCTATTGATTAGCGTATCTAGCGCCAAGTTAAATGCCTTGAATGAAAATGGTCAGCTGTTGTTCAAGAACGCCGCTGCTTATCTGCTGGGTGATGAGCAGTGGATGCCTACTGCAATCCCTGTAACAATCTCTGCAGCTAAGTACGCAACATTCGCTTCTAATTACGACCTCGACTTCTCAGGTGTTTCAGGTCTGTATGCATATACAGCCACAGTTTCTGGTGATGAGCTCACATTTACAAAGGTTACAGGCTCTGTTAAGGCTGGTGAAGGACTTCTGCTTTATTCGGCAACAGCAACTAAGTATGACGTTCCTGTAGCAACAGATAGCCCTTCAGCTGTATCTGGTAACAAGCTTGTGCGTGGTACAGGTGCTGCTGTAGCAAGTGCTGGCGAAGGCGAGACAAAGAACTACATCCTTTCTAACAATGGTGGCGTAATTAACTTCTACCTTGCTAATGGTAAGACAGTAGGCACAAACAAAGCATACCTGAAGAATATTCCTAATACCACAAGTGCTAAAATTTCTCTCCCAGTTGGTGATGATGAAGAGGAAACAGATGGTATCAAGGCAGTATCTACAGTAGTAGAGAACGGTGTACGTTATAATCTCGCTGGTCAGCGCGTAGGCAATGACTATAAGGGAATTGTAATCGTGAATGGTAAGAAGATGTTGAATAAGTAATTAAAGGAGGACAAAAAAGATGAAAAGATATATAAAGCCAAATACCGAAGTAATATTAATGCAGTCAGAACCCGTTATGGCACCGATGTCAGGTGGTGGTCAGGATTCATTCAATGCTACATTGCAGGATACAGGAGCAACGGGTGACGTACTCGGTAAAGAAAACGAAATCTCTTCTCCCTCTCTTTGGGACGAGGAGGAATAATGACCTACGCGTGTGTGAAAAGTGAATTATTAAGTTATTATTAGGTCTTGCCGCCGTCGGGAGGCGTCGGCAGACCGCTACTAAACAGTATGCCACAAAGGTGGCTACTGCTCATTCAAAGTTTGTTTAAATTAGTTGCACACGCGTATTACTGGTCGCCGCTGTCGTGAGATAGCGGCGATTTTTGTAGCCTCCCCCAAACCCCCTCCAAAGGGAAGGGGCATATTGGTTATAGAGTGGGGAAGTGTAAAAAAAGTGTTCTCAAATTTGTGAATACAAATAATTGTTTGTATCTTTGCCACCAAAATAATTAAAACTTATGAAAGTTACCTTTGAAGAAGACTATCTTAGGGAGCTCTATGAAGACGGTAAGGCTAAAGATAAAAAGCACCGATTCCAAGAACAAATAGTCAGGAAGTACATCCGCATTGTGGATCTAATGATTGAACTGACTAATGTTATTGAGTTAACTCGATATGGAGGCCTGCATTATGAGCACCTACGCGGAGATAAGGAAGGTATTTCATCAGTAAGAGTGAACGATAAGTATCGTATAGAATTCAGAGAAATAATAGAAGAGGGTAAGACTATTGCCGAGATAGTAAATATAACAGAATTGTCGAATCATTATAAAAGGTAGAAATATGGTACATGTAGAAGGAAAGGACGACTGTATGGTTGCTAACAATCTGGAACCGTTTTATCTGACACATCCTGGAGAAGTGATAAAAGATGAGTTGGAGTATCGCGGCATTAGTCAGCGAAGACTGGCTAAGGAAATAGGTGTACCCTCCAGCCAACTGAACGAGGTGTTGAATGCTAAACGACAGCTGAGTGCAGAAATGGCATTACTCATATGTCAAGCCCTTAACCTTGATCCGATGCCACTACTTTCGTTGCAGATGAAGTATAATCTTCTAACGGCTAAACGTAACAAATCGTTCTTTGAACAGCTAAAGAAGATTCCAAGAATTGCGGCAGTATTTTAAAGCCTCCTCAGCTACCACCGAAGTGCGAGGGGCTTGATGGTTAATGGTTAATGGTTAAAGGTTAATGGTTAGTGGTTAGCGGCATTGGATTTAGCGCGGTGCTAAAGAAAAAAACTTCATTTTTTGAAAAAACTTGGGAAAATATTTGGAGGTATGAGAAAAAGTGCTTACCTTTGCACTCGCTTTTCAAGGAGCATGGCTCCGTAGCTCAACTGAATAGAGCATCTGACTACGGATCAGAAGGTTGTGGGTTTGAATCCCGCCGGAGTCACAGAAGAAGGAACTCACAGAAGACTGTGAGTTCTTTTTTTTAGATTATTATGAAGGAATATACAGATATATTTATAGACTTTGACGATACGTTGTACGACACTCACGGGAATTCGGTGATAGCACTGCGGGAGTTGTTCAACGAGATGAATTTTGCACAGTGGTTTGATGACCCAGAGGTGTTTTATACGGCATACTGGAATGCTAATATCGACCTGTGGACGCGCTACTCGAAGGGCGAGATAACTCGCGACTACCTGATAGTGGAGCGTTTCCGTCGTCCGCTGAGTGCCTCGGGGAAGTTGGAGCCTACGAAGGAATATTGTTTAGAGGTTAGCGACAGGTTCTTGGAACTGTGTTCGTCGAAGCCAGGAGTGGTAGAGGGCGCGCACGAACTGATGGAGTACCTGAAGTGTAAGGGCTACAGAATACACATGTGTAGCAACGGATTCCACGAGGTGCAGTACAAGAAACTGCGTGCCTGTGGACTGGAGAAATACTTCGACAACATTATTCTCAGTGAGGACGCTAAGGTGAATAAGCCCGCGAAGGAATTCTTTGAATATGCCTTCAGAATGACGGGGGCAGAGCCTGAGACGACGCTGATGATTGGCGATAACTTTCAGACGGACATCATGGGGGCAATGAGGGCTGGCATCGACGCTGTGTTCTTCAATCGCTATCCGGAATATACGGCGCCGGAGGAAGGGCAGAGGGTAGTAACGAGCCTGGAAGAATTGAGATTAATAGTATAATCTCGGAACGGGCAGTTCTTGAAATTTTGCGGGTATATACAATAAAATGCGGTGAGTCGCCGTTAATGTTATTGTATATATACAAATTTTAGGGAAATGATTGAATACGTTAAGGGTGAATTGACAGAGGTTACCCCTGCTTATGCTGTCGTAGAGGCGCATGGAGTGGGGTACGGTATGAGTATTTCGTTGAATACTTTCTCTGCAATACAAGGAAAGAAGGAGGCGCGACTGTGGACTTACGAGGCTATTCGTGAGGACGCATACCAGCTTTTTGGCTTCGCCACGAAGCAGGAGCGCGAGATGTTCCTGTTGCTGATATCAGTAAGTGGTGTGGGTGCAAACACCGCCCGCATGATACTCTCTTCGCTGAGTGTGCAGGAGCTTTGTAGCACCATATCTACAGGCGACGAACGACTCTTAAAAGGTGTGAAGGGCATAGGACTGAGGACGGCACAGCGCATAATAGTAGATTTGAAGGACAAGATTGTTACTTCGGGAATTGCGCAGGAGCTGCCGGCAGGCACAGGTGTTGCAGCGCCACTAATAGACAACAGTGTGAAAGACGAGGCTGTGGGAGCACTCACTATGTTAGGATTTGCTCCGGCACCATCGGCAAAGGTGGTAATGGCTATACTGAAGGAGCAGCCCACACTGCCCGTTGAACAGGTGGTGAAGTTGGCGTTGAAGGAGATTAAATAAGGGGCAAGGAGCAAGAATATGGGAGATAACGGGAGTTAACGGGAGTTAGCGGAAGTTAGCGGAAGTTAGCGGACAATAGTGACAAACGCATAGTACATACGTCAGTTAAATCCACGAGCGGAAGCTCGTTAACTCCAGATAACTACGGTTAACTTCTGAAAAAATAAGAACAGAATGAGGAGACAGATAACAACTATGGCGATGATAATGGCAGGCATGCTTTCCGTGCTTGCTATGGTTGTTGTGCCTCCTCCTGTAGATGATGATAATAAGATGAAGGATACGATAAGTATCTCTTCGCAGCCTATCATCGAAGACGAGGATATTCCTGACTCGCTGCTTAATCCACGATGGAAGATACAACGTACACAGCCTATTACTGAGGAAGACCTGACATCGACAGCACTTGACCTGAAGATGCCGGAGAACCTGAAACACGAGGTGGAGTATAACGACACTTTGGACAGATATATCTTCGGACAGCGCATGACGGGAACATACCTCAATGCGCCGATAATGATGACCACCGAAGACTATATGAAGTGGACAGAGCGTCAGGCTATGAAGAACTTCTTCCGCTCAAAGAATACAGAGATTTTCGAGCAGAAAGGAAAGGAGAAGTTCGACTTCACCGATATGCACTTCGACCTGGGACCTGCCGAGAAGATTTTCGGTCCTGGTGGTGTGCGCATAAAGACACAAGGTACCGCAGAGCTTAAGTTAGGTGCTACAATAAAGAGAATAGACAACCCGTCGCTGCCAATACGTAACAGAAAGACAACGACGATGAACTTCGACGAGAAGATAAACCTCAGCGTAAACGGAAAGATTGGTGATAAGGTGAATATGAACCTTAACTACAACACCGACGCTACCTTCGACTACGACGCACAGAACCTGAAGCTGAAGTATGAAGGCAAAGAGGACGAGATAATAAAACTGGTTGAAGGCGGTAACGTATCGTTCCCCAGCAACTCGTCGCTGATAAAGGGCGCTTCGTCGTTGTTCGGTATCCGTACCGACATGCAGTTCGGAAAACTGAAACTGCAGACGGTGATATCACAGAAGAAGTCGTCGAACAAGAGCGTATCGAGCAAAGGCGGTAAGCAGACAACACCATTCGAGATTAACGTCACCGACTACGAAGAGAACCGTCACTTCTTCTTGTCGCACTACTTCCGCGATATCTACGACGGTGCTATGCAGAAGTTGCCTGTACCTACAACAGGTATCTCGATAACACGTGTCGAAATCTGGGTGACAAACAAAACCGCTACGACGACAAACACACGTAACATTCTGGCATTTGCTGATATTGCTGAGGGAGCGACAAACGTCAATCCGTCGAATGGTGCCAACAATCTATATAACGACCTGGTGACACGTAATGTCGACGCACGAATTATAGACCAGGCGACACAGATACTTGAAGGCAACGGCTACGAGGGTGGTGTGGACTTCGAAAAGCTGGAGAGTGCACGACTTCTCAGTAGCTCGGAGTACAGCGTTAACAAATCTTTGGGTTACGTCTCGCTGACATCGACGCTGCAGACAGACCAGGTGCTGGCGGTAGCCTACGAATATACCTACAACGGTGTGACATATCAGGTGGGTGAGTTTGCCAGCGACATTAAAGAAACAAACAAAGCACTCTTCGTGAAGTCGTTGAAGAACGCCAGCAACAACCCGTCGCAGTCGAACTGGCCGCTGATGATGAAGAACGTGTACTACTTGGCAAACAGTGTTGAGAAGGACAAGTTCAGACTTGACGTGAAGTTCCAGAGCGACACCTCGGGTGTGTATCTCACTTACATCCCTGAGACGCAGGTAAAGGATATACCTATAATAAGATTATTAGGAGCCGACCGTCTGGACAACAATAACAAGGCACACAGCAACGGATACTTCGACTACGTTGATGGCTATACGGTAAAGAACGGACGAGTGTTCTTCCCATGTAAGGAACCTTTCGGCTCTAACCTGAGAGACTACCTTATGGCGAAGGGAGTGACGTACGAGAATGCACAGAAGTATGCGTTTACAACACTTTACGACTCAACGAAGACAACGGCGAAGCAGAATGCCGAGAAGAATAAGTTCCAACTTGTAGGACAGTACAGAGGAACAAATGCCAACGTCATCTCGTTGGGAGCATACAACGTGCCACAAGGTTCCGTTGTGGTGACGGCAGGAGGACAGAAACTCACCGAAGGAGTAGATTACAGCGTAGATTACAGCGCCGGACAGGTGACGATACTTAACCAGAGCATCATTGACGCGGGAACAAACATCAACGTGTCGCTGGAGAGTAACACCGACTTCGGACAGCAACGAAAGACGATGTTCGGTATTAACTGGGAGTACGACTTCACAAAGAACTTCCAGATGAGCGGTACCTTGCAGCACCTTAGTGAGCAGTCGCTGACGACGAAGGTAGCTATGGGTAGCGAGCCGCTGAAGAACACGTTGTGGGGTGTGAACCTGAACTGGAAGAAGGAGAGTCAGTGGCTCACCAATATGCTTGACAAGCTGCCCGGACTACACCTCACGCAGCCGTCGTACATAACCTTCCAAGGTGAGTTTGCACAACTCATAGCAGGAATGGCTGGCGGCACCCAGGACCAGGCATCGTATATCGACGACTTCGAGAATACGAAGAATTTGATTGACGTCTCGACACCTACATCGTGGGTGATATCGAGTGTGCCGACACTCTTCAGCGAATATAAAGACAAGACCGGGCTCACCAGCGGCTACAACCGCTCGCTAATGTCGTGGTACGTCATAGACCCGTTGTTCACACGTCGTTCTTCAACGCTGACACCTCCACACATAAAGAGCGACTTTGAACAGCTGTCGAACCACTATGTACGTGAGGTGTATGTCAAAGAGCTGTACCCGAACCGCGACCAGAGTTCATATAACGGCGCAACAGCAACGCTGCCGATACTTAACCTTGCATACTATCCGTCAGAGCGTGGTCCGTATAACTTCGACACAAACCTCGACAACGAAGGAAAGCTTCTGAACCCGACAAAGCGTTGGGGTGGTATGATGAGGAAACTCGACACCAGCGACTTTGAAACGGCAAACATAGAGTATATAGAATTCTGGATGCTCGACCCGTTCATATATACCGGTGCCGACGAGAGCTACGGAGGTGATATGTACATCAACCTCGGTGACATCAGCGAGGATATCCTTAGCGACGGTAAGAAGTTCTACGAGAGCGGTATGCCTGTCAACGGTTCGGAAACCTACACGACAACACAGTGGGGTAAGATACCTACACAGCCCAACGTAGTATATGCCTTCGCTACGACGAGCGGTTCACGTGCTCTGCAGGACGTGGGATATAATGGACTCCGCGACGAGGAAGAGAAGACATTCAGCGACTACCAGAACTTCCTGAATACGGCGAGGGCGAAGGTAACGAATACTGCTGCACTCGACAGTATTCTGGCTGACCCCGCAAACGACAACTACCACTACTTCCGCGGTGGTGACTACGACCAGCGTGAGACATCGATCCTGGACCGCTATAAAAGAATAAACATGCCACAGGGAAACTCTCCAGATAACGAGACGAGAACGGAGAGCTACGACACGTCGTACAAGACAACTCCTGATGTGGAGGATATTAACCAGGACTACACACTGAACGAGTACGACAAGTACTTCCAGTATAAGGTTAGCGTACGTCCAAATGATATGTATGTGGGTCATAACAACATCGTGGACATGAGAGAGACGACGACTACGCTGAGAAACGGAAAGACGGAGACGGTGAAGTGGTACCAGTTCAGAATACCTCTCTCAGAGATAGAGTCGAAACACGGAAACATCACCGACTTCACAAACATCCGCTTCATGCGTGTCTTCCTGACAAACTTCCAGAAGCCTATCATCATGCGTTTCGGTTCGTTTAACCTTGTACGTGGTGAGTGGCGCGTTTATGAGCAGTCTTTGAATACTGGTGCTGCAGAGACGGGAACGATGGTGGCAAGTGCTGTAAACATTGAGGAGAATAGCGACAAGAAACCTGTGAACTACGTGTTGCCTCCGGGAATACGTCGTGAACAAGACCCTACACAGCCACAGCTTGTAGAAGCCAACGAGCAGTCGTTGAGTCTTGTCGTTGAAAACCTGTCAACGAAGGAGTCGAAGGCAGTATATAAGAATACCAACCTCGATCTGCGCCAGTATAAGCGTATTGAGATGTTTGTACACGCAAACCAACTTCCTGGCGACGTGACGCTGGAGGACAACCAGCTGGCGGTATTCGTTCGTCTCGGTTCCGACTACAAGAACAACTACTACGAGTACGAAATTCCTCTGTCGCTGACTCCGGAAGGACGCTATGACAGATATTCGTCGGTTGACTGCAGGGCGGTATGGCCAGAGGCAAATATGCTTAACGTTCCGCTGAGTGTGTTTACGGCGATAAAGAAAGCACGTAACCTGGCGAAGGCAAGCGGAACAGCGTGGTACAACAGAGAATACTCTGTATATGACACGAACAGTCCGAAGAACAGAATATCTATTATGGGTAACCCGACACTCGGTGAGGTGAAGACAATGATTATAGGTGTGCGTAACCTCAGTGACGACCTGCGAAGTGGTGAAATATGGGTTAACGAATTGCGACTGAAAGAGTTTAACAACGACGGCGGATGGGCAGCACAAGGACAGCTGAACATACAGATGTCGGACTTCGGTAATGTGCTGGTAACAGGAAAGATGGTCAGCGAGGGCTTCGGTGGTCTTGAGGACGGTGTGAACCAGCGTTCAAAAGACAACGTGTCGTCATACTCAGTGAAGACGAACCTCGAACTGGGTAAGTTCTTCCCCGACAAGGCAAAGGTGTCAATACCGCTGTACTACTCAATATCAAAGGAACGTTCCGCACCAAAGTATAATCCTCTGGACAACGATATGCTGTTGAAAGAGGCCCTCGATGCGGCAGGAAGCAAACATGCACGCGACTCGATAGAGAACATCGCGGTGACGAAACGTACCAATACCAACTTCTCGTTGAGTAACATGAAGGTGGGTATCACGACAAAGGGACACCCGATGCCTTACGACCCAGGAAACTTCACCTTCTCGTACAGTCATTCACATTCGAACACTACGGGAGAGACTACCGTATATGAGAACGACGACGAGTGGCGAGGCTCTATAAACTACAGCTACTCTCCAGTATATAAACCTTGGGAGCCGTTCAAGAAGGTGTTTGCAAAGAACAAGAGCAAGTGGTTGGAGATACTGAAACGCTTCGGACTGAACTGGTTGCCACAGAACATATCGTTCAACACGGAGATGTACCGCATCTACCACGAACAGCAGGAGAGAGATATGGAAGACCTCAACGCGTCGATGCCTGCAACGTTCAGCTCAGAGTTCCGTTGGAACCGTGAGTTCTCAATGCGCTGGGACCTTACAAAGAACCTGCACATGAGTTTCCAGTCTGCAACGCACGCACAGATTGAGGAGCCTTACACACAGGTGAACAAAGACCTCTATCCGGACCGCTATGAGGCGTGGAAGGACTCTGTGTGGACAAGTATCAAACACATGGGTACTCCTCTTGACTATAACCAGGTGTTCACAGCAAGCTACCAGTTGCCGCTGAACCTGATACCTATATTCGACTGGGTGAACTCGGACGCAAACTACAATGCGACATATAAGTGGACACGCGGTACGGAGATGGAGAACGGTGCGTCGTTAGGAAATATAGTATCTAACAACAGACAGTTCACAATAAACGGTTCGTTCAACCTCGAGAAGCTGTATAACCACTTCCCGTTCCTGAAGAAGGCTAATGAACGCTTTAACAAGAATGCAAGGCGAACGCCAAAGACTGACAAGAAAAAAGATAAGAATAAGGATAAGAACAAAAAGGACGACAAGAATAAGCAGAAGGAAGAGAAAGAACTGCCGAAGAACAAGAAGAGTTTCGAGAAGGAAATAACGCTGATGCCTGATACTACGATAATAGTTAATCACGGCAAGAACAGCAAACGACTTATGGTGTCGGCAAAGGGTCCTGACGGAAAGCTGTTCCCCGTAAAATATAAATATGTAGATCAGAACAAGATAAAGATTACCACGAAGGTTGATTCGGCTACGACGCTGAAGTTGACAGTAACCCCGAAACCTTCTAACGAAGAACAGTCGTGGTACAAGACTATGCAGGTTGTGGCACGCGGACTTATGATGGTACGTAACGTGTCGTTCACCTATCGTAACCAGTATGCTATGGCGCTGCCAGGATTCAAGCCTACCGTAGGTGATATGTTCGGACAGCAGCAGGGAAATCCACTGGCACCAGGTCTTGACTTCGCCTTCGGATTTATTGATGACGGATATATAGACAAAGCACTTGACCATAAATGGCTGATGACTGCCGACAGTCTTGCCACACCAGCAACGACGAACAAGACCGTTGACCTGCAGCTGAGGATGACATTAGAGCCTGTGAAGAATCTTAAGATAGACCTCAATGCATCGCGTACGGAAACGAAGGCAAAGAGTATTCAATATATGTATGCAGGAAGGCCGACAACACAGAGCGGTTCGTTTAACATGACAACGATATCTATTGGTACAGCATTCGAGTCGCTCGGTGATGCTAACTCGGGATATCCGTCAAAGGCTTTCGACAATTTCTGTAACTCTCTCGACGGCTTCCGTGATAGGGTAGAGGCACAGTATAATGGCTCCACATATCCTGCCGGTTCACCACAGGCAGGACAGAAGTTCGACCCCAAAAACGGAACGGTAAGCAAGTATAGCGCTGACGTAATGATTCCTGCCTTCCTGTCGTCATATACAAGTATGAGTGGCTCGTCGCTCGACATCTTCCCGACGCTGTCGAAACTGTTGCCTAACTGGACAATAAAATATAGCGGACTGAATCAGCTGCCTTGGTTCCGTGACGTCTTCAAGAGTGTGAACCTGAACCACTCATACAAGAGTGTATATGCCGTTGGCTCGTACAGTTCGTACAGTACGTGGATGGAGTATATGAACGACCTGGGATTCATCAAGGATGCAACGACAGGAAATTCTACTCCAAGTTCTATGTATAACGTATCGACGGTGAGCATCAACGAGGCATTCTCGCCGCTGCTGGGTGTTGACTTCACCTTCAACAACAACCTGACGTGTAAGGTGGAGTACAGGAAGATTCGTACGCTGACACTCTCGACGACATCAATACAGATTAATGAAGACCGTTCTAACGACTGGGTATTCGGCGTGGGATATAAGATTACCAACTTCAACCCGTTTGCAAGCAAGGCACGTAAGGTGAAGAACAGCAAGAAAAAAGGCGACGAAGAAGAGAATGCGAAGAAGAACGCACAGAAAAACAATACGTCTGGCTTTAACTCAGACCTTAATCTGCGTCTCGACATCAGTCTGCGTAACCAGGCTTCGGTATGTCGTGATATAGCCACACGAATATCTTCTGCAAGTAACGGTAATAAAGCATTAAAGCTGTCGTTCGCTGCCGACTATACCTTGACGAAGATGCTGACGATGAGTTTCTTCTTTAACAGACAGACAAATACTCCGTTGTTGTCGGCAAGCAGTTATCCTACTACGACAACGGACTTCGGACTCTCCGTGAAATTCTCGTTGACGAGGTAAAAGAAATAAGGTGTAAAAGGCAAGATTTTAAAAATTATGCATTATGCATTATGAATTATGAATTAAAAGTATTACCTTTGCACCGATTTTTATATAATAAAGTAAAAAGATGAAAGCATTTGTATTCCCTGGACAAGGGGCTCAGTTCGTAGGAATGGGTAAGGACCTCTACGATGGAAACGAACAGGCTAAGGCTATGTTCGAGAAAGCAAACGAGATTTTAGGTTACAGAATAACAGACATCATGTTCGAAGGAACTGATGAGGAACTGAAGCAGACTAAGGTTACTCAGCCTGCAGTATTCCTTCACAGCGTTATTAAGGCAATATGCTTAGGCGACGAGTTCAAGCCAGCAATGACAGCAGGTCACTCACTGGGTGAGTTCTCTGCACTTGTAGCTGCCGGCGCACTTTCGTTCGAGGACGGTCTTCGTCTGGTATATGCTCGTGCTATGGCTATGCAGAAAGCTTGCGAGGCAGCACCTTCAACGATGGCTGCTATCATTGGCCTTCCCGACGAGCAGGTAGAGGAGATCTGTGCTTCGATAAACAAAGAGGGAAACATTGTTATCCCTGCAAACTACAACAACCCAGGACAGCTGGTTATTTCTGGTAATATCGATGCTATCAACGAGGCATGCGAGAAACTCAAGGAGGCTGGTGCAAAGCGTGCTCTCCCGCTGAAGGTAGGAGGTGCGTTCCACTCTCCGTTGATGCAGCCCGCAAAGGATGAGCTGCAGGCAGCTATCGAGAAGACAGAGATTCACGCTCCTATATGTCCTGTATATCAGAATGTAGATGGTAAGCCACACACAGACCCAGCAGAGATTAAGCAGAACCTCATAGCACAGCTTACAAGTCCTGTACGTTGGACACAGTGTGTGCAGAATATGATTGCCGACGGAGCTGACGACTTCACAGAGTGTGGTCCTGGTAAGGCTCTTCAGGGAATGATTTCAAAAATTAATCGTGAAGTAAACGTTCATGGAATCGCATAAAAAGACGATTATTTACCAGATGTTGCCACGACTCTTCGGCAACAACAATCCGACACGTAAAGAGTGGGGAACAGTAGAAGAGAACGGCACAGGTAAGTTCAACGATATTAACGTCCGTGTCCTTAAGAGAATTAAGGATATGGGCGTTACTCATATATGGTACACGGGAGTTATTCGTCATGCAACGGAAACGGACTATTCAAAGTATGGAATACCACAGCAGAACAAAGACGTTGTGAAGGGACGTGCCGGCTCTCCGTATGCTATCACCGACTACTACGATGTTGACCCCGACTTGGCGGAAAATGTTGAGAATCGTATGGAGGAGTTTGAACAGCTGGTGCAGCGTACACACGAAGCAGGGATGAAGGTGATTATAGACTTCGTCCCTAACCACGTAGCACGACAGTATAAGAGTATCTGCAAACCAGAGGGCGTCAGAGACCTCGGTGAGGATGATAATACCAACTATCACTTCTCTACGCTGAATAACTTCTACTACTGCTGGGGACAGACAATGCACCGCGGAACATACACAGAACATCCCGCAAAGGCTACCGGTAACGACCAGTTCTCTTCGGACCCGGGGAATAACGACTGGTATGAAACGGTGAAACTGAACTACGGCATAGACTACTGTGATGCAGGAGGTCGCTCAGAACACTTTGACCCTATTCCTGATACGTGGAACAAGATGACAAGCATCCTGCTCTTCTGGGCTAACAAGGGCGTTGACGCTTTCCGTTGTGATATGGCTGAGATGGTTCCCACCGCCTTCTGGTTCTGGGCTATCGACAAGGTGAAGTTCTGTCACCCGAACATTCTCTTCATCGGTGAGGTGTATGACCCCAACCAGTATCGTAATTATCTTGGTGTGGGCTTTGACTATCTTTATGATAAGGTGGGAATGTATGACTGCATACGTGATGTTATTTGTGGACATCGTCCAGCATCGGACATCACATATCAATGGCAGGCAACGGACGATATCCGTGAACACATGCTGTACTTCTTAGAGAACCACGACGAACAGCGCATAGCGTCAGACTTCTTTGCCGGCGACGGAAAGAAAGGCATACCTGGCGTAATTGTTAGTGCTCTGCTAAACAAGAATCCGTTTATGTTCTATGCAGGACAGGAATTCGGTGAACGTGCGATGGAAAGAGAAGGTTTCAGCGGTATTGACGGCAGAACGACAATCTTTGACTACTGGTGTGTTGAGACAATCCGCAGAGGCTACTATGAACCGGTAAAGCAGACTAAGGAAAAGCGTCTTGCGGACGAGTATAAGAAGATTCTCAGCATTGCCAATAATAGCAAAGCTGTTGCTGAGGGCGAGATGTATGACCTTATGTACGTTAATCAGAATATCGGCAGAGGTATCTTTACGTTCCTTCGTAAGGCTGACAACGAGTTACTCTTCGTAGTAACAAACTTCTCCGACGAAGCTGCTAACGTTGACATTACTATACCAGGTAATGCCTTTGAATACCTTAACATTCCTTGTGGCGAATACGATACAAAGGAACTGATATCGGGAAAGGCCGCGAAGATTACACTTAACGCTGATGCACCCGTGAAGGTTAAGGTGCCAGCATGGAGTGGGAGAGTATTCCAATTTAAACTGAACAAGTAAGATGGTAGTCCTTAACGATCATAACAAAGAGGAGTTTCCTCCCGCACATACTGCGGAACATCTGCTGAACCAGGTGATGGTACGTATGTTCGGATGTGAGCGTTCGCGTAATGCACACATAGAACGAAAGAAGAGCAAGATAAGTTATGTGCTGGACCACAAGCCTGACCGCAAAGAGGAACGGGAAATAGAGCAGCAGATGAACGAGCTTATCGATGCCGATCTTCCTGTTACCTTCGAGTTCGTTGATCGTTATAACATTCCTGAAGGGGTAAAGTTGGACCGACTTCCCGACGATGCATCGGAGACAATACGGCTGGTGCGTATTGGCGACTTCGATGTGTGTCCCTGTATAGGAAAGCATGTACGCTCCACGTCGCAGATAGGTCGCTTCGAACTCCTCGGCACCAACTGGGACCAAGACACAATGAATTTCCGAATACGATTCAAGGTAGTACAATAAAATAAGAGGTGATGTTTTTGCATCACCTCTTATTATTTTATTTCTTAATAACTTTGTCTGTTTGTACTGTTCCGTCGCTAAAGATAGTCTTACGGATACTTATACCGTTAACAGGCTCTGCGATGCGAGTGCCGTTAAGCGAGTAGTACTCAAACTTACAAGAAGGCTTAGTAACGTTCTTTATCTCCTCTATGCCTGTGCTTGGAGTATAGGTTGGATAGTACTCGTCAACTCCTGTGACTGCATCCTTGTTCTCGTTCTTCATGATGTCCTCAACAATACTGTTGATGTACACTTCGATGTTACGATACCACTTCTTTGAGTCAACAGTGTAGAGCAGAGCATCATCTGGATTTGTCGGGTCCATACCGTTGGCGAGCTCCCATCCGTCTTCAACACCGTCGTTGTCCTTGTCGAAGTCTGCAGGACGTACGTTGCCGTTTCCGTCAGGATATTTATATGTGCCAGGAATGCCGTCGCCGTCTGGGTCAGGAATAACACTCATAAAATTAGAGTCCTTCCAGTACTTAGCATATTCTGCCTTCAGCTCAGCATCAGTGTATGTCTTGCCTTCAGCAGCCCATATCTCCTTCAGCTTCTTCTGGATTTCCGACTTCTTTGTCAGTCCTTCTGTACCAGGAATAGTGTATGGGTAAACGTCCCAAACGATGTCGATGATACCAGACTTACCTGTAACACAACCTTTATAAGTTGCTGTTCCGGAACTTACCTCTTCTGCGTAGCGAGTATCCTCACGGTCGCGGAAGAGTGACTGTCCAGCATACTGAACAACCTTGTCGAAAGCATTCACAGCGGTGTGGGTAGTCACAGCACCCGCAGGACAGGGAGCGTCCATCTTCACCTTAACACAAGGTTCGCCATCTCCGTTGTTCTTATGCTCTACAGCGTTACCGTAGTAGTTGTTAACGTCCTTTGTCCATTTCTCGCCGTCGATAGTGTAGCTTGTTCCGCTGATATTAACACCTTTCCAGTCGTAGTTCTCAGGTGTAGAAGCTGCTGATACGTAGTTACCGTCAATAAAGTAACGACTTGACATCCCGTATAGCTCTGGGTGACTTGAGTCCGCATTGCTTGATGAAGCAACATCAATCTGTGTTACTGTAGTCTTGTTGCCTGTAGCAGGACCTGCCTTGTAGTAGTTATTGACAATGTTTATCTGTCCACCGCCAGGACCACCATAGCACTTTCCGGAACCCCAGTTGTACATTACGCAGTTACGGAAGTCGACATTCTCTGCCTGAACAGTGTTCTCCCAGTTGTACTCACTAAAGTTCTTGTTATTTTTATAGCCCGTCCATCCGTAGCGTGCACCGTTGAAACGTGGAGCACGGTTCTCTACGTGAGCAAGAAGATTATGATGGAAGGATGCCAGTTTGCCACCCCATATACCACCATATCCGTGAGCACCCTTGGTATGACCAGAGTTTGTCAGCGACTCAGCGAGTGTACACCATTGCATGGTGAAGTTATTGTTGTCGTAGAACGATGCTATCTCGTCGATACACCAGCTGAACGAACAGTGGTCGAGCATTACACCTGTAACGTTTCTCTGCCAAGTAGCGTCAGCACCGTCGTTGACATTGATTTCCTCACCTCTACGCAGAGAGATAAAACGCATAATAGTGTTTGCCTTTGGACGTACAGTGAAGTAACGCAGTGTGATACCAGGATAAGGAGCTGTCTGACCAGCAATAGTAGTGTTCTCACCCATTGTGAGGTCGCTCTTCAGTGCTATGACTCCAGCAACGTCAAAGACTACTATCTTTGGGTCGTTGCCCGATACCGCCCAGCGGAAGGAACCCTGAGAGTTGTTATCTTCAAGGGTGGTGACGTGACGTACTACTGCAGGTTTCTCGTCGGTACCACGTCCACCAGTAGTATAGCGTCCGTGACCTTCAGCACCAGGGAATGCAGGTACGTCCTGTGCCTGTGCAGCGAGTCCTACTAAGGAGAGTGCTGCGATTGCTAATAGTTTTTTCATATTTTGTAATTTATCGTTATTTCGTTATTACGTTGTTACGTTATTACGTTGTTATGAATTATTTTCCTAACGCCTCCATTTCGAGTGATGCCCAGATGAATGGTCCGACACCCTTTCCGTCATTGTCGCGGATAGGCTCAGAGATGTAATATTCGAAGGAACCGTCACGACGCAAGTTCTCCTTTGCCTTTGGAGCGTTGAGCTTCTTGAGGGCTTTCTCTACCTGAGGTGTGATACCAGGACCGAGACCGCTAACCTCGCAACATCTTGTCAGCGAGAGAGTCTTGTCGGCATTAACCTTTATGAAGTTCTTTATGATACCATTGTAAGCCTTTACACCAGCCTGACGGAAGCTGTCGTCAAGATAACCCTTGCGTGCTCCCTTGAGAAGACAGTATGCAAACATTGAAGAAGCTGTTGACTCAAGGTAGTTACGCTTGTCGTTGACATCAAGGACGTCGTACCACAGACCGGTCTTTGCATCCTGGTGCTTAACGAGTGCTGTCATTGCTTTCTGGAAAAGACTGATAACCTCGCCGCGACGTTCGTAGTTCTCAGGAAGAGCATCGAGAACTTCTATCATAGCCATAGTGTACCAACCCATAGCACGAGCCCATGAGTGCTGTGAAAGACCAGTCTCTTTATTAGCCCAGAACTGTGTATGTGTCTCGTCCCAAGCATGCTTCCAAAGACCTGTTGCCTCATCGTAGGTTCTCTTGTCAGTCTTTATAATCTGGTCAACAGCATCATTGTAAATCTTAACAGCCTTCTTCTCGCCCTTTATCATTGGGGCAGCCTCGGTGTAGTAGGGAAGTCCCATGAAAATACCATCGAGCCAAACCTGCCAAGCGTAGATGGCCTTGTGCCAGAAAACGCCTTCCTTGGTGCGTGGCTGCTTCTCGAGTTGCTTGTAAAGAGTCTTGAGGGCTGTGAGGTAGTTCTCCTTCTGGTCCAAACGGTACATGCCGAGGAGGAACTTTCCGTTACGTACATTATCGAGATTAAACTCGTCGTAGTTATAACCAGTAATATTCTTACCCGTCTCGTCAATCATCTTCTCGGGATACTGCTTCAGATACTCATAAATGCTCTCGTCTTTGTAGCGAAGATATGTATCGAGCATAGCACCCATCTCTGTTCCCATAGCGTAGTTCCAACGTGGTTTCTTTGCGAAGTCGAGCATGTATGGATGGGGAACGCGCTGCATCTCAGAGTGTGTCATCCACTCGCTGTAATGCTTGTAAGGTTTGTCAGCATCAGCAAGGACGAGTGAACCGTTGATGAAGAGATCCTTGAAGTGAACATCTTCAGCGTAACCAATCTGGTGAACAGGGTCGCTATATACACCGTCGAAGCGACAGTTGTTTACATATATATTATTTACGGTATAAGAAAGTTTCGTGTCCTCGTAACCAACAATCATCACACCATACTTTGACTTCTGACATGTTACGTTGTCCATATAAACGTTACGAACGATAGGATAGAAACCACGACAGCAAGCTTCCTTTGGCTCGTAGTCGGTGTTGATCTTAAGAACAGCCTCCTTACACTGACCGACAGTGACGTTGCGGAAGTGGATATTCTCAATGATACCACCACGACAAGAGTTTGTCTTTATGCGGAGTACACGGTCAAGATTTGGTGAGTCCATCTGGCAGTTCTCTACATATACATTCTGGCAACCTCCAGAAATCTCAGAACCGATAACAACTCCACCGTGACCGTCTTCCATAACACAGTTACGAATGATGATATTCTTGCTTGGCAGACCAACGAAACGTCCGGGAGCTCCCGCACGACCGTCGTTGTTACGTCCACTCTTGATAGCAATACAGTCGTCGCCAGTGTGGAAGGTACATCCTTCGATAAGAACGTTCTCGCAAGACTCTGGGTCGCAACCGTCACCGTTAGGACCTTCGTTCCATATCTTTACGTTTCTTACAATGATGTTCTTAGACAGCATAGGATGGATAACCCAAAAGGGAGAGTTCAGCAGGGTGACACCCTCGATAAGAATACCCTCGCACTGGTTGAAGTTCACCAGCTGAGGACGCAGACCGTAGCCCTTACCGAAGATACGCTTGTCCATATCGACACCGTCTTCGGCATATTTCAGCAGGGCAGCACGACTTCCCTTACTCTGATTTTCTGTAATCTCGGGAACTACAGGATAGCCTCTTTTACCACTCATTGCCCACCATGTTGTAGGAGAAGCGTTACCGTCAACAGTACCTTCGCCGGTAAGAGCAATGTTCTTTGCCTGATAAGCATAGATACAAGGCTGATAGTTCCAGCAGTCCAGACCTTCCCAGCGTGTCCTGACATTAGGATAGAGATTCGTGTCGAAAGCGAAGAGTAGGGTAGCACCTTTCTCAACGACAAGGTTCACATTGCTCTTCATGGTGATAGCACCAGTGTTCCACACACCTGCTGGTACGATTACCTTACCACCGCCCTTCGCTGAGCAGATGTCGATAGCCCTATTTATGGCCTTCTGGTTCTGCGCTGCCGATGCGTTTGTCTTGGCGCCGTAGGTGGTAATGCGGAAAATTCTTTCTGCGAACTGTGGTTCTTTAATGCTTTGTTCTAATTGTTTGTACTCGTTGTCCCATACGTTTGCGTTGGCAATAAGCGGGAATAACAAACAGATAAGTAGCGTTTTTAAGTTTCTCATTATTTTAGTGTTTTAGGTTATAGTTTCCAGTACACGGGGACAAAGATAGTAAATAAAAATTTAATATCAATTCCTTTTTATTGTTTTTTTGCTATAAATTTGGAAGTTATTATATTTTTTCATACATTTGTGCAAAATTTCACACCTCATGAAAAAGCATACGTTGTCTATATTTTTGATTTTGTGTGTGTTTGTCTTTGTTTGTTCTTCATGCGAAAAAGCCTATAATAAGGAAGAAGACAAAAGCGAACAAACACCAGAAAAGGGTGATAGCACGCCTACCGATGATAAAAGCACACCCGCTGGCGATGAAGGTACACCTACAGGCGATGAGGGTACACCCGCTGGTGATGACAGCACACCATCGACAACGGAATATTTGACGATAGCTGAGTTCATAGAAGGTTTTGACGGCAAGAAGAATATTGAAGGTTATATTGTTGGTGATTGCACAAAGAGCATGAAGAATGCTAATTTCACGCCTCCGTTTTCCCAGCCACAGGCTATCCTCCTTGCCGACAATATAGACGAACGAGATAAGGCAAAGATTATTCCCGTCCAGCTTAAAAGTGGTTACAAGGTGCGAACACTACTTAATCTTCAGGACCATCCGGAGAACCTGCATAAGAAACTCCGTTTTACCGGTAGCTATGGTACTTATATGAAGGTTCCTGGCTGCACAGACATATCTTCGTCATTTCAACTTCTTGACAAATAACAAACATTAATATAATAATAAAGAACTATGAAAAGTGATCCAAAGCAGTGTCTATACTGCACAAACAATGAAACCCTGCACAACCTGATGATAGAGATTTGTCCTCTTCAGGTTTCTCGTGCTTTCCTCTTTAAAGAACAAACCTATCGTGGACGTTGTCTCGTGGCTTATAACGGACATGTTAATGACCTTAATGAACTCTCTGACGACGAGCGTAATAAGTTCATGGCAGACGTGGCCCACGTAACACGTGCTATGCAGAAGGCATTCAATCCGGAGAAGATAAACTACGGTGCTTATAGCGACAAACTCTCTCACCTGCATTTCCACCTGGCACCAAAGTATGTTGATGGTCCTGACTACGGTGGTACATTCCAGATGAACCCGGGAAAAGTCTATCTTACAGATGCTGAGTATGCAGAGATGATAGAGAAAATAAAGGAAAATCTTTAAGTAGTAACGTAAATAGTAAATCGTCAAATAGTAAATAAAAATGGCTATTGTAAAACCTTTTAAAGGCATTCGTCCTCCACGCGAGTACGTGGAGCAAGTAGAGAGTCGTCCCTATGACGTGCTTAACTCTGAAGAAGCTCGTCAAGAAGCTGGTAATAACGAGAAGAGTCTATACCGTATTATTAAACCCGAGATTAACTTCCCTGAGGGAACTTCCGAGTATGATCCACGCGTCTATGAGAAGGCTGCAGAGAACTTCCAGATGTTCCAGGATAAAGGCTGGCTCGTCCAAGACCCCAAGGAACAGTACTATATCTATGCACAGACAATGAACGGAAAGACGCAGTACGGTCTTGTAGTATGTGCCCATTGTGACGACTATGCTCGTGGTGTTATCAAGAAGCATGAGCTGACACGTCGTGATAAGGAGGAAGACCGTATGAAACATGTTCGCGTGAATAACGCCAACATAGAACCGGTGTTCTTTGCCTATCCTGACAACAGCGTTCTCGATGCTCTCATCATGCGCTATGCTGCCACAGAACCTGTCTATGACTTTATTGCTCCCATTGACGGTTTCCGTCATCAGTTCTGGTGCGTTGCCGACGACAAGGATATTGCCACCATCACTGAGGAGTTCCGCAAGATGCCGTCACTTTACATTGCTGACGGCCATCATCGTTCTGCAGCAGCGGCCCTTGTTGGAGCAGAAAAGCAGAAACAGAATCCAAATCATCGTGGCGATGAAGAATATAACTATTTCATGGCTGTATGCTTCCAGGCAAGTCAGTTGACAATTCTTGATTATAATCGTGTGGTAAAAGATCTAAACGGCTTAACATCAGAGCAATTCCTTGATGCATTGAAGAAGAACTTCGATGTTGTTGATAAGGGTACAGAAATATATAAACCCGAACATCTTCATGAGTTCTCACTGTACCTTGACGGACATTGGTTCTCACTGACGGCAAAGGAAGGTACCTATGATAATAACGACCCGATAGGTGTACTCGATGTTGACATATCTTCACGTCTTATTCTTGATGAGATCCTTAACATTGGTGACCTCCGTTCTTCACAGCGTATAGACTTTGTAGGAGGTCTTCGTGGTCTTGGTGAGTTGAAACGTCGTGTTGACAGCGGTGAGATGCGAGCAGCCCTCGCTCTTTATCCTGTATCAATGAAACAGATTATGGACATTGCCGACAGCGGAAAAATAATGCCACCAAAGGCAACTTGGTTCGAACCGAAACTCCGTTCAGGATTGGTAATACACAAGTTGGTATAAATGTTATAATACCGTGTGTAGATACTTGACGACGCTCGTAATGATGGGTGCTCTGACTTTGCCTATGGCAGCGCAGAGCATCCTTCATCGTGCTGACAGCATACTTTCAGAATATTATTTCCGTGATGACGGCATTGACACCTCGTACGTGGTAAGACCACAGGAGAAGTGGACGCTATCAGCAAAGATGAACGTATCAGGAACGACATTGGAGTCGGAGGGCATTGACCAAGGAAAGCATTTTAAGTCTAAACTGCATGCAGATAATAAGGCAACGGTAAGTATTGGCGTGAATTACTTAGGACTAGGACTTAGTCTTGCAGTTAATCCAGCCAAGTTGTCGGGAAAATATAGTGATCTTGAGATAGGATTCAGGAGCTACGGACGCCGTTTTGGGTTCGACGTAGTATATCAAGATGCGAAGAACTTCAAGGGATGGCACGACCACGAAGGCATGTCGAGAATATATCTGTCTGACGATATTATACACGTAAAGACACTTAACGTCAATGCCTTCTATGTATTTAATAGTAAGAAATTCTCATATCCTGCGGCTTTCTCGCAGAGCTATATTCAGCGTCGTTCTGCCGGTGGATTTATGTTGGCGTTGTCGGGACAAGGACAGCGTGCAAACCTGGAAGGGAAAAACCAGATGAACCTGAAGATGTTTAACATTGGTATTGGAGCGGGCTATGGTTATAACTTCGTGCCGGGACGTGGATGGCTGCTGCACATCTCGTCGTTGCCGACATTCATTGTGTACAGCAAGACATCGCTATCCTTTGACGCAGAGAAAATACCTTTAAACTATCATTTCCCAGAGGTTATTATCACGGGTAGAGGGGCGGTGGTTAAGCAGTGGAAGAGAACTTATCTTGGAACGTCAATGCTCTTTAACTTCACCAATGTGGGGTACAAGAAGCATCTTGAGATACACAACATAAAGTGGGATATACAAGCATTTTTTGGAATACGGTTAGGGAAGAAGTAATAAATAATTATGAGATACGGAATTATTGGTTCTGGCGCCATTGGCGGATATTATGGAGCAAAATTAGCTCGTGCAGGACAGGAAGTACATTTCCTGCTGCGTAGCGACTATGAGTATGTGAAACAGCACGGACTGCAGGTAGACTCCTGCGATGGATCGTTCCATCTGGCTGATGTAAATGCCTATCTACATACGGAGGACATGCCGCAGTGTGACGTGGTGCTCGTATGCCTAAAATCTGTCAATAATAGCAAGTTACAGTCGCTGCTGCCGCCATTGCTCCACGACCATACCCTGGTGGTACTCATCCAGAACGGCATTGGGGTGGAGGAGGATGTGCAGAAGATGTTCCCCGACGTACAGTTGGCTGCCGGACTGGCATTTATATGTTCTGCCAAGACAGAGCCTGGCGTTGTCAATCATCAGTTTTATGGCAATATCAATCTTGCCAACTATTCATGTCGTGACGAGACACAGATGAAGGCCGTCGTCGATGAGTTCCGCGAGGCAGGCATCGAGACGGCACTGGTGGAATATCACGAGGCACGATGGAAGAAAGCGGTGTGGAACATGCCCTTCAATGGTATGACAGTAGCCCTGCTGACGCAGACCGACCTGCTGATGAAGAACCCGTCCACCCGACAGTTGATTCGCGAACAGATGATGGAGGTTGTCAATGCTGCCCAGCATCTGGGCGTGAAGAACGTGGACGCCGCCTTTGCCGATAAGATGATAGCTATGACAGATTCTATGATACCTTATTCGCCCTCCATGCGACTGGACTACGACTTCCATCGTTCTATGGAGATATACTATCTTTATACCCGTCCCATAGAGATGGCCCGCGCAGCTGGCTACCGTATGCCTAAATTGGAGATGTTGGAGGCGGAGCTACGTTTCCTGGAGGAAAACCGGTGATTTACCTTTATTGTTTCAGAGCATCATAAGTAGCATCATCCACAGGCTCGCACCACTTGTTTGAGGCATCTTCTTTTACATCTTTATGATATGTAAGGTGCTGGAACCATGAGTCTTTCTGAGCTCCATGCCAATGCTTTACCTCTGCAGGGATGGCGATGACGGTGCCGGGAGTCATCTCAACAGGATCCTTGCCCCATTCCTGATACCAGCCACGGCCTGCAACGCAAATCAATACCTGTACCTGCTTGTGGTGGATGTGCCAGTTGTTGCGGCAACCAGGCTCGAAGGTGACATTCATCACACCACCACCGACATCTGCCAGATAACTCTGGCCAATGAAATACTTGCCGTAAGGATTGGGCTCACCTTTGGGCCATTTGGTGCTCAAGGTATAGCCTTCTTTGCAGAGCCATGTACAGAGTTCATCAATCAACTGTTGACTGTTACCCATATTCACGGCACCCTGCTTGTGGGCAGCAAGTTGTGGGGCAACACCTTCAAGACCACTCAGAGCTGCTACGGTAACTATCTCGCGGTCGGCAGCAGAGAGCTGGTCGCCAGCGAAGATGTCACCAAAGAGGTGCGACTTCAGATAGTAGTCATCCTGTGGACAGAACTCATAGTTGAAGGGCTTTCCTGAGAGCTGCGTCTGGTTCTTTGTTCCCAGTTCGTAGGATTTCTTGGCATCATCCCATTCTGCAGGACGCGTCCAAGGCTTGCCTTCCTTCCAGACCCCCTCCAAACCTCCCCGAGGGGAGGCTTCCAAGACCTTACTCAGCACTCCAAGTGCATTCAGACTTCGTGGGAAGCCAGTATAGGCATAGAGTTGCGAGAAAGCCTCCTTCAGTTCGTTGACGGTTACACCCTTGTCGAGCGCCATCCGCACAGCTGGCTCCAAACGATTCATATCTCCCTGTGCCATCAGGCAGGCACATGCTGCCAATCCCTTTTGACGCTCCGTCAGCGTCTGACTGTTTGCTGTTACCATAGTCATCATGATTAATATAGCAAAAAATAATCTTCTCATATTACTTTAAATTCTTGGTGAAAAACTCTGCCAATGTGTCCCAAGGAATCATGTTCTTGGGTTGACCCTTACCTTCCTTTTCCTCGTAGCCTCCGTCGTAGAGGTCGCAGTGGGTGGCATCGGGGATGATGAGCAGCTGCTTGTTCTCGGGGTTGGGATTTGGCTCACCAACAAACTTATAACCCTCTGCCTTACCATCTACCATATAGTGATATGCAGCCTCGCCAAAGTAGCGCGAGTGGGCATCAGCACCGTGCATCACAAGAACGGCAGAGCGGATCTCGTTGATGTAGTAGAGGAATCGGCTGTTGGCATATGCCTGCGTACCGATGACACGCCAGCCGTCGTTAGAGTTGCCTGAGCGCTTGTGGTAGCCACGTGGGGTCTTGTAGTAGTCGTAGTAATCGTGCACGAAGTTGGGTGCCTGTGGTGGCACGGTGTCAAGCACACCTCCAGCCATCGCGTTTGGGTCGGTGAGGCGTTGTTTTGAGAGGTTCTCACGATTCCTGTGGCGCCACTGCTCGTTGTCGAAAGCATCGTTATAATCGTTGCCGCTGACGCGGGTCATATCATACATCGTTGAAGCTACGGTAGCCTTGATACGTGTATCGGCAGCGGCAGCATTCAGGGCGATGCCACCCCAACCGCAGATGCCGATGATGCCAATCTTCTCGGCATCCACATTGTCCTGCTTCGAAAGAAAATCAACAGCAGCCATGAAGTCCTCGGTATTGATGTCGGGTGATGCTGTGCGACGTGGCTCACCGCTACTTTCACCCGTATAAGAAGGGTCGAAAGCCAGTGCCACGAAACCACGCTCTGCCATCTTCATGGCATAGAGTCCACTGCACTGCTCCTTCACGGCACCAAAGGGACCAGAGACCGCAATGGCAGGTAATTTTTTTCCCCTCTCTTTGGAGGGGTCGGGGGAGGCTGGTGTATAGAGGTCTGCCGCCAGCGTCAGTCCATACTGTGTCTCAAACGTCACCTTCTTGTGATTCACTTTCTCGCTTAGCGGAAACACCTTGTCCCACTCCTGCGTCAATTCCAATTCCTGTTTCATATCGTTATTAATAGTTTGTTTGTTGTTGCATGCCACAAGCATCCCGCCCAGCAGCATTGCGATGAATATTTTTCTCATAATATAACTTTTTTTCCATTCTTAACATATATCCCTTTTGAAGGGTTTCCCACTTTCACGGCATTCAGAGAATAATATTCTCCATTTTCCAAACGATTACCATTGACGCTCTTGATGGCGGTCGTACCTGAAGTAAGCGAAAGTGTCACACTGATGTTGTTTTGGCCTGCTTTGAGAAAAGTGCGTAGTTCACTCTCTGACAGTCCGTCGATATGTCCTAAACGAGTATAGCTCCAAGAGTTTGAATCGTAGAAGATACAGATGTTGCTGCCGTTATAGAGAACGACATCTCCAGGCTGAGCTGTCATCTGCTCATTTTTCGTTGTCAGCGATCTGCCCAAAGAGCCCCATATCTCGAAATCGTTGTCGTTAAGAGTTACTGTTATGGAGGCATCCTGTAGTGCAGCAACCAACTCTTGTGTTGCAGTATTGTTCACCAGCGTCACGCTCTGCGTTTGTCCGCCGATGGTGATATATATCTTATCCATAGTAGTTTGTGCTATTACTTCGTTATCTGCGGAGCAGCAGCAGAACAACATTGCTGCGAGAAATAATATAATCTTTTTCATCGTTATCTTTGTTTTTTGAATATTTGTTTCATCGTCTCTGGGTCAAGAGGCTTCATCGTGGGCAGTTTCAGGTCTTTCACCATGTGAAGTGTTCCCTGTTTGTACTTTTGGAAGTGGTCGGTCTTCAAGTGTTGTTGATAGGCTTCCTCGGAAGCATAGATCTCAAGGATGCGAATCTTTGTGGAGTCCTCGGCACTCTGCATCGGGTATAGACAGATGACACATGGCTCACGTTCTATACTGAGACGATCCACCTCGTTGGCAATTTCAAGATATTCCGTCAGATACTGCGGATAGACCTCAATCTCTGCAATGCGTACAATCATGTTTGCCGCTGCAATCGCTGCCGATGGCTTTTCTGTCGTCTGCCCAAACAACCACTTTGCATTTTTGTAGATTATCATCTCTTTGAATGGTGCGAGGTCAGGCTCTTTTGAGAGATAGTCCTTCATCCTCGCCAGACTCTGCGTAAGCACTTGCGGAGCAACGTATGGATAGACGGCACGGGTCGTCTCCGAGAGATATTCCTGCATAGCGAGCGGTGTCTGCTGCATCACCTGCTTATTTACCGGCTCCGGGCGATGTGGATGCAGAATCACCACAGCCTTGCGCTCATTTAACACAGAGAAAAGCGTGTCGAGTTCTGGCGCACCCAGATATTGTCCGTCAACATTCGTTGCCAGTTTGATGCCGTCAGCCTTAAGTACATCAAGCGCATACTTCGCCTCTTCAATGGCTTTCGAGACATCGGGTAGGGGCAGAGTTGCACAGAACAGAAATCGTCCGGGGTGCTCTTTCTTTATGCGAGCGGCAGCTTCGTTGGTTTGTCTCACTACTTCAGCCGATGATGGCTGTGGCGCAGCCAACGTCAATACCGACATCTCTACACCAACTTCGTCCACCCACTTCAGATGATTCTCTACATTGTACTTCGGCAAGGGGAATCCCTCGTCCATCAGTCGTCCCTCGTTTTCGAGAGCCGACACAAACTCAGGAGTGATGATGTGGCTGTGCACATCAATCACGCCCTGAGCGAATACGTTTGCTGCTATCATAAGACCCAGCAATAATGCTTTAATTCTCAATTTTCAATTCTCAATTTTCAATTATCAAAGGCTATCCTTCAGTACCTGTACTACCTCGTCACGATTCAGGATATAGTATCCTCCCTGACATATAGGGCAGGCATCGGCCATTCCCTCAATCAGCTCAGGTTTAGCACCGCAGTCGGTGATGTTCATTGCCAGACCCAGTTCGCGCATCCACTGCTCCATCGTCTCAAGACCTTCCATCGCCACCTGCTCGTCGGTCTTACCCTTGGCAGAAACGCCCCATACGTTCATGGCCAGACGCTTGAACTTCTGAACGGCATCAGGCGACTTACTGATGAGCAGACGGTAGTATGCACCGCTGACGGCAGCGAGTGTGTGACCATGTGTGGCATCGGTAAAGGCAGCAACAGCCTGTCCCAGCATGTGAACCATCCAGTCTGTAGCCTTAGCACGATCGATGAGAGTGTTAAGTGCCCACGTAGCCGTCCACATAATGTTCGAACGAGCCTCGTAGTCCTCAGGATTAATGTTAGCTTTACGACTGCTGACGATGAGTGAACGCATCAGTCCTTCTGCGATATAGTCGCTGGTGTTGTCGTCTGTACCAGAAAGATACTGCTCAAGAATATGACTCATGATATCGTATATACCTGCCACCATCTGATACTTAGGAACGGTAAACGTGAAGCGAGGGTTGAGGATGGAGAAGTCGGGGTTGCGGAAGTTATAGAACAACTTGCGGTTTTCCGAGTGGCTGGAGATGACCGAACAGCTGTCCATCTCGGAACCTGTTCCAGCCATTGTGAGTACACATCCTACAGGAATCCAACGGCAGGTCATGGGCTGCCAGTTCTTGAAGTAATACTCCCAAGGGTCACCATCGTACCAGGCACTTCCAGCCACTGCCTTGCAGTAGTCAACGGTAGAGCCGCCGCCCACGCCAAGGATGAAATCGACATTCTCCTTGCGAGCCGTGTGGGCTCCTTCCAATACCTTTTCTATTGTAGGATTTGGCATAACACCAGCAATCTCTATCACCTCACAGTCAGCCTTCTTCAGTTCAGCCATAACCTGGTCGTAGATGCCGTTGCGCTTAATGCTGCCGCCACCATAGCAGAGCATCACCTTCTTGCCGTAGTTTTTCAGTTCTTCACTCAGTTTGCTCAATGAATCCTCACCGAAGTGCAACTTCGTAGGATTGTGGAATGTAAAATTGCCTAACATAATTTTAGTGTTTTAAAGTTTTCAATCTCATTTCGACAGCAAAGGTACGCACTTTATATAATATATGTATTACACAAATCGGCTGATTATATACCAATTTCGCAGAAAATGATAAATAATCGTCGATTTCCTACCATTATTAGATTATTTTATATATTTTTGCCACCTATATGAGGAATATTTTGAAGGTTGAAACTCCTAACGACTATGCTCGTTTCGTGGATGCTCCGGTATTGCATCCGCTGATTAGCATCATCCATTATGACGAATTGACGCCCTTTCGTCATAGCCTGAACAACTACGGTGTGTATGGGCTGTTCATCCAGCGGCAGTTTCCTCTCAATCTCTCATACGGCATGCGGAAATTACAGGTGAGTGATGGCTCCATCATTGCTGTGGAACCCGGACAAATTGGTGGTTTGGAAGACAACGGCGAGCGCATCTCGTTGTGTGGCTGGGTGCTATTGTGGTCGCCAGAGCTATTGCACGGCTCCGAGCTGGAACGCCAGATAGACCACTATCAATTCTTTTCGTATTTCTTTGACAGTTCATTGCGCATGGAGCCCGACGAATGGCTCTGCATCACACAGTTGGTGGCGCAGATGCGACAAGAGCTAAAGACACACGAGGATTCCCCATCTTTGAGAAAAGTGTTGCTAGGCTACTTGCACCTTATTCTGGAATATTGCAATCGCATCTACCAGCGTCAATTGTCGGAAGAGGATAGGGGAGAGACCGACCTGCTGAAGCGTTTTCACAACCTGCTGCAAACCTATTTTCGTGAGAACCGGCAGCTGATGCAGGGTTTGCCTACCGTCACTTGGTGTGCATCCGAACTGGCTTATTCGCCTCGTTATTTTGGCGACATCATTCACAAAGCAACTGGTGGCACAGCTATTGGCTACATCCACAACTATGTCATCAATCAGGCGAAAAGTCTGCTGATGCAAGGTCATAAGATCAGTGAGACCTCCCGCCTATTGGGTTTCGATTTCCCTCACCATTTCACTCGCCTCTTCAAGCGCATCACGGGAATTACCCCAAGCGAGTTTATTGGGAAATAGTTAACCGTAGTTCTCAATAAGATATTTCACAAACTGCGGGTCACCGAAATCTCTGGTACCAGCATCGTGCTGGTTCATACCGGCTATCTGTGACATCTCTTCGTCGGTCAATGTGAAGTCGAAAATGTCGATGTTCTGCGCCATGCGCTCCTTGTGGCTCGACTTAGGATATGCACTTCTTCTAATAGACTACAATCTGAAAAGGATGCGAGGGGTTTTTAGGTTTACAGAAATTTTAGTTTTAAAAAAAACATTACACATTACACAAAGCCCGATAAATAAATGGGTAGGCTGTGGTGTAACCCAAAGTTAACCTATGCTTTGGTCGGAGAAAACCTATGCTTTGGTCGAAGAAAACCTATGCTTTAGTCGGAGTAAACCTATGGTTTGGATGGAGTAAACCTATGGTTTTGTCGGGGAAGACTTATGGTTTGCAGCATGACGGCTGACACTTTTTTTTGAAAATTAGAATTTCAGAAAACCTAAAAACAAAGTAGTTTTAGCCGATAGACTTATACTTGCCTGGAGGCATACCCGTGAGGCGTCGGAAAAATTTTGAGAAGAACGAGGGGTTTGCAAAGTGCATTTCCTCGGCAATCTGCGCCACAGACTTGTCTGTGTGGCGCAGTTCTATTTTGATGCGGGTGACGAGGGCACGGTCAATCCAGTCTTTGGCTGTGGTGCCGCTGGTTTGACGGACGACGGTGCTCAGGTAACGCTCGGTGAGGCACATACGCTCGGCATAGTAACCTATCTGATGATGCTCGGCACAATGCTGGGTGACCAGTTGGAGGAAGCGGTTGAAGATAGTCTGCTCGCGCGAGCTACTGCTTGCCAGCTTGTTTGCCTGCTGTTGGAACAGGTGGTCGTAGTGGTGCATTTGGGCTGCCACAAGGGCAGTGACGGTGGGACGATGGTAGTGGTCTGTCGCACGAACTGTTTGCCAGATGGTGTCCATAATATGTTTGGCTGTAGCGATATCTCCTTCACTGGCAGGTATCTGGAAATCGCGAACCTGTCCATTGAATGCCGACGGCATCTGCCCCTGCGCAAAAGGCATTGGGAAATTGGAAAAGAGTGCTATTCCGAAGATACGGAAGTCGTCCGATAGTCTCTTTGGGTTTATAATGGTGCCCGGACTGATACAGACGAGGGTGCCGCTCGTAAGGTGGCGGTCTTGTAGATTGATGTTGATGACAGCTTCGCCACTCAAGATGATTCCCAGACGATAATCGTTGATGGTGAAAGGAGGATTTTGACGCATCAGCAGACTGAACACAGCGTGATCACCGCGAACCATAGCCAGTTCGCTATTAAGAAATACATGCTCTTGGATTTTTGAGAGGTGGGGTGTCAGGATATCATGCATCCTTGTGACGTCCATCAATTGCGGTTGTCTGTTCATAATAGGTCTATATTTGTCGGCAAAGATAATCATTTTTCGCGAAATAATGCTCTATTTTTGATTTAATCAAACAAAAAGAAAATTTTTTCATTCCTTAGGATAATAACCCAATTAGTTTATTATAGTATTTTTGCACCATAATTTCAATAAAAAAGTATATGAAGAAATTAATATTAGGTTTGGTGATGCTGCCGATGCTGGCAATAGGACAGACGCTGGACGACTGTCAACAGGCGGCAGAGAAGAACTATCCGCTGATTCGTCAGTACGGACTAATTGAGAAGACCACTCAGTTGACGGTGTCCAATATCCAGAAGGGATGGCTGCCGCAGGTGTCGTTACAGGCTCAAGCGACGTATCAGAGCGATGTTGCGGCATGGCCCGATGAGATGAAAACGATGTTAGGCGGTATGGGCATCGACGTGAAGGGGCTGAAGAAAGACCAGTACCGTGTAGGCATTGATGTGCAGCAAACTATCTACGATGGAGGCGTCATAGGAAGTCAGAAACGTGTAGCCCGTGAGCAGGGCAAGGTGCAGGAAGCGCAGAACGAGGTAAATATATATAATGTACGAAAGCGTGTGAACGAGATGTATTTCGGACTGTTGCTGATTGACGAGCAGATTAAGTTGAACAACGACCTGCAGACGCTGCTGGCAGGTAACGAAAGCAAACTGGAATCGATGACAAAACGAGGAACAGCTTCCGAGAGCGACCTTCAAAATGTAAAAGCAGAACGTCTCAACGCGGTACAGAAGGCTACTGAGTTGGAATCGCAGAAAAAGATGTTGCAACGCATGTTGAGCACTTTCTGCGGGATAGAGGTGAAGGAGGTGCAGAAGCCGCAAATGAAGGTTGAAGATGGATGGCTGACGGCTGAAAACCGTCGTCCGGAACTGAAAGCGCTGGATGCACAGTTAGGCGTGCTGAGGGCACAGGATAAGGCACTCAATGCCGCACTGATGCCAAAGGTGGGCGTGTTTGCACAGGGCTTCTATGGCTATCCGGGCCTTAATATGTTTGAGGACATGATGCGTCGCAAATGGAGTCTGAACGGCATCATTGGTGCTCGCATCACGTGGAATATCGGCGCCCTCTATACTCGCAAAAACGATAAGGCAAAACTGCAATTGCAGCGTGATATTACAGAAAACAATCGCGAGGTGTTCCTCTTCAATAACAATCTTGAGCAGATTCAACAGCACGAGAACATGGCGCGCTACCAGAAACTGATGGCCGACGATAGAGAGATTATTGCGCTGCGACAGGCTGTGAGAAAGGCGGCAGAATCGAAGCTGGCGCACGGCATCATCGATGTGAACGACCTGGTGCGCGAAATCAATCAGGAGCATGCTGCCTGTGTGCAACAGTCGGTACACGAGATTGAAATGCTGAAAGAGATATACGATAACAAATTTACGACAAATAATTAAGCATATGAAAAAGATATATGTATTGGCAGGTGTGGCGCTGATGATGACTGCCTGCGGAAACAAAGAGAAAGAATACGATGCTACGGGTACGTTCGAGGCTACCGAAACAACCGTATTCGCCGAACAGAGTGGGGCATTGTTGTCGTTCGATGTGGACGAGGGCGACAAAATCGAGGCAAATCGCCAGGTGGGACTCATAGACACTACGCAGACGTGGCTGAAGATTAAGCAGATGGATGCCACAAAAGCTGTCTATCAGAGCCAGAAACCTGATATGGAACGCCAGATAGCAGCCACGCGTCAACAATTAGCTAAGGCTCAACAGGACGAGCAGCGCTACCGCGAACTGGTGGCTGACGGGGCTGCCCCCTCGAAGATGCTCGACGATGCCACGAGTCTGGTGAAGGTGCTACAGAAACAGTTGGATGCGCAGATATCATCACTGAGCACCAACACACATGCCCTCGACAAGCAAACGGCAGCTGCTGATGTTCAAAAAGCGCAGTTGCAGGATATGCTGCGCAAATGTCACATCATGACTCCTACCAAGGGAATCATACTCGAAAAATATGTGGAGCGTGGTGAGTTCGTGAGTGTTGGTAAACCACTGTTTAAGATTGCCGATACGGAGGCGATGAACTTGCGTGCATACGTCACCTCTGCCCAGTTGCAAAACATTAAGATAGGACAGAAGGTAAAGGTCTTTGCAGACTATGGCGACGGGCAGCGTAAGGAGTATGCAGGCACCATTAGCTGGATATCTTCTCGCTCTGAGTTTACGCCCAAGACCATCCTTACCGACGATGAGCGTGCCGACCTGGTGTATGCTGTCAAGGTGGCTATCAAAAACGATGGTTTCGTGAAGATAGGAATGTACGGAGAGGTCAAATTCTAATTGACAATTGAAAATTGACAATTATGAATGCCATTGAAGTAAATAATATCAGTAAGAACTACGGACGGGTGCAGGCACTCAGTGACGTGTCGTTTGCTGTTGACAAGGGTGAGGTCTTCGGACTAATAGGTCCCGATGGTGCCGGCAAGACATCGATGTTCCGCATCCTCTGTTCGCTGTTGCTGGCCGATGCGGGCACGGCGGCGGTAGATGGCTTCGACGTGGTAAAGCAGATGAGTGAGGTGCGTAGCAGGGTGGGCTATATGCCGGGCAAGTTCTCGCTCTACCAGGACCTCACCATTGAGGAGAACCTACATTTCTTTGCCACCCTCTTCGGAACCACCGTTGATGAAGGTTACGATACTATCAAGGCAATTTATTCGCAGATAGAGCGCTTCAAAGACCGTAAGGCAGGAGCACTCTCAGGGGGTATGAAGCAGAAACTGGCGCTCTCGTGTGCATTGGTGCATCAACCCAGTGTGCTCTTCCTTGACGAACCGACTACGGGTGTCGATCCTGTGAGCCGTAAGGAGTTGTGGGAGATGCTACTGATGCTGAAAGAACAAGGTATTACCATCGTGGCTTCAACGCCTTATCTCGACGAGGTTCGTTGTTGCGAACGCGTCGCTTTTCTGGACCAAGGAAAGGTGCGAGGCATTGGCACTCCTGACGATATCCTCACTCAGTTTGCCGATATATTTAACCCGCCAGGCATAGATAAGGGTGAAGAGTTAAAAGTGAAGAGTGAAGAGTCAGAGAATGTCATCGAAGTAGAGCATTTGGTAAAAGCCTTTGGTTCGTTCCATGCTGTTGACGATATATCGTTTAGCGTTAAAAGAGGCGAGATATTCGGCTTCTTAGGTGCCAACGGTGCGGGCAAGACGACGGCGATGCACATGTTGACTGGTCTTAACCAACCCACCAGCGGAACGGGTAGGGTGGTAGGATTCGACATCCGCACGGAGTATGAGCAGATAAAGAAGCACATTGGCTATATGTCGCAGCGCTTCTCACTATATGAAGACCTGACCGTAGCCGAGAATATTCAGCTTTTTGCCGGTATCTATGGCATGAATAAGGAAGATGTAAAAAGGAAGATGGATGAGGTTCTGCGGCAGCTGAAGTTTGAGGACCATCGCGACGACCTTGTGGGTTCTTTACCATTAGGCTGGAAGCAAAAGCTGGCCTTCTCTGTCTCAATATTCCACGATCCGGGTGTGGTATTTCTTGACGAACCTACGGGTGGTGTCGATCCCGCTACGCGTCGTCAGTTTTGGGAACTTATCTACGACGCTGCCCATCGCGGCATCACCGTCTTTGTTACTACTCATTATATGGACGAGGCAGAGTATTGTGACCGTATATCTATTATGGTGGATGGAAAAATCAGCGCCCTGGGTACACCCGACGAACTGAAACAACGTCTTCACCAGCCTGATATGGATCATGTGTTTACTTATTTAGCCCGCCAGGCAACACGTTCAAGCGATTAAGTGTATGAAACAGTTTATAGCATTTGTAATCAAAGAAGCCAAGCATATTCTGCGCGACAAGCGTACGATGCTGATACTCTTCGGAATGCCTGTGGTGATGATGCTGCTCTTCGGCTTTGCAATCTCTACCGATGTGAAGAATGTACGCACGGTGGTGGTAACCTCCGAGATGTCACCCCGTACGCAGCAGGCTGTAGAACGACTGGCACAATCGGAATACTTCATTATTACCCAGACGGTGAACACACCAAAGGAGGCAGAACATCTCATCCGTAGTCAGAAGGCGGATATAGCACTGGTTTTCACACAGAATCGGGGTATGCAGATTATGGTTGACGGCAGCGATCCTAATATGGCTCAGCAATGGACTAACTATGCCCGACAAATCATATCAGCACCTAATAATTCTCAATTCTCAATTCTCAATTCTCAACTGTTGTACAATCCCCAAATGCGTTCCGCCTATAATTTTGTGCCCGCTATTATGGGTATGTTAATGATGCTTATCTGTGCCATGATGACCTCTATTTCGATTGTTCGCGAGAAAGAGAAAGGTACGATGGAGGTACTACTGGTGTCACCCGTCAGACCCTTGATGGTCATCATCGCTAAGGCTGTGCCTTATCTGGTGCTGGCATTCGGCATCCTTGTCACCATCCTTTTGATGGCGCGTTTCGTATTGGGAGTACCCTTGGCTGGTTCGCTGTTTTGGATCTTGGCTGTGAGCATCTTATATATATTATTGGCGCTCTCGCTGGGACTGCTCATCTCCAACGTAGCACAGACGCAACTCGTAGCGCTACTGATGTCGGCTATGGTACTATTGATGCCAGTGGTAATGCTGTCTGGCATGCTGTTCCCTGTAGAGTCGATGCCGCAAGTGCTGCAGTGGCTGGCTGCTTTGGTTCCACCACGCTATTATATCGAGGCAATGCGCAAGCTGATGATTATGGGTGTTGGCATTAGCGAAGTAGCTCGAGAGGTTACTGTGATGGCAGGTATGACGGTGGTGCTACTGACCATCGCACTGAAGAAGTTCAAGCAGCGCTTAGAGTAATCATAATTCTAAATCCTAAATTGTCAATTATCAATTATGCTCAAATACCTCATACAAAAAGAGTTTCTGCAGATACGCCGCAATTCGTTTCTTCCTAAACTCATCGTTTTGTTCCCCATCGTCATCATGTGCATCATGCCGTGGGTGATGCAGATGGAAGTGAAGAACGTCGTGGTGGATGTGGTTGACATCGACCATACCGTGGAGTCGCAGCGATTGGTACAGCAGATAGCAGCTTCAAACTACTTTATCTTCGGTGGACAGAAGGCCACATACGCTGAAGCAATGAAAGATATCGAGAAGGGTAGTGCAGATGTTATCCTTGAGATTCGTGATGGAAAATATCTCATTGCAGCCAATGCCGTCAACGGCACCAAAGGCTCAATGGGTAGCGCTTATCTGAGCCAGATAGTTACATCGCGCCAGTCAGTTGTCAATTCTCAATTGTCAATTCTCAATTTGTATAACAAGGGCCAGGACTACAAACTCTTCATGATTCCCGCCCTTTTTGCCATTGTGATGATGCTGATGACGGGTTTCCTGCCCACGCTTAATATCGTTGGTGAAAAAGAGACTGGTACCATCGAACAAATCAACGTTACACCTGTCTCTAAGTGGTCGTTTATCCTTGCTAAGCTTATTCCATATTGGCTCATTGCGCTGTTTGTTATCACCGTGTGCTTGCTGTTGGCATGGCTCGTCTATGGCATTACGCCAGCTGGACCTGTGTGGCTCGTCTATGTGCTTGCCATGTTGCTGGCACTATTCTTCTCGTCGTTCGGACTCATCGTGTCCAACTACTCTGATACAATGCAGCAGGCTATGTTCGTCATGTGGTTCTTTGTTGTGAGCATTATGCTACTATCAGGACTTTTCACTCCGACACGCTCTATGCCCCAGTGGGCCTATCTTACTACTTACATTAACCCAATGCATTACTTTATCGATGCCATCCGCACCGTCTTCATCCGTGGTGGCGGATTACACGAAACTGTCCACCAGGTCTTAGCCCTCGCGGGCATCGGCACACTGATGGGCATTTGGGCTGTACAGAGCTATAAAAAGAATAGTTAACCTATTTTCCCACGCAGAATCTACTTTCCCACGCAAAATAGGCAAAAATCTGCAACTGACGGAGCAGCGAGAACAAAGTCAAGTTCACTTGAGTTTTGTCGAGTCGTGACGGAAGAAAACAAAGTTAAATATGTACCGTCAAAAAAAGAATTTAGTTTAGGTTATAGAAATATAATATGGGTATAAACAAAACCAAAGGGTTGTGCAATCAAACTGAATAATTAGCTTCTCCTTTATTTTGGACGGCAAAAGTGTTATATTGAATGACTAAAAAGCTACTTTTTATATAAAAAGTGCCATAAAGGTGAAAATTTTTGGTAAAATATGTATTTGGTAATAATATTTTTATTACTTTTGCAACAAAAAGTTTCAATATGACTCTTCAGAAGTGGATAAAGGACAGGGCGATTCATGGGTATCCTACATTTTCGATAGAGGATGTGAGAGAGTCGGAAATGTACTCTTCTGAACAGATAATGAAGAATGAACTCAACAGGCTATGTTCAAATAAGACTATAGTCAATGTGTATCGAGGTTTCTATGTTATTATTCCTGTTCATTACGTTCTTCGTGGTTCCGTTCCTGCAACCTATTATATAGACCAGCTGATGACTTATCTTAGCAAGCCCTACTATGTATGTATGCTAAGTGCTGCAGAATTACTCGGTGTGGCACATCAGCGACCACAACAGTTTTCTGTGATGACAACATATCCAAGACGTCAGTTGGTGACAACTCGAAATGTAACCACCGACTGGTTTTATCGTGATACGATGCCCGAAGATGCTCTTGTTATAAAGAATACAGAGACTGGGACAATTCGAATTTCAAATTCTCTTTTGACGGCAGCTGACCTTGTACAGAATCAGCAGCATGTTGGTGGATTGTCTCGCGTTGCTACCATACTTGAAGAACTGACAGAACAGATTGATATCGACAGCCAATTCCCGGCTCTGATATCTTTTGTCAAGACTGTAACATGGCAACGTCTTGGTTATATCCTAGAAAATGTGATAGAAGATAGGGTAACTGCGGATAAACTATTTGAGCAGCTTCGCGCTTCATCAGCCCGTATGGTTTATAAGCCATTGAGCACATCGGCAGAAGATAATCTATCATCCAGAGACAGCCGATGGAAGATAAACATAAACGTGGAAATAGAAACAGACGATATATGATTAACAGAACAGCGATACAACAGTGGAGTGAGCATGCTCCCTGGATAGATAATGCACAGATTGAACAAGATCTGATTATATGTCGTGCCTTGGTTTCCATCTTTAGCGATGAGTTCCTTGCATCGCAGTTAGCTTTTCGTGGTGGAACAGCTTTGCATAAACTCTATCTCTCGCCTCAGCCACGCTATAGTGAAGATATCGATTTGGTTCAGATTACTCCTGGACCAATCAAGCCAATCATGTATCGATTAGGAGAAGTGCTTGACTGGTTGCCAGACAGGGTAACTAAGCAGAAACGATATAATAATACTATGCTGTTCCGTGTGGAGTCTGAAATACCACCTACGGTACAGATACGTCTGAAAGTTGAAATCAATTGCTTCGAACATTTCAATGTACTTGGGTTGACAAAGATACCGTTCAAAGTGGAGAACTCATGGTTTACGGGTGAAGCAGAACTGACGACCTATCATTTCGAGGAATTGTTGGGCACCAAACTTCGTGCTCTTTACCAGCGAAAGAAAGGCCGCGACCTCTTTGACCTTTATATTGCCTTACAGCGAAAGGACGTGGATGTTGATAAAGTCCTTCTGTGCTACAAGAAATATATGGAGTTTGTGGTTGAAAAGGCTCCGTCCTATAAGCAGTTCGTCAATAACATGCAGGAGAAGATGGAGGATGCCGAGTTTACCAACGATATGCAATCCCTTCTGCGTCCAGATGTTACTTTCAATGCGAGTGATGCTTATCCGCTGATTTATGAGACCTTTATTGATAGGATGGAGGGTAAAAGAGAGTAAGGAATATATATTTATGCTATATGAGAAAGAGTGAACAATGATACGTTTATATATTATTCATCAAGTTAAAATGAAAAATAAACTTTCCTTAATATCATTATTGATAAGTTTTTCGGTACAAGTCTTTGCTCAGGATGTGATCCCTCGCCGCGCACCTCTAGATGATAGCATATCATCTTTTGAGGATTCCATGAAGAATGATGAAGGTGACAGTTCTAAATTCACAGAGATACCAATTATTATTGATTCTACTGAAGGATGGGAGTGGATTGGCAAGGAGGAAAGTGAGGACGTATTTGAAGCATACCCATTACGATTGTCCTACAACAAATATAAGTCACATCCACAATATCGTGTAATTGGTGAAGAAGTTTAT